>CAJUDA010000024.1 GCA_910584875.1 uncultured Eubacterium sp.
TATCCGGAAGTAACGGAAATGGTTGATGGGAGCTGCTTAATTCGGGTTAAACCAAAGAGCAAAAGGAAACGCAGGCTCTCGAAACAATGTGTTCAAGGGTTGGGATATCAGGGGAATAATCTTCTATGTTCGGATTGGGATGAAAATCACTTAGGAAAGATAGATTACAATGGGCTTTATGAATATCTATATAAGATGAAATATAAGAAAAAATATAATGGAAAAAAATATCCGGACGGAATACCGAAAGATAAATTTGAGAATCTGATTATGGAATATCTTCCGGTTACTTCTGAGGTAATACAAAAGTATGCTGCTTATGATAAAAAGAAAGGGACATATTTGTGGCAAAGATTGGGATGCTTTAATTATGCTCCTGCCTTTTTTGGAACATCGACACCGGAAGTGACTAAGATAAAGGATAATTCAGACGGAACGATTACATTGACTGTGGATGCTGTATGTGAAATGGTATTATGTGATGAGGCGGTAATTACGCATGAATTAACAGTACGTTTCGCAGAAGATGGCAGTTTTCAGTATTTGGGCAATAAAATTTTGAATGAGGGCATTAAGGATATACCAGAATATGAATATCGGTTTAGCCATTGATCCAAAGTCCCATATCTGATAAAATGGACAGGGAGACTTCGGTTGCCGTACTTCCTGTAGTGTTAGAGGTACCTTGAATATTTGTGGCAAAATAGTAGACGTGGCCGGATTTTTCAATATATCCAATAAACCAACCATTTGTATCTTGTCCGTCTACTCTGCCAGTTCCTGTTTTGCCAGAGAGAGTGCCATCTGGTGTACTTGCTATGAGAATCGCATCTTTTACAGTGTTTATATTTTTGCTGCTAAACCCGAAAGTGTTTTGGTAAAATTTTTTCAGCAGTTCGACTTGCTCTATGGGAGATATTTTCAGAGAAAAATCAGTCCAGTATAAATCTGTGTCATTGCTGGTTTGTTGATTCCCATATCCGATATCTTCCAAATATGCTCTTACATTGTCCATTCCTACTATGTTGTCAATATTCTGAAAATACCAATTAACAGAAGAATGCATTGCTGAACTTAAATCCTGATTAGATTCCCAGGTATCGAAAGGATAATCTTCTCCGTTCCATGTCATCTTAGAATGTTCTGGTGTAATAATGCCGGATTCCAAACCGAGCAGGGCATCATAGATTTTATAAGTAGAATTAGGTGTTATTCGCTCTAAGGCAGCATCTTTGTTATAAATTGTCCAAGTATCGTTGTTGCTGTCATATAATACAAAGCTGCCTTTGTATTCATTAAATTCAGAACTTAAGTCTACATAGGTAATATTCTTATCTTCTTCGTGAAAATCATATCTCTCCTGTCCTCTTGCATAGGTTGGAAGGACAGGTAAAAGCACAAGAAAGATTGCTATGATTAAAATACAGGCAAGGCGGCCTTGTACTTTTTGTCGACGGCTTTTTTTCTTATATTTTGATATATTCAAGATTCTTTTTTGTATTTGTTTCATATTTCCACCGATACCTGTAAAAAACGGGAAAGGGGTAAAAAAGAAATTTTCTCTGGAAATTTTTTCTGCAAGGTTGATCAGGGTATTGCCATAATTTTCATACTCTGTTTCCCGCAGCATTTGTAGAACGGAAGAATCACAGGCAATTTCACGTTCGCTTCTCATTTCTTTCAAAGCATACCAGACAAGAGGGTTGAACCAGTACAATATCCCTGCTAAATTGATTAGATAATTTGTAACGATGTCTTTATGCTTGAAGTGCTGTAATTCATGCAATAACATAAATCGCATACTGGCAGCATTATAATCTGATATTATATGGATTGGCAGATAGATACGTGGTTTTAGGAAACCGGCAATAACAGGAGATTTTAGAAATGCCGTGCTATAGATCGGAATTTCTAAGTTGATTCCTATTTCACTTAAACATTCACAATAAAGATTTCTGACTTCGCTATTTTGCAGGGGAATTGAGGATTTGATGATTTTGTGTAAATGAAATAATGACCTCACTGCCCAAAATATCATTATACAGATTCCGGTAAACCATAGGCAGCATAATATATAGCCGACTACTGATGGTGCTTTATGGCTGACTGAAATAGCAAAGTCATTGACTTGCTTTGAAGTGTCAGTAAGGCAGGGGTAGTTCGACACGTTTGAGACAGGATTCGTAAAATCAGTGTGAGTGTCAGTTAGCGTATTTAACCAGGGAAATATATTGAATATACGAATCGGAATAAAAGGAAGTGCTAAAAGCACAAATATCATAAACCCAAGATGATATTGCATTCGACTGGACAACGTAGTTTTAAATGCTTTTTTTGTAATAAGAAGGATGCCGATCATGCCACTGATAAAAAGATTACATATAAAAAAATATACTACAAAGTTAACCATTCAATCTTCCTCCTTATGGAAACTGGTAGAAAGCAGTGAACGCAGACTATTGATTTCCGTTTCTGATAATCTGTCATTTTCAATGAATGAGGATAACATAGCAGTAATATTTCCACCATAAAAACGATCCAGAAAAGATTTGCTTTCCTGACCAATGTAATCACATTCCTGAACCAAAGGCGTGTATACAAATACCCGGCTGTCTTTTTCATAAGCAAGAACGCCTTTGTTTACCAGACGTTTAATTAAGGTTTGTATGGTTTTCGGACTCCATGAAGATGTTTGTAAAAGCTTTTCTGTTATTTCATTTGTGTTTATTGGTGCATATTTCCATACAATCTTCATTACTTCATATTCTGCTTCAGAAATTTGCGGCAATGCACTCATAGTAGTAGGTACCCCTCCTTTTAATTCTTACTGATGTAATATATATTATAAGTCTCTGGAGGGAAATTGTCAAACAAAAGACCTGATATTTTATTGACAGTAGATATAGTAAAATGGTTTTGTTATGAATACGGTGATGTTACTTTACCAGAACGCATCATACAGACTAGCAGCAGGACAGGAAAAACGATCGCAGCCAGTATTCCGGCTCGCAGATCGTTGCCGCATCGGCTTGACACAATGCCTGCCAGGGTCGGTCCCCCGGAACACCCGAGGTCGCCTGCCAGGGCGAGCATGGCAAACAAAACGGTTCCGCCGCCTTTTATGGAAACGGCTGCCCTGCTGAAAGTTCCGGGCCAGAGGATGCCGACAGAAAAACCGCATACAGCGCATCCGAGCAGACTGATCACTGGTATGGGCACAAGGGCAATGCACAAATATGAGGCAACACAAAGGATCGTGCTGTATTTCATAAAACGGTCCAGATTCAGCATATGGCCGTATTTACCATAGATCAATCGGGATGTACCCATAAGCATGGCAAAAGACATCGGTCCTGCCAGATCGCCGGCTGTTTTACCTACGCCAAGTCCCTGCTCAGCAAAAGTGGACGTCCATTGGCTGATCGCCTGTTCGGATGCTCCCGCACACATCATCATCAGCATAAAAATCCAAAACGTTTGATTCGTAAATAACTGTTTTATGGTCAATCCCTGTTTCTCACCAGCATTCAAAGAAAGGATCGGCGCTTTGGCAAACAGGAGGATGTTACAGACAGGGATGAGAGCCCAGATCACAGTGAGGATTTTCCAGTGACTGATTCCAACTGATGCAAAAAAAGCCGTTGATAATAACACGACTCCCATATGCCCCCAGCAATAGAAGGAGTGCAGCAGGCTCATAGCTTTTTCTTTATGATCCGTAGGACATGCCTCCATGATCGGACTAATCAGCACTTCGATCAGACCGCCGCCGATGGCATAAATAACGACGGAAATCATGATTCCTAAGAAGGCATCCGAAAGCAGTCCGGGCAGAACGGTCAGTGAGACCAGCCCGGCAGCCGAGAGAATGTGCGCGATAATGACCGAAGCACGATAACCGATCCGGTCGATAAATCCTGCCGACAGCATATCGACGATTAACTGAATGATAAAATTAACGGTGATCAAAGCCGTTATTTTTGAAAGAGAAATATGGTAGCTGCTCTGGAATGTTACAAATAGCAACGGTACGAAATTGTTAACGATAGCCTGCACGATATAACCAATAAAACAGGCAGCCATTGTCTTTTTATAATTTTCTTTCATGATAACCTCTATTCCGAGACGTCAGTGGAACTCAGAAATTCCGTGATCTCATCCCTGAGATCAAGAAAGACTTCGGCAAGCCGGGGGTCGAAATGAGTTCCGGCGGAACGTTCGATCTCATCAAAGGCCTCTTCCATCGGCATGGCCTCTTTATAACAGCGTTTAGAGACCAGGGCGTCAAACACGTCGGCTACTGCCATGATGCGGGCGGACAGGGGGATGTCTTCTCCGGCAAGTCCCTGATTGTAGCCGCTGCCGTCCCATTTTTCATGGTGATAGGCGGCGACGTCAGAGGCGATTTCGACATATTCCTTTTCTTCGATGGAGCCCAGTACCTCACGGACGATTTTACCGCCCTCGCAGGCGTGCTGTTTGATGGTTTCAAATTCTTCCGGAGTCAGTCTGCCCGGTTTTTGCAGGATATGGTCGGGAACGGCGATCTTTCCGATATCGTGCATGGGGGCAGCCTTTACCAGCAGCTCGATATACGCATCGGTCAGGATATCGTTATGCAGTCCTTTTTTCTGCAGGGCGCGTGCCAGCAGACCAACATAGAAACTGGTTCTTTTGATATGTTCTCCGGTGTCCCCGTCCCGGCTTTCGATCAGGTTTGCCATTCCGGTGATGATATTGTCCTGCAGGGAGAGCATCTTTTCGTTGTGTCTGCTCAGAGACAGATTTTTTTGACGGACCTCCTCCTCCAGATTCTTTTTGTAGAGATTCAGGTGACTGGTGATCGTGACGCAATAGATCAGGCAGACCAGCATAGTGACAGAAATCATGACGATACATACGACTGTGCTGATCCGGGAGAACCGGATATACGAGTTCATCTTCTGTTTGGCGGCATCCATCTCTTTTCTGGTCAGCTGCTCCAGACCAGACAGGTTGGCATTGACGCTTTCCAGAAAATCACTCATCTGTCCTGTCAGGTAGAAAACAGCTGTTTCTGTGCTGCCCTCCCGGCTTAACTGCAGTGTGACTTCTACGTTCTGGACATAGCTGTAGTAATCCGAATAAACCTTGTGGTACATCTGCTCCCGTTCATTGCCGGTCATTCTCTCCCGGAACCGTGCCAGCAGCTGTTCCAGCTCCTTTCGCAGCTGTGCCTCTTCCTCTTCAAATGTTTTATAATCGTTTTCATTTTCGGATGCTACATGGGCGGCGATAATGGAACGGTGCTGGTAGAGCTTCTGGCTGATCTCTTCCATATAGGACCGGTTTACGTTATGTTCTTCTATGATCTCCCGGTAACTCTGCGACAGTTTTTCGATATCATATTTCAATAGGACCACACCGATAATACCGATAATACCCGCTGTAAGTACCATTATAAAAACTTTAAAGGGAATTCCCTTCATATTCGCCATTATTTTTCTGATCTTCATATTGACCTCATTTTTTTGGTTTGGATGCTACTTCTTTTGTCAGGGTGTCCAGCAGCTTCTGGAGATCGGCGCCGTCCCGGTTGCCTCCGGCGATCGTGGTGCCAAACTTGAAAGTCGGAGTCCAGAAGGATTCCGCCACATGCTGTAGATGGCTGTATTTTGCCTGTTCTCCCAATGCTTTGATCGCCGGGGAGGACTGGACTTCCCTGGAAGCGGCTGCTTTTATATTGGATGGTCCTTCCCCTCTTTTGCGAAAACGGGTAGTCTGGTTTTCTTCATTGGTGAGCCATGTGGCAAGGCGCATCGCCCACTGTGGATTTTTCGTATGGGCATTGATTCCGAGTAATTTGTATCCGGCAAAGCTGTGCATCTGCACCTGTTTTCCACCCAGCGTATAGGTCGGTAATTTAGCTGCGTTATAATGTTCTCCGTATGCTTCTTCGATGGTACTGGCATTCCAGGCGCCATTGATCCCGGCAATGATGGTTCCGTCCTTTACCCCTTTTATAAAATCTTCATCGGTACAGTTAATGAAACCGGGATGTCTGGCTATGGCAAGCATGGCATTTGCCACGTCGACCCCGGTGTGGGGAGTGGATGTCTCGTTCCAGTTGCATGTATTTGTAATGCCGTCTTCATTCATTTCCACATCCAGTCCGGCGCCTTTAAAAAAGGAATAAATGTACCATCCGCTGCTATAGTCCATCGCCACCTTTTTTCCCTTTTTAGCAGCGATAGTAAGCATAGCATCAAAAGATTCCACGTCCTTTTCTGTAAAATAGGAGGAATTGTAGTACATAAAATATCCATTGCTTGCCACAAGGGGATAGGCATAGAGTGTGCCGTCTTTGGACGAGGACTGGATCGCCGCAGAATCTTCTCCGCCGTTCTCTGCAATAATCTGATCTGTCTGATCCGTGATCGGGAGAAGCGCATTTTCTCTCTGCAGGTCATCAAACTGGTCAGAGGCAAACGTATAGAGATCGGCAGCCCCTTTCGGATCGGACAACACCGTATCCCGGCATGTTTTTTCATCCTCTTTGCTGATCGTAATCTCAAACTGTGCGTCATCGGCATATTTTTTCTTGAAAGCCTCAATCATTTCTTCCATCACTTCCTGCTCTCCGGCGGAAGTCCAGATGGAAAGGCTGACTGTGGGCGTTTCCTTCTGACAGCCGGTGGACAATGTTGTCAGGAGAATTGCAAAAGCGGCAAAAATACGAAAACGTTTTATCATGTTTTTCACCTCACAAAATGACATTTTTCATAAGAATAATTATACAGAAAAAGTGAGAAGAAATCAATTTATTCTGCGCGAAATCAGCAGGGAACTTGCAAAAATATGAAATATTGAGTATATTAAGTAAGAAAAGCCTGGAATCTGTAGATAAATGAGGGGGGCATGGATGTCAGATTATAACATGGATTTGAGATTGACAGATAAACTGAAAGAGGCACTGGCGGCAGTCTGTCCCATTATCGGGATCGTATTGCTGCTCAGTTTCACGATCGCGCCGGTCCCGGCAGGTATCCTGCTGCTTTTTCTGTTTGGAGCGGTACTCCTGATCGCGGGCATGATGTTCTTCACGCTGGGGGCGGAGCTTTCCATGACGCCCATGGGGGAGAAGATCGGGACGAAGATGGCGAATGCCGGTCATGTGCCGGTTGTCCTCCTGCTCTGTTTTGCCCTGGGGTTTGTGATCACAGTTTCCGAACCGGATCTGCAGGTTCTGGCAGAGCAGGTACCATCCATACCCAACCATGTATTGATCCTGGCAGTGGCCGGCGGCGTCGGGCTGTTCCTCGTGATAGCCATGCTCCGTATGCTGCTTTTCCGGGCGCTCTCTGCGCTGCTGATCTGTTTTTATACCGCATTATTTGTGCTTGCTTCCCTGATCCCGGAGGACTTCTTTACGGTGGCGTTTGACTCTGGCGGGGTGACTACGGGACCGATGACAGTGCCTTTTATCATGGCGCTGGGAGTCGGCTTTGCTGCTGTCCGCAGTGACCGGCATGCCGAAGAAGACAGCTTCGGGCTAGTTGCTCTCTGCTCTATCGGTCCGGTAGCGGCAGTGCTTTTTCTTGGTCTTTTGTATCATCCGAAAGATACCGGATACATCCCTTCTCCGACGCCGGATATCCGGGATTCTGTGCAATTATGGAACAGCTTTGCCTCCGGGTTTCCCAAATACATAAAAGAGATCGCGGTGTCGCTGCTGCCCATCACCGTATTTTTTGCCCTGTTCCAGGTGGTTTCCCTGCGCTTAAAGAAAAGGAAACTTCTGCGGATCCTGATCGGTATCCTCTATACTTATATCGGTCTGGTTCTGTTTCTGACCGGAGCCAACGTAGGGTTTATGCCGGCCGGCAGTTATCTGGGCGGTATGATCGCAGGACTGCCATACCGGTATATCCTGATCCCGATCGGTATGGTTATCGGTTTCTTTATCGTCAGGGCGGAACCAGCGATCTATGTATTGATGGAACAGGTAGAGGAGATCACATCGGGAGCGATACCGGGCCGTGCCATGGAGATCAGTCTGTCCCTTGGCGTGGCGGTCTCGATCGGCCTTGCCATGGTGCGGGTGCTGACGGGGATCTCCCTGCTCTGGTTTATCCTGCCGGGCTACATCATGGCGCTCTGTCTGTCCTTCTTTGTGCCGAAAATCTTTACGGCGATTGCCTTTGATTCCGGCGGCGTCGCATCCGGTCCGATGACGGCAGCCTTTCTCCTGCCCTTTGCCATGGGGGCGTGTCAGGCGGTGGGAGGCAATATTGTCCGGGATGCATTCGGGGTCGTGGCGATGGTGGCGATGACGCCGCTGATCGCTATCCAGATCCTGGGAGCCGTGTACCGGTTCCGGGCAGGCAGGACAGAAGAGGCAGAAGAGTCTTATCTTGATATATGGGGTGAGGATGATATTATCGAACTGTGACGGGAAGGGAGGCTTTCATGAATGAAATCTATTTGATGGGGATTATCACCAACCGGGGAATGCGGGACCGGTTCATCGCATTTTTCAGGCAGAATGATATCCATATCACACTGACAGCGCTGGGCGCCGGTACGGCAAACAGCATGATTCTTGACTATCTGGGGATGGAGGCGACAGAAAAAGCGGTTTATTTTTCTTTTGTCACCCCGGATGTATGGAAAAGGCTGAGGAAAGAACTGTATAACAGAATGCATATCGACATACCGGGAAGAGGGATCGCCTTTCTCATACCTCTCAGCAGCATTGGAGGGAAAAAGGCGCTGAATTATCTCACGGCATGTCAGGATGTCAGGATTGAGGAGGAGAGCTCATTGAAGGGAACCGATTTTGAACTTTTGATCACGATAGCCAATGCCGGGCATATTGAGACGATCATGGACGCCGCCCGCAGCGCACATGCCCCGGGGGGGACCGTGATCCATGCCAAGGGGACGGGTGCGGAACATGCCAGGAAGTTTCTGGGGATTTCGCTGGCAGAGGAGAAGGAAATGATCTTTATCGTAGTGAAGACAAAGCAGAAAAATGAGATCATGCGGGCGATCATGGAGCAGGCGGGGACAGACAGTCCGGCAGGCGGGATCATCTTTTCCCTCCCTGTGACCAGCACAGCCGGATTGCGGCTTCTTGAAGAGGAAGAGGAAAATGGAGATATAGGTTGACATTTGGATAGCTGTGACAGATAATAATATAGGAATATTCTGAAAGCGAATGGAGGAAATCATGAAAGCAAACGAGAAAAAACAAAGAATGAGATTTCTTATGACCGGACTTCTTTTTCTGTGGGCGGCAGTTTTGTTACCGTTTGGTGCACAACCGCTGAAAGCGGCAGAACAGCAGGAGTTCATCGTAGGCTTTGACGCCGAATTCCCGCCATATGGATATATGGATGAGGACGGGAATTATGTGGGCTTTGATCTGGACCTCGCGGAAGAGGTCTGTAAGAGGAATAACTGGAAACTGGTGAAACGACCGATATCGTGGGACGCCAAGGACTCGGAGCTTGATACGGGCGCCATTTCCTGTATCTGGAACGGTTTTACGATGAACGGCAGAGAGAAGGACTATACCTGGTCGACGCCGTATGTCGACAATTCCCAGGTGGTGATCACGAAAAAAGATTCCGGCATCACGAAATTGTCGGATCTGAAAGATAAAATACTGGTGGTGCAGAATGATTCGTCTGCGCTGGCGGCGCTGACCGGAGAGGACGCCACAAAAGAAAACAAGGCGCTGGCAGCTTCGCTGAAGGAGCTGCAGCAGGTAGGGGATTATAATGCCGCAGTCATGAATCTGGAGAGCGGTATGGTGGATGCCATCGGGATGGATATCGGTGTGGCTGCCTACCAGCTCAAGGGAAAAGAAGATACTCTCGTAATGCTGGAGGAGCATATTTCTTCCGAAGAATACGGGATCGGTTTCAAGAAAGGGAACAAAGAGCTGAGGGACCAGGTGCAGAAGACACTGCTGGAGATGCTCTATGACGGGGCGTTTGATACCATAGTGAAGAAATGGGGACTTGAAGACAGCGCCAGCCTCAGCCTGGAAGATAAGACTTACATAGACGGGGGAGCAGTCCCTGCCATCGATACAAGCAAGCTGGCGACGCCGGCGCCGAAAGAAGCCGCGGCATCCGGTGAGAGCGATGCGGAAGAGGCGGGGAATAACAATACGTCCTTTACGTTTACCGGTATTTTGAAGAAGCTTGGCGGCGGCATGCTTGCTACGCTGGCGATCTTTCTGCTGACGATACTGTTTTCCATGCCGCTTGGTCTCGGCATCGCAGCCGTGAGGATGTCCCGGTTTAAGATACTGCAGTGGATCGCACGGATCTATATTTCGATCATGAGGGGAACGCCGCTCATGCTGCAGCTGTTTGTGATCTTTTATGCGCCCTATTATGTGTTTGGCATATCGACGCCGTATTCTTACCGGTTCTACGCTGTGATCATCGGATTCTCGCTGAATTATGCGGCGTATTTTGCAGAGATCTACCGTTCCGGCATCCAGAGCATACCGGTCGGACAGAGAGAGGCGGCGACGATCATGGGATACAGCCGGAGACAGACATTTTTCCGCATCCTGTTCCCACAGATGGTAAAACGGGTGCTCCCGCCGGTGACAAATGAGGTGATCACACTGGTAAAGGATACCTCTCTTGCCTTTGCCATCGCCTATACAGAGATGTTTACGATCGCGCGGCAGATCTCTGCAGCAGAACGGTCACTGATGCCGCTGTTTATCGCCGGTGTATTTTACTATATCTTTAATTTCGTCGTTGCTTTTGTTATGGAGAAGATTGAGAAACGGCTGGATTATTACCGCTGAGAGGGAGGAATATTATGAGTGTATTGACGATCGGTCATATAAAGAAAAGTTTTGATGGAAAGGAAGTGCTGAAGGACATCAGCCTTCAGGTAGAAGAGGGCGAGGTGGTCTCGATCCTCGGACCATCCGGTTCCGGGAAATCGACCCTGCTCCGCTGCGCCACCTTTTTAGAGCGGGCAGAAGGGGGCGAGATTTCGTATGGCGATGAAAAGATCGTGGCGAACGACGCATCCGGAAAAGCTGTCTATCCGGCAGCAAAAGAGCTGCAGAGGGCGCAGTCAAATTTCGGTCTTGTATTTCAGGACTTTAACCTTTTCCCCCATTTTTCGGTGATGAAAAATATCTCCGATGCGCCCATAACGATCCAGAAGAGGGATAAGGAGGAAGTGTACCGGGAAGTCCGCGAACTGCTTGCCAAAGTGGGTCTGGAAGAGAAAGAGAGCGCCTATCCATGCGAGCTGTCCGGCGGACAGCAGCAGCGTGTGGCGATCGCAAGGGCGCTGGCGCTGAAACCAAAGATGCTCTATTTTGATGAACCGACATCGGCGCTGGATCCGGAGATCACGGCTGAGATACTCCGGGTGCTGAAACGGCTGGCGGCAGAAAAGATGACGATGGTCATCGTGACGCATGAGATCGAGTTTGCCAAAGCGGTGTCGGACCGCATACTTTTTATGGATGAGGGTATGGTAGTAGAAGAGGGGACGCCGGAAGAGGTGATCGATCATCCGAAGAATGAACGTACCCGCCTCTTCTTAAAGAAATTTCAGGTATAGAAGGTGAGTTCATGCGCGTGCTGGTAGCGGAAGACGAACAGGATCTGTGTCAGATCATAGAGAAAAAGCTGACTGCCGACGGGTATTCCGTGGATGCCTGCCTGGACGGCGAAGATGCCCTTTATTATATGCAGCAGCTGGAATATGATGCCGTGATACTGGATGTCATGATGCCGGGACTGGATGGCTTTGAAGTGCTCAGACGATATCGTGCCGGAGGCGGAATGTCTCCGGTGCTTTTTCTGACGGCGAGAGACGCAGTGGCAGACCGGGTGCAGGGACTCGATCTGGGTGCGAGCGATTATGTCGTCAAACCGTTTTCTTTTGAAGAACTGACGGCACGGATCCGTGCCATGACAAGAAAGACCGTGGCGGCAGTGGTAAACGTATACGGGATTGCCGATCTGTCCATGGATATATCAGCGCATAAGGTGACGCGGGCAGGGAAAGAGATCCCGTTGTCGGCAAAAGAATTTTCCCTGCTGGAATATCTGCTGCGCAACAAAAATAAAGTGATGAGCAGGGAGCAGATCGAGAACAGCCTCTATAATTATGATTATGAGGGCGGTACCAATATAATTGATGTGTACATCCGGTATCTGCGCAAAAAGGTTGATGCGGACTTTGACCAGAAGCTGATCCATACGGTCCGGGGGCGCGGATATGTGATCCGGGAGGAAGAGTGAGTGCTTATGACGATTCGGACGAAGATTACCCTGTGGTTCTCGGCACTGATGATAGTTATCTTTGCCATCATGTTTACCCTGATCTTTGTGATCAACCGTTATGTCCTCTATACGGATGTAGAGGCGAACCTTAAAGGGGTGGTCGAAAATAACAGGGATGAGATTGAGTATACCGATGATTTTGAGGCCGATGAGGTGGAACCGGGAGACCATTATCTCTCATATGGAGAAGGTTATCTGGAGATCGATGATGATTTTGTGCCGGAACGGCAGGGCGTTTATACGGTGCTGAAAGATGACGGCGGCAGGATTATATACGGAACACCGCCGATCGACAGCCCTCTCACAGACAGAGACCGGGTGCAGACACAGATGGTGGACGGGGAAAGATATTATGTTTACTGTGTACAGCTGGAAGAGGAAGAACTAAAAGGGCTGGTACTGCAGGGATTCGTCAATGAAAATGCCTCGGAGACCATCCTTGGCAGGATGGTGGAACTGTCGCTCCTGGTCGTCCCGGCCCTTGTCCTCGTGGCGATCGTCGGGGGTTATCTTCTGGCAGGAAGTTTTCTGCGGCCGATCCGCCAGATGACGGCTACGGCGGAGAGCATCAACGATGGGATGGATCTGTCCCGCCGCATTGAGCTGGACCGCGGCAGGGATGATCTGCATCAGCTCGCCGATTCCTTTAACCGGATGATGGACCGGCTGGAGCAGGCGTTTGAGGGCGAAAAGCAGTTTACCTCCGATATCTCCCATGAACTGCGGACCCCGGTTTCCACGATTCTGGCGCAGGCGGAGCTGACGCTGGAAAGGGACAGGACAGGGGAAGAATACAGAGAAGATCTCAGACTGATACAGCGGCAGGGACAGTATATGAAAAAGATCGTCAACGAGATGCTGCGGTATTCCCGGCTGGAGAGGATGGACACACTGCCGGAGGAGGAAGAGGTGGATCTTTCCTGGCTGGTGGAGACAGTGGCAGAAGAGCAGATGCTCAACAGCCGCAACGGGATCACATTATCCTGGCAGGCAGAGCCGGGACTGACGATCCGGGGGAACACGGAGATGCTGATCCGGCTTCTCACCAACCTGATCTCCAATGCATTCCGGTATGGGAAAGAAAAGGGAACGATACTTGTATCGTTATATAAGGAGAATGAGACAGTCTGTCTGAGCGTGAAGGACGACGGCATCGGCATGGATAAGAATGAAACCGCTCAGATCTTCCACCGGTTTTACCAGGCAGATGCTGTCCGGAGCTCACATAACCATTCTCTGGGACTGGGACTGTCCATGGTGGCGGAGATTGTCCGGCTTCACCATGCACGGATCGAGGTGCGGAGTGAAAAAGAAAAGGGAAGTGAATTTTTAATCTTTTTTTAATCTTTGTATGATATTCTTAAGTCACAAAATAAGAAAGCGAGGGAATGACTATGAAAAAAATTTTGAAAAAAATTCTTGTTTTTGGCATGATCCTGTCTGTCGTATCTGTGACAGAGGGCGCCGTGACGGCGGGGGCAAAGAAGATCAGCAGTTTTTCTGCGGCGAAAAAAGCAGCGCTGAAAAAAGTTCCTTCTGCCACGATAAAGGAAATTGATACGGATATGGAAAATGGCAGGCTGGTATATGATGTCGAACTCTATAAGAAGAATAAAGAGTATTCACTGAAATACCGTGCTTCGGACGGCAAACTGATGGAATACGGCTGGGAGATCATGCATCCGTCTGTGACAAACCAGAATAAGAAAAACCTGTCCAGAAAGACAATAAAGAAAAAAGCCCTGAAACAGGTAAAGAAGGCGAAGATCAGGAGCATCCGGCTTAAATATGACGACGGTATGGCGCAGTACAAGGTAAAGCTTACAAAAGGCAGTAAAAAGTATGAGCTTGTGTACAACAGCAAAACCGGGAAGCTTCTGGAGTATGAGTGGGAGATCACTTCCACAAAAAGCGCATCCAAGGTAAAATATATTGGTGTTACAAAGGCAAAGAGCATCGCACAGAAAAAAGCACCGAATGCAACGATCGTCAAGGTGGAATTTGATAAAGACGACGGCATTCCGGTATATGAAATCGAGATGATCGAAGGAATCTACGAATACGATGTCAAGATCCATGCAAAGACAGGAAAGATCCTGGAGTTTGAAAAGGAAATCGATGACTGATGATATCGTGTGGTATCGTAAGATATGAATGGTGAAAAAAGGAGCCAGTGCTTTGATGCAGTTGTCAGGCACTGGCTCCCGTTTATCCGATTGCAGCAGATTACGGTTTTTGCGATGCTTGTTCCTGCAAATAACCAAATCGCTATTTTCTGATATTGTGATATGCAATTGTCATTCTCCCGTTAATGGTTGAAACTCCGATTATATTATGGGAATAGGAGACCGCAGGGGGAACAAAAATAACATTTTTAATTTTATAATTTCCGTAAGAAGCAGGTATGTCAAGTACCATAAGGTTACTGATGCCCAGTTCTATTTTTGTATTTTCGCTATAGCCCAGGATTTTTGCGGTTTTTTCCGCTAAACGGTCACAGCAGGAATTATATGTATTGAACAATACTGCGTCCATCAGTGTCATAGGCAGCAGAGTAACAAATTGCAGTACAAGTGTCTTATAGTGCTTTAATATCCTTGTTATTCTTTTATGAACCCGCACTGCATTCTGAGCAAATTTTTTCTTGCTATCATACTTATAGTTGATAAAAATACCAGAAGTAAGGTTTGACATAGCTTCGTTTTTATTCTGCCGTATGCTGACAGGTATTCCTACTTTACGCAGATGAGGATGTTTTTTCAAAAACAGCGTTACAATATAGCTATTCACGGAACAGCCGATTTGTTTTGCGGATTCAATTATTTTTTGTGTTTCTTCCACCGACAAAGTTTTATATTTTATATCGGAAGAAACTGTTTTCCAATACTTAGTGTGCATATCATAATAGTCCTGCCATACCCAAAAACGGTTATCCCATTTATGATCACAATAACAGGCATATATTTTTGCCGCTACAAGCAGCCCATTTTGCGGCAGATTTTTTTCAAGCAGAGTAAGCGGTTTGTAGGTAAGCGGAATATCGGATAGAGCACTCATAATATCTTTGACAAAATAGATGATGGATTTCCCATCGCCCACTAAATGATGAGCCATAATCATAATCTGCGTTTTATCCTCTGATGGTATGATAAAAACCCTGACTAATTCACCTTTATCAATCGCAAACGGAATTTTTTCATTTTGATATACAAGCTCTATCCAGTTTTTATTTTCATTCGTAATCTCTATTTTACAGTTTGATACGGACATTTTTTCATAATATGCAAAACCATGATCCAACACGATTTTTGACATAGTAGCCTCGTTTGCTTCAAACGCCTGCTTTACAGCGGCAGACAACTTATGCGGACATACTTTTCCTGCTATTTCAGTACATACCGTGATATAGACATTAGGCTCAAAGAGATTCGAGCGTTCGGTTACAATTTCATTTCTCTGTCTTCTGCCGCCAGACGTACCTGATCGGATTGCTGATTTTTTCATAAAATTCTCCTTTAGGCTTCTTTGAACTCACACAGGAAATAAGGTTCCCCTTCCTCATCTGTCAGGACAACATAGAACAGGTTTTCCTGAACCGTTGTGCGCAGATAGAGGGTGTCCCCCATCCTGGCGGCAAGGCGGAACTCAGCACGAAGTTCTTTTACTTCATAGTCGATGGGAAGGGCATTGACTGCCAGGCGGACATACTGACCATTGTTGACATGGTTATTGGTGTCCAGATAATTGGGACATACGTCGATCACCTGTTTTAATTCCAGATTATCCGGGCAGATTACTTTGCGGGAGACGTGTTCCATATTATAAGGCGGTTCCGTAGGATATACTTCCTTTTCTTCCGGATCGATCCGTGCCGGGCGGCCGGAAGCTGAATCAAAATAAAACCACTGGGAATCGGCATAAGCGAGGACTTCCTTTTCCGGCGTCTCCATCAGGAAATTCCGGCATCCAAAAATCCCCTTAAACTGGTAAGGCCAGGTGTGGACGGTGATGTGTTCTCCCAGGACAGGGCGGCGGTTGAAAACGACGTGCCAGGAACTCACCAGCCAGGCGCGGTCCTTTTTTCGCAGTTCCAGAGCCGGATGCCCGACGTCCTCGGAGTGGAACATACAGCAGTCCTGCAGAGCATCTACTACATTGGAGATGCCAAGAAGTCCGTCCTTGTCGATGCAGCTGTAGGAAACCCGGTCATGAATCGTATACATAGAATCCTCCATTCTGAGAACATCACTGTTCTGCTGTTTGATATTTTCTCTTCCTTGTAGTATACTATATCAGAGAGAAAAAAACCAGATGGAATAAGGAGGCAGCAGGGCGATCGCTTAATTATTTGCAGCAGGACGGCGGTATCATCCCAAATGCCTGTCCTTGTACCGCTTCCCGAAAAATCATCGTTGCCCTCCTTTGCCAATCTGCCGCCCGAGTATTGTCTGAGTTGTCTGCTGTCGTTTTTTCTGACTTTTGACAGCACGTTTGCACTAAGAGCCGCCACGCAGCGGTACTAATGCACCACCAGAACAGAAACCGCACACTGCGAAGGGCGGCAAAAGAATTTGGCAAAGGAAAGTAACGATTTGATTTTTCGCAGGGAGTGGTACCGTGGACGGGCGATGGGATGATACCGTTGCCCTGAAATCTGAAGGTTATTAGGCGATTGCCCTGCGGAGGAAAGAATGCAGGAATTTTTGATTATTGTTGATATGCAGAAGGATTTTATTGATGGTGCGTTGGGGACGGAAGAAGCAAAAGCGGTTGTAGCCAGGGTCAGGGAGAAGGCAGAGCGCTTTCAGGGGAAGGTGGTGTATACACGAGATACCCATCAGCCGGATTACCTGCAGACGCAGGAGGGGAAAAACCTGCCGGTACCGCATTGTATCCGGGAGACGTCGGGGTGGCAGATCGACGCGGGGCTGCCGGTGGCAGGTGCCTTTGCTGTGATAGACAAGCCTTCGTTTGGATCTGTGGAGCTGGGAGAGATGCTTCAGGAAGAGGACCGGAGAGATCGGATCGCAAGGGTCACGTTAGTGGGACTTTGCACCGATATCTGCGTGATCTCCAATGCCCTGTTGCTGAAAGCATTTCTGCCGGAGACAGAAATCGTGGTAGATGCGACATGCTGTGCCGGAGTGACGCCGGAGAGCCATGAGGTGGCACTGCAGGCGATGAAAAGCTGTCAGATAAGGATTGAGGGGTAAAAAGCATCATGTGAAATCAAAAGGTTGAATTTTTTGCTTGTCTGTGGTAGTATTTAGTTAGTGCTACTAATGATGGTAGGCGGTTAGCCCTCTTCGGAGGGATTGTGACCCTCCGATCAAAATGTATTTTGGTACATATTTGAGATTTGAAAGGAGGGCTGAGTGGATGTTGACGATTGAGGGATTGATTTCAGTGCTTGGTTTATGCCTGACCTGTTTCGGTCTTGGATACGCCATCGGAAGCAAAGATAGTGATAACACACAAAAATAGCCGCCCCAGTCTGACAAACTAAGCGGCTATTCTGTTGCATATTTGTTGGCTAACTGTCTATCAGTAGCACTTCTTTATATAAAATATATCATAATATAACAAATAATTCAAGAATAATCTAGTTTGATATACATGACTACAGGTAGATTATAGTTATATAGAGGATGGAGGAAACAATGGGACACAGAATGACAGAGAGAGACGCCATTGTGCTGGCGGCAGTGCTTGGTGCGGTGGTACTGGTTATGGTTTTGATCGTATGCCGTCCTTTTACCTGGGGGAGTGAGACCGAGGTCGCCGTGACAGGCGGAGCGGCAAATGCTTCCGGGGCAGGAGTATCCGGGCAGGCGGTGGCGGGAGATAACGTGTCCGGTACTGCCGTCATGGCAGGCGGCGGAGAGATCATGAACGAGGCGGGGACGACCCTGCAGACGAGGGTGAACCCACCGGAAGGATATCAGCGGGTAAAAGAAAAGAAGGGCAGCCTGGGCAGATTTTTGCGGGAATATAAATTGAAAAAAGCCGGTGCAAAGGTAAAACTTTATAATGGAAGAAATAAAAAGAATCAGGACGCCCATGTGGCAGTTTTTAAGCTTCCGCTGGAGAAAGAGGATCTGCAGCAGTGTGCAGATTCTGTGATCCGGGTCTATGCTGAATATTTCTGGAAGACGGGCCAGTATGATAAAATATCGTTCCAGTTTGCCAATGGATTTCAGGCGGAATATATGAAATGGCGGGAAGGATTCCGCATCCAGGTGGCACAGCGCACATCCTGGATAAATGGCGGGAGATACGATGATTCCTATGACAATTTCAAAAGATATCTGCGTATGGTATTTGCGTATTCCAGTACACTTTCCCTGGACAGGGAGTCAGAAAAAGTAAAGGTGGCAGATATAAAGACAGGCGATATTTTTATAAAAGGGGGAAGTCCCGGTCATGTCGTGATGGTAGTAGATGTCTGCGAAAATGAAGAGGGGAAGAAAGCATTTCTTCTGGGACAGGGGTATACGCCAGCACAGCAGTTCCAGCTGTTAAAAAATCCGGCGCATGAGGACGATCCCTGGTATTATGCAGATGAGATCAGATATCCTCTGGAGACGCCGGAGTATCGTTTTAATAAAGGGACCCTGAAAAGACCAGGTTATATCAAAAGCGGGTCATAACAGTTTTTTCAGGGGACCGCCGTTGAAGTTGCTGTCATTGATATAGCTTTCATGCAGCTCCTGCATGAAATCATAATCCTTGGCTTCATTGTAGATGACAAGCTCGCATATATTACCGATAAAGGAAGGCTGGAATACATCGCCGCCCAGCGCCACTCTTATGACATAGCGGTTTGTCGGTACTTCATTGATGACAGCCAGCACATCGCCATTGATAAAAAATGTGGCGATTTCAGTATTTGCATTATACGATATGATAAAATGCCACCACAGGTCCGGCTGCAGCTGGCAGGAACTGGCATCGTACCAGCCGTTTACCTCCCGGGAATCACGGATGCGGAAATCTGCATGCCCTTCCCAGGCGAGAGGGCAGATGCTGAAAAATCCTGTCTCAAACTTGACATACAGGCAGGAAGACCACTGATGGAGCTCCTGTGGACGTACCCACATGGATATGGTATAACTGTCGTTTACGATCACTTCCGGCGGCAGTTCGATCATATTGGTTTCCAAAGTTCCGCCTGGAAAATAGATCGATTTTGAATCTTTGAAGATGCCATCCTCATAACGAAGTCCCTCGCCGCAGATGCGCCCTTCCATGCTACCGTCTTCTGACTTGAGACTGCCATTGAAGCGGAAAGAAAAATCATTACCGAAACGGGAGAGGTGTTCTTCGGCATAGACGGCAAATTCATCGGCAGGTACTGGCCGGGAATAGTAAAATCCCTGCCCGATGGGACAGCCGCTGCGGGTGATAAAATCGACCTGTTCCCTCGTCTCGATCCCTTCTGCCACCACATCAATCTTCAGGTCGCGGCAGAGAGCGATGACATTGCGGAGAACCTTCCTTCCACGGAACGTATCCGAAGAAGTCTGCAGAAATTCTTTATCGATTTTGACCGTATTAACCGACAGATCCTTCAACAGGTTGAGAGCGGAGTAACCGGATCCAAAATCATCAATGGATACGGTAAAGCCGTGATCCTGAAGGATCTTTATCACATGGATCAGCTCGGCATTATCTTTGATGAAAGTATTTTCGGTGATCTCAATCTCAAGTTCCGTGACCGGAACATTATATTTGCCGGCGATCTGTACCAGATCGTCCACAAAATGCTTGTTGTACAGATGAAGGCGGGACATATTTACGGAAACCGGGATATGTTCATAAACTTTACCTGACCAGGACGCCTTCAGACGGCATACTTCTTCATAGATGTACATATCAAGGTCAGCGATAAAACCGTTCTTTTCAAAGAGGGGGATGTAGGAGATAGGTTCTCTCACGCCGTCTTTTGGATGAACCCATCGGGAAAGACCTTCCGCTCCGCACAGTTTACTGGATACCATGTTGACCTTAGGCTGAAAATATACCTGAAACTCTCCGTTTTTCAGGGCGTCTTCCATCTCCGCCTCAATATTGCGGTTGATTTCCAGCGTCTTGTCGTTCGCCTGATAGATCGTATATTTATTTTTGCCATTATTCTTTGACTGGTACATGGCGGCGTCGCATTTGGCGAGAATATCATCCAGGGGCTGTGAGGCGGACTGGGAAAAAACGACACCGATGCTTAAGGATACCAGGGACAGGATGTCTGTACGGAAATCAATATGTTCCATATTTTCGATAAGACTGGAAGCGATGCGCTCTACCTCGCCGGTACCCAGATTTCCATCCAGGATGGCGACATATTCGTCTCCGCCGACACGCGCAGTAAACCCATGGGCATGATCCTGGATCAGGTGGCTGATGGCGATCAGAAGTTTGTCGCCCATGCTGTGCCCATAGATGTCATTGACTCGTTTAAAGTTGTCAATATCAAGAAACATGGCATGGACAATACAGTCGTTTTCTAACGTATCAAAGTATCCATACAGACCCCGGCGGTTCGCCAGTCCGGTCAGATAATCATATTCAATATCTGTAGTATTTGTGTTCCCCATAAGTACACTCCCCTTTAATTTAGAGCTCTGGTTTTTTGTATTAATGTATATTATAACATAAAATATAAGAATGTGATATATTTTTTTGTGTATTTTTATATAAATTTAATTTTATAAAAATTCAGGATATGAATGATTAAATGGTAAATGTGCACAAAAAAGACATTGATTCTTGTGATTCTTTTTGTTATAATAGCATAAGAAATGAAAATCAGGAGGTGGCTCATGAGAAAAAAAACAAAGGCAGCTGTCAGTCTGCTGACGGTACTGACACTTCTTCTCACAGGCTGTGGAGGTTCTGGCGGAGAGAAGAATGCGACAGCAACGCCTAAAGTAGACAAGGCGCAGCAGGAAAAGATCGCCAAAGAAGAAAAGGCGGCATTGAAGACAGATTTCAAAGTCGATCTGGATAAGATCAAGACGGGAACGATAAGTGGCGGGACCGCTGTGCACGATCCCTCGATCCTTGAAGCGGACGGTGCCTATTATATTTACGGATCCCATATGGCGGCAGCCAAATCCACAAATCTGCGCGAGTGGAAAGGGTTTGTCGGAGGGATGTCGGAGATCAATCCGATCTATGGTGAACTCTACAAGATTGATGAAGGACCGTGGTCCTTTACCGGCTGTCCGGATAGTGTTGTTTATAACGACGGACTCAGCCTGTGGGCGCCGGATGTGAAATACAGTGAAAAGCGTGGATTGTACTATATGTATTTCTGCACGACCTCGGATTACCGTACATCAACCTTATGTTATGCAACATGCAAGTCTCCGGAAGGTCCGTTTAAATGGGAGGGTAACCTCATCTATTCAGGATTTTCGGAAGATAACATGGACAAGACAAATGTCCTGGATGTAGTTGATAAAAAATATGCGACGGACACTTATCTGCAGGGCGGGACATACAAGAACATGGAATACCCGAACGCCCTTGACCCTACGATCTTCTGGGACAAAGACGGGAAGATGTGGATGACATACGGATCCTGGTCGGGCGGGATCTATATCCTTGAGATCGATGAACAGACCGGCAAAGTGATCCATCCCAAAGCCGATCCGGCGCGCAATGTAGACCCGTATTTTGGAAGACGCCTGATCGGAGGCAAACATACATCCATTGAGGCACCTTATATTTTGTATGATAAAGATTCTGACTATTATTATCTGTATGTATCTTATGGCGGTCTGGAGCAGAAAGGCGGATATCAGATCCGTGTTTACCGTTCCAAGACGCCGGATGGAGACTATGAGGATATGAATGGTAAGAGCCCGCAGCTCGGTTCTGGCAGCCCGGCACCATTTGGCCTGAAGCTGTCTGGCAACTACCGTCTGCCATCTCTGCCGGAGGCGTATATGGCAACAGGACACAACTCGGCATTCATCTCCAAGGACAACAAGAGGTATATCGTAAACCATACGAGATTTGAAAACAGGGGCGAGGTACATGAACCAAGGGTTCACCAGTATATCGTGAATGAAGAGGGATGGCCCTGTATGCTGCCTTATGCCACGGACGGTGAGACCGTGGCGGAGAAAGGCTATGAGAAGAGTAAGGTTGTCGGCGAATATTATATGATCAACCAGGGAACAATGATCAATGCCGATATCGCAGAACCGGAAAAGATCGTCCTGACAGAAGGCGGCAATGTCTTTGGCAAAGATGTTGACGGGACATGGACGGTGAAGGATGGGACCTGTTATGTTCATATTAAATATGGTGAAAATGAATACAGTGGTGTGTTCTGCGAGATGAATGATGAGGCAGGGACAAAGGTTATGACCTTCTCGGCAGTAGGAAACAACGAAAGCATATGGGGGGTTAAATATTGATTGAACGTGAAGTGTCGGAAAAGACGCTGCGAAGAGAGCATACGATCGATCTCATCAAAGAGGCGGCCGGCTGGCTGATCGTCACCGTGCTGGCATTTGCCTACTGGCTGGTGATGCTGCTCTTTGCCTCGCTGGTGCTGATCAGCATATGGAATCCGACATTTGTAATGCTGGTGAGATACTCAGTCGTGCTGACGGTGATTTCATCGCTTGCCTATCTGATCTATATTGTGAGACGCAGGCTGCGCAAAAAACAATAAACGTAACAAAACCCACAAAAAAGACAGGAGAACCAGAAATAATCTTGTGACATTATTTCTGGTTCTCTGTGCGGTTTTGGGGAAAATGTACATTTTACACTAAAAATGATGTAAAAGTAAGCTGATTTTTATAAAAAAATAACAATAACCCCCTGTCTGCGTATTGACTTTTAGGGGTAATCATAGTATGATTAATTATACTACATTGTTTTATTATAGAACCAGTGACAAATAAATGATAAGGAGGATGTTATGCGACGCAAATTTATTTCAAAAAAAGTCAGCAAATCGGCTGCGTTTTTACTTGCCGCGTCGCTGATCGCTGTGTGTGTAGGACAGCGTGCGAAGGCGGTTCCTGTATCGGATACACCGGCAGCGGCGGAAGCCACGGAGCAAGATTCTGCGGGGAAAAAAGCCGGGACGACGGAAAAAGAATATGCCAGTGAACGTATCGGTACAAACTATACTGTGGTCAGTGGCAAGTACACATTGTCCGATTATACAGGAGAGGCTGCGGCTTTCGGGATGGATAAAGCAGCGCTGGCTGACAGCAGACAAAAATTGACGGAGGAGACGCAGGATTATAAAGACTCCTCAAAGGTGTTGAAATTGTCGACAGGAGACAAGGCTGAGGTAGAGGTCAATGCGCCAGAGGACGGGTTGTATGTCCTGGACATGGACTATCTCTCCTATGATGATTCCATCCTGCCGATTTCCCTTGGCATGCAGGTCGATGGCGCCTATCCGTTTTATGAATGTCGCAACATGAAACTGATGACAACATGGAAACTGAGCAAAGAGCCTTCTTATGACCGTTACAACAACGAAGTGGTAGCGATTCCTGAGAAGGACGTCAAATGGGAAACGCAGAGTCTTATGGACTCCAGTTACCGTCATTCACTTCCACTCAAGCTGGAACTGAAGGCAGGGGTACATAAACTGAAGTTCGACATCAAGGAAGGGAATTTCCTGCTTGGCAACATAAAGCTGAAGGCACCGGAGAGTATCCCTGCGTACAGCGGATCGGAGAAGGCGGACGGGAGCGAGCTGATCACCGTTCAGGGAGAAAAATATTTTTCCACGAACAGCTCTTCCATCCATGCAGTCGTAGAGTATGATACGGCACTGGATCCCTATGAGGTAGACGATACAGTGCTGAACACACTGGATTCCGATTCATTCGCGGATGCGGGACAGAAGGTTACCTACAGCTTCGAAGTGAAAAAAGAAGGGAACTACAACATTGGACTGAATTACCGCCAGTCGGAAAAGACGGACTTCCCGGTCTTTGTTGATGTGGAAGTGGACGGCAAGATCCCGAATGAGGCATTCCGCTCTTATGGCATGGGGTATACGACCAATTATAAGACGACGACCCTGCAGGATTCAGAGGGCAAAAACCTTACGGTGCATCTCACGCCGGGTACCCATACCGTGTCTTATACACTCAGTATGGACAATATCTGTTATGTCATGGAAGAGCTTGACAAAGTCATGTCCGATGTCAACGACCTGGCACTTGAGATCACGAAGGTTGCCGGTAACAATGCTGATAAGTACCGTGACCTGAAGCTTTCCAGATATATCCCGAATCTGGAGGACACACTGAATGGTTATGCAGAAACCCTCGAAAAGCTTGAGGCGAGTGCAGTGAAATGGAGCGACAGTGATACAAATGTCGCAGTTATGTCATCGATGCTGATCGCGGCAAAACAGCTGCGGAGCCTTGCTGACAATCCCGATGAGATCCCATATCGTATCGGTGAGCTTTCTACCAGCACGAGCTCGGTCAACCACCATCTTGCCACGACCATTGATAACCTGATCGCAAACGGACTTGCCATCGACCGTGTTTACATTTACCAGGATGGCGCAGAACTGCCTGGTAAGCCGGGGGCATTCAAATCTGCATGGATGAATGTGAAACGTTTTGTTTCCTCTTTCACCAACCAGGATTACAATGCGGGCAGTACGAACAAAGAGCATCTTCAGGTATGGGTAAACCGGTCCAGCCAGTATATCCAGATCATGCAGAAGATGATCGACGAGGACTTTACGCCGAAAACAAATATTGAAGTAGACATCAGCGTCATGCCGGACCAGAACAAACTGGTGCTGGCGAACTCAGCGGGTAATGCACCGGATGTCGCTACCGGTATTAACTACACGATACCGTATGAGCTTGGTATCCGCGGTGCGCTGGTGGATATGGCGAAATTTGATGACTTTAAGCAGGCGGCAGCTGCGTATGAGCCGGGATTTTTCCTGACAGGATCGATTGGCGATGGTGTGTACTCCATGCCGGAGACCATGAACTTCTGGGTGCTGTTCTACCGTACAGACGTGATTGAGAAGCTCGGGCTCAAGATACCGGAAACGATGACAGATGTGATCAATATGCTTCCGGATCTGCAGATGCGTGGACTGAACTTCTACTATCCGACAGCCGGGATGCTGCTGATGAGGAACTTCCACGGAACGACTCCTCTGATCGTGCAGAACGGAGGTTCACTGTACAATCCGACCGCTAATAAGGGGACGGCATTCGGCAGCGAAAATACAGTAACCGGTTTTACTACACTGACAGATCTTTTCACGGTATATAATATGCCGGTAAATATGGATAACTTCTATCAGCATTTCCGTAATGGCGATATGCCGATCGGTATCGCTGATTATGCAACCTACAATATGCTGACCAATGCAGCTCCTGAGCTGGAAGGCTCCTGGGAGATCGGGCTGGCGCCGGGTACCAAGCAGGAAGATGGAACCATTAACCGGGCTGTCTGCGGATGTGCCGAGAGTACCGTTATCTTCAAGAGCGAGGAAGAGAGGGAAAAGAAGGCATGGGAATTCATAAAATGGTGGTCTTCCACAGAAACCCAGGCGAAATTCGGACAGACGATCCAGATCTCTTATGGTGATGATTATATTTGGCCGACTGCCAATATGAAAGCGATGGAACAGCTTCCGCTGGAGGCTAACTCAAAGAAAGTGATCGTGGAAACAGCAAAGAATGTTGTGGATGTACCGCGTGTTCCGGGTACTTATCTGCTTGAACGTGAGATCAGCAATGCCTTCAATGACATTGTCGTAAACGGTCAGGATGAGCGTACCAGGATCGACAAGGCGGTTAAGAGCGTAAATCACGAATTTACCCGCAAGCTGGAAGAGTTTGGATATCTCGACAGTGAGGGTAAGACGATCAAGGATTACAACATTCCGACTTTGGAAACTGTCAAAAAATTGATTGGGAAGTAAGAGATGGAGTGGAATATGGACGAAAATAAAACAAAAGCTGCCGTGGCGGCAGCGCCGAAAAAAAGAAGTAATATCCGGAGGAGAGAACGCTCAAACTGGCATGGATACCTCTTTATGGCACCATATGCACTTGTGTTTATTGCATTCATCTTAGTGCCGGTTTTGATGGCAGTAGTCTTATCCTTCACGAATTTTGATTCGATTCAGGTTCCGGAATTTACCGGATTCCTGAACTACATAACACTGATAACCAGTGATGAAGTCTTTATGCAGTTTGTACTGCCGAACACGGTGATCTATGCGATCGTAGTCGGCGTCGGCGGCTATGTGTTATCCTTCATCCTGGCGTGGGCTTTGTGTAACCTTACAAAACTGCCGCGAACAATACTGGCGTTGATCATTTATTCACCGAGTATGACCGGTCCTACGGCGATGACAGTATTGTGGAAGGTTATTTTCTCCGGTGACCAGACAGGACTTCTGAACAGCTGGCTGATGAATCTGGGTATCATCAATGAACCGATCATCTGGCTGGTGAATGTGAATTACCTGCTGCCGATCGTTATCATCATCGGTCTCTGGTCATCCATGGGTGTCGGCTTCCTTTCGATGATCGCCGGTATCCTGAACTCTGATGAAGAACTGTATGAAGCAGCGGCGATCGATGGGATCAAGAACCGTTTCCAGGAAATGATCTATATCACGATCCCGCAGATGAAACCGCAGATGCTGTTTGCCGCCGTTATGGCGATCGTAAACGCATTCCAGAACGGTCTGATCTCGACACAGCTGACCGGTAACCCTTCACCGGGCTATTCGGCACAGTTGATCGTAAACCACATCGAGGACTACGGTTTCCTGCGATACGAAATGGGTTATGCGGCGGCGGTTTCCGTTGTACTGCTGCTGATCGTACAGATATTCTCGAAATTCTGTAATGTACTGCTTACAGATAAGGATTAATAAACAGAAAAGGAGGGGAAATAATGGCATATAAAGGAAAACGCATGAATCCGCAGAAATTTGAAAAGGGACAGATCAAGATCATTCTTTTGCTGCTCCCACTGACGTTATTTATGTTTTTGCCGATTCTCTTTATCGCGAACCATGCGTTTAAACCAATGGATGAGTTGTTTGCATTCCCGCCGACATTCTTTGTCAAGAGTGCAACACTGGAGAATTTTACAAAACTGGCAAAATTCAGCCGGACATCCGGTATTCCCATGAGCCGTTATGTGTTTAACAGTATTTTTGTAACGGTAGTGACGGTGGGATTGTCCCTGGTCTTCACGACGATGGCGGCATTTGCGCTGTCAAAGCTGAAGTTTAAGGGAAGGAACATGATGATGAATGTCAACCAGATCGCGCTGATGTTTGTTCCGACAGCAGTTCTGATCCCCAGATACCTGGTAATCAGTAATCTGGGAATGATCGACAATATCTGGTCGCATATCCTTCCACTGATGGCGTATCCGGTTGCCCTGTTCCTGGTCAAACAGTTTGTGGAGCAGGTGCCCGACGCCCTGATCGAAGCGGCGTACATCGACGGCGCCACGGATTTTACCGTGTACCGCAAGCTGATCATACCGATGATCATGCCCGCCATGGCGACAGCGACGATCCTGGTATTCCAGCAGGTGTGGGCGAATATGGAGACATCCAACTATTATATTAATGATGACGGACTGAAGACATTGACGTTCTATATGAACTCCCTGCTGAATGCAAACAATACCGTTGCCGGTCAGGGTATGTCGGCAGCCGCGACGCTGATTTTGTTTGTGCCAAACCTGATCCTGTTTGTAATCCTTCAGAATAAGGTTATGAACACTATGGCACATTCGGGTATCAAATAACAATTGCAAAAAGGCGAAGAAAAGAGGCATTATGAGAAGAAAAAAGAAAATCTTGAAGCTGATGGCTTTGCTCTTGGTTGCAATGGGTATCGCTTCAGGGATCAATAGTGTGACCGCATCTGCGGAAACGCCGTATCTTACTTATACCGTCGACGGATACGGCAGGACAGAAGAGACGCAGACCGGTTATTTAGCACAGGAAACCATTATCAAATTCGGAAACCAGTTTTTGAATGGTGCCAACGATATGTGCGTGACAGACGACGGAAAGATTTATGTAGCCGATACCGGCAGCGGAAGAGTGCTGGTGGGGACTACAGACGGGAAACTGGTAACGACCTTCGGGAAAGGCATACTGAAAAAACCGATGGGCATCTTTGTCACAAAAAACAAACATGTATATGTGGCAGACCATGATGCAGGCACGGTTTTCGAATTCGACGAGAACGGCAGCGTTGTAAACAAATACGGCAAACCGGATAACCCGCTGTACGGGGAAGACATTCCGTTCCAGCCGCAGAAGGTGATCGTGAATAAGGCCGGGATGATGTTTGTTGTCTGCAAATCCAATACCAACGGTATTGTGGAGATCTCTCCGGCAGAGGGAGGTACCTTCCTTGGATATTATGGCACGAACTTTGCTTCCGTAAATCTGCAGCAGATCATCTACCGTGCGATCATGACCGATGAGCAGAGATCCAAGATGGTGAGCAATATGCCATCCACGCCGGATAACCTGGCGATCGATGATAAGGGACTGATCTATACCGTTACCCGCGGTGAAAAGGATGCGACCGTCAAGAAACTGAATATTGCCGGCAAGAATATGCTCCAGAGCGGTACGGAGGGGATTTATGATGATGCACCTGCCGCAGTGGCAGTAGGAAATCATGATAACATCTATGTGGTATCTGCCAAAGGTTATATCTATGAATACAATGACCAGGGTGAACCGCTGTACATATTTGGAGCTGCGGATGACGGAACCCAGCGTGTGGGTCTGTCTACACAGATCACCAGTATCCAGGTAGGCAAAGACGATTCGATCTATGTACTGGATGCGGACAAAAACCAGATCCAGGTGTACCGTCCCAGTGAGTTTACGCAGAAGCTGCATAATGCGCTGAATCTTTATTCACAGGGTAAGTATACAGAGAGCCGGAAACCGCTGACGGAAGTCCTGAAGATGAACAGTATGTTTGACTATGCCAACAAGGCAATGGGTCGTGCATATTATCAGGAGAGCAACTATGACCAGGCGCTGCACTATGCCCGTCTGGCAAAAGACTGGAGCGGATATTCGGATGCATTCTGGGAGATCCGGAACCAGTGGCTGAAAAATAATATTGTGACAGCACTGCTTGTGATCGTGGGGCTCTGGATCCTCTGGATGGTGCTCCGCAAGCTGGATCAGAAAAAAGGCATTTTCAATGGCGTGAGGAAGGGCGTTGGCAAGCTCAAAGAAAACCGTCTGCTCTCCAATATCATGTACTCCGGGTATTATATGAAGCATCCGATTGACGGCGCCTATGGGATTGCCAGGGAAGGAAGGGCATCCTGGAGCGCACCAAGTATCATCCTGCTGATCTTTACCCTCGAGTATGTCATCAATAAATATCTGTGCGGTTTCCTGCAGAAGACAGTGCGGGATGGACGATATGATATTTTATCCGATGTGGGAACCGTTGTGATCGTTATGGTGGCGCTGACAGCATGTAACTACCTTGTATGTACCATTAACGAAGGAGAGGGGACCATCAAGAAGATTTATACCTATTTTGCGTACAGTCTTCTGCCCTATGTGATGCTGACTCCGGTCAATTTCCTTCTCTCTCATGTACTGACTATGAATGAGGAATTCCTGATCACGCTTGTCAATGTGATTATCTATGCGTGGATCCTTATACTGGCGGTGCTCGGTATCAAGGAGGTCAACAACTATACGGCGAAGGAGACGACGAAGATCATACTGCTGACGATATTTACGATACTGATCGTTTCCCTCCTGGTATTTATCATTTATGTACTGTGGGCACAGGTATTCGAGTTCATCAGTGCAGTGTTCGGAGAGGTGGTGTATCGGCTTGGTTACTAAGAAATGGAGAAAACTGGTTGCCCTGTTTACTGCGGTGACAGTCATGACGGCGAGTGTGATGAGCACATCGCACTTTGCTGCAGCAGCACCGGCAGATGCAGGCACTGGAGAGGAAGCTTCCGCGGGCGGGGATACTGCTGCGGGAGACGATAAAACAGAAGAAAAGAAGGATGAGGATAAGCAGCAGGTCACCGATGACGGTAAGGTTATCATGAGCGGTGCGGTAGGTAAGCCAGACCGGTCTAAATGGATCACCAAAAAAGACTATCAGCTGATGGCAGAGAGCGACACCTATAAACTGTATCTGTATGAACCGAGATTTTCCATTATGCTGGAGAATAAAAAGACGGGAAAGATCATCGAATCCACACTGAGTGATGAGAAGGATGATGGTGACAGTAACGTACAGTGGAACGGGCAGATGAAATCGGGGATCGTGATCACCGCCATCAAGGGTGTACAGAATACGCTGCAGGCGGATATGGTTTCCCATCCCAACACGATTGAGACCACGAAGAACGACAAAGGCTTTTCCTCCAAGATCTATTTTAAGGAATACGATTTTGGACTGACCGTGAATGTGACACTGGAAGGAAATGACCTGATCGTGAATGTGCCGGATGATTCGATCATTGAGAAAAAGGACGACACCTTTATCTCCACGGTGAGTCTGTTTCCCTTTATGGGATATTCTTACCTGGATGAACAGAAGGGATATATGCTGATCCCGGATGGAAACGGTGCGCTGATCAATCTGGACAACAAAGAGGGGCGTTATGTCACCGGTTATTCCCAGCTGATCTATGGATCCGATGCAGGTTTTGTGGAATCTACGACAGAAGCAAAGCTGTGGGAAGAGCGGTATGAGGGGCAGACGGATAAAGGACTTCCGATGCTCCAGGATGCCAATCAGGTATTTGCCCCGATTTTCGGAATGGCTCACACGGAGGACCAGAAAGGTTATCTCGCCATCGTGGAAAAAGGTGAGAAACGCGCCAGCATAGAAGCGCAGCCAAATGGCGTTATGGTAAACTACAACCGCTGCTATGCCAAATTCCTTATTAGAGATATGTTTACCCAGCCGCTGAATAATACCAAATCCGGTACAGTACCCCGTGCCGAGGCAGACCGTACCCATACGGATCTGCAGGTGCGTTATGTGCTGCTTGATGGAGACGATGTCAATTATTCGGCAATGGCTACGAAATACCGCAATTATCTTCTGGACAACAAACTGCTGGTCAAGAAGGATTCCGCCTACAATATGAGAGTGGATTTCCTCGGTACAGAGAGGGAAAACTTCCTGCTGAGCACCCGTGCGGTGACGATGACGAAGACAGAAGATGTGAAACGGATTTTTGATGAACTGAAAAGCAATGGCGTGGCGACGTTGCTCTCCGTATACAAAGGGTGGCAGGATGGCGGTCTCTATGACCTGCCGATCCGCAAATATGATGCGGACAGCCACATTGGCGGAAATTCCGATCTCAAAAATCTGATCAAAGATTCAGCGGGTTCCGGTTACAATGTGTATCTCTACAATGATGCACTCCGTCTGAATCCAAGCACCAATATGTTTAACTTCAATACGATCAAACGTGTGAACAAACGTGCCTTTGAAGAAGATATCTGGGCGGAAGTGTATGATACATTCAATTATCTGACACCGGAGACCTCAGCAGAAGATTTTACGGATTTTGTTGACTCTGTGAAGGATAAGGAACTCGATAAGATCGCCCTTGCCGGGATCAGTGATACGCTGTTCTCTTACAGCTACAAATCTGATTACTATACGAGGAACAATACAGCGGATGTTTATGCCAAGTTGCTGACAGATAGTGCATCAAAAGCAAATATCGCCATGGAGAAGCCAAACGCTTACCTGTGGGCAAACGCCAGCGCTTTTCTGGATATGCCGCTGGGAAGTTCGGATTATATGTATGTGAATGAAGAGATTCCGTTTTTGTCCATGGTACTCAAAGGCGTGATACCGATGTATTCGGATTATGTGAATTTTGAGGCAAACAAACAGGAGTTTAAGCTTCAGATGGCAGAGGCGGGAGTATTTCCTTCCTTCTATGTAACAGCAGAAAATTCTTCAAAGCTGATCTACACGAATTCGGCAGACTTGTACAGCACCGAGTACAGCACATACAAGGATGACATCATTGCATACGACAAAGAGTTCAGAGCCATGAGTCAGGTGCTTGGTGATGCCAATATTGTAAAACACGAGACACTGGAGAATGGCTTAAAGGTTGTTACTTATAGTAACGGTGCGAAAGTATATGTCAACTACTCTGACACAACACAGGTAGCAGATGATGTCGCAGTAGAGGCTATGTCCTATTCTTGTAAGGCAGGTGAGGCTGAATGAGTAAGAAAATAAGTGAGAAAGAACAGAAAAAAGAAAAAAAGCAGAAAAAAGTTAAGATTAAAGCAGGGCGTCTGGCGAGGCGTGAGGCATGGATGGGCGTCATCTTCATCTCTCCCTGGATTGTCGGGGCATTGATGTTTTTGCTGTATCCGATGATCGAGTCCTTTGACTTTGCCTTAAACAATATCCGTATTACAGCGATGGGTATGAGATTTACGCCGGTAGGATATGGTAACTTTACGCAGATCCTGTTGTCGAATCCCGAGTTCGTACCGAATCTGGTCAATTACGTAGTGTCGACCGTGATCTCGGTGCCGGTTATCGTAGTATTTGCCCTGATCATCTCGATCATGCTGAATCAGAACATCAAGGGAAAAGGCATTTTCCGACTGATCTTTTTCCTGCCGGTTATCATTGTCAGCGGTCCGATCCTCAATATGCTGAATGCAGAAGGGGCGGGAAGTATCACGGCGCTGGACACCCAGGCGATCACTACGGCGATCAACGGGTTTCTGCCCTCTATGCTGGCAAAGCCGATTTCCGGTCTCTTTGAGAGCATGATTACGATCCTGTGGTATTCGGGTGTACAGATCCTGATCTTCCTGTCAAGTCTGCAGAAGATCGATCCGGCGATGTATGAGGCAGCGAAGATCGACGGTGGTTCCGGATGGGAATGCTTCTGGAAGATCACGCTTCCTACGATCAAACCGATGATCCTGTTGAACCTGGTGTATACGATTGTATTTATATCAAATAATGATACAAATCCAATCATTGGACTTATCAAAACCTCGATGTTCTCCGGTAGTACGGAGATGGGATATGGATATGCGTCTGCCATGGCGTGGCTGTATTCTGTCGTAGAGCTGTTGCTTGTCGGATTGTTTGCCCTGTTGTTCATGGCGAAGAAGGATGTCTACGCTAAACAGGTCAAGAAGGCAAAGAAACAGAAAAAGAAAGACGAACGAGAGATCAGGAGAGTGAGAAGGAGGAGTGCAAGAAATGCGGCTAAGCAGGCAAGAGCGGAAAGCAAATAAACAGGCGATGAAAGCCCTGGCGGCGAATGCGACGTCAACGCAGCCTAGATTTACGAAAGAAAAATTTAGGAAATTTATGCTGGGCTCAAAAGAAAAGCAGGGTTTTTTGAAACCATTTTGCATTTATGCATTGCTGATCTGCATCGGATTTATTTATCTGAATCCTATTCTGCATATGATCAGTACCGGTTTCATGACGCTGGATGATTTATTGGACTCGTCCATCAACTGGATTCCGAGTACCCTGACGGTTTCCAATTATGCACAGGCGGCAAAGAGTATGGATTTCTGGGCGTCTCTGGGAAAGAGCATCATTATTGCCGGAGTTCCCACGCTGTGTAACCTGGTATCCTGTTCGATCATTGGCTATGGACTGGCACGTTTTGAGTTCCCGTTAAAGAAAGTAGTATTAGGACTCATTATCTTTACCTTTATCCTGCCGAGCCAGGCTACGATGATCTCCACCTATGTACTGTATTCTGACATGGGTCTTCTGGGAACACTGTGGTCATTCGTGATCCCGGCCCTGTTGGGACAGGGACTCAATGCCCCGATCTTCATCCTTATATTCTGGCAGTTCTTCCGTCAGGTACCGAAGGTGCTGATCGAGGCGGCACAGATCGACGGAGCCGGTTACTTCAAATCCTTTTTCCGGATTTCACTGCCATCGGCGACGCCGGCATTTATCACCGTGGGACTGTTCTCCTTTGTGTGGTACTGGAATGAATCCTATCTGACGCAGATGTATGTGTCGGGAGTCATGCAGAAATCCGGATGGACGACACTGGTGATCCAGCTGTCCAACTTTGCGACAAACTATTCAGAATATGCAGTGACATCAGGCGGATCAGCGACTACCATCAATGAATCCATCAATATGGCGGGTACGATGCTGAGCGCACTGCCTCTGATGCTGATGTATTTCGTACTCCAGCGGTATTTCGTAGAGAGTATCGACCGTACCGGTATCACTGGCGAATAATCAGAGTTCTGACATGATCACTATGTTTTTTAAAAAATATAGTGATCATGTACAAAAATTATAGAACTATTATGGCGGTTGTGATATAATAAGCCATAATCCGACATGGACAAATATCAAATAAAGGAGGAAAAAAATGAAGAAGAAGTTATTAGCCCTGGCACTTACCGTAACTATGATTGTCGGAATGACAGCCTGTGGCAAGGGAGGTGGCAGCGCCCAGCCAGGCGACAACAAGAGTGGCGAGCTCAAAGTTTCAGGAGAGACAGAAAATGTAGAGATCAACGGCATCACCTACAAAAAGGCAAAGGATGTGACAGATGAGAAGATCACGCTGAAATATTTCCACTTTGACCAGGATGAGACCGTTAAATATCTGGAGAAACGTTTCGAGCAGATCTATCCAAACATCGATGTTGTACCGGTATATGAAAACGTGGCAACATACAATGATACCCTGACGTCCCTGATGTCAAACAAAGATGCTCCGGACGTGATCATGTTCTCAGATGCGGACTATGCACTGTCCAATACACTGCTTGCGGATATCAAAAATCTCTGGGATTCCGATCCGGAGACCAAAAAGATCGCATCTACGATCAATGATGCTGGTATTGGTACATTTCAGTCCGGACACAGATATGCTGTACCGGTTAAGTTCTTCCCAGGTGTTATGTACATTGACCTGAACGTACTGAAGAAGCTGAATATTCCGGCTCCAGACAGAAACTGGACATGGAAAGACATGATCGACCTGATCAAGAAAGCAACCGTAAAGGATTCTCCAGACGGAAAAGCATACTTTGGATGCGGATATTACAACAGACTGGATTCCTACTATGGTATCGCTTCTTCCCAGAATGTCATTGGTGAGTTTGGTTATGACGGGGAGAAATTCGACCTGGAAGCATGGGCAACCGGAGAGCAGGAATTTGCAGAACTGAAACAGGGCGGTTATATCGCACCTCAGCCGAACACAGTAGAGATGGAAAACTGGACAGGCGACTTTGAAAAATGGTGTGGTGAGTCTGAGCATGTAGCGCTGTTTACCGAAGCATTCTGGACCTTCCAGGGATCCTGGAATACAAAGAATTACAAAGACAAGTACAACATGGATATCGTTCCTTATGTTGTTCCGGCGGTAAGCAAGGACGATGCAGGTAAGGATCACCACAGTATCGCTACCATCGACTTTGGCGGTCTGACACCGGCTACCCAGCATCCGCGTGAAGCATATGAGCTTCTGAAGTTCATGAGCTTTGGTATTGATGGATGGAAGACAAGGATCGAGATGTACAACGATGAGAAGAACGTAAATGCCAACGGTCTTCCACTGAAGAATGATGTAATGCCGGCTCCGATCACCACCGATCAGGAAGTATGGGATGCATACATCGACATGTACTGCAAAGACATGGATGATACCCATGTAGGCTACTGGAGAGAATACTTCAAGAGCTGTCTGCAGCCGATCCCGTATGGATGGACCAGCATCGCAGGCTACTGGAACTTCTGTAATGAATACTTCAACAGTATTGGTATTCATGACAAAGTGGATTCCGGTGAATCAAAGGCGTCTGACTATGTCGATGAGGCAACGAAGAAGGCGAATTACTTCCATGCCAAGGCAATGCTTGATTATTTCGGACCATCCAACTACAACGTATTGTCCGATGAGGATGTCAAGAAATATACCCAGATGCAGAAAGACAATTCATGATGAAATAAGTGCTTAAAAAGGCAACTGACTTCAAAAGGGCGAGACAATAAGTCTTGCCCTTTTTTCTATTTGCAGTTATAATAAGAGTAATATTATTTAACAGAAGGAGGCTGTGTTATGTCAGCAGGAAATGAATTGAAATACAATGAACCGTGGATCATGCAGAGGGCTGACCCTTATGTATGCTGTAAAGATGGATGGTATTATTTTACAGCTTCTGTTCCGGCATATGACGGCATCATACTGCGTCGTTCAAAGACATTGGACGGGCTGAAAGATGCAGAAGAAAAATATGTGTGGAGGAAACATGAAAGTGGTCTGATGAGCGCCAATATCTGGGCGCCGGAGATGCATTATCTATTTGGGAAATGGTATATTTATTATGCCGGCGGTGAGGCGGACAATATTTTTAATATCCGTCCTTATGTACTGGAATGCCAGGGACCGGACCCCATGGAGGATGAATGGATTGAGAAAGGAAAGATGGGACGTGCAGAAGGAGATATCTTTTCTTTTGAGGCTTTTTCGCTGGACGCCACGGTATTTGAGCAAAATGGCAAATATTACTATGTGTGGGCGGAGAAAGTCAGTGTGGGACCGCAGATCTCAAATCTGTATATTGCAGAGATGGAATCCGGCTACAAACTAAAGACCGTCCAGGTTCTGCTGACGACGCCGGATTATGACTGGGAGCGCCATGGATTCTGGGTAAACGAGGGACCGGCGGTGATCAAACATAACGGAAAACTGTTCCTCACCTACTCAGCAAGTGATACGGGTGTGAATTATTGCATGGGGATGCTGACGGCGGATCAGGATGCCGACCTGCTTGACCCGTTGTCATGGAAAAAAGAACGATATCCTGTTTTGAAAACAGATAACGAGCGGGAAATCTTTGGACCGGGGCACAACTCCTTTACTGTGGACGAAGAGGGAAATGATATTATGGTCTATCATGCGCGCAAGGAATCTGTCATTGAGGGAGATCCTCTCTATAATCCGAACCGCCATGCCATGCTGATGAAGATACGCTGGGACGACAGGGGATACCCGGTATTTTCTTATGAAGACTAGACAAGGAGGCTTATAGAGTGGCGAAATTAATCATTAATGAAGAAAACAGGAAGAGCAGGATCGAGCCGGAGGTTTACGGGCATTTTTCTGAGCATCTGGGACGGTGTATCTATGAAGGAATCTATGTCGGAGAGGATTCGGACATTCCCAATGTCAACGGGATGCGTACTGATGTGGTAGAAGCGCTGAAGGAACTGAAGGTACCGATGCTCCGCTGGCCGGGCGGCTGTTTCGCCGATGAATATCATTGGAAGGACGGCATCGGACCAAAAGAGAACCGTAAAAAGATGATCAATACACACTGGGGCGGCGTGGTAGAGGACAATAGCTTTGGTACGCATGAATATATGGAACTGTGCCGTCAGCTTGGCTGTAAGACCTATGTCAATGGAAATCTGGGAAGCGGTACGGTACAGGAGATGTCCGAATGGGTAGAATACATGACGTTTGAAGGTGTTTCTCCGATGGCAGACCTGCGCCGGGAAAACGGTCACGAAGAGCCATGGAGGATTGACTTTTTTGGTGTGGGCAATGAAAACTGGGGCTGCGGCGGCAATATGACGCCGGAGTTTTATGGCAATGAGTACCGCCGCTATCAGACCTATGTGCGGAACTACGACAAAAAGAAGCCGGTCAAAAAGGTGTGCTGCGGCGCCAATGTCGATGATTATTACTGGACAGAGGGCGTGCTGAAGACGGCATTTGCCAATACGAAGGAAGAGGACGAGCAGCATGGTTTTATGGATTATCTTTCTCTTCATTATTATGTACATCCGGAAGGCTGGAAAAAGAAAGGAAGTTCCACGGACTTCAACGGAGAAGTGTGGTATAAGACGCTTGGTAAAGCGCTCTATATGGACGAGCTTGTAACCCGTCATGGCGCGATCATGGACCAGTATGATCCGGACAAAGAGATCGGGATGTGTGTCGATGAGTGGGGCTCATGGTACAAGGCAGAGCCCGGGACCAATCCGGGATTTCTGTACCAGCAGAATACAGTCCGTGATGCATTGATCGCCGGGATCACTCTGAATATCTTTAATAAACACAGTGACCGCGTAAAAATCGCAGCTCTTGCCCAGATGGTAAATGTGCTGCAGGCAGTCCTTCTCACGGAAGGGGAGAAGATGATCAAGACCCCTACCTACCATGTGATGCATATGTACCGTTATCATCAGGGAGCGGATCTGGTAGAGAGCGCACTGTCCGGGGTATCCGAGATCGGGACAGAAGAATGGAAGGTACCGCAGATCACAGAATCGGTATCGGTAGACCGGGACGGCGTCCTGACGATCACTCTCAATAATCTTTCTATCGAAGCGGCAGAGGATATAGAGATCCAGTTTGCCGGCAAGGGTTATACAGTGCAGGAGGCAAAGATCGTTACCAACACGGATATGCATGCCATGAATACATTTGACGCGCCGGAAGAAGTGACAGAAACGGACTTTACTGCCTATACGGCAGATACAGAGGGAATCCGGCTGACGATACCAAAGAACAGCGTACTGGCGCTCCGTGTACAGAGATAGAGGGCAGGGATGAATAGCCGGATATGTAAAAAATGCCTGCTCCGCGAGATGGCAGAAGAGGATGCCGGTCAGATCCGGCGCTATCAGGAAGCCATCAAAGAGCCAGACCGCGCCATGCCGGCGATCTATGAAGAGAGGCTTGCCGCCTGTAAAAGCTGTGATCTGTTAAACACGGGGACCTGCGGCGCCTGCGGCTGTTATGTCGAGCTGCGTGCCCTGGCGAAAAACGGGCGGTGTCCGTATAAAAAATGGAAAAGATAAAAAAACAGGCAGAGAATCGGATTCTCTGCCTGTTCTTTGTGGCAATTACTTAACTTTTACCTTAACCTTAACTTTCACTTTTTTATAATATGCAGTGATTGTAGCCTTTCCTTTTTTCTTTGCAACAGCCTTTCCGCTCTTCTTATTGATCTTCAAAACGGAAGATTTGGAAGATTTAAAGCGGACAGAGGATGCTTTGATTCCATACGCTTTTACCTTATATTTGTATGATTTCTTCCTTTTCAGAGATGTCTTTTTCTTACTGAATTTCAGGTATGCTTTCTTTACCTTGATTGTCTTGGTCAGAGTTTTGGTCGTATTGCCGATCTTAAGAGTCGCTGTAATCTTGGCCGATCCCTTTTTCTTTGCCGTAACCTTGCCCTTGCTGTTTACCGAAGCAACAGATGGTTTGGAAGACTTATAGGATACGGTGTAGGAAGATCCTGTCACACCGCTCAGTTTCATCTGGGCTGTCTTGTCCTTATTGCCGCCGGTATAGATCGTCGTTTTGGAAGCACTGAGCCCTGGTGTTTTTCTTGCCCCAAAGATTGTCTGGTTATTTGTACCGATTGCCGTGAAGGTAAGGATCTGCTCATTGTTCGTCTCTTTGCTCTGTTTAAAGAACACACCGCTGTAGGTGACGCCTCCGACAACGAAATCCGCATAGTAGGTACCGGCTTTTGCCTTCCAGGTACCGGTGACATCACCCGTGATCCTGCCATTGCTGTTCAGTATGATATTCTGGTATCTCTTGACATTTGTGCCATCTGAGGCAATACCGTGATTGATATAGGCATATTCGCCGACGATCTCGGCGCTGCTGTAGCCGGTTTTCGATATCGTCTCTCCGGTGTTTTCATATACAGCGGTCACCGGCCAGCCCTTTTCATTCATAAACTGCTGGTGTACGCGGAGTTCATGGACTTCCGGATGCATCTTCCCTTCAAAACGGGTGTGGTACAACAGATACCGTTTGCCAGTCTTCTCATCGATCAGAGCCGAATTGTGACCGGGCGATTTGTAAGGATACCAGATATACGGCATCTCATAATTTCCCATCACCTTGACGCCGACATTGCTGTGACTGGAGCTTACAGAAGCCATGGCAGCCTGCCTGCCCGCCGCGTCGGTATACGGACCATCTGGATTTTTGGAACGGAAGAGCCGCATATTATATCCGCTGTTGGAATCCAGGAACTCATAGGAGACATACAGATAATAGTAATCGCTTTCCTTATCGTACAGGATGTATGGTCCCTCGCCGGACTGACCATAACCGCCGCAGATTCTCGTTCCGAAATATTTGTCTATGATCCGGTTGCCGGAAGCGGTGCCATTCTGTCCCGGGTATTTGACGTCGCCCGTAGCGGGATCGATCTCGAGGATATAAATACCACCAGACCAGGAACCGTAGGTCATCCAGTATTTTCCGTTTTTGTCTTCAAAGATCGTAGGATCGATGGCATTCGGTGCATAATGTGTATTATAGCCTTTGTCACCGTTAAACCAGTCGTTGTTGACGCCGCCCTTTAATCGGCCGCTTTTGATGAGCTCATCGATGTTCGTGTTGGTGTATTTGGTGTCAACCCTGCCGCCGTCATAGGCGCTCTCTTTGGTAAAGCCAGAATAGATCAGGGATTTCTTATAGGTATAAGGTCCTTCAATGTTCTGTGAGACGCCATAGGCGATGACGGAGCGGAACGCCGTGGAACTGGTGCAGAAATACATCATATATGCGCCTTTTGCTTTCCCGGCTCCGTTGTCATAGAGTGGGTTCCAGAATACATCCGGAGCCCAGATACGATAATTCTGTGAATCGGCATCGTTGCCGCCCCCTGCCCATTTGAACGGTTCAGAAAGGTTTGTTGCCACATTACCCAGTACTTTGCCGGGCGTCTGCAGCTGCGTCCAGTTGACCATGTCTGTGGAACTGGCAGCTGCCTGATCGGTTCCGAATACATAATATTTCCCCTCTTTGGATACCGCAACGGATGGATCATGTACGGTAACAGAAGTTGCAACCCGTGCCTGGGCGGCCGGGATGCCAGAGAAATTCAGTGGTGTCAGGACTGACGTGGCAGCCAGGACTGCTGTCAACAGGCAGGACACCATACGTCTTGCATTTTTCTTCATAAATGATAACCTCCATTTCTTGCCAATCGTTTCTTGTGTTGCATATTTCTCTGATATCTATTATAATTCAGAATAGGGACAAAGTCAAAAGAATTAGTGTGTCAAAACTGTGTAAAAGATGTGTAAGTTCTGGCAGTGATTCTGAATGGTAAGGGGGAAGATCGTAAGAAAATGAGAAAAGGAAAAAGAATACTGGCGCTGGTAATGGCGGCAGCGTTTGCCGGACTGACAGCATGTGGGGGGGATACCTCTGCACCGACTGCGGCGCCGGAGAAAACAGAACCAGTGATGAAGGCACTGGAAAACGGGGAGGTTGCCCTGGTAAAGAGCGAGGGGGCAAATCCCATCGTCGGCAATAGTGATACCGGTGAGTATATCTACGGGGGGGATCCTTCTGTACTGGTGGACGGGGATACCGTATATCTGTATACCGGACATGATCTTTCCACAGATGATGAAGTGAGCCGTGCCGTTTACAATATCCCGGAATATCTCTGCTACTCCACAAAGGATATGGTCAACTGGAAGCCGGAAGGGACCGTGATGAAGGTCAGTACGGACGAAGTGGACTGGGTGACGGGATCGACTACAGCATGGGCAAGCCAGGTGGTGAAGTACAAGGACCGCTATTATCTGTATTACTGCTCCTGGGACAGGACTGCTGAGGGAAAGCAGTCAATCGGCGTTGCCATCGCTGACAGCCCCACCGGACCTTTTAAGGACGCCGGGCAGCCGGTCGTACAGGGGACTGTGACGGAACCGCAGAACAGTAACTGGGATGACATTGATCCCACGGTATGGGTCGATACGGATGAAGCAGGAGAGGAACACCGTTATCTCGCCTGGGGCAACAGCAAATACTACGTCTGTGAATTAAATGAGGACATGATATCGGTAAAAGATCAGGACGGGGATGGAAAGATCACTGCCGCCATGACACCGGATCCGGGTGATATCCTCAATCATCAGACCGGACTGAATTCCTTTACGGAAGCGCCCTGGATCTATCGCCGCAAGGACAAAGACGGCAAATATTATGGGAAATACTACCTGTTTTATGCCTATGGCTGGAGAGAGCGGATGGCATATGCCACCACAGACGACCTGATGAAGGGATCCTGGAAATTTGGCTCGATCCTGATGATGCCGACAGCGACCTCCAATACCAATCATATGGCGGTCTTTGACTTTAAGGGAAAGACGTATTTTGTCTATCACAACGGTTCCCTGCCGAGAGGAAACGGTTACCGCCGTTCGGCGTGTATCACGGAGCTGAAATTTGATGAAAAAGGAGACATCAGCGTCTTGCCGGAGACGGCAGCAGGGCTCAATGGTACGGTGATGAGGATCAACGGGCCGGAAAATAAGCCTCTGTCCCATGAGAATTATATGAATTCCGGGGCAGATACGGAATACCCGTATCAAGATGTACCTGTGGGCATCGGAATCAGCAGTGAAGAGGAGGATGCAGAATGGGTGTTCATCAAAGGTAAGGCAGATCCGGCAAAGGAAGCCTATGTATCCATCCAGGCAGAAAACAAACCGGGACTCTTTCTGACGGCGGAGAAGGACGGATCCGTGACACTGGCGCAGGATGTGGATGCTGCAAAGAAGACAGCGAAGAAACAGACATTCCGCACGGTAAAGGGACTGGGCGATGAAAAGGGCGTGTCCTTTGAAAGTGTATCCCAGTCAGGGCTATATCTCGCTATCAAAGACCAGAAGCTTTGTCTTACCGATGGCAGTGATAAGAAGAATGCAACATTTTATATAGAGAGAAAGGAGAAGCAGTAAGATGATAACGAAGAAAATCAGTAAGAAAGTCCTTGCGGGTTTGCTGGCACTGAGTCTGGTCGTGCCGTTTATCCCGGCTGTGGACACGGAAAAGACCACCGCGCAGGCAGCGACGAAGGAGGTGGTACTGGAAAAGAGTCCGGGCAATCCGATCGCCGGCTTTGACGCAGCAGGGAAGAGGGTGTATGGAGGAGACCCCTCCGTGCTGGTAGATGGCGATACCGTATATCTGTATGTCGGGCATGATGTCTCTACTGGCAGTGCTTACGATATGCCGGAGTGGCTGTGCTATTCCTCCAAAGATATGAAGACCTGGAAATATGAGAGCGTCATTATGAAGGCGGATAATAAATCCAGCATCAAGTGGGCAAGTACGAGTAACTCAGCCTGGGCAGGCCAGGTAATGAAATACAAAAATAAATATTATTTTTATTACTGTACATGGGCAAAGACGGAAGTTGATAACGATAAGCAGTGTATCGGCGTCGCTGTCTCTGACAGCCCGACAGGACCGTTTAAGGACAAGGGTTCCCCGCTGGTAAAGGGTTCTGTGACAGAACCGCAGTCGAGCAACTGGAATGATATTGACCCCACAGCATGGATCGAGAAGGATGCAAAAGGTGTGGAGCACCGTTATCTTGCCTGGGGTAACAACAAATACTACATCTGTGAACTGAATGAAGACATGGTATCGGTAAAGGATCAGAATAAAGACGGGAAGATCACCTGCGGCACATCGACGGCTTCTGCTGATATCCTGGACAAGACGGAGGGACTGCCGTCATTTACGGAGGCACCATGGCTCTACCGCCGTCAGGATGCAAAAGGGAATTATTATGGAAAATATTACATGTTTTATGCGTATGGCTGGCGGGAGCAGATGGCATATGCTACGACGGATGATCTGATGAATGGGAAATGGGATTTTGGCAGTGTCATCATGACTCCGACAGCGACGTCTAATACAAACCATATGGCGGTGTTTGACTTTAAAGGAAAGACGTATTTTGTCTATCACAATGGCTCCCTGCCGGGAGGCAGCGGGTTTCGGCGGGTGGCATGTGTCACGGAGCTTCACTTTAATGCAGACGGAAGCGTCAAGCCAATGGAAGAGACAGCGACAGGCCTGACTGGCAAAACGACCACGATCTATACGAATTCAGGACAGCCGCTGTCGCATAAAAAGTTTACCAATTCATCATCGGATATCGCATATCCTTATGCGAAGGTGAAAGTGGGTGCTGGTCTGAGTTCAGCGGCTGCGGATCGGAAGTGGGTACTCACCGCCGGGAAGGCAGATCCCTCGAAAGGCTCCTATGTTTCCATCCAGTCAGAGAATAAACCAGGTCTCTATCTCACTGTAAATTCTGCCAGATCCGTAACACTGGCACAGGATGCGGATGCGGCAGCTATGACTGCGAAAAAGCAGACCTTCCGCAGTGTCCAGGGCTTATCAGACAGCAAGGGAGTTTCTTTTGAGAGTGTATATAAACCAGGGTATTATCTCACGATCGTCAACGGGACACTGACGGTAACGAAGGGGAGCGATAAGGTAGCGGCGACCTTTTATACTTCGCTGGATGCATCCGACAAATCCCTTCGGTCGATCGGTGTGACAATGAGTAAAAATGAATTTTTTGCGGGAAGTAAGGTGACTGCAAAAAGAGCGACTGTCAGGGCTTTTTATGCCAACGGGATTACGAAAAAAGTAACGAAATTTACGAGTAATGCCGCGAAGATCAAGACGAAAAAGACGGGGACAAAGACGCTAAAGATCACTTACAAGGAGGGCGGCATATCAAAGACGACGACGGTGCCGGTCGTGATCCGCAAAAGACCGGCAAAGGTAAAGAAACTGAAAGCGGCCTCCAGGGCGAAGAAAAGCGTGGGACTTAAATGGAAGAAATCAGCCGGGGCGTCAGGGTATGAGATCTCTTATGGTAAAAAGAAGAAAAAACGCAGCTATTACCAGACGGTGAAATCAACGAAGTGTAAGGTAAGGGATCTGAAAAGAAGAACTGCCTATTATTTCCATGTGCGGAGCTATACGACGCTGAACGGCAAGAAATCCTACAGTAAATATACGACAGTACGGGCAAAAACAAAGTGACGGGACAAAGCGGCTTTGTCATAAAGACGGCAGAAATATGTTAAAAGTTTACAAAAAAACACAATTTACACACAATTTTATTTGACACTATTGACAAAATGAAAGACAGGTGCTACAATGAATTCACAAATCTTTCATAAAAATAAAAAAGGAGGAATTCAGCAATGATGAAAAGATTTATGTGTGGCGCTCTTGCCGCAGCATTGGTAGTAGGTTCTATCACAGCATCTACAACTGCTTCAGCAAAAAAAGTGAAAGTGCCTAAGGCAGCTTACACATTCAACATGAACAAGAAAAGCTCCAAAGTGGTAGCAGTAACCCGTAAAGGGGATGTAAACGGGAAAGTAAGCGAAGCTACCATGAAAACAAAAAAAGGCGGTGTTATGCCGACTGTAAACAAAAAGAAAAAGGTACTGTACAAGAAGGGTCATAAGGGCAAAGCTCTGTACCTTGACAGAACATATGGTGTTCAGTTGAAAGGCGTTAAGTTAAGCAGTGCATGGTCTCTTTCTTTCTGGATCAAGATTCCAAGTGGTGTTGGTGACTTCACAGGTATGTTCTTTGCTGCATCTGATGTATCCGATGCAGGTGCTAAATGGTTGTCCATTACAAAACGTTCTGACCTGACTGAAAACGGTGGTACACCGGTTATCTGGTCCCGTGATGTAAAGGCTAAACAGTGGCCATGGTACTGCAAGAATGGTGTAGATAAGAAGACCAAGAAGGCAGTATGGACATATGGTACAGCTCTTGACACCAAGAAATGGGTACACATTGTAGTTACGGTAAATCCGAAGAAGAAGACCGAGTATGGTGAAAAAGGTAAGGATGATTACACCAAAGGACCTCAGGTATTTACCTATGTAAATGGTAAACCTTATGGTAATGGTACGTATGCCAAAGGTGCGATCAACTCCAAGACCAAGTACTTCCTTGGTATCAACGGATGGGATACTCCGGCAAAAGCATACTATGATGACGTAATGTTCTGGAAGAAGTGTCTGACTGCTAAGCAGGTTAAACAGCTCAACAAGAACCAGAAATAATCTTGTTCATTCTTATATGCTGAATAAGTGACAATGCAGACGAACCCGGAAGGTGGAAGCCTCCCGGGTTCGTTTTTTGGATGTTAGTTTTTTGACGGCAAAAGCTTTGGATGCAGAATGATATCATTGGGGGGAATGGCGGTCATATTCAGCAGATCCAGTACCTGCCTGCCGTAAATCCGCAGGAAGATATCATAGGGGCTTTTGCCGCCGAGGGCAGCGCGTGAATATGAGTTAATATGGCTCATCATGAGATCGATGTGTTTCTGGGTTAGATGGTCAAAGGAAGCCCCTTTAGGGAGGATGCGGCGGATAAATTCATGATTATTTTCTGCAGCGCCCTTTTGATAAGGGGCGAGCGCCCGGCAGTAAAAAACCCGTGTCCGTGTATTGTGGTCAGGATCCTGCTCCAGTGAGAACGGGTCAGAGAATTCCATGCCATTGTCTGTGAGCAGGACCGGGAACAGATGACGGAAGGTGTCTGGCTGCAGCCGTTGATACAGTGTTTCAAAGATCTGTGTCACAGAGGCAGCAGTATTTCGGTCGCGGAGATATGCCAGCATAAACTGGCTTTCCACAAAGTGAATGGTGAGAAGAACTTTTCCGCCTTTTTTGCCAATGACAGAATCCAGCTGTACACAGGAAGAACGGGGATTGTCTTTGCGGAACCGGATATAGTCGTCATACTTGCGTCCGGTCCGGTAGCTCCAGTCGGGCGGCATATGGGATTTTTTTCCCGGGCGGTAACGAACCTTCCGGGGAAGATCGATATTACGCGCAGACAGGAGTCCGGCGTCGATATAATGATAGATTGTTTTGGAAGAAAGAGAAAAGTAAGAGGAAGAAGGATTGTTTGACAGAATGTGCTGGATTGACTGCCCCTTTTTGATCAGGGGTGATATAAACTCATCCAGTTGCCGCAGTTCTTCATCATTCAGGAAGATGCCGGAACCTGCTTCCCGTTTTGCCTGTTCGTATTCCTTTTGGGCGCATCCGGCAAAATACATCTGTTTTTCCAGTGTGCAGCCGCCACGCTCCGGACAGCTGTTACAGACATAGGGAGGGGCATTCAGCCGTACACATACTTCTTTTACGTAATCTTCACAGTGTTTGCTGCAGTGCTGGCAGAAACGGCATTTTCTGCCTCTGCACAGAGGAACGCCGCAGAGCATCGTGTTACTGCAGTCCCTGCGATTGAGACAGTCATTAAAGGGCTGTCCGTGGCAGCCGCTTTTTACAAATTGCAGATGCCTGCGGATTTCCTTGGAAATCGTGTAGCAGTGTCTGTTCAGGGTTTTTGCGATTTTCCAGAGTGAGGCGGATTGATTCAGCATTTCTTCAATGATTTCCCGTTCCGTTTTTGATAAGTGTTTGTAAGTATCCATCAGCATCCATCCTTTCTTTTGTGTTTTCCACATTATACCATCTCTTTTATATTCTGTCTCCCTTATGTTTCCCCTCTCCCTTCCCCTTTCTAACGACCCCCCTACGATTTTTTGCCTCCTTCCCCAATTACCTTGAGTTTCCGCAAACTGCAATTCAAAAAGGAATATGTCTATCCAAAGTACCAATCTGCCAATTTTTGGAGTTACAGAAATGACAGTTCTCAGAGTAGAGGCACTTTAATAAGCCCCGCCAGAACCGGACTTTGGAAGATATATTCTTTTATCTATTTAAACAGACAGCTTAAGGCAGAGTTGACGGTAAGCAGGACGCTTGGTCCTGAACCAGAGCCTGACGCCTTCCTTTGCATACGATAGTATGCCCGAGATGCCTTTTGCCAGCCGGTAATAGCAGAAGAAAACTTTTTCTTTTATCGGATCTGCTGTTTTTATAATAGCAGCCTTAAGTGCATTTGTCTCAGACTGCATTGAGATCATGGCAAGGAATGCCATGCACAAGGTAATATAAAAATTAAGTGCATTGATTGCTGCAAGTTTTCTCACGCGGAAATTTTCAAACTGGAACATCTGTTTTTTGCAGCGGAAATATTCTTCTATTTTCCAGCGCGAAAAATAGGTTCTTGCCACATGGATTACATCTTCTTTTGACTTGATTTCCTTATTCGTGGCAAGCATCATCGGATGTTCTGTAATTCCATAAACAAGCACCAGAAAAATATCTTTTCTGGATGCGGTAATTTGTACCCTGACATGGGAAAGATAGGCTTCGTGGTCTTTCCCTCTGTAAAACACATTTGTTTTAATTTTGCCTTTCCGCCGGTTACGCAGTTCCGTTGCGGGAACCCATTTGTTATGGAAAAACAGCTTGCGTTTTGACGTCAGGCGGATCACATAATCCTGTTTCAGTTCCTCTAATTTGAGGAACATCTTGTTATCGTCGTATCCGCGGTCCATAGCAAAGGTTGCTTTTCCAAAGAGAGAGGCGCCTTGTTCCATTGCCTGAAAAGTAATTACGTTTGCAGATTTATAGTTTTTTTCCGAAGAGGAATGTATTTTAGAAAAAACGCTGACTGGATGATTGCTGGCTATCAGTACACAGGCCTCTGTTACATGATACCCTTTTTTATAAACATTTTTTGCTGCTTTGCTTTCCGAGCCATCCCTGACAATGCCAAGAGCTTCAAATTTGCATCCATCCGGCTTTGCAACATCACTGTCATCAATGTATATAACCGGCTCTGCAGGAACCCACTTTTTGATTGTCTGAAGATAGGAATGGGCAGCCGCCGCAGGGGTTCCTTTTTCAAGGTGTCTGGATAAACGGTCAACAACGTTGATCTTCTTGGAAGGTTCATGCAGCTGATCGGCAACATCCGTCAGCAGACAGCTGCCACCTGCAAGCATGCCGTAAGTCATATCAGCAGCAAATTTTCTTTCCGGTTTGGGAAGACGGTTTGAAATTTTGTCTGTAAAAGTTAAAATTTTTCTTTTCAAAGTGTAGGTATTTGATGTAAAATTAGTCATAGGGAATCCTTTCTCTTTTTTGTTTAGTAGGGTTTTTGTTTTGTCGCTTTAATTTTACATCAAAAAGGGAAAAGATTCCTTATTTTAGGGACATTTTTTGAAAGTTGTTAATGATTCATGGTAAAACCACAGGTGTTGTGAATGAAAATGCGGAAACTCAAGCAATTACCCGTTGACTTTTGACGGAAAAAAAAGTATAATGAATACAGCATCGTGCAATAGCTCATTTTTACCGGCGGGGGCCGGGGGGCATATTGGGGGTGCGCATCTTTGTTTTTTCTTAACAGGAAACAATCATTTTTAAAGGAGGAATGGGAAACATGAGAAAGAGTTTCAAAAAGGGCATGGCGATGCTCCTTGCCGCTGCCATGGTCTTTTCCACGCCGGTCGCGCTGGA
>CAJUDA010000025.1 GCA_910584875.1 uncultured Eubacterium sp.
CGAGTAATGTGACTGGAGTTCAGACGTGTGCTCTTCCGATCTAAGGTTGTGTACGATGATGTTTCAGGGTTATACATATGTATGGCAAACGATATACTGGAAAGGGAGCATCTGGGCCGGGAAATTGAACAGGTCAGGGAAGAGGCACAGCAGGCATTGAAGATAAAGTCAGAATTTGTCGCCAATGTGACACATGAACTGAGGACCCCGGTCAATGGTATTCTGGGAAATGTCAGGGAACTGCTGGATGGAGAGACGGACAGCAGAGTAGAAAAGTCGCTGCGGCTGATTGAACGCTGCTGTGGTGATATGAATAAGATCATTAATAATATTCTGGATTTTTCCAAGCTGGAAGCGGGCAAATTTACGCTGGAACCACGTAAGTTCAATTTCAGGGAAATGCTGGATTATGTGAAAGGCAACCATATCAATAAGATCACGGAAAAGGGACTCAGTTTCTTTATGACGGTTTCCCCCCAGATCCCGGAGTATATTATCGGTGATGAGCTGCGGATCGTACAGATCCTTAATAATCTTTTGTCAAATGCACAGAAGTTTACTGCGGTCGGCAAGATTACGCTGGAAGTGGTAAAAACGGCGCAGGTCAACGACAGGATGGAATTGTTTTTTATCGTTAAGGATACCGGGATCGGAATCAGTCAGGACGACAGGGATAAACTGTTCCAGAGCTTTTCCCAGGTGGATGCGTCGATCTCAAGGAAATATGGCGGTACAGGACTGGGACTGAATATCAGCAAACAGCTGGCGGAGCTGATGGGCGGCGATATTGAGGTGGAAAGTGAAAAGAACAAAGGAAGTACATTTTCCTTTTCTATCTGGGCAGGTGTCTGTGAGGAGGAGAAAAATTTTGCCGGGGGCGGCGACTGGTTTATGCCGCAGTATTCAATGGATGAGAATGTCCCGGCTGCAGGTGAGGAAGAAGAGGAAGACCGGGTGAAGCAGTATGGGACGCCGGAAAATCTGGAAAATCTCCGGAAAGTTCTTTCCAAACTGATTCTCTGTGTGGAGATGGAAAACTGGGAAAAAGCAGAGATGTTCATGGAGTCAGTCAGACAGCTGACGGTGGATGCGCCCTCGGAGATCCGGCGCGTTGTGCTGAGGCTGAAAATGGCGATACAGAAAGAAAATTACGATAAGATAACGACAGAGTATGCAGCATTAAATGAATTTCTCTGATAAGGGGGTGACTGTATGGGCAGTGAAGAAAAGGCGGCAGGGCAGCAGAAGGTTCTCATTGTGGATGATCTTGAACCAAACCGGCTGATCCTGGAAGAGATCATCAAAAATATGAAATGCATCCCGATTCTGGCAGAAGGCGGCAAACAGGCGCTGGAGATGGTGAAAGAACATTCTCCGCAGCTTGTACTGACAGATATTTCGATGCCGGAGATGGACGGATATGAGCTGTGCCGCAGACTCAAGGCAAAAGAAGCGACAAGAAATATTCCGATCGTGTTTATATCGGCGTTTGATAACCCACAGGATATCGTAGAGGGATTTCGGCTTGGGGGAGCAGATTATATCACCAAACCTTTTATCGCCGAATTAGTACAGGCACGTGTGGGAGTGCATCTGAGATTGTATGAGACACGGCGCAGGCTGACAGAGATGAACCGGCGTCTGCAGATTTCTGTCAGTGAGCAGTTGAAGCAGATGGAACAGGAAAAGAAAAATATCCTGTATGCACTGGCAAATATAGCAGCGCAAAATGCCTGCTATGAAGAACAGTACATGGAGCGTCTGAAATATAACTGCCGGATCCTTGCACAGGGGATGCAGCTTTCTCCCTTATTTGAAGATAAGGTGTCGGATGCCTTTGTCGATATGATGGAACTGGCAGCACCGCTCTGTGATATTGGCAATGTAGGGATTCCGGTTGATCTTCTTCAAAAGGAGACGGAGCTGACAAAGGAAGAGGCGGCTGCCATACAGAAGCATACCACGGTAGGAGCGAAGCTTTTACAGGATCTGGATGTGAGTAATGATTATAATGATTTTATCAGTACCTCAATTGATATTGCACACTATCACCATGAAAACTGGGATGGCAGTGGATATCCATGCGGGCTTGCGGGGGAAGAAATTCCGCTGGCAGCGCAGATCGTTGCCGTTATGGAGATGTACTGCAGGCTGACGGAGAAAAATAACCGTAGCAGGGAAGAAGCCCTTGCGATCATGCGGAAGGAGGCGGGGCACCGGTTTAATGCGGATATTTTCGAAATTTGTGACAAAATATCGCGTCAATTATGTTAAATGCTAAATGTTTTTTATTTAAAATTTATTTTTTGGCGGAGGGATAAATTGTTATGACAGAGGAAGAGTTTTTGCAGATTTCAGCCTATATGAAACAGCATTATGGAATTGAACTGAAAGATAAAAAAGAGATTGTCAGGGGGAGGATGGAAAATTTTATCCGGACAGGCGGCTGGAACAGTTTTAAAGATTTTATGAGGGCTGTGCTCAATAACCAGGCAGGAGCACAGGAAAAGATGCTGGTCAATCTCCTGACAACGAATTACACATTTTTTATGAGGGAGTTTGAGCATCTGGAATGTTTAAAAAGCAGGATACTGCCATGGGTGAAGGAAAAGGAAAAAAACAGTAAAGATATCCGGATCTGGTGCGGGGCTGCTTCGACAGGGGAAGAGCCTTATATGCTTGCGATGGTGATCACAGATTTTCTTGGCCTTGAGCGGACACAGTGGGATTACCGGATTCTTGCCACGGATATTTCTACCAAAGCGTTACAGCAGGCGATGACAGGGATCTATAAAGCAGAGGGATTGAAAAATGTTCCTGCAGACTGGAAAAAGCACTATTTTAAGCCGATAGCAGGGGGAAACCAGTATATAGTGAAGGATGAGCTGAAAAAACAGGTGATTTACCGCAAATTTAATTTAATGGATCCATTTCCTTTCAGGAAAAAAATGCATGCTGTATTTTTGCGCAATGTTATGATATACTTTGATAGAGAGACGAAGCAGGAACTGGTCCAGAAGGTACATGACTGTCTGGTGCCGGGCGGTTATCTGGTGATCGGTCTGACGGAGACACTGGAAGACGGAGATGATCTGTTTGATACGGTCCAGTCATCTGTGTTTCGGAAAAAAGAAGGGAAGGGTTTGATGTATGCAGCCGATTAAAGTTTTAGTTGTAGATGATTCCATTGTGTTCAGGGAGCTGTTGGTCCAGAATCTGAGTAAAGACCCGGATATACAGATTGTGGCGACGGCCGGGGATCCTTTTGCGGCGAGGGATGCGATCCTAGCCCATCATCCGGATGTCATGACGCTGGATATTGAGCTCCCCCGGATGAATGGAATCGAATTTTTGCGGAAACTGATGCCGCAGTATCCGCAGCGCACAGTTGTGATCAGTTCGCTGAGCGATAAGGTATTTGATGCTTTGAATGCGGGCGCTGTTGACTTTGTGGCGAAACCGACGGTAACCAACCGGGCGCAGCTGGAAGATTTTGTCCGGAACGATCTTCTTGTTAAGGTCAAGATCGCAGCCAATGCCCAGATTGGGAATGCAAGAAAAACAGCAATGGTGCAGGAACAGGGGCACCTTTCTGTAAAGAAAAATAATCTTATTGTGGCGATCGGTGCTTCTACCGGGGGTACCGAGGCGATTTTAAGTGTTGTTAAGGAGTTCGGGACGGATATTCCGGGGATTGTGGCAGTGCAGCATATGCCTCCGGGATTTACCAAGATGTACGCAAAGAGGCTGAACGACAACTGTCGGATCCAGGTAAAAGAGGCGGAGCCAGGGGACCGGGTTCTGCCTGGACATATGCTGATCGCCCCGGGAGGGGACCGGCATATGAAGCTTGTGAAAGTCAGTGGGGAGTACCGCGTAGATATTAAACCCGGACCGAAGGTAAACGGACATTGTCCCTCTGTGGATGTGTTGTTTGATTCCGTTGCAAAGACAGCAGGTGCCGATGCAGTAGGAATTATTTTAACCGGAATGGGAGGTGATGGTGCAAAGGGACTGCTGGCCATGAGAAAGGTCGGTGCCAGAACCATTGGGCAGGATGAATCGACCTGTATCGTTTATGGAATGCCCAAGGTTGCTTATGATCTGGGAGCGGTGGAGCGTCAGGAGAAATTGTCTGATATCGCGAGAAGAACATACGCAGTATTGAATAAAATGTAAAGGAGAGGAAAACATGAAGATTTTATTGGCGGAAGACGATTTTGTGACCAGAAAATTTATGGTTAATTTTCTGTCCAAGTACGGTGAATGCGATGTTACTGTGGATGGCATGGAAGCGGTGGATGCTTTTATGATGGCCCTGGAAGACGGGGAACCCTATGATCTGATCTGCCTGGATATCATGATGCCGGTGATGGATGGATATCAGGCGCTTGTGGGGATCCGCAATCTGGAGAAGGAACGCAATGTTCCTGAGGATCAGGCAGTGAAGGTGATTATGACCACCGCACTCAATGAAGAGAAAAATGTCAAGATGGCATTTGAACTGGGATGCACCATTTATTCTGGAAAGCCGATTGACCAGAACCGGTTTGAACAGGCATTAAAGAAATTGGATTTAATCTAACAAAAGAAGATGGAAAAAATATGCAGGAAAGGAGAAGAATATGGCTGAGGAATTTAACACGGAAGGCATGCTGGATATGTATCTGTTCGAGAATGAGCAGCTGTTGGAGCAGCTGCAGGATATGGTTCTTGATCAGAAGGATGCGGAATGCTTTGATGACGACAGCATAAATGAAATATTCCGAACGATGCATACGATTAAGGGATCTTCGGGCATCATGATGTTTGATAATATAACAGCTGTTTCACATAAGCTTGAGGATGTCTTTTATTACCTGAGGGAATCGAAACCGGATAATGTGCCTCATCTGGAACTGGTGGAACACGTATTGTCAGTGGCGGATTTCATTACAGGTGAAATGGATAAGATCCGTAATGGGGATGAGGTGGATGGAGACGCCACAGATATCCTGGAGGAACTTGACAAATTTCTGAATGCGATTCAGAGTGACGGTAGCGGGGAGGATCAAAAGTCAGAAAAACCCATACCGCAAAATGTACATGAAGAGCCAAAGCAGTTCTATATTGCACCTGTTGCGACCAGTGCCAGCCGTTTTTATAAGATTTATCTTAGCTTTTATCCGGACACGGAAATGTCAAATGTGCATGCTTACAAGATTGTGTATGCGCTGAAAGAGGTAGCGGAGGATCTTTTGTATTCCCCGGAGGATATTATATCCGACGAGAGTAGTGCAGAGGTGATCCTGGAGGAGGGATTCCGTATTCTCCTGCAGGCCCAGTGCAGTGAAGAAGATCTGAGGGAACTGATCAATGTCGGTTATGCAATAGAAAAAGTAGATATTTTTGAATGCAAGGCAGAGGAATTTCTGCAGGGATTTGATTTCGGGGGAGATGATCTTGCGATCGATCTTGACTCCAGTGTAGAGGAGATTGAAACCCGGGCACAGGAAACGCAGGAGAGCGGGGACGAAAAGGAAGAAGATAAGAAAGAGGAGAAGCCGCAGAAACCGGCGAAACCCCAGGTTGCACCGGGAGATTATGTTATCAAATCCAAAGAACCGGGCAGACAGAAGAAACTGGCGAGGGATAAACCAAAGGCAGAAAAATCCTTTATCAGCGTAAATGTCAGCAAAATGGATCAGCTGATGGACCTGATCGGGGAACTGGTAATCTCGGAATCCGTTGTCTTGCAGAACCCGGATCTGAAAGTACCGGGACTGAACCTTGACAGTTTTTATAAGGCTGCCTCACAGTTGTCCAAAATATCCACGGATCTTCAGAATGTCATTATGTCTATGCGGATGGTACCGTTGACAAATACATTCCAGAAGATGAACCGTATCGTCTTCGATGTATCCCGGAAGCTGGGAAAAGATATTGAGTTTGAGATGATCGGAGAGACAACGGAGGTGGATAAGAATGTGATCGAGCATATCTCGGATCCGTTGATGCATCTGGTTAGAAATGCGGTCGATCACGGAATTGAGACAAACGAAGAACGGCTTGACAGCGGAAAGCCGGATAAGGGCAAGGTTACCCTGGCTGCCAGGATGGAAGCCGGTAAGGTATGGATCAGTGTGATTGATAATGGGAAAGGTCTTGACCGGGAGAAGATACTGGCGAAGGCAAGGAAACAGGGACTGCTGGATGACAGCAAGCCGGACAGTGCCTATAAGGACAAAGAGGTCTATCAGTTTATTACCCTTCCGGGCTTCTCTACCAACGAGCAGATCACCGAGTATTCTGGCAGAGGGGTCGGCATGGATGTGGTGGTCCAGAATATACAGGCCATCGGTGGTACGCTGGATATCGAGAGCGCTCCGGGACTGGGCAGTGTCATGAGCCTGAAGATTCCACTGACGCTGGCGATCATCGACGGCATCGTTATGGAAACCGGTGATTCTTCCTTTGTACTGGAGACCGGTGTGATCAAGGAGTTTGTCCGCGTACGGGAAGACATGATGATCCATGAACCGAACGGTGATGAATACATCATGATCCGCGGAGACTGTTTCCCGGTGATCCGGCTGGGCAAATGGTATGGTATGTCATCGTACAAGGAAGCGGTAGAAGACGGCATGATGCTGATCCTTGAGGTGGAAGACCAGAAAGTCTGCCTGTTTGTCGATAAACTGATCGGGGAACAGGAAATTGTAGTAAAGACAATCCCTCCATATATCAAGAAAGTCAAGGGATTATCCGGCTGTACACAGCTTGGGGATGGCAGCATTGCGCTGATCCTGGATCCAGGGGGATTGATAGAATAAAATTTATAGAAAGGAAAGGTATTCCATATGGAAGAAACAAGCGAATTGAAGGGACTGATGATCGAATCAAATGCTTCGGATGAACCGGATACCCAGCAGGGAAAATACATGACCTTTAAATCAGGGAATGAGTATTTCGGCCTGAAGATCCAGTATGTGAATGAGATCATCCAGTTTCAGACAATCACGGCAATTCCGGAGACGGAAGATTATATCAAAGGACTGATCAATCTAAGAGGTAAGGTGATTCCTGTCATTGATGTAAGGCTGCGGTTTAAGCAGGAACCGTTTGAATATAATGACAGGACCTGTATCATTGTGATCAATGTGAAATCGACAGTGGTCGGTCTGATCGTAGAGCAGATCGCCGATGTAGTGGAGATCAAGGAAGAAAATATACTTCCACCGCCGGCGATCGGACGTGTCGATAAACAGCATCATAAATATGTATATGGTATCGGCAAGGTCGGAGATGCGGTAAAACTGCTTCTGGATCCTGACAAACTGCTGAATGACGAGGATCTGTCGCTTGCTGAGCAGGCAGAAAATATGAATATTGAAGAAGGAGAGGTATAAAGAATGAAAAACATGAAGATGAAAACAAAAATGATCATAGCATTTGTTGTTCCCACTGTATTTATAATCGTAAATGTAGTGGTTGGGATATTATCAATCAATAATATCCGGACCAGATTCACAGATGAACGGCATGAACTGGTTACAACCATACAGGCAACACTGGATGAGATGAACGCAGACAGCAGTAAAGCGGAAAGATTGGTCAATACTGTCACTACCCTGCAGGAGGAGAGCAAGGAAGGGATCGGACGGCTGGTTGATAACTCTAATATTTTCAGTTTTGCGCTGGTAGTGGTCTCTGTTATCATTACTGTTGTACTGTCAACAAGCCTGATCAAAGCGATCAGTAAATCTATCAGACAGTTGTCACGGGCAGCAAAGGAGATTGCATCAGGACGTGTGGATGTTGAGATGGAGAAATACAACAATGATGAATTTGGCGAACTGGTAGATGAGTATACCCATGTGATTGATAATATGAAATATCAGGCGAATATCGCGAAGGAAGTGGCAAACGGTAACCTGACTGTCCAGGTTGATGTGAAATCAAGTGAGGATGTCCTGACAGGTGCGCTGAAGAAGCTGGTTGACGACAACTTTAATGCGCTGTCCAATATCAGTGAGGCTGGTACACAGGTAACGCTCAGCTCTTCCCAGGTAGCTAGTGCGAGCCAGGCGCTGGCACAGGGATCGACCGAACAGGCGAGTGCCATTGAAGAGATCACGGCGTCGATTGATGAGATCGCAGATAAGACAAAACAGAATGCTGAACAGGCAAATTCTGCGGCTGGACTTGTCATTCAGGCAATTGATGATGTAAAACAGGGTAACAAACAGATGCAGGAGATGGTGACTGCCATGGCAGATATCAACAAGGCATCAGAGAGCATTTCTAAAATTATTAAGACGATTGATGATATTGCGTTCCAGACCAATATCCTTGCTCTGAATGCAGCGGTAGAGGCGGCGAGAGCCGGCGAGGCAGGAAAAGGCTTTGCTGTCGTGGCAGAAGAAGTCAGAAGTCTTGCTGCGAAGAGTGCAGAGGCGGCATCCGAGACGGCAGAACTGATTGAGGATTCCATTGTTAAGGTAAGTTCTGGTTCCCAGATCGCAGATGATACAGCGAAAGCACTGGAAACGATCACGAAAGTAGTACAGGAGAGTGAAGTGATCATCAATGGTATCGCAGAGTCTTCTAACTATCAGGCAACAGCAGTATCACAGATCGAGCAGGCGATCACACAGGTTTCACAGGTTGTTCAGAACAACTCGGCAACCAGCGAAGAGTGTGCATCGGCTAGTGAGGAACTGTCAAACCAGGCATCCCGGATGAGAGAGCTTCTCTCCATCTACAATCTGGGATCAGGAAGTACAGGCGGCGGATTTTCCGGTTCTTCCATGTCATCTTCTGCTGTTTCCAGTATGAACGAACAGGTGATTTCTCTGGGAGATGATTTTGGCAAGTACTGATAACAGTGTTGTTATGCGAGGCACAGGATACTGTTCCTGTGCCTTTCTTGTAATAAAGAATGAGAGAAAGAAAGGAGGCAGAAATTGTATGGGATTATTGGAAGAACTCAAAGAACTGGGCGCTAATGTTGACGAGGGTCTGGAGCGTCTGGGTGGGAATCAGGCACTCTATACGAGATTGCTCGGATCCTTTCTGAAGACAATGGAGGCACATCGTGTAACACCAGATTTTGACACTGCTGATCTCACCGAAGCGATCGAGAAGACCCATGCCATCAAAGGTACGTCCGGGAATCTGTCTATCACTCCGGTGTATGAGGCTTATACAGAGATCGTAGCTCTGCTGCGGGCGGATAAGCCGGAGCAGGCAAAGGAAGAGCTTGTGAAAATCCTGCCTGTACAGGAGAAAATCATGGAATGTATTGAAAAGTATTCAAAGTAGTAGGAAGATGAATCAGGGGAATGCAATGAAAATGAACAGAAAATTGAGAAAATATTTTATATCAAGTATTATTACTGCTGTGACAGTGTGTCTTATCGTATTTCTGATGCTGGTAGTTTTGATGTCAGGTCAGACGCAGGGAACAATTTCGGATATCAGTAATATGTATATGTCGGAGATGAATCTGCAGTTGCAGCAAAAGTTCAATTCGATCACCAATCTCCGGCTGGATCAGGTAGACGGGATCGTAAGAAGAACACCGCCGTCTGATCTTGTTTATGGTAAATCGATGCTTGATCAGCTGAATACAAGCGCAGAGGTCAGGGATATTGCTTATCTGGGATTGTATTCGCGATCCGGCGAGGAAGAAAGGATCCGCGGTGAGGAGCTTTTTATTTCCAATTATGACAATCTTTCACTGCAATTGGGGGAAGGAGACCTCAGGGGGATTGGTGTTGCAAAAAATGCGGCAGGGGACAAATTTTTTATGTTTGGTGTGGCTGCTGACTACCCCTTAAAAGACGGTGGGAAAAGCATGGCCCTGATTGCCGGGGTTTCCATGGAGTATCTGAATCAGGCTCTTTATCTGGATGAGAAAGAAGCAAATATGTATTCTCATGTGATCGATGGAGAGGGCAATTTTGTCATACGAAATGGCGACGCTTACCGGGAAAATTATTTTCAGCGTCTCGAGGAAACAGTAGAAGAAGCAGGTACTAAAAACACACAGAATCTGGTGAAGGAGCTGAGGGATTCCATCCGGGAGAGAAAAACATTTTCTGCAGATGTGAAAGTGGACGGTGAGATAAGACGGATGTTCTGTTCTCCGGTTTCGGACAGAGTAGACTGGTACTGGATCTCAATTATGACGAATCGGGAACTGGATGTGTCGGTAACCCGGCTTGACCGGACCCGCCTGGCAATTAGCGTTTCGTCCGTAGCTGCTATTCTCATTATGATGATGATCATATTCATCATATATTTCCAGCTATCACGGAAACAGATGAAAGAACTGGCGAAATCACGGAAAGAGGCTGTGGACGCCAATATGGCAAAAAGCGAATTTCTTTCCAGTATGAGTCACGATATCCGTACGCCTATGAACGCTATTATCGGTATGACGGAAATCGCCATGAAGAATCCGGGTGACCGTCATCGCGTGGAAGACTGTCTGAATAAAGTAAAATTATCCAGTAAACAGCTTCTGGGACTGATCAACGACGTGTTGGATATGTCTAAGATCGAGAGCGGGAAGATGACTCTCAGTGAAAACATCATGTCCCTGCGGGAAGTAATGGATGATATTGTAAATATTGTGCGTCCCCAGGTTATGGAGCGGAATCAGTTCTTTGATATCTTTATCCAGAACATAAAATCAGAAAAGGTGTATTGTGACGAAGTGCGGCTCAATCAGGTACTGTTAAACCTGTTGTCCAATGCGCTGAAATTTACACCGGAGAATGGCAGGATCGACGTGCATTTATACCAGGAGGAATCTCCGAAAGGGCAAGAATACATCCGAAACCATTTTCTTGTGGAAGATACCGGTATCGGTATGTCTGAGGAATTCCAGAAGAAGATCTTTGATTCATTTGCCAGGGAGGATACCGAACAGGTACGTCATATCGTGGGAACCGGACTGGGTACCTCTATTACTAAGAGTATCATCACCCTTATGGGCGGAACGATTGAGGTGAAGAGTGAGCAGGGCAAGGGAAGCTGTTTTCATATTATTGTGGACCTGAAATGTGCCGAACCGGAAGAGGAAATGGTACTGCCAGACTGGAGAGTGCTGGTAGTGGATGATAATGAGCAGCTGTGTGTCAGTGCCGTCTCTAATCTGGAAGAGCTTGGCGTCCGGGCAGAATGGACGCAGGATGGCGGAGAGGCAGTGCGGATGATCGAGGATCATCACAACAGAGGTGAAGATTATCATTTCGTGCTGATCGACTGGAAGATGCCGGATATGGACGGCGTGCAGACGATGAAAGAGATCCGCAGCCGGGTGGACAGCGATGTGCCGATCTTTCTGATTTCTGCCTATGACTGGGGGGATATTGAGGAACAGCTGAAAGGTTCCCATTTTGAGGGTTTTATCGCCAAACCATTATTTAAGTCAACTCTCTATACCCATCTGAAACAGTATGTGGAGGGAGCAAAAAAAGAAGCCGTAACGGCACAGGAAGAATTTGATTTCCAGGGAAGACATATCCTGCTGGCAGAAGATATCGATATCAACTGGGAGATCGCCAATGAAATACTCTCTTCGGTGGGACTGGTGCTGGAGCGTGCGGAAAATGGTAAAATCTGCGTCGACATGTTTGTGGCTTCTGAGCCTGGATATTATGATGCGGTGCTGATGGATGTGAGAATGCCGGTAATGAATGGATATGATGCGACCCGGGCGATCCGGGCACTGGACCGGCCGGATCATGGCCTGCCGATCATCGCCATGACGGCGGATGCCTTTTCCGATGATGCCAAGCAGTGTTTTGAGAGCGGCATGGACGCCCATCTGACAAAACCGCTGGATATTAAGGAGTGTATGAGGACGCTGGAGAAATATCTCAGTGAAGGAAAAAATTGATTATTAGTAGTTGACAAAGAAAAAGAACTGTGCTAATATATAACTCGTGCACAGCACAAGATATATAATATGTGCGCGAGTGGCTCAGTTGGTAGAGCACAACCTTGCCAAGGTTGGGGCCGCGGGTTCGAGTCCCGTCTCGCGCTTCTGGATAAGAACCCTGTTTTACAGGGTTCTTATGATTTTATGAAATAGTTTGGAGGAAATTATGGAGCTTACAAGTATACGGAGCTTATTTCGTGAAAAAGAAACTTATCTGGACCAGACGGTGACCGTGGGCGGCTGGCTGCGGAGTGTGAGGGATTCAAAAACTTTTGGATTTCTCGTTGTCAATGACGGAACATTTTTTGAGCCGCTGCAGGTGGTCTATGCGGACAGGCTGGAGAATTTTTCCCAGATATCAAGACTGAATGTAGGGGCGGCTGTCATTGTGACAGGGAAGCTGGTTGCCACGCCGGATGCCAAGCAGCCGTTTGAGATCCAGGCGGATGAGGTTGTTATTGAAGGAGAATCAGCACCGGATTATCCATTGCAGAAGAAGCGTCATTCTTTTGAATATCTCCGGACGATGGCACATCTGAGACCGAGGACCAATACGTTCCAGGCAGTATTCCGCGTGCGGTCCCTGATCGCCTATGCGATCCACAAATTCTTTCAGGAGAGGGAGTTTGTGTATGTGCATACGCCGCTGATCACCGGCAGTGACTGTGAAGGGGCAGGAGAGATGTTCCGCGTCACGACGCTCGATCCCGCTGACCCGCCGAGAAACCAGGACGGAACGGTGGATTACAGCCAGGATTTCTTTAACAAAGAGACAAATCTTACGGTAAGCGGTCAGCTTAACGGAGAGACCTATGCCATGGCATTTAAAAATATCTATACGTTTGGACCGACATTCCGGGCAGAAAATTCAAATACAACGCGTCATGCGGCAGAGTTCTGGATGATTGAACCGGAGATTGCTTTTGCTGATCTGACGGATGATATGATGCTTGCCGAGAGTATGCTGAAATATGTGATTTCCTATGTATTGGAACAGGCGCCGGAAGAGATGGAATTTTTCAATAAATTTGTGGACAAGGGTCTGATCGAACGTCTCCGTCATGTAGTGGATTCTGATTTCGCGCATGTGACGTATACGGAAGCAGTGGAACTGCTGGAGAAACAAAATGATAAGTTTGAATATAAAATCTCCTGGGGAGCAGATCTGCAGACGGAGCACGAGCGCTGTCTGACGGAAGAGATCTTTAAACGCCCGGTATTTGTGACCGATTATCCGAAGGAGATCAAAGCATTTTACATGAAACAGAATGAAGACGGCAGGACGGTAGCCGCCATGGACTGCCTCGTGCCGGGGATCGGTGAGATCATCGGCGGCAGTCAGAGAGAAGATGATTATGACAAGCTTGTGAAACGTATGGAGGAGTGTGGTCTCGCCAAAGAAGATTATGATTTTTATCTGGATCTGCGCCGTTTTGGTACGGCGAGACACGCTGGTTTCGGACTTGGGTTTGAACGCTGCGTCATGTATCTGACTGGAATGCAGAATATCCGCGATGTCATTCCGTTCCCGCGGACCGTCAATAATTGTGAACTGTAAACCAGAATTTATATATGAGGAGGTAGGTTATGAAATTGCAAGTACCAGAAAATTATGTCTCCCAGCTGGACATCCGGGAAACGGAGGTAGCGATCAAGAAGGTAAAGGATTTTTTTGAGAAGGCGCTGGCTGTCAACCTCAATCTTACCCGTGTTTCAGCTCCGCTGTTTGTGGCGCCGGAATCCGGTCTCAATGACAATCTGAACGGGGTTGAGAGACCGGTCAGTTTTGGTATCCGGGAACAGGATGAACGACAGGTAGAGATCGTTCACTCTCTGGCAAAATGGAAAAGGCATGCTCTTGCACGTTATGGTTTTGAGCATGGTGAGGGGCTGTATACGGATATGAATGCGATCCGGCGGGATGAGGATACCGACAATGTCCACTCGATCTTTGTCGACCAGTGGGACTGGGAATGTATCATTGATAAGAAGGAGAGGAATATCGAAACTCTCAAAAGTTTTGTAAAAAAGGTGTATCAGTCGCTGGAAGAAACAGAAGATTATATGGCGGCGCAGTATTCTTATATTAAAAAAACCCTGCCGACAGAGATCACCTGGCTGACGACCCAGGAGCTGGAAGACCGGTATCCGGACAAGACGCCAAAAGAGAGGGAGTATCTTGCCGTAAAGGAATATGGTGCGATTTTCCTGATGCAGATCGGCGATAAGCTGGCTTCGGGGGAACCTCACGACGGGCGCGCCCCTGATTATGACGACTGGTCGCTGAATGGTGATATCATCGTATATTACCCGGTGCTGGATATGGCGTTTGAGATCTCTTCCATGGGAATCCGGGTGGATGAGACAGCATTGAAGGAGCAGCTTGTGAAGGCAGGATGTCCGGAACGGGAAAACCTGCCGTTCCAGAAAGAGATTCTGGAAGGGAGTCTGCCCTATACGATCGGAGGAGGCATCGGTCAGTCCAGGATTTGTATGTTTTTCCTGAAAAAAGCACATATTGGTGAAGTGCAGTCCTCCTTGTGGCCGGAAGAGATCATGGAGGAAAGCCAGAAACAGGGCTTGAATCTGTTATAAAGAGAACGGGAGACGAAGATGGACAATTTTACGTTTTATGCACCGACATATTTTGATTTTGGAAAAGGAGCCGAGTCTCATGTGGCAGAACTGATCCGCCGTTTCGGCGGCAGCAGGGTATTGCTGCATTATGGAGGGGGTTCGATCAAAAAAAGCGGGCTTTATGATCGGATCACAAGGTGTCTGGAACAAGAGAGCATCCCTTATGTCACGCTGGGAGGCGTTCAGCCAAATCCAAGAAGCGGACTGGTGTATGAAGGGATCCAGTTGTGCCGGGAAGAAAAGGTTAATTTTATACTGGCGGCTGGCGGCGGCAGCACGATTGATTCGGCTAAGGCGATCGCAGCTGGAACACCGTACAACGGCGATTTTATGGACTTCTATCAGGGGAAAGGCACTATCGAAAAGGCGCTTCCCATCGGCACGGTACTGACGATCGCAGCAGCGGGAAGCGAAGGATCTCCCAATACCGTGATCACAGATGAGAAAACACTGGTAAAGAAGGGGACAAAGAGCGATCTTCTCCGTCCGAGGTTTTCGATCCTGAACCCGGAACTGACCTGTACGCTGTCACCTTATCAGACGGCGGCGGGTGCGACGGATATTATGATCCATGTCTGTGAGAGGTATTTTTCCAATACAGAAGAGGTGGAGATCACAGACCGTCTGTGTGAGGCGGTGTTGAAGACGATCATTTATGAGACGCCGAGGGTGATGGAGGATCCCGGCAATTATGAGGCAAGGGCAAATATTATGTGGGCGGGGATGCTGGCTCACAATAATATATGCGGAGTCGGACGTGTGCAGGACTGGGCAAGCCATCATATCGAACATGAACTTTCGGCGCTGTATGATGTGACGCATGGTGCCGGACTCGCTGTGATCGCGCCCCGCTGGATGCGGTATGTTCTGCATACGAATCCGCATAAACTGGTGGATTTTGCTGTACGGGTCTGGGATATTCCTTTGAATGAAACAGATCCTGGTGCGACGGCACTGCAGGGGATCGAAAAATTCGAGGCATTTTTACGGCAGATCGGTATGCCATCTACTTTTGAAGAGATCGGAGCCAGAAGGGAAGATATCGGGCTTATGACAGATAAACTTTTCGGAAACCGGGAGACAGAGGGCAATTATGTGAAGCTCCGGAGAGACGATGTGGTCAAAATATATGAGAGCGCAGTCAGCGGGTAGAGGGTAAGGTCATGGATCAGAGAGAATTTTTGCGCCAGATGGAAGATCTGGCAGCTTTCGGGAAAACGAAGGACAATGTCCTGACGAAAGAAGAAATTGCGGATTACTGCAGTGATCTGGAGCTGTCGGAGGAACATCTGGAGCTTGTTTATGCTTATCTGGCAGAGCACCGGATCCATGTGCCGGGGTATTCGGAGGACTTGCGGGATACGGAAGAACCATCAGAAGAAAAAAAGATGGCGGCGGAAGACTCCCGGTATCTTCATATTTACCGGAAAGAACTGAAAAACCTGCCGGGGTATACTGCGGAAGAACTCGGGGAGCTCTATCGGCGGCTCCGCGCAGGAGATGAGGCGGTAGTACCTGTGGTGATCGAGGGGCACCTTGCCCGGGTGGCAACGCTGGCAGGTAAGTACCGTGGACGGGGCGTGTCGCTGGAAGATCTGATCCAGGAGGGAAATCTGGAGCTCATTACCTGTGTCAATATGCTGCTGGGAAATCATGAGGTGATGGATTTTAAGAAGGCGATCGACCATGCGGTGCGCAGCCGGATGATCGGACTGGTCGATGAGGAATTGTCGATCAGCGACCAGGTCAGCGCGGTGCTTGCCAAAGTAAACCTGCTTCTGGAGGCTACGCACATTCTGGCAGAAGAATACGGCAGGATCGCAACGATAGAAGAACTGTCGGAGTTCACACATATGGATCTGGAAGAGATCCGGATGTATGTGGATCTCTCGCTGGATAACATCGAACTTGGCAGGGGAGAGTCAAATGAATGAATATGATCTGGGGGCTTTGGTAAAGCCCCTTTGTTTATGGTATGAGAAGAATAAACGGAGCATGCCGTGGCGGGATGATGCCACGCCGTATCATGTCTGGCTGTCAGAGATCATGCTCCAGCAGACGAGGATTGAGGCCGCAAAAGCCTATTATGAGCGTTTCATAACCCGACTTCCTGATGTGGAAGCGCTTGCCGGCGTCCCGGAAGAGGAGCTCCTGAAGCTGTGGGAAGGGCTCGGGTATTATAACCGTGCCAGGAATCTGCAGAAGGCGGCAAAGATCCTTGTGGAACGGTATGAGGGCAGGCTGCCGGCAGATTATGGACTGCTTCTGGAACTGCCGGGGATCGGGAGTTACACGGCGGGAGCGGTCGCCTCGATCGCTTATGGAGTTCCGGCGCCTGCCGTGGACGGCAATGTGCTCCGGGTGACGATGCGCTGGCTTGGATGTGATGACGATATCTCCAAAAGCGGTGTGAGGAAGAAAATGGAGCGTTCGATCATGAATGTGATCCCGCAGGAAAAACCGGGTGAATTTAATCAGGCGCTGATGGAACTGGGGGAAGTGGTCTGCATACCGAACGGGATGCCTTTGTGTGAAGAGTGTCCGATCGCTTCCAGCTGTCTTGCCAGAAAATCTGGACGGCAGACAGAACTGCCGGTGAAGCCGGGGAAGAAGGAGAGACGCATTGAGCAGAGGACGGTCCTCGTACTGGAATGGCAGGGGAAGATCGCTGTCCGCAAACGTTCTTCCCGGGGACTTCTGGCAAACATGTGGGAATTTCCCTCATTTGACGGATATCTGTCGGAAAATCAGGTCTGCGGGATGATTTGCGGCGAATCTGCCAGACCAGTCAGGATCCGGCAGCTGCACGACGGCAGGCATATCTTTTCACATGTGGAATGGCATATGAAAGCATATGAAATTACACTGAAAGACAGTGTACCACAACATATAGTGCCGGACCTTTTGTGGATAAAAAAAGAAGAACTGGAAAACCGCTATGCGGTTCCGGTGGCATTTCATTGCTTTTTGCGGCAGCTATAGGGGCGGAAATGCCCGCATCAGTCAGTTTTTCAGCTGTTTTGCGCATGTGCCATGCCACATGACTATAGTACATGATATGGTGCAAATATAGAATTTGGCAAGAAAAAATTACAATATATAGTAGACAAGGTGGAGGGATGGTGCTATAATGAATCGCAGAGTGTACAGGATGTTCTGTCTGACAGATCATCACTAAGAAAGGAGAATTTGTGAAGTGAGGGTTATTAAAAGGGATGGACGTACGGTAGAATATAACCGGAACAAGATATTGATTGCGATTCGCAAGGCAAATGCAGAGGTGGATTCTTTTGAGAAAGCGTCGGATGATCTGATCGACGGTATCGTGGCAAGCATTGAGAATTCAGGGCGTGATACGATGCAGGTAGAGGACATTCAGGATCTGATCGAACAGAAGCTGATGGCTGCCGGGAAATTTGTCCTGTCAAAGAAATATATTATTTACCGCTATACGAGAGAGCTGGTCCGCAAGGCAAATACGACAGATGATTCCATAATGAGCCTGATCCAGAACAGCAATAAAGACGTGATGGAAGAAAATTCCAATAAAAACGCCTATGTGGCAAGCACCCAGCGTGATCTGATCGCCGGAGAGGTGTCAAAAGATCTGACCAAAAGGGTTCTGCTGCCGGAGAAGATCACAAAGGCACATGAAGAAGGCGTGCTTCATTTTCATGATATGGACTATTTTATCCAGCCGATCTTTAACTGCTGTCTGATCAATATCGGGGATATGCTGGAAAATGGTACGGTGATGAATGGTAAGCTGATCGAGAGCCCCAAGAGCTTCCAGGTGGCATGTACGGTTGTGACACAGATCATCTCTGCGGTTGCCAGCAGCCAGTATGGCGGACAATCCGTCGATACGCGTCATCTGGGGAAATATCTGCGTATCAGTGCAGAAAAATACAGGGAACATTATCTGGAGAAGTATGGCGACAAACTGGAAGCAGAAATTATCGAGCAGTTTGTACAGGACCGTGTACAGGATGAACTCCGTTCCGGCGTCCAGACGATCCAGTACCAGATCAATACACTGATGACGACCAATGGCCAGTCTCCTTTTGTCACGCTGTTTCTGAATCTGGATGCGGAGGATGAGTACGTTGAGGAAAATGCCATGATCATTGAGGAGGTTCTCCGCCAGCGCCTGGAGGGAATCAAAAATGAAAAAGGTGTCTATGTGACGCCGGCATTTCCGAAGCTGATCTATGTACTGGATGAACACAATGCGCTGAAGGGCGGGAAATATGATTATATTACCAGACTTGCCGTACAGTGCTCGGCAAAGAGGATGTATCCGGATTATATCTCCGCGAAGAAGATGCGGGAGAACTATGAGGGAAATGTATTCAGCTGTATGGGATGCCGCAGCTTCCTGACTCCGTGGAAGGATGAAAACGGTAATTATAAATTTGAGGGACGTTTTAATCAGGGGGTTGTCAGCCTCAACCTGCCCCAGATCGGGATTCTCGCAAAGGGAGATACCGAATATTTCTGGCAGCTGCTGGAAGAGAGGCTTTCCCTGTGCTTTGAGGCGCTGATGTGCCGTCACCGTGCCCTGGAGGGAGTGACGAGCGATGTCAGTCCGATCCACTGGCAGTACGGGGCGATCGCCAGACTGGAAAAAGGAGAAAAAATCGATAAGCTCCTGCACGATGGATATTCTACGATCTCCCTCGGATATATTGGTTTATATGAGGTAACTAAGCTTATGACCGGTGAGAGCCATACCGGGGAAAAGGGCAGTCAGTTTGCCCTGGCGCTGATGAACCGTCTGCGCCGCGCTACCGATACGTGGAAGGAAGAGACAGGAATTCACTTTGGTCTCTATGGCACACCGGCAGAAAGTCTGTGCTACCGCTTTGCCGAGATTGACAAGAAGCGTTTTGGATCGATCGAAGACGTCACAGATAAAGGCTATTATACAAATTCTTACCACGTGGATGTCCGCGAAAAGATCGATGCATTTAATAAATTTGATTTTGAGGCACAGTTCCAGATTATCTCTTCCGGCGGGGCGATCTCCTATGTGGAGGTTCCGAATATGCAGCATAACCTCCCTGCCATGGAAGAAGTCGTGAAATATATTTATGACCATATTCAGTATGCCGAGTTTAATACAAAATCGGATTACTGTCATGAATGTGGGTTTGACGGTGAGATCATCGTCAATGATAATCTGGAATGGGAATGCCCGAACTGTGGGAATAAGGACCATGACAGAATGAATGTGACAAGAAGAACCTGCGGCTATCTGGGAGAAAATTTCTGGAATGTGGGAAAGACAAAAGAGATCAATTCCCGTGTACTCCATCTGTAAGCAGCAGTGAAACGGGAGATGAAACAATGTATTATGCAGATATCAAGCAGTATGATGTAGCCAATGGCGCCGGCGTCCGCGTGTCGCTGTTTGTCAGCGGCTGCACCCATCACTGTAAGGGATGTTTTAATAAAGAGACCTGGGATTTCCATTACGGGAATCCCTTTACAGAAGCAGAGATTGAGAAGATCCTTGCCTATCTGGAACCGGATTATGTGGCTGGTCTGACACTGCTGGGAGGGGAGCCTATGGAGCCTGTCAATCAGGAGGGGCTCCTTCCTTTATTGCGCCGCGTGCATGAGAGGTATCCGCAGAAAAACATATGGTGTTATTCGGGGTATCTTTTTGACCGTGATATTGTCGGTCAGATGTGTAAGGAATCAGAGACGACGAAGGAACTGATTTCGTATATTGATATACTGGTAGACGGGGAATTCATACAGGAGAAGAAAAACCTGAAGGTAAATTTCCGCGGTTCGGATAACCAGAGGATCATCGATGTAAAGAAATCGCTGGAGACCGGGGAAGTCGTTCACTGGGACGGGGAAATACAATGATAAAATGGAGGATAGGTGTGAACAGGACAAAAGTATATTTCAAAAAACTGGATCCAAAGGCTCAGATGCCCAAATATGGAACGGAATTCGCAGCTGGAGCGGATCTGTATGCCTGCATGGAAGAGCCGCTGCTGATCCAGGCAGGGACGACAGAGTTTGTGCATACCGGGATTGCCATGGAGATTCCGGCAGGACTGGTGGGGCTGATCTATGCCAGAAGCGGTCTTGCCTGCAAAAAAGGACTGGCGCCTGCCAATAAAGTAGGCGTGATTGATTCGGATTACCGGGGGGAGATCATGGTGGCGCTCTACAACCATTCTCCGGAGGATATTGTCGTCGATCACGGCGAGCGGATCGCCCAGATGGTCATAACACCATATGTCTTTGCTGAATACGAAGAAACAGGGGAACTTGACTGTACCGATCGCGGGGCGGGTGGATTTGGTTCGACCGGAACAAAATAGAATGTATACAAAGATCAAAATTTCTGCTATGATATATACAGATCAATAAGGAGGTATCGTATCATGGGAATGACAATGACCCAGAAAATACTGGCAGCACATGCCGGATTGGAATCCGTGACAGCTGGTCAGCTGATCGAGGCGGATCTGGATCTGGTACTGGCAAATGATATAACAGGACCTGTTGCGATTCATGAAGTAGAAAAATTAAAGAAAAAGACAGTGTTTGACAAGGATAAGATCGCACTGGTGCCGGATCATTTTGCACCAAATAAAGATATAAAGAGTGCGGAGCACTGTAAATGTGTCCGTGAATATGCAAAGGAACAGGGTATTACCAATTATTTTGAAGTAGGCGAGATGGGGATCGAACATGCGCTTCTTCCGGAAAAAGGACTGATCGTAGCCGGAGAAACCTGTATTGGTGCGGATTCCCATACATGTACGTATGGCGCACTGGGCGCTTTTTCCACTGGTGTGGGAAGTACGGACATGGGTGCCGGGATGATCACAGGACAGGCATGGTTTAAGGTGCCTTCCGCCATCAAAGTAGTGCTGACCGGAAAACCAGGCAGGTGGGTCAGCGGCAAGGATGTGATCCTGCATCTGATCGGTGAGATCGGTGTGGATGGCGCTCTCTACCGTTCTCTGGAATTTACCGGGGACGGCGTGGCAAACCTCAGCATGGACGACCGTTTCTCCATCGCCAATATGGCGATTGAAGCCGGTGCCAAAAATGGCATCTTTCCGGTCGATGAGAAAACCATTGCCTATATGGAAGAACACGCAAAGAAAGAATATACGGTGTATGAGGCAGACGAGGATGCGGAATACGACGAGACGATCACCATTGATCTCAGTACACTGGAACCGACGGTCGCTTTCCCGCATCTGCCGGAGAATACAAAGACGGTGAAAGAGTCCGGTGAAGTGGAGATCGATCAGGTCGTGATCGGTTCCTGTACGAATGGCCGTATTGAGGATATGCGTGTGGCAGCAGAGATCCTGAAGGGAAGAAAGGTGAAGAAGGGGATCCGCTGTATCGTGATCCCGGCAACCCAGGATATTTATCTGCAGGCGATCGAAGAGGGGCTGACCCAGATCTTTATCAAAGCAGGCGCGATCGTCAGCACACCGACGTGCGGACCGTGTCTGGGTGGATATATGGGGATCCTGGCAGCCGGAGAGCGCGCTGTGTCCACGACAAACCGTAATTTTGTCGGGCGTATGGGGCATGTGGATTCTGAGGTGTATCTGGCAAGTCCTGCGGTGGCAGCAGCCAGCGCCGTGACAGGGAAAATTTCAGAGCCGTCTGAATTAGGCTTATAAATATTGGAGGGAAAGTATGAAAGCATTAGGCAGAGTATTTAAGTACGGTGATAATGTAGATACCGATGTGATCATTCCGGCACGCTACCTGAATTCTTCGGATCCGGCAGAGCTTGCCACACACTGTATGGAGGATATTGACAAAGATTTTGTGAAAAACGTGGCAAAAGGAGATATCATTGTTGCCACAAAGAATTTTGGCTGCGGCTCTTCCAGAGAGCATGCGCCGATCGCCATAAAGGCAGCCGGAGTCAGCTGTGTGATCGCAGAAACTTTTGCCCGGATCTTTTACCGCAATGCCATCAATATCGGGCTTCCTATTATCGAGTGCCGGGAGGCGTCTGAAAAAATTGAGGCAGGTGACGAGGTGTCGATTGATTTTGACAGTGGTGTGATCACAAATAAGACGAAGAACGAAACCTATCAGGGACAGGCATTTCCCGAATTTATGCAGCGTATCATTAAGGCAGAAGGTCTGATGAATTATATCAATAGCAAGTCCTGATATCCGGCAGAGCTATGTCAGCCCGCCGGGCCGGGACAAAAGGACAGATAACGCCGTCTGCCGGACGGAGCAGGCAGAGGCAGATGCGGGTTATCTGTCTTGTTGTTTATGTGAAAAGGAAGAGTCCGGGGTCTCGCGGAGCGTGATGTTCGTGGCTTTTAAAAAAGGAGAAGATGAAGTGGAGAAAAAAAGAAATACTAATATCATTGTGATTTTGGTTGCGGCAGCCATGATCGTTGTTGCGGCAGGAGTGATCGGAGTGAGTATCTGGATGGAAAACCGTCATGGCAGCAGCCCACAAGGCGGGGGAAAAACGGCTTCCTCTACAGCAGTTACTGATCCGGGTGACCGGGAAAAAGACGGTGCTGTGGTGGATTATACGGAAGATGGCAGCCTGACGCTGTCTGGTTATATGGGGATTGAAGTAGACCCGGAGCCGGCAGACGGCGATGTACTGGAGGCAATGGAACCGGATATGGTCAAAATGACTGATAAGCATAAAGGAAAGATCCAGGCAGGCGATATTGTCTGCATCGATCAGGAAGGGTCTGTCCAGGGTGAGGTCTATGAAGGACTGACGGAAGAAGATCTTGTCCTGCGTGTCGGCGATCATGAATATGGGGAAGAACTGGAGAAAAAGCTTGTTGGCAGGCAGCCGGGGGATACCCTGACCGTATCAGAGGTTATGGGGGATGAGTATGAGGAGCTTTCTGGTGAAACAGTGGACTACAAGATCACAGTAAAAGGAAGATTTGACGATTATTATGCCAATGAATTCAGCGGCGGTAAATATCCCACCGTGGAAAAATATATTGCCCATGTGAAAGAAGAGCTGCAAAAGGAAAACGAATCACCTTCCGTGGCAGGAGAGAGTGCATGGGATACTGTCGTGAGCGAGAGCAAAGTATCCCGTTATCCGGATTCCCTGCTGAAGGAAGAGATAAAAAACACAAAATCACAGTATAAAAACTTTGCAGAGCTTCAGGGCATCACTTATGAAGAGGCATTGTCCTCTTTTGGGCAGGATGAAGAATCACTGGAAGGGATCGCAGAAGATATGGTGAAGGAAAGAATGATCGCAAAGACCATTGCGGCAAAGGAAAATCTGGTTCTGGATGATGCCCGGTATAAGGACTATCTGATGCAGACAATGATGGACAATGAAGAGGGAGAGGATAACAGTAAAAGCGGAAAGTCGCTGGAGGAACTGGAAAAGGAATACAGAAACGATTATGGAAGCCGCCCCAAAGATGATATGCTGATCCTGCTTGTACAGAGTTTTATTGGAGATAAGGTTAAACTGATCAATGCCTGAGCTGAGAGAGGGGGTATGGATATGGCGTCAACGGAAAAGACAGAAAAAATAACAGAAGAGCGTAAAAGAGCGCGAAAGGAAAGTGACATGATCCGTCAGATCCGAGCCAAAATGGACCTGACGGACGCCAAAGCAGTGTTAAAAATGTACAATAAACTCATAGAAGACAAAATTTTTGAGACACTGGTGGGGTATACTTTTCTGGAAGAACTGCGGGAGGTGGTCAGTAAGAGCGGCCTGGTACCAGAAGAGGAGCTGGCGGCTGTACCGTTTCAAGAGGAGACTGAAGAAGAACCAGATTTACAGCGCCGGCTTCTGTTCCAGAAAAACAAATATCAAAAGATGTACGAGGGACAGAAACTGCTGAATAAAAAGTTTAAGATCGCCCTGGTGTCACTGGTCATAATACTGATCGGATTTATTGTGATTAATTTTAAATTCGAATATTCCATTTTCACATATTTTACAAATTATAAGGCTAATATGGAAGAAGAACTGATTGATAAATACCGGAGCTGGGAGGAAGAATTGCAGCAAAAGGAGCAGCAGTTGCAGCAATCACAACAGGGACAGCAGCAGGTGGATCAAAAGGAGGGAGCAGGTCAGAATGGCTGATAACACAATTCTGGTAGTGGATGACGAGCAGAGGATGAGAAAACTTGTCCGGGATTTTCTTGTCAAACATGACTTTACTGTACTTGAGGCGGCGGATGGAGAAGAGGCGGTAGATATTTTTCTCGCCAATAAAGAGATTGTATTAGTGATCCTGGACGTTATGATGCCAAAGATGGATGGGTGGCAGACGTGCCGGGAGATCCGTCAGTATTCCAGGGTGCCGATCATTATGCTGACGGCAAGAGGGGATGAGCGGGACGAGCTGCGCGGATTTGAACTGGGAGTGGATGAATACATCGCCAAACCATTCAGCCCCAAGATCCTGGTGGCGAGGGTACAGGCGCTGCTCCGCCGTGTCAATGCAGCGACGGAGGAAACTCTGGAATATGGAGGTATTGTCCTGAACCGGACGGCGCATGAGGTACTGATTGAAGGGGAGAAGATTGATCTGAGTTTTAAGGAATTTGAACTGCTTTCGTATTTTATGGAGAATAAAGATATCGCCCTGTCCAGGGAAAAAATACTCAATCATGTCTGGGACTATGATTATTTTGGCGATGCCAGGACGATTGATACCCATGTGAAGAAATTGCGGAACAAAATGGGCAAATATGGGAGTTATATTAAGACGATCTGGGGGATGGGATACAAGTTTGAGGTATAACAGTTACTGAGAATAAGGATGACCGGAGGAAATGCCATGAAACATTCGATGAGGATAAGACTGATCGTCATATTTTCGGGTATGCTTATCATTACGATCGCATGTATCTGTCTTGCGAATTTATTTCTCTTACCTAATTTTTATCAGCGCACCAAGGCTGCCCAGATGAAGCGTGTGTATGCCCAGGCGGTGAAGATCTGTGATGATGCGGACTGGAGCAATCTGACCGCAGCCCAGCTGAGTGAATTGTATGATCAGCTGGATGTTCTCAGCAGCAATTCCAATGTGAGCGTTTATATTATGCAGGTAGAGATTTATTCCCAGTCGGGTAAGATCGCTGCGCTGGATTATGTATATCCGGCAAATTCGGACCGTCTTCAGGAAGTGACAAGGGAACAGGTTGAAAAATATGTGAAATCCATGTATTTTGGTGTGGCGCTGGATGAAAACTGCCAGCTTCTCAGTCAGTCAGGGGATTATAAGGTATATAAGGTATACGATCAGCGGGTGGAATCCAATTATATTGAACTCACTGGCAAGATGCCCCGGAATTACTGGGTCTATCTTCGTGCTAATTACCAGAGTATCCAGGAGAGCGCCCAGGTTTCCAACCAGTTTCTGACACATACCGGTATTGTGACGGTGATCATTGGTATTTTTGTGATGCTTTTTATCAGTAACCAGTATACAAAGCCGATCCTGAGACTGGCAAAACATGCCAGGGATATGCAGGAACTGAATTTTTCCACCCGGTATGAGAGCGGCAGGGACGATGAGATCGGGATTCTTGCCAATAGCATGAATGCCCTGGCAGATGAGCTGGAGCACACGATATCCGAGTTGAAAACAGCAAATAATGAGTTGCAGCTGGATCTTGACCGCCGGTCCCAGCAGGAAGAAATGCGCCAGGAATTTCTGGCGAATGTCTCTCATGAGTTAAAGACGCCCATTGCCCTGATCCAGGGGTATGCGGAAGGGCTGCAGGAAAATATAAACGATGATCCTGAAAGCAGGGAATTTTATTGTGAGGTCATCGTGGATGAGGCAGACAAGATGAATAAGATGGTAAAAAGGCTATTGGATCTCAATCAGCTTGAGTTCGGAAATGGACGTGTCCATCTGGAACATTTTGACCTCAATAATGTATTGGATTATGTGATCCATGCGACAGAAATATTATTCATTCAGAAAGAGGCGGTTTTGTCCTATCAGCGAAGTGAAGAACCGGTGATGGTATGGGCTGATGAATATATGATCGAGGAAGTAGTGACAAATTATGTCAACAATGCACTGAACCATGTCAGATATGATAAGAAGATCGAAATCAAGACGATTTTGGAAAACGGACTGGTCCGGGTCAGTGTTTTTAATACAGGAGATCCGATTCCAGAAGAAGATCTTGATAAAATATGGTCAAAATTTTATAAGGTGGATAAGGCACATACGCGGGAATATGGCGGAAATGGAATCGGTCTTTCGATTGTAAAAGCAGTGATGGAAGCGCATAATCAGGCGTATGGTGTCAGGAATTACGACAACGGCGTGGAGTTCTGGTTTGAATTAGATGTGAAAAATACAGTAGATAATAAAAGTGTTGATTGATGAACGGAGATTTTTATGTTATACTATCCATATATGTATTCTGATGATAAGAAGGAGGGGGAAACTTGCGATACAATAGAATATGGATGACGCTTACCCTGATGGCAGTGATTTTCGTCCTTGGTGGTTGCATGAATGTGCAGGATTTAACAGAAAAGGAAACCAGTCTGGTGGCAGAATATTCGGCAGGAGTTCTTCTCCGCTATTCGGATCAGTATGAGAGAAGACTGATAACGAAGGATCCGGTGAAGGAGGAAAAGACGGCTGCCAGCACTCCGGAGCCGGCATCACCGGCAGGTGTTTCTACGACACCGACACCAGAGCCTGTTTCAGAACCGGAAGTTTCACAGAGACCGGATGAGCCGGAGACCCCGGTACCGGATGCCCAGTCACCGGCATCCCAGCCGTCAGATCAGGTATCCTTAAATGAGCTATACCATATAAAAGGATTGGATTTCTCATACCGGTCGTACGAATTTTGTGACAAGTACCCGAAAAGCGGCAACACTATCTCGGCTATTAAAGCAAAAAAGGGAGAAACATTGCTGGTAGTTAAATTTCTGGTCCGTAACAGGAGCGGAAAGAAGAAAAGGGTCAGACTCGGGGACAGGGCGCAAAAGATTTCATATATTATGACAGTTGACGGCAATGAGTATGAGCCGGGGCTGAGTATACTTCCCAATACCGGTTTGAATTATCTTAATACTACGATCGGTAAGGGGGCTGCAGAAGAAGCAGTGCTGGTCTATACGATGGCAAAGGAGCGTCAGCAGGCGGCAAGCATCACCCTGCAGATAAAGGAAGGAAATAATTCAGCTAATATCCAGTTGAAATAAGGCAAAACAGGACTAAAGGAGAAGGAAAAAGGAGGAGCAGCAATTATGGCAGAGGATACAGGAATTTTATTGGAAAGTGGAACAAACGAACTGGAACTTTTGGAATTTGTGGTTGGAACACAGCACTATGGGATCAATGTGGCAAAGATCAGTGAATTGTGTCCTTATCAGCCGCCTACGATGGTGCCGAATGCACATGAGTACATAGAGGGCATATTTATGCCGAGGGAACGGATCATTACCGTGATCAATCTGGCGAGTGCGCTGGGAATCCCGCAAAATCCGAACACTTCTGGTGATATGTATATTATCACGAACTTTAACCGTCTGCATACAGCATTTCATGTACAGGAGGTGCTGGGGATCCACCGTGTATCCTGGGGGGATATTGTGAAACCGGATACTACCATCAGCCGCGGCGGTCAGGGGATTGCTACAGGCATTACGAAAATTGATGGTAAAATCGTTATCGTACTTGACTTTGAAAAAATTGTCACAGAGATCAATCCTGAGACCGGTCTGAAGCTGTCTGAGATTGAGGCTATGGGCGAGCGTTCCCGCCAGGAATGCACGATCCTTCTGGCAGAAGATTCTCCATTGCTTCTGGAGATGCTGAAGAAGTGTCTGACAAAAGCAGGGTATACGCATCTGATTCCTACCACGAACGGACAGGAGGCGTGGAATACACTGGATCGTATGATGAAAGAGGGGGGCATTGTTGGGGAAGATGTTGCACTTGTTATTACCGATATTGAGATGCCTCAGATGGATGGACATCATCTGACGAAAAAAATTAAGACAGATCCACGATTTGAAGGACTTCCCGTTGTGATTTTTTCTTCCCTGGTTAATGATGAGATGAAGAAAAAGGGAGAAGCGCTGGGAGTGGATGCACAGTTATCAAAACCAGAGATTGGAAGACTGGTGCATCAGCTGGATTTATTACTAAAATAGAAATTACAGGAGGTGTAACCGGTGACGATCTGCAGAAAATGTGGGAAAGAAATTCCTGACGGAGAGGAATTATGCGAAGATTGCAAAAGTCAGGCATCCAATTCCGGTGAATCTTATCTTGATGAGTTGATGAAAAGTATGGAAATACCGGAAATGGATATGGCGGAACCGGAACCAGTAAAAGAACAGGAATTACCAGACATACCGGAGATGGAGAAAGAGTCAGCTGCGGAGGAAGCCCGGCCAGAAGCGGAAACAATCGAACAAGATCCGGCCGATGAAGTGCCGGAGCTTGTTCTGGATGATATGCTGATGGCAGCAGAGGATGAGCCTGCACCAGAAGAGATACCGGATCTGGTGTTAAATGAAATGCCGGCAGAAGAGGAACCAGAGAAAATAGAACTGCCGGAACTTGACCTTGGGGATATTTCGATGGCAGAGGAAGAACCGGAGGAAGCAGAACTGCCGGAACTTGATCTGGGAGATATCCCGATGACAGAGGAAGAACCGGAGGAAGCAGAACTGCCGGAACTTGACCTTGGAGATATCCCAATGACAGAGGAAGAACCGGAGGAAGCAGAACTGCCGGAATTTGATCTGGGGGATATTTCGATGCAGGAAGAGCCGGAGCCGGAAGGTCTGCCCGACCTGCCAGTAGAGGATGAAATGGATGAACCGATTTCGGATGAGGCGATGCCGGAGGATATCAATGATCTTTTAGAACTTCTGTCCAAGGATTATTCCGGTGATGAGATGGATGATGTGTCTACAGAAGACGAGATTGCAGAAGATGAGGTTTCGGAGGGACCAGTGGTTCAGGATATGTCAGCTCCGGAGGTTTCACTATTCAGTGATAGTGAAAGTGATGCAATCTTTGCTGATCATGCACAGGATGCCGGGACATCTGTGGAAGATATCTTTCAGGACGCCTTATCTGCCGTGGATGATGTCGAGGATTCGGAGGATGGGGAAGGATCCCTGGACCAGGTTTTTGCCCTGGAAGGTGATTTTGATCCGGAGGAGGATTCTGTATCGGATGAAAGCGAAGGTACAGATAGCGAAAATGCGATACCTCTGGCACAGCCTGTCAAGAAGAAGGAGAAAAAGAATAGTTTCTGGAAGCGTATTTTTGGTAATGTAGTGACAGATCAGACAGCAGAGGAAGAAGCCAGAGAACGTGAACAGGAGCAGGAAAAAGAGGCGGAGCGTGCGGCTGCCAGAGAAGAGAAGGCAAAGCAGGATGCGGCCGACAAAGAAGCAAAAGAAGCAGCGGCACAGGAAGCGAAAGAGAAGAAGGCGGCATTAAAGGCAGAACAGGCGGCAGCGAAGGCAGCGGCAAAGGAAGAAAAGAAGAAAAAGAAGGCAGAGCTGGCGGCGGTAGAGGTAGTAGGGAAGATCAACCCGGTGGGCGCTACGATTGTTATGGTGTTTTTTGCACTGATCTGTGTTGCCGTGATCTTTGGTACGCAGTCTTTGTCGTATACAAGTGCGTTGAAAAATGCCAGACAGCAATTTGAAGCGAAAGATTATCAGGCGGCATATGAATCCCTGGCAGGGGTAAATGTTTCTGAATCGTCACAGGAACTGGCAGATAAGATCCGCATCTGTATGCAGATGCAGAAGGAGTTAAATTCATATTCCAATTATTATGAGATGAAGATGTATCTGGAGTCGCTGGATTCACTTATAAAAGGGATCCGCAGTTATGATACCAATAAAAACAAGGCAGATGAATATGAAATTCTTACCCAGTATGAGGAACTGAAGGCAAAGATTTCCAGCGTACTCTTTAGTGAATTTGGTGTGAGTGAGACAGAAGCAAGGGCGGCAAACGGGCTGCCGACCCAGGAGGAATATACGGAGAAACTGGAAGAGATCATCCGTCGCTGGGAAGCAAAAAATGCCATGGATGAAAGATAACCAGGCGGGAGGTAATAATGATTGCCATAGTCGATTATGATGCCGGAAATATAAAGAGTGTGGAAAAGGCGCTTACATTTATCGGAGAAGAGCCTGTCGTGACAAGAGAGGCAGATGTGATCCTTCGTGCTGATCATGTTATCGTTCCCGGGGTCGGAGCGTTTGAGGATGCCATGGGACGGATGAATGCGTATGGCCTGCCAGAGGTACTGCAGGATGTAGCAGGGAAAGGTACGCCAATCCTTGGTATATGTCTTGGGCTTCAGCTGTTCTTTACCGGAAGTGAAGAATCTGAGCACAATGTGCCAGGGCTGGGTCTTCTGCCTGGCAGGATCGTAAGATTTCCTGAGACGGAAGGATATAAGATCCCTCATATGGGATGGAATTCGATTCATATTAATCCGGAATCCAGATTATTCAAAGGGATTCCGGAGAATTCGTATGTCTATTTTGTTCATTCCTATTATTTAAAGGCGGATTGCAAAGAAGATGTGGCGGCGGTGACAGAGTATATCGTCGATGTACATGCCGCCGCTGAACATGAAAATATTTTTGCCACTCAGTTTCATCCGGAAAAGAGCGGTGAGACAGGGCTGCAGATCCTGAGAAATTTTGCTGCATTATAAAATGGCTCTGCTGAGCCAGGTCAGGAGGAAGAAATGTTTACGAAAAGAGTGATTCCCTGTCTGGATGTGAATAATGGACGAGTAGTAAAGGGTGTTAATTTTGTCAATCTGATTGATGCAGGTGATCCGGTATCAGTAGGCGCCGCTTATGGGGATGCCGGAGCGGACGAGCTGGTGTTTCTGGATATTACGGCGTCCAGTGATGCGAGAGACATTAAGGCAGATATGGTGCGCAAGGTGGCAGAAACCGTATTTATTCCCTTTACTGTGGGGGGCGGGATCCGCACGATTGAAGATTTTCGTATGATTCTCCGGGAGGGGGCAGATAAGGTTGCTGTCAATTCGGCGGCGATACTGAACCCGCCTCTGGTGCAGGAAGCAGCGGAAAAGTTTGGCAGGCAGTGTGTTGTCGTGGCGATTGATGCCAAAAAAAGGGTGGATGGCAGCGGCTGGACAGTCTATAAAAACGGAGGCCGTGTAGATATGGAAATGGATGCGGTAGAATGGGCAATGAAGGCGGAGGAACTGGGGGCAGGAGAGATCCTGCTGACCAGTATGGACTGTGATGGTACAAAAGAGGGATATGATATCGCACTGACAAAGACGATTTCGGAAAATGTGAACATTCCGGTGATCGCATCAGGAGGAGCGGGGACGAAAGAGCATTTTTATGATGCCCTTTCAGAGGGAAAGGCGGATGCCGTTCTGGCGGCCTCTCTTTTTCATTTTAAAGAACTGGAGATTATGGAGTTGAAGAGATATCTGCGGGACAGAGGTATCAGCGTCCGTATTTAGCGGCGGCTGATCCGTTCTCTGTTATTTGTGGTATTTCGGAACGGGGGTATTATGGCAGGTCTGACAGGTACATGGGAAGCGGCATTAAAGGGGGAGTTTTCAAAAGAATATTACCGGAAGCTTTTTCTGTTCATCAAAGAACAGTATGGGAAGACAGCGGTATATCCGGAATCCGATGAAATATTTACGGCATTCCACCTGACTCCGCTGGATCAGGTGAAAGTAGTGATACTGGGACAGGACCCGTATCATAATGCAGGACAGGCTCATGGCCTGTGTTTTTCTGTGAAGCCCCAGGTGGAGATCCCTCCGTCGCTGGTGAACATTTATCAGGAATTGCATGATGACCTGGGATGCCAGATCCCCAATCATGGATATCTGACATCGTGGGCAGAGCAGGGAGTGCTGATGCTCAATACGGTTCTGACGGTACAGGCACATAAACCGATGTCACACAGAAATGTGGGATGGGAGGAATTTACCGATGCTGCGATCGCGGCAGTGAACAGGCAGGACCGGCCGGTCGTGTTTCTGCTGTGGGGGAAACCGGCGCAGGAAAAGACAAAGATGCTCGACAATCCAAAGCATCTGGTGCTGAAAGCGCCCCATCCGAGTCCCTTGTCGGCATATCGTGGTTTTTTTGGCTGCAGGCATTTCAGCCAGGCAAATCAGTTTCTGCAGGAAAACGGTGTAGAACCTGTTAACTGGCAGATTGAAAACCTTTAGAAAATTTGTGGAATAAATATGTAAAAAGTCTGTAAAAATAAGTTAATTAGACTTTGCAATATACTGTGGAGTATGATATAATAATACAAATGGATACTGATAATGCGCATTGTTATGTATAGGAGGCATTCTATGAAGAATGTGGTTAGAAAAAAAACGGTCGCGAAAATAGGAGTATCACTAATGGCTGTACTGGGTGTCTTTGCCATAATTGGCGGGATTTCCTTTGCCTCGGGGGAGGGGAACAAACCTTTTCTGGATGATTATATTGAATATGGCATTGTGTGTAATCATCTGAATCAGACAGCAGATATGGAAACGAACTTTGTGGCAGGGGAGTACGCAGGGAACGGACAGCATACGGGTAATACAGTATCCGAGGATAAAGCAAATGCGGCGGGGAAGATCCGTATTGGTGAAGTCCTGCGCAGCAATGGGGAAAAAGGTGAGGCTAAGCATGTATTGCTCCGCAACAAGGATACCGTTGTTACGGTAGATCCTGAGGTGAAGGAGGAAGTAAAAGCTTTTCTCCGAAAGGTCAGGAAATATGCCGTATCGTTATTAGATGAGAAAGATGTTATTTTGCCGGATGAGGTAAGAGACCAGAATAATTATCTGATCGATGTTACAAGCGTAAATAAGAAAACAGTATACGTGGAGGCAGATAAGCTGGCTATTGCTCTGAATGAGGGACGTATCCAGAATGGTGGTCTGAAGATCAAACTTCGTGCAGAGCAGACGGTAGTTTTTAATATTAAAGAGGACAAAAAGTTTTGTATCCCAAGATATTCGGTGACTGTTACCGAGGGAAAAAAGACAAAGGATGAAATTGCACAGACAGTAATCTGGAATATGCCAAATCTGAACAATCTGGAGATTGCTTCTGATAATCTGGCGGCAACGGTGATCGCACCACAGGCATTTGTCAGGATCCGTGTGACAGGTGAGGGCTGGCTGGTATGTGATACCGTCGTTAAAAATGATAGTGAATGGCATATGATCTATCGTGACTTACCAGATACGAAAGTGACACCAACACCAAAAGAGACCAAAAAGCCGACGCCGAAACCGACGGTAAAACCAAAACCGACTAAGACGCCGGAACCGGAGCCGACGGATACTGTCAAGGATGATCCAAAGGATCCGGAAGAACCGACACCAACTCCGAAAGAGACGGAGAAGCCGACGTCGACGCCGACAGCAACACCAAAAGAGACAGAAAAGCCAACATCGACACCGGCAGTAACGCCAGAGGAGACGGAGAAACCGACGCCGACACCGACAGCAACACCAAAGGAAACAGATAAGCCGACGTCAAAACCGACGGCAACGCCAGAAGAGACAGAGAAACCAACACCGGATCCGACAGAGACACCAGAACCAGTACGTACTGCTACACCGGATCCAGAAGTGACGGAAACACCAGAGCCAACGCCGACATCTTCGGCAACGGTGACTCCTGGGGAAACTCCTGACGTGACACCGGATGTGACTCCGGGAACAACACCGCTGGATAGTGAGCCGACCCCAGATCCAGAGGCAACACCAGAGGTGACAACACCGGGAGAGGAGCCGACAGCGACACCGGACGGAAATGCTGTTGTGCCGCCGGATGGATCGCCGACACCGGCAGGAAGCAAAACGATTAAAGATGATGATCCGCCTACCACATCCCTGAGTGACCCGGGTGTGCCGAAGGCAAAGATGACACCATCACCGATCACAAAGATCAAGGACGGCGAAGTGCCGCTGGCTCCAGGAGTACCGGAGACAGGTGATGATACAAATCTGTTCGTTCCGATTCTTGTGATGGGAGTTTCAGCGATTGCTTTGATTGTTGTTCTGGTTTTGAGAAAGAAAAAAAGTGAATAAATAAATGGCTGATTAAAAAACACCGTATAGACAGATAAACTGTTTATACGGTGTTTTTTCTTATCCGATCAAGGTGTCAGTCAGATCCCTTTTTGGCAGTTGCCAGCATCAGTTTAATGCGGTTAAGCTGGTTCACTTCGCTGGCGCCCGGATCATAATCAATCGCTACAATATTTGCGTCAGGAAATGCTTTTCTGAGCTGTTTGATCACGCCTTTCCCCACGACATGGTTGGGGAGGCAGCCAAACGGCTGTGTGCATACGATATTTGGTACATTGTTGTGGATCAGTTCAATCATTTCACCAGTCAGGAACCAGCCCTCTCCGGTCTGGTTGCCGGTGGATACAAAAGGCTTTGCATATTCTGCCAGTTCATAGATGGTAGGCGGGGCGTCAAACCGTTTACTTGCCTTCAGTGCTTTGCACAGGGGCTTCCGGAAATTTTCAAGAAGCCAGATGGCAGACTTACTCAGTGTCTTTCCGGTCTTGCTAAATCCAAGGTGGTCTGCTTTAAATACGCTGTCAAAGGCACTGTACATAAAGAAGTCCAGCATATCGGGACAGACTGCTTCTGCACCCTCGGCTTCAAGCAGCTCTACGATATGGTTGTTGGCTGCCGGAAGGAATTTGACCAGGATTTCTCCCACGATTCCGACCCGCGGCTTTTGGATCGATTCGTCTAGTTCGATCTCATCAAAGTCTTTAATGATCCCTGCGATATTCTTTTTCAATTCGGACTGCTTTGGATTTTTTGAGGCCTCAATACATACTTTTTTCCATTTTTCATGCAGGGCGTTTACGGAGCCGGGTACTTTTTCGTAAGGCCGGGTGCGATAAACAACACGCATAAACAGGTCTCCGTAGATCAGGGCGTGTATGGCGCCCTTAAGCAGCCGGTAGTTAATCTTAAATCCGGGGTTGGATTCGATGCCGGCGCTCAGGGAAATAACAGGTACCTGTTCCATGCCGGCCTTTTTTAATGCCCGGCGGATAAAACCGATATAGTTTGTGGCACGGCAGCCGCCTCCGGTCTGGGTAATGATCACGGCAGTGCGGTCCAGATCATATTCTCCGGACAGCAGCGCTTTCATAAATTGTCCGACCACGAGCAGGGACGGATAACAGGCGTCGTTGTTTACATATTTGAGTCCGTATTCCAGTTCTCCCACGCCGCTCGGCAGCTGTACCATATTATAGCCGCATGCCGCCAGTGCCGGGATCAGCATATCAAAGTGGATCGGCGACATCTGGGGAGTGAGGATCGTATAGTTTTTGCGCATGTCTTCTGTAAAAATCACCCGGTGATGGGCAGAATCTGCCACATGTGGCCGGATTCCCTTGCGTGCACGGTCTTTTACCGCTGAGATCAGAGACCGGATGCGGATCCGTGCCGCTCCCAGGCTGTTTACTTCGTCAATTTTCAGTACAGTACATATTTTACCGGAATCCGTCAGGATATCATTGACCTGATCTGTCGTTACTGCATCCAGTCCGCAGCCAAAAGAGTTTAACTGGATCATATCCAGATTTTCCTGCGTGCGTACAAAGCTGGCGGCAGCATAGAGACGGGAATGATACATCCACTGGTCCATGGCGATCGTAGGACGGTCTACCGGGGTCAGGTGTGAGATGCAGTCTTCTGACAGAACCGCAATGTCGTAGGAAGTGATGAGTTCCGGTATACCATGGTTGATCTCAGGATCAATATGATACGGTCTGCCGGCAAGTACGATGCCCCGCTTATCATTGTCTTTCATCCACTGCAGGACTTCTTCTCCTTTGCGGCGGACATCTTCACGGGTTTTTGCCAGTTCTGCGTATGCCTTGCGGGCCGCGTTGCGGATCTCGGTTGCCGGAATGCCGTTTTCCTTACCGATATATTTTACAAGTTCATCGGACAGAATCTTCTCACTTTCAAAAGAAACAAACGGATTCTGGTAGATGATGGAAGGATCTGAGAGTTCTTCCACATTATTTTTTATATTTTCCCCGTAAGAAGTGACGATGGGGCAGTTGAAGTGATTGCCGGCGCCGTCAAATTCTTTTCTCTCATAGGGGACACAGGGATAAAAAATATAATTGACATCATGTTTCAGCAGCCACATGATATGACCATGTGCCAGCTTTGCCGGATAACATTCTGATTCGCTGGGAATCGATTCGATGCCCAGTGAATAAATGTTACGGGACGAGACGGGAGAGAGTACCACTTCATACCCCAGTTCAGTAAAGAAAGTGAACCAGTACGGGTAATTTTCATACATATTTAATACTCTCGGAATCCCTACCCTGCCCCGGAATGCCTGGTCTGGAGTGAGCGGTTTATAATAGTCAAAAAGCCGCTTGTTTTTGTATTCATAGAGATTTGGTATCTCTTTGTTGGTCTTTTCTTTGCCGAGCCCCCGCTCACAGCGGTTTCCCGAAATAAACTGACGGCCGCCGGTAAAACGGTTCACAGTCAGAAGACAGTGATTGGTACAGCCTTTGCATCGCGCCATGGAACTCTCAAATTTGAGGTTGATGATATCCTCCAGGGAGAGCATGGTGGTTTCCATCCCTTCCTCAAAGTGTTCCCTGGCGATCAGGGCAGCGCCGAAAGCGCCCATGATCCCGGCGATATCCGGACGTACCGCCTTGCAGCCGGATACCCGTTCAAAGCTCCGGAGTACAGCGTCATTGTAGAATGTTCCGCCCTGTACGACCACATTGGTACCAAGATCCCGTGGATCTGTGAGTTTGATCACTTTCAGAAGGGCATTTTTGATTACAGAGATCGCCAGTCCTGCTGATATATCTGCAACAGTGGCTCCTTCTTTTTGCGCCTGTTTTACTTTGGAATTCATGAATACCGTACAGCGGGATCCAAGATCAATGGGGTTTTCGGCAAAAAGAGCCAGTCTGGCAAAATCTTTTACTTCGTAGTTCAGGGAACGGGCAAAGGTCTCGATAAAGGAGCCGCAGCCGGAGGAACAGGCTTCGTTCAGCTGAACACTGTCTACAGAATTGTTCTTTATCTTGATACATTTCATATCCTGGCCGCCAATATCCAGGATGCAGTCAACATCTGGTTCAAAAAAGGAAGCGGCGTAATAGTGGGAAACGGTCTCTACTTCGCCCTCGTCCAGCATCAGGGCGGACTGGATCAGTGCTTCGCCGTACCCGGTGGAGCATGAGCGGACGATGGCAGCGCTGTCCGGCAGAAGCTGATAGATCTCTTTTACTGCTTTGATCGTCGTCTTTAACGGACTTCCATTATTGTTGTCATAGAAAGAATATAACAGCGAACCGTCTTCGCCTACCAGCGCCACTTTCGTGGTGGTGGAACCGGCGTCGATGCCGAGGAAGACATTACCCTCATAGGATGCCAGGTCGCCTTTTTTCACCATATGTTTATTGTGGGATGCCAGAAAAGCATCGTAGTCCCGCTGGTCTTTAAAAAGTGGTTCCATTCTGGTGACTTCAAATTCCATTTTGATCTCACCAGATAATCGGTCGAGAAGAGCTTTTAACGTCGTGGCTCCTTCGGTACACCGGGTTTTTTCATCAGGCAGGGACGGGTCGCAGGCAGAATTCATCGCTGCCCCGCTGGCGGCAAAGAGATGGGAATTCTCTGGTGCGATGATAGCGTCCCCCTCCAGCTTCAGTGTGCGGATAAATGCCTCTTTCAGTTCCGTCAGGAAATGAAGCGGACCGCCTAAAAAGGCCACATTGCCACGGATCGGTTTGCCACAGGCAAGCCCGCTGATCGTCTGGTTTACAACAGCCTGGAATATAGAAGCAGCAAGGTCTGGTTTGGAAGCCCCTTCATTGATCAGAGGCTGGATATCGCTCTTGGCAAATACGCCGCAGCGTGCAGCAATGGGGTAGATTGCCTCATAATCTCTGGCGTATTCATTCAGGCCGGCAGCATCTGTCTTGAGCAGCGTCGCCATCTGGTCGATAAAAGAACCGGTACCGCCGGCACAGATCCCATTCATGCGCTGTTCAATTCCATCGGTAAAATATATGATTTTTGCATCTTCGCCGCCGAGTTCAATGGCGACGTCCGTATGCGGAGCATAGTCTTTTAAGGAAGTGGCAACACTGACTACTTCCTGAACGAAAGGGATATCCAGATGCCTGGAGATCGTAAGCCCGCCGGATCCCGTGATCATGGGAGCGATCTCACAGTCACCCAGTTTTTCATATGCCTGTTCTATGATTTTGCGTAATGTTTCCTGAATATTGGCAAAATGTCTTTCGTAAGCCGAAAATATAATCCGGTTCTCCTTGTCCAGAAACGCAACTTTGACAGTGGTGGAACCAATATCGATACCTACTCTGTTCATATTATTCCTCCATTCCGAAGCGCAGCGAAGGAAGCACGAGCAAAAATCAGCAGGGCTGTTTTTGCTCTGTGCATAACTACTGTTTGTGGCGCTTCGGTACAAACAGTAGTGTGACAAACAAACTATCAAGTTTGTTTTTCACACTAACCTCCTTGTCTTTGTCATGCTTCTACTTATATAAATATTATTTTTTCAAAAATGTAGAATCTGAGGATTAGTCACATGACATTATACGACAAAATACATACTTTTGCAACAGAATCAGGCAGGGATTCGTTTCCAGACCCGTGAACATTTTGTGTTTTTATGAATAGGATGATAGGGAAAAGACTGTAATAGTGTATACTTCGGAAGGAAGGTATCTATGAATCGAAGATTTTGTAACGGCATGGTACATGTGATAAAGGAAGGAGAAAATCTTTATCAGCTGAGCAGGGCCTACCGGGTTCCTCTTGCACTGATCCTTCGTGCAAATCCATATGTTGACGTATATAATCTGCAGGTCGGGCAGGAGATCTGTATCCCTGTGGCAAAACCATTCGGCGGTATGATGAGACCGCCTATGGGAAGACCGAGAAGACCGCAGGAGGCAGCGCCGCAAAATGGAATGATGCCGCCGGAGGAAACTGTCAGGGACAGGGAAGAGCAGATGGAAGAGGAAAGGGAACGGCTGGAAGAAGAGAGAGAGCGGATGGAAGAAGAGAGGGAACGTCTGGAGGAAGAAAGAGAACGGAGAGAAGAAGCAGAACGTGAGAGGGAAGAGGAGCGCAGAGAGGCACGGGAGAGGCTGGCACAGGCAGAGGAAGTGGAAGAGAAGGCAGTCTGTGTTTCGGATGGCACGAAGAGTTTCGGAGCCATATTGAGAGAGAATGGGATCACGATGGAAGAGTTCTTTGCAGCAAATGATCCCGAGCAGGTTATTATTGCTGCTGATGTGACGTATGAGCTGCCAAAGAAGGTTTGACAAAGACTATACAAACCTTTATAATGAAGGGGATCAGGCGGCACGGCGGTATTTTATAAAGATACTGCCGTGCAGAAACGATCTCCGGGGAAAGGAAGGAGTGTGCATTATGATTTCGGTATACAAGACGATAGAGGACGAGCTGGTACTGATGGATAAGATAGAGGAAGGCTGCTGGGTATCTGTCACCAGACCGACCAGTGAGGAACTGCTGAGACTGCAGGAAGAGACCGGGATTGATATTGATGATCTGCGTGCACCTCTGGATGATGAAGAGCGTTCCCGTGTGGAGATCGAGGACCAGTACAATATGATTCTGGTGGACATCCCTTCGCTGGACGAAAAGGATCGTTATGTCACGATCCCGCTTGGTATCTTTATGACAAAAGAACAGATCGTGACCGTCTGTCTGGAAGAATCTCCGGTGCTGAAGGCATTTGAGAATAAGCGTGTGAGGGAATTCTATACGTTTAAGAAGACAAGGTTTGTGTTCCAGATCCTGTACCGGAATGCAACCTCTTATCTTCGTTATCTGCGCATTATAGACCGCAAAAGTGAAAAAATCGAAGAAAAACTGCATATCTCACAGAAAAACAGCGAGCTGATCGAACTGTTGGAACTGGAGAAGAGTCTGGTCTATTTTACAACGTCCCTCCGCTCCAACGAAGTGGTGCTGGAGAAGCTGCTGCGGACAGAAAAGGTGCGCAAGTATCCAGAGGATGAGGATCTTCTGGAGGACGTCATCATCGAGAATAAGCAGGCGATCGAGATGGCAAATATATACAGCGGCATCCTGAGCGGGACGATGGACGCGTTTGCCTCTGTTATCTCCAACAATCTGAATATCGTTATGAAGTTTCTGGCTACGGTGACGATCGTGCTGTCGATCCCGACAATGATCGCCAGTTTCTTCGGCATGAATTTTGATAACATACCGTTGGGACATGCTCCCTACGGGTTCTATACAATTATTATACTGACACTTGTCGTATCGCTGGTAGTGGCATTTTTCTTTCGCAAGAAAGATCTGTTCTGATACGGCAGGCTGTACATTACTTCAAAAATAGGAGGGTATATGAATTTTATTGACCGGCTGGAAAAAAGATTTCCGAGATTCGGGATTCCGGATCTGATGCGTTATGTGATCATTGTAAATGCGATAGGATTTGTATTGAATATGCTGGCGCCGAATCTATATTACCGATATCTTGCACTGGATATGTATGAGGTTCTGCATGGTCAGGTGTGGCGTCTTGTAACGTTTGTTTTATATCCGTCTGGATTTGGCGTCGGCTCTGCTTCTTTTATGACGGTTTTTCTGTTTGCACTCTGGATGTATGTCTATTACAGCATCGGTACTTCGCTGGAACGGATCTGGGGGACATTCCGTTTTACCCTCTTTTATTTTGGGGGGATTCTTTTTGTGATCCTGGTGACGTTAGCTGCCTATCTCATTATGCTTGGGGCAATGCCAGGTATTCTGCCACAGGAGCTGGGAATGGTACTGGAACTGGGAGTGACGCTGGAACACCTTAATGATTCATTGTTTCTTGCCTTTGCCCTGATGTTTCCCAATGCGCAGTTTCTGATCTATTTTGTCGTACCAGTGAAAGCGAAATGGCTTGCTGTCGTATGGCTTGTGCTGGATGGCTATTATGTTGTCCAGGGAATCATGAACGGGAACTATTTTACGGTTGTGATGGTGCTGGGAGCGCTGCTCAATGTGGCGCTGTTCCTGATCTTTGCAAGGGGTAAGCCGGGTGTACAGGGAGCATACCGTCAGAAGAAACGGAGAGTGCAGTATAAGAAGAAGGTGCAGGATGCTGCGCCGGGAGGCACGATCCACCGATGTGCCATCTGCGGGCGGACAGAGAAGGATGCACCGGATCTGGAATTCCGCTATTGTTCCAAATGTGAAGGAAATTATGAATACTGTTCGGATCATTTGTTTACCCATGAACATGTTCACCATTAAAAAATAGGAAAGGGAATGAGACTGGCATGAGAGAGAGTATACAGCTTTTAACGATCGCCTCGCTGCTCACTGTGGCGGTGTTTGTCCTGCTTTACTGTTTTAAGCTGCATTACGAAGTGGCGGGCATACGGACTTATTATAAGGATAAGAAGAGGGACTGGTTCAATATTCTTCTCCTGCTTGCCTCGGCATTGCTGGTAAAACTGATCTTTGCTTCCTATTATAATGGTCATGAGACAGACATGAACTGTTTTTATTCCTGGTCGAATATGATCTTTGAACATGGAATAGGGGAGTTTTATCATCTGGATGCTTTTACCGATTATCCGCCGGGATATATGCTGATCCTGTGGGTGATCGCCGGCGTGCGGAGGATTTTTTCGATCGATACCGTTTCTGCTGCAGGAAGGGTTCTGATCAAACTGGTTCCGGTGCTCTGTGATCTGGGAGCCGGTTTCCTGGTCTATTGTCTGGCAAAAAGAAGATTTTCAGAACTGTCATCCCTGCTTTTGTCGCTCACGTATGTGCTGAATCCGGTGGTGATCCTGGATTCTTCTGTATGGGGACAGACGGACAGTGTATTTACGCTGACGGTCCTTCTTACCTGTTATCTGTGTATGGAAAAAAAGAGGATACCGGCATATTTTACGTTTGCTGTCGGTGTGCTGATGAAACCACAGACACTGATCTTTACCCCGATCCTGATCTGGACGGTGATCGAGCAGGTGTTTCTCGAGGACTTCAACCGAAAAAAATTAATCCGTGATCTGGCGGGCGGACTGGCTGCCATTGTGGCGATGATACTGATCGTACTTCCCTTTGGTATTGACAAGGTGATGGGACAGTATATGGACACGCTTGGTTCCTATGAATACTGTACGATCAATGCATACAATATATGGGGGCTGGCGGGGCTGAACTGGACGGAACAGACGGGCACGTTTCTGTTTATGCAATACCGTCACTGGGGAATGCTGGCGATTCTGGCAGCGGTGGTCCTAAGCGGCTGGATTTTCTTCCGCATGAAAGAGGACAGATCGAAATATTTTATCAGCATGAGTGTGATTGTAAGCACCGTATTTCTCTTTTCTGTGCGGATGCACGAGAGATATCTGTTCCCTGTTGTGGCACTGACACTATGTGCCTTTCTGGTGAAACCGGCAAAAGAACTGTTTTTTACTTATGCAGGATTTTCTATCGTACAGTTTATCAATATCTTTCATGTATATTATAACTTTGAAGACAATCACTCGACGGATTCCCAGGGGGGGATCATCGGCTTTACAGCGGTACTGACACTGGCTGTCTATGTGTATATGCTGCTCACGTTCAGGGCAGAGACAGCGATCTGTCCTATGGTGGAGCGACCAGCCAAAAGGGAGAAGAATGGCAGGATCCGCTCCTATATCCAGAACAGGAGGGCGGAGGAAAAGGAGTCCCCACAGAAGAAAATACCCGTGTATGCCAGCCGCAGGATGCCGAAGTTTACAAAATGGGACTGGATCGTACTGGGCAGTATTCTGGCCCTGTATTCTGCGTTTGCCCTGTATGATCTGGGGAAGGCGGATGCGCCGGAGACAGAGTGGAATGCCCGGCAGCCGGGAGAGGAGATCATCCTTGATCTCGGTGAGTCAAAGCATGTGGACATGATCCATGGCTTTTTGGGAACATACGAAAACCGTTCGTATACGCTGTCATTTTCTGAAGATGGAGAAAACTATGCCGATCTGGGGAAGATCGTCGCTGAAAATGTATTCTGCTGGAATGAGATGCGGGTGGAAAAGCAGGAGGGAGAAGAATTTGACAATACTACTTATAATCTCCAGTACGATTACCGCTATGTCCGTCTGACTGCGCTGGATGCTGAGTCGGCGCTGCGGGAACTGGTGATCCTGGATACAGAGGGGAACCGCCTGATGCCGGTGAATGCGTCGGAGTATCCGGAGCTTTTTGATGAACAGGATCTGTATGTGCCGGTCGTAACCTTCCGGGAGGGAACGTATTTTGATGAGATCTATCATGCCCGCACGGCGTATGAAATGACAGAGGGGCTCCGGAATTATGAATGGACCCATCCGCCCCTGGGCAAGTTTCTGATCAGTCTGGGCATCCGTATCTTTGGGATGAATCCGTTTGGCTGGCGGATCGTGGGCGTAGTGTTTGGCATTGCGATGCTGCCTTTTCTGTATCTGTTTGCCAGGAGGCTTTTTGGGGCGAAAACGTGGGCGGCAGGGGCTGCGACATTTTTGTTTGCCTTTGATTTTATGCATTTTACCCAGACGAGGATCGCCACCATTGATGTGTATGGTACGTTTTTTATCATTGCGATGTTTTTCTTTATGTACTGGTACAGCCAGCTTAGTTTCTATGATACCCCGTTAAGGAAGACATTTCTTCCGCTTGGTCTGAGTGCGGTGGCGATGGGACTGGGCTGTGCTTCCAAGTGGACGGCAGTCTATGCGGCGGCGGGGCTGGGACTCTTCTTTTTTGCGATCATGTTCCAGCGATACAGGGAATACCGGTATGCGATGGAGGATCTGTCCGGGACGACAGGCGGGATCCGCCATGAACATATATTAGAAAGTTTTCCGGGGAAACTGAAGAAGACTCTTGTTTTCTGCATTCTGTTTTTTGTGGTGATAGCGGGACTGATCTATCTGTTGTCATATCTTCCTTTTAAAGGGTCTGGCAATGGATTATGGGGGCAGATGATAGAGAACCAGAGAGCTATGTATAACTATCATTCAAATCTGGATTCGAGCCATCCTTTTGAATCGACATGGTATCAGTGGCCGGTGATGTACCGCCCGATGTACTATTACTGCCAGACACTGGCAAACGGGCTGAAAGAAGGGATCAGTGCCTTTGGCAATCCTCTCGTCTGGTGGGCGGGGATCCCGGCTTTCTTCTATATGATATACCGCATTATCCGTCAGAGAGACCATGTGGCAGTTTTTCTGGTATTTGCGTATCTGGTACAGTATGTGCCATGGATGCTTGTTCCGCGTTGCACGTTTTCGTATCATTATTTCCCCAGCATACCTTTTGTTGTGCTAATGCTGGTGTATGTGATGGTACAGTTATGGAACAGGGATATGAAGTGGGGAAAATGGATCACGGTTTATCTGGCGGCGGCTTTTTGTCTGTTCCTGCTGTTTTATCCCGTCCTGTCAGGGCAGCCGGTGACAGAATCGTTTGTTCATGATGGTCTGCGCTGGATGTCTGAGTGGCAGCTGATTTCATAAAAATACAGGGAGGTACTCCATGAAGCATTTGATACAGGATATCCTGAAAGGGAAAAATCTGAAAGATAACCTGAAACGATACAAGAATATGGCAGTTTCTGCGTATTCGGAATATGCAGCACTTGAGCTGACCTTTTCTGCCTATGTGATGGTACAGGAAATAGTGGAGGAGAATCAGGAGCTGGCGGCACAGGAAAAAGATATTGTGAACCAGATCCTGGAGGCTTTGGGGATGCTCGGAGACGGCAGTGCCGGTACAGATCCCCTGATCCGGCAGATGAAGGACCTTCGGCGGGAGATCACGGACAAAATGGATGTGTTTACCTGTTATACCGACCGTCTTCTGGTCTACGAGTATGTACTGAACCGGATGGAGCTTACGTTTCTTCCGGAAGAGGAATTAAACCAGATCTTCGCTGCTTTTGATGAGAACAGATATATGCAGCAGCTGTCGGGATATTTATTTGCGGACAGGGACCAGAGTGTGATCCGGGAAAAGCTGCGTCTTGTACTGGGGCAGATTCCAGTCCATATGACAAAGGGTAAATTTTCACAGAGGGTCAGTGAGGCGCTGACCTTGTATAAGGATGGCGACCGCAGGGCGCTGGAGGATTTTATCTATATGATCCGCACGTCTGCCATGGTGTACGAACCGGCAAAATATGTGGGAGAGTACCCGGCATTTGAGACGATCCTGCATCGTCTGGAAACAGCAGATTATACCAGTATGGAAGAGGATCTTTATCATGAACTGGCAGACCTGCTGGAAGAGGGGGCACGCCAGATCCATGAGGTGACAGATTTCTATTATAGCCTGCAAAAGGTAGTGAACTGCATGTATGCCTTGTGTCTTATGGTTCCCTATCAGGAAAAGGAAAGCAGGCTGGTCAGGGGGTGCCGTCAGGTATGGGTTTCACTGGCACGGAAGAATTACCGTGATGAGATGCTGGAGCCGCTGGAGGGACAGATCGAGGACAGGCTGGAAAGGACAAGTTATCTGGAGACCGTTCTGTTTGACAGCAGGGATTCTTATCGGGCAGAACTTGAGGCGCTGGAGCTGACAGGATTTTTTGAAGATGCCGCCACTGTGGCGAACCTTCTCTCAGACAGCCTGTTTATCGATCTGGCGTCTGCCTCCCGGGAAGAAAAAGCAGATGCGGCATATGTGCAGAAACGGACCAGGGAGCTGCTGGACGAACTGATGCAGAAACTTGGTGAACTGTCCCGTCCGGTAAAGAGGGCGGTCATGGGACAGGTACTGGACAAACTTCCATTGATGTTTGAAAAGGCGGAAGAGGTGCTGGAATACATACAGGTGAATCTGATGGGGTGTCAGAATAAGGCAGAAAAATGTGTGGTGATGATGATCCTGCAGGATCTGATGGATGAAGATATCTGAGAAAGACAGAGGGAGGCATAGGATGATTCACTGGTATAAGGATTTGTATATGGATCAGAAAATCCGGGAAAACCCGGAGCGCTGCAAACGCCATATTGAGCGCTGTGCAGGGAGCCTGAAAAGAAGCCTGTCGAAATTCTGGAAAAGCTATTATGCGATCACATTGCCCTCCAATGAGGAAAATCTGTATGACATTATGGAAACAAGGCAGCTCTTTTTCAGGAGATATGCCAAAAAAGATCTGTATATCGTAGGGCTGGCAAAAAGTTATGATTCTGCCCTCGAGCTGCTGCAGCAGATCCTTCTGGAAGCAGAGGGACAGGACGGGCAGTTCGACCGGCATGAAAAGTGTGATTTTGTGAGGAAGTGATGGAATGGCGATAGTTTTGGCAATACTTAAATGGATCGGGATCGTGGCAGGGGGCGTCCTTGGACTTGCCGTTCTCTTTGTCTGCCTGATCCTTTTTGTGCCAGTCCGCTATTACCTCGCAGGAGATAACAGGGATACACTTTGTTACCAGTTCCGGGTCTCCTGGCTGTGCCGCGCCGTATCCCTGAGAAAGAAAAGGAACTCGGATGAGATCTGTTTCAGGATCTTTGGAATCCCTGTCTTCCGGTTTGGCGGGGAAGGTCCTGTGCAGACTCCCGTGGAGAATGTGGGAGAGGGGAAACAGCCGGAACCGGTACAGAAGCAGGAGGAGGTTTCACAGTCATCAGCCTCTGCTGGTGGGACAGAGAAAAGAAAGCATAGGGCAGCTTCTCCGAAAAGCAACAGCAGAAAGAAAAGAAAAAAGAAATCTGCCGGAAAGAAAACTGCCAGCAGAAAAAAGTCCTTTTCTTTTGATGTACTATCGGGTATAATAAACTTTGTGAGAGATACGGAAAACCGAAGGGCTTTTCGCAAGATCCGGCAGGAGATCCGGCTTTTGTTCCGCTATCTGACTCCGCAGAAGATCCGGGGTTGTTTTGTGATCGGAACCGGTGATCCTTCTTCGACAGGGCTGCTGATCGGCGGGATCAGTCTTTTGCCTTTTGTCTATCAGGATGGTCTGGACATAACGCCGGAGTTTGAGGAAAAAATCTTTCAGGCGGACGGGATGATAAAAGGACGGATACAGGTATTATATTTTCTCAGATTTTGTATCCGGCTTTACCGGGATAAAGAATTAAGGAAATTATGGAGTAATATCCAGAAGCTGAAAAAGGAGGCTGCATAATGGCAGAGAATAATTTTAGTAATACGGTTGAATCATTGTTTAATGGAATGGATTCCTTTATCACGACAAAAACGGTGGTAGGCGATGCAGTACGGTTTGATGACGGCACGATCGTGCTGCCTCTGGTAGATGTGAGTTTCGGTGTGGCAGCCGGGGCGTTTGCCAACGAGAGCGGCGCGGAGACGAAAAATAACGGCGGAGGCGGTATGGGCGCAAAGATCCAGCCCAGTGCGGTTCTCGTTATCAAAGATGGGACAACCAAGCTTGTCAATGTAAAGAATCAGGATGGCATCACAAAGGTGCTTGATATGGTGCCGGGATTTGTGGACAAGTTCTCCAAAAAGGGTGACAAGGAGAACGATAAGAAGGATAAAACAGAAGAAAAGCCAAAAAAATAAAAGTTTTTTAATTTATGCTTGCAAAACGATTTATTTTTTGCTAAAATAGTCGTGTTGTCGTGTGTGAGAGACGTGCGAAGAAAAAGGTAATTCAGAAGGAGGTGCTTTTCATGGCTAAGTGTGCAGTATGTGGAAAAGGCGTACATTTTGGTAACGCTGTCAGCCACTCTCATAGAAGGAGTAATAAGATTTGGAAGTCAAATCTGAAATCTGTAAGAGTAAAGGTAAACGGTGGTACAAAGAAACAGTATGTATGTACTTCATGCCTTCGTTCTGGAAAAGTAGAGAGAGCTTAGACGAATCAGAAATAACACATAGAGGGAAGCGCCGGGTAGATCCGGTGCTTTTTTTGCTGTATTGGGAGGCGGTAGCTCCCATTGTCCGTCCACAGTACCACTTCCTACTAAAAATCAAATCGTTATCTTCCTTTGCAAAATTCCTCTGACGCCCTCCGCTAAACTCGCTGTCTGCCATGTCGTTTTTCTGATTTTTACAGCATAGCCGCCCGCCGGTCCTTATGCACCACTTAAGTAACTGATTACTGCAGGCAGCACCAAAGGTGCTAGCCCGTGAAAGAAAGATGTCAAAAAACAAATAATTTTATTTTTTTCATCTTTCTTTCACGGACAGATGCTTCGCATCTGCCTGCAGTATGAGATTTCTTCTCTGGTGGTGCATTAGTACCGCTGCGTGGCGGCTCTTAGTGCAAACG
>CAJUDA010000026.1 GCA_910584875.1 uncultured Eubacterium sp.
AGACAGAGGGGACGACGCCGGAGGAGTGTGCCGAAAAAGTCTGGCAGGAGATCATCAGCAGGGTAGGGAAGTAATCGTATTCTGGAGTCAGGCTGACAACTTTGTATTAAAATAGAAGAAGGGAGAAATACTATGAAAAAGACAATTATAGTGACAGGAGGCGCCGGATTTATCGGCAGTAACTTTATTTTTCATATGCTTGATGCTTATCCGCAGTACAGGATCATTTGTCTGGACTGCCTGACCTATGCCGGCAATCTGTCTACATTGAAACCAGTCATGGACAACGTCAATTTTCGTTTTGTAAAAGAGAGTATTACGGACAGGGATGCTGTATACCGTCTTTTTGAAGAGGAGAAGCCGGATATCGTAGTAAATTTTGCTGCGGAGAGCCATGTCGACCGATCTATCGAAAACCCGCAGGTTTTTCTGGATACGAATATTACGGGAACATCCATATTGATGGATGCCTGCCGCAAATATGGGATTGAACGCTATCATCAGGTATCTACGGATGAAGTGTATGGAGATCTCCCACTGGACCGGCCCGATCTGTTTTTTACAGAGGATACGCCGATCCATACATCGAGCCCGTATTCATCGAGTAAAGCAGCAGCGGATCTTCTGGTACTTGCTTATTACAGGACTTACGGACTTCCCGTCACGATCAGCCGCTGTTCCAATAATTATGGTCCTTATCATTTTCCGGAAAAGCTGATTCCGCTTATGATCGCCAATGCATTGAATGATAAGCCGCTTCCCGTTTATGGCAAGGGAGAAAATGTCCGTGACTGGCTGTATGTGGAGGATCACTGTAAGGCGATCGACCTGATCATCCATAAAGGCAGGGTGGGAGAGGTATATAATGTCGGCGGACACAATGAAATGAAAAATATTGATATCGTGAAGATCATATGTAAGGCGCTGGATAAACCAGAGAGTCTGATCACTTATGTCACAGACCGTAAGGGACATGATATGAGATATGCCATTGACCCGACAAAGATTCACAATGAACTGGGATGGCTGCCGGAAACCAAGTTTGAAGACGGCATACAGAAGACGATCCGCTGGTACCTGGATCATAAGGAATGGTGGGAGACTATCATATCCGGGGAATATCAGAATTATTATGAACAGATGTATGGGAACCGGTGATGGAAGAATATAGAAGCAAAGGAGACAGGGTATGAGAGTACTGGTAACAGGAGTGGGAGGACAGCTTGGGCATGACGTCATGAATGAACTGGCAGGACGAGGCCATGAGGGTATCGGTTCCGACCTGGCAGAGGCATACTCAGGGATACAGGATGATACAGCTGTGACAACGATGCCTTATCATGCCATGGATATCACAAATACTATGCAAGTAGAAAAGCTTTTTTCAGAGATTTGTCCGGATGCCGTGATCCATTGTGCCGCATGGACAGCGGTGGATGCTGCAGAGGATGAGGATAACCAGGATAAGGTGACACGGATCAATGAAACGGGAACAGAGGCGATCGCCCATGCCTGCAAAAAAGTGGGGTGTAAATTGCTCTATCTCTCGACCGATTATGTCTTTGACGGGGAGGGGGATACCCCTTGGAAACCGGACTGTAAAGATTATGCACCGCTCAATGTGTATGGAAGGACAAAACTGGGAGGGGAGCTTGCCGTGGCAGAACAGCTTTCCCGGTACTTCATAGTCCGGATTGCCTGGGTGTTTGGCGTAAATGGAAATAATTTTATTAAGACAATGCTTAAAATAGGGAAAGATCATGATCGGCTTACAGTTGTAGACGACCAGATCGGAACCCCCACCTATACGTTTGATCTGGCGAGGCTGCTTGTTGATATGATCGAAACAGAAAAATACGGATATTATCATGCCACCAATGGAGGCGGATATATCAGCTGGTATGAGTTTGCCGTGGAGATTTTCCGGCAGGCGGCGGCGATGGGATACAAGGAATATGACAGGGAACATCTGAGTGTAGAGCCGGTAACGACAGCGGAATATGGTTTATCAAAAGCGAGGCGTCCTTTTAATTCAAGGCTGGACTGCAGTAAACTGGAAGATAATGGTTTTGAACCATTGCCAGAGTGGAAGGATGCCCTGCAGAGATATTTACAGATTATAGAAATGTAAGGACGGAGGAACAGTATGGGACAGATAAAGGTAGAAAAAAATGCAGGCGGCATTGAAGGATTGTGTGTGATCGAACCGGCAGTACATGGTGACAGCCGGGGCTATTTTATGGAGACTTATAATCAGAACGACATGAAGGAAGCGGGGCTGGATCTGGTGTTTGTGCAGGATAACCAGTCCAGTTCTTCCCGGGGAGTTTTGCGCGGACTTCATTTTCAGAAGGAACACCCACAGGGGAAGCTTGTGCGTGTCATCCGGGGACGGGTTTATGATGTCGTAGTGGATCTGAGGAAGGGTTCGGATACTTATGGAAAATGGCATGGAGTAGAGTTGTCTGAGGAGAACAAAAAACAGTTTTACGTTCCCAAAGGCTTTGCCCACGGTTATCTGGTTTTAAGTGACTGGGCAGAATTCTGTTATAAATGTACGGATTTTTATCATCCAGGGGACGAAGGCGGTCTGGTCTGGAACGATCCGGATATCGGGATCCAGTGGCCGGAAGTGAAGGGAGAATATCCTGGCGACGGTTCGGCAGATGCCTATCAGATGGTGGATGGTGCTCCCCTGGTGATAAATGAGCGTGACCAGAACTGGCGTGGGATAAAGGAGTATGGTTTATGAAAGGCAGAATAGGAATCCGGGCGGTATTCGTCTGGATCTGTATGTTGATTTTCTTTGCCGGAGGAGTCGGTTCGCAGAGAACCGTTCAGGCAAAGACTTATAAAAAGGGATTTACATATCAGAAAATATCATCAGAAATGAAATCACAGATGACAGGTAAATCTTATCCAAAGACTGGTGCAGGGCTTTCTTTTTCGGAGCTTCGTGAAGTGTCGGTGCGATATTATAATTTTAAGGGAAAGGTAAAGTCAGGGACACTGATCGTAAATAGGAAAATAGCGTTAAAGACGGCAAAGATTTTCTATCAGTTGTACCGGATCCGGTATCCGATACAGCGGATCCAGCCGGTGGATGTCTATGATGCCGATGACAGGCGGTCTATGGAGGCAAACAATACATCCGCATTTAACTATCGGAGGGTAGAGGGCAGCAGGAAGCTGTCCATGCACGGCAGAGGGTTGGCGATTGATCTCAATCCGCGTATCAATCCCTGTATCAGAAATGGCAGGGTAGATCCGCCGAATGGCAAAGCCTACAGCAAACGCAGTGTAAAAAAGTGCAAAGGAAAATATAAAAAATACATGATACATCGCAATGACAGAGTATATAAGATTTTTAAGAAGTATGGATTTAAATGGGGAGGGGACTGGAAATCCCTGAAGGATTACCAGCATTTTGAATATGCCGGGTGATTCTCCGGCAGGGCAACACCGGGAAAGATGTCAGTAATCTTTTTCCCGGTGTTCTTTTTTGGCAAATCATATGATCGCAGTCAGAAGTTTTATACAAGCTCAGCGATCCGGCTTACGCCGACATAGATCTGGGATATTTTGTACCAGGTCCGGAATCCCACGATGCCATCCTGAGTCAGGTTGAAAATTTTCTGGAATGTTTTTACCGCTTCCTCGGTCCGGGGACCGAAGATCCCGTCTTCTGCAATTTTAGGAATGAGTGGGTAAGCGCCGGCGATGACGTTCAGCTGACGCTGCATCTGCAGCACTTTTTCACCGGAGGAACCAACCCGTAACGGCGTTCCGGGATAGGAGGAGGGCACGCCGGATATTTCTTCTGTTTCATTGATGTAAATGGAATCTCCATAATAATTTCTCAGGATTTCAATCGCTGAGTACCCCTGGTCGCCCAGTGATTTGGAGCCCCACTGGCTCATCCAGTTGGGACAGGATACATTTTTGCCGTCACAATACTGGGTGAGGATCGGCTGTTGTACATTGGGGCGGGACAGAAAGTTACTGAAGATTTCATCGACTACGGCAGAAATGCTCTCAAAAATGTTGCGGTTCGGGATCCATTTGTGGTCGTAGGCGGTAGAGGTGGTTATGGTGAATTCATAGCCTTTGTTCCGGTACCACTCCGTATATACCCTGTTCAGCGTAAATGACTGTATCGCAAGTACGTTTGCCTGGATCGTGGCTTCCGGCCAGGTCGAATAGATTTCGCTGCTCGCTACATTTTTGATGTAATCCCGGTATCTTACATAATAATTTTTTGCTCCGGAATCCGACGGCGGTCCGTCGTGGACGACTACATATTCTGGTATCACCACTCGGGAGAGGACGATCTCGCCTGTCTCATCTACAGTTTTGATCTCACTTTCTGCAATTTTAGGCGGATAGTCCCCCCACAGTGTGTGATCGGGTATCACGAAGAGCTCAGCACTGTCTGGTTCTGCCGTGTCGGCAGGGATCAGATCGATATTCTGGATCGCTGTCTCGCCCGAAAAAAGTTCCGCACCACTGATCTCTGTTGTCTCAAATCCCGGTGCACTGACATAGATGGTATATTCGGAGTAAGGCTTATTTGCACTGGGATCCATGGAGTATTCAAGAGGCGGTGTCTCCAGTTCAATATCATTGAGTTGTCCCTGAGCATCAGTTCTTGCTTCCTCTATGATCCGGTCTGGTGCACTTTCTGTTGTGATCCGTACGGTAGCTCCCTCGATGGGGCGGCTTGTGTTATCTGATATAACGTTGACGTTCAGTTTTCCATATTCCATGATAACCTCGAAAAGCATAGATTACTATAGTATATGAACAATCTGTGAAAACGGTGAATTCATACTTGACATTTTATGCCAGAGGAATATAATTAACCTGCTAATAGTTTACAAGCTAATTATTCAGGAAAGAAGGTGCTGCCATGTGAATGAGAGGGAGGCTGGAGATATTTGTGAGCCGCGGGAGCTGACCCGCCGGATGATCCTGACCAATCAGATGCATAAGAGGGTGCTGGAAAAAAATCTGGAGGGAACCGGGATACACCGGGGACAGCATCGTCTGCTAATGACTCTGGCATGTGATCAGTTCCAGTCACAGGTGGAATTGGCGCGAAAACTGGAAGTAACGCCCGCTACGATAGCGGTGTCATTGAAATCACTGGAGAAGACAGGACTGATCGACAGACGGACGAGACAGGAAGACAACAGGGTAAATTTTGTAGAGCTGACAGAGAGGGGACGGCAGATCGTTGAGATGAGCAGAGATTTTTTTGATATGCTGGACCGGCAGATGTATCAGGGCTTTACCGAAGATGACAGGATACAATTTAGTCGTTATCTGAAACGAATTTACCAGAATATGCAGGAGATGGCAGAAAAACAGAAAAAGACAGGAGGTAAGACATGGGAAAATATAAGAAATATATAAAACCATATTTAACGGCGTTTATCCTGGGCCCGGTATTTATGATCGTGGAGGTTCTCGGTGAGGTGATACTGCCCAAACTGATGTCGGTCATTATTAATATAGGATGCGGGGCGGCGCCGGGAGTGGAGGCGAGAGGGAAAGGCTTCATTATCCTGATCGGCGGAGTGATGATCCTGACTGCATTTATTATGATGCTGGGCGGGGTACTGGGAGCTTATTTTTCAATTAAGGCAGCTGTGAATTTTGCGGCAGATCTGCGCTGTGATGTGTTCGGGAAAGTACAACGGTTTTCATTTGCCAACATAGAGAAATTCTCTACCGGTTCCCTTGTGACCCGTCTGACAAACGACATTACCAATGTGCAGAATGTAGTGGCAATGGCGCTCCGCATGCTTCTTCGTGCACCGGGGATGCTGATCGGCGGCATGATCATGGCGTTTGTCATGAATGCCAGGCTGGCATTGATTTTTTGTGTAGTGATACCATTTTTGATTTTGGCAATTGTTATTATAATGAAGAGCGCATTTCCACGCTTTGATATGATGCAGAAAAAGATTGACGCCCTCAATTCCAGAATACAGGAAAATATTACGAACCAGAGAGTCGTAAAATCCTTTGTACGGGACGATTTTGAAAAACAGACGTTTGATGAGGCAAGCAATGACCTGAAAGATAAGACACTCCGCGCCATGAAAGTGGTGATCGCCACAATGCCGGTTATGACACTGGCGATGAACGTAACGATTATGGCTGTCGTATGGTTTGGCGGTAAGCAGATCCTTGTGGGGGATATGCCGGTGGGAGATCTGACGGCATTTACAACATATGTGACCCAGATCCTGATGTCGCTGATGATGGTGTCTATGATCTTCATCCAGGGATCCCGTGCTGTTGCTTCTTCACGTCGTATTACCGCTGTGCTGGATACTGAGGTGGATCTCAATGATGATGAGGCCGGACAGAAGGATAAAACGGTCACCAGTGGTAAAATTGAGTTCCGTCATGTGGGATTTCGTTATTATAAGAAACATAAAAATAATGTGCTGCAGGATATCACGTTTACGGCAAATCCGGGAGAAGTCATCGGCATCATCGGTTCTACCGGCTCTGGGAAGAGCTCACTGGTTCAGCTGATCCCCAGGCTGTATGACTGTGATGAGGGCGAGATACTGGTAGATGGAGTAAATGTAAAAGATTATTCCCTGGAGCACCTGCGAAATGGCGTAGCAATGGTACTGCAGAAAAATACACTGTTTTCCGGGACGATCATGGAAAACCTCCGCTGGGGGGATGAAGATGCGACGGATGAGGAGGTTTATGCCATGGCGGATGCGGCGCAGGCAGACCTGTTTGTGAAAGATTTTACCAATGGTTATGATACAGAGCTGGGTCAGGGCGGCGTCAACGTATCTGGCGGGCAGAAACAGAGGCTGTGTATCGCCAGGGCGCTGCTTAAAAAACCTAAGATACTGATACTGGATGACAGTACCAGTGCTGTTGACACAGCGACAGAGGCGAAAATCCGTCAGAGCTTTCGTACATCACTAAAGGATACGACGAAGCTGGTCATAGCCCAGCGCATTTCATCCGTTGAGGACGCAGACCGTATCCTTGTAATGGAAGAGGGGCGGATCGTGGGACAGGGAACCCATGACGAGCTGATCCGGAGCTGCGAAGCGTATCAGGAGATCTATTATTCCCAGAAAGACAGAGAGGAGGCGGCAGGATGAGCAGGAGACCAGGAGGACCAGGCGGACCAGGGGGGCCGGGAGGACCACGGAGAATGCAGCATGGCAAACCAAAGAATGCAGGGGCCGTTGTCCGGAGATTGTTTTCTTATATGAGACAGGATAGCGGGCATATCACAGCTGCCATGTTATGTGTTATCATCAGCAGTGCGACGACACTGGCGGGTTCCTACCTGTTGAAACCGATCATAAACAGGCTGACAGAATCAGCAAAGGGTATCGCTGTCGCCGCTGTGGGAGACCGTGCCGGACTGGTTGTTGCAGCAACGACACAGCTGATGTATGGTGTCCTTGTGATGCTTGCCGTATATGGCGCCGGTATTGTTTCCAGCTATGTGCAGCAAAGGATCATGATCGGGGTATCGCAGAGGGCACTGATCCGTGTAAGGAAGGATCTCTTTGACCATCTTCAGGATATGCCGGTACGCTATTTTGATACCAATAGTGTAGGTGATATCATGAGTCGTTTCACGAATGATATTGATGCGATCGGGGAATTGCTGAACAGCACACTGACCCAGCTTCTGGCAGGGATCATCAGTGTTGTCGGTACAATGGCGATCATGCTGCTGGAAAACGTGTGGCTTGCCCTTCTTACGATCGTTATGGTGCCGGTGATGATCAAGGCGGGGGGAAGCATCGCAGGAAAAAGTTCCAAGTATTACCGGGAACAGCAGAATGCACTGGGAGCGGTAAATGGTTATATCGAAGAGACGGTGACAGGACAAAAGGTAGTGAAGGTTTTCTGTCATGAGGAAAAGGCGGTAGAAGAGTTTACCCGTCTGAATAATGATCTGCGGGACAAACAGGTCCGGGCACAGTTCTTTGGGGGGATTATGGGACCTGTCATGGGTAATATCGGTCAGGTCTGCTACGGGCTGACTGCTACGATCGGTGCGCTTTTTGTACTGGGTGGATCCCTGAGTGTAGGTGGTCTGACTATTTTTGTCAACTATTCCCGTCAGTTCAGCCGTCCGATCAATGAACTGGCGATGCAGGTCAATACGATTTTTTCTGCCCTTGCCGGAGCAGAGAGAGTGTTTACCGTGATGGATATGGACACGGAAGAAGAGGATGCGGCGGATGCCATTGAGATGCGGGATATCAGAGGGGAAGTTATTATGGATCATGTGACGTTTGGTTATGACCCGGACAAAACGATTCTGAAAGATATCAGTCTCTTTGCCCATGCCGGGCAGAAAGTGGCATTTGTCGGTTCTACCGGAGCCGGTAAGACTACCATAACGAATCTTTTGAACCGTTTTTATGATATCGAGGAGGGTGCGATCACGATCGACGGCATTGATCTCAAACAATATAAGCGGGACAGCCTGCGGGGCAGTATCGCCATGGTCCTGCAGGATACGCATCTGTTTAGTGGGACCGTCCGGGAAAATATCCGCTATGGCCGCCCGGATGCCACAGATGAGGAAGTAGAGCAGGCGGCGAAGACAGCAAGTGCCCATTCTTTTATTATGAGGCTGGAGGATGGTTATGATACGATGCTGGAAGGAGATGGGACCAATCTGAGCCAGGGACAGCGGCAGCTGCTGAATATTGCCAGGGCGGCGATCTCTGTCGCACCGATCCTTGTATTGGACGAGGCGACCAGTTCCGTCGATACCCGTACAGAAATGCATATCGATCATGGTATGGAGCGCCTGATGAAAAATCGTACTACATTTGTCATTGCCCACCGCCTGTCTACGGTCCGGAATGCGGACTGCATTATGGTGCTGGAGCAGGGAGAGATCATCGAGCGGGGGACACATGAAGAGCTGCTGGAAAAGAGAGGACGATATTATCAGTTGTATACGGGGGCTGTAGAACTCGCTTAGAAATTTTGTTAAGGACTGGACAAAATTGTTCTTATGGTGTAGAATCATAATAACAGGCTTTAACGGAAGGAGTGCGATTAAAATGTACAAATCTGGAAACAGGAAAGTTCTCAGTCTGATATTATGTGCGGCACTGACATTGGGCGTATATACACCAGCAATGACAAAGAAGGTAAAGGCGGAAGGGCAGGCACCGGTGACGGCAACCGGACCGGCAGTAACGCCTGTGAATCCCGCTGATATTAAACTGAACAAGACAAAGGGGATTTTTATGGCAGGTAAAAAAGTGCAACTGGTCATTAGCGGTACTACGAACCCTGTCACCTGGACAAGCCAGAATCCCGAAATCGCCACAGTTAGTGAGACTGGTGTAGTAAAAGGCGTAAAGAAAGGGAAAACGGTGATCCAGGCAAGTGTGGATGGTGTTGTACGGCAGTGCAGTGTTACCATCGTTGCCAAGATGAGCAAGAAAGATTTTGGCAAGTTTAACGGAGAAAATTTCGTAAGCTTCTGCAGGCGCAAAGGTTATACCGGAGGCTATGCCTGGACCGGTCAGTGGAAAAAGAAATATAAGAAAAAGAAATCCACATACCGCAAGATCAAGATTGACGCCAGCAAATCAAAAGTAGAGAAGGCATATGGTCAGCTGACATGGAAGAAATGTACATCAAAAGATCCCTTCACTAAGATGAAAGGATTAAAGAAAAACAAAGTAAAGACATATGCCAATGTAAACTGGGGCAGGTACACGATCCGTTTTTATCTCAATAAGAAAAAGAAAGTAGTAGCGATCATACTCGCCTGCAATATTAAAAAGATAAAGAAAAAGGCTCTTCGGGGTTATATCTGACAGTAAAAACACCGGCTGGGAACGGTAAAAGTTTCCAGCCGGTGTTTTTCTTAGCTCAACGGCGCCTTTTCGGTATCGGATGCCGTATCTTCTTCTTCACCTTCGCTATCAGGCTCTTCGGGTTTTTCTTCCTTTTCCTTTGGCGGCTGGGACAAAAGTACCAGTGCCGTCATCAGGGCAGACAAGACAAACGGTGCCAGATAGACTACCATTTTAACTTCCTGTGTGACAGAATATGTGGCTGTGTTGAACCAGACGATGACAGCAAAATAAACAGTGAAAACCAGAGTGCCCAGAATAGCGGCAAGGATGCGGGCAATGGCTTTCTGGTTGCCGCCAAATCTTGCTTTGATCATATAGTATACAAGAAAGAATGCCACGCCGGAATCAATCAGTCCAAACAACAGCATACCAGGATTCATAATCACAGAAATCACCTCAAAATATTAGTATAGTCGTATTATAACATAAATATGGACAGGTGAAAAGTCTTCTCATCATACATTTTCAAATTCTGTCCGGACATTTCGCAGGCATTCCATCAGCATAGGTGAGAATACCCCGCATTCTCCATTTATGATCATCCGGAATGCATGATCTTTGGGAATGGCATCCTTATAAACACGCTCATTTGTCAGAGCATCGTACACATCAGCGATCGATACGATCTGGGCGGACAGGGGGATCTCGTTTCCACGGAGTCCGTCCGGGTATCCGCTTCCATCATAGCGTTCGTGGTGTGAACGGCAGATCTCTTTGCTCACCCGGGAATACTCCTCACTCCAGATGCCGTCGATGTTGTCCAGTATTTCACAGCCGCTGATCGTATGTGATTTTATGTATTCATATTCCTGCTCTGTCAGCCGTCCCGGTTTCATCAGTATATTATCTGGCAGGGCGATTTTGCCGATATCATGGAGAGGACTGGCAGCAGTGATGATGGCGACTCTTTCCGGTGTGAGTTCAAATTCCGGAAAACGCTTCATCGTCTCGTTGGCAAGTATGTTTGTATACTGCTTGACGCGCAGGATGTGTTCTCCGCTTTCCACATTTCTGTATTCTACGATATCTCCAAGCACATCAATGAGTGTTTCATTATTTTTACTTAAGCGGTCTGACTGCAGTTTCAGGAGTTTGTGCTGCTTGTGCATGGTACTCTGATACTGGTACAGTCTTATTACATTTTTGAGCCTCAGCCGGATCAGCCGGGGGTCAAACGGGGCATGGAGGCATTCTGCGATGCCATGCTGGAAGAGTTCATCCTCTAATGGGATGGTATTGTCACGACAGAGGATGAGAACCGGAAACCTGCCATGAAGGTTGTACTGCCCGATTGTTTTCAGCAGCTGATAGTCATCCGATCTGGTTATAAAATGATCCATCAGGATAGCTGCGGTATGCTCCATATTGTGGCGGATCAGTTCTATTGCTTCTTTTGTATTTCCGGCTTCTGTTACGGTATAATCCTCTTTCAGGACAGATATCAGGGAGTCATGATCCGGTCCGTCCCTGTCAATAAGTATGATTGTGTTCAGCATATTTTTTTCCTTTCCCAATTATTATGTTTCCAGATCGATACTTCCCTCGGGCGTCTTTTTAAAGGTAACATGTTTGAGGCTCTCTCCGCGCCAGATCGTACCGCTGATCTCTATGATCACGTTATCATGCAGGATATGCCGGATCGTGATGTCTGCGGAATCAGTTTTATTCAATCTGCCGGTCATCTCTTCTGCCTGCTTTTCCAGAACTTCCAGCTGTTTCTGCTTGGATTCGATGGCTTCCTCCAGATCCAGATAGAACCGCATCGTATTCCGGACTTCCGGCTTAAACCGTCGCTGATAGTCCTGACAGGTGTTATCAAGCATATTGAGTTCGTCCTGCAATTCTTTTAACTGATGGATAATCCGGGCATTTTCTTTTTGCAGGTCTTCTGTGATCCCTGTGACAAGCCGGGTAGAGACCCCTGCCGTATTTCCGGCATTTCGGATCCGAAAACCGGATTCTGAGTAGGCAGTGCCGCCTGCGATCATTCCCTTGCCATCCATGGCATAGACCATTCCTCTGGCAAAGAGGGTGCTGTTGAGGCAGTAAGAGGACTGGATCTCTCCTCCGGCGTACAGATTTGCTGATTCAAAATAATGACCGATTATGTCGCGGGCAGCATGGATCTGTCCGGATCCGGCAGCGTTTACGCCCTGTCTCACCAGGACGCTCCCGTCACAGGATAGCTCAGCGGCTTCCACATAGCCGTTTACAACGATATCGCCGGTGGCATGGATGACTGTCCCGGTCCCTACATTACCGTTTACCTGGATACTGCCGTCAAAATCAATATCGCCGCCGGCAGCAGTGGCATCCTCTAACAAAAGGACATTTGTTATGCTCAGGTGTTCGTTGGTTAATTCGATGCGGCCATTGAGGGCGGAAACATAAGTTTTCTGATCTGGCAGCAGTTTAAAGCCGGTACCGCTTAGTCTGGGCTGTTCTTTTCCCGGAGAGGCAGAAAGGATCTGTCCGGTGACGGTCTTGCCGTCACTGCCTTCACCGGGTTCGTGATAAAAGGCAATTTTTTGCCCCTCTTTTACAAGCTCAAACCACTCGACACTGTGGTAGTCGACAGAACCATCCGGAAGCTGCCGGGGTTTTCTGTTCAGGTCAGTGCGGAAAAAGTATTCATACCATCCGTCACGTCCCGGAATGGCAGGAGTCCCCCTGGCAATGGCAGTGCCATTACCCTGATATGTCCCGGATATCAGACCATCGATGGCGATCTCATCAATGCCATGGCAGATGCCATTCTGCCGCAGTACACGCAGGATCGTCTTCCGGTCCGGGATCCTGCGGGGATCTGCTACATGAATGTGGGCAGACATGGAGTCCTCGCTGACCGTGATGTAAAAGCCTTCCTCCTGTACCGGGATCCCACCTGTTTCTTCTGTTTCCACATCGACATTTTTTTCGAGCAGAAGCCGGCGGCGGTGCATTTCTTTGGTCGTATACATCAGGCTGCCATACCGGCTTACGTCCAGTTTGTGTTCCAGACCGATGCGGATTTCCTCCATCTGGGAGTAAGAGTACAGAGGATCGGCATAGAGGGACACGTCGATACGATGTTCCAGACCGAGCCGGATCTCTCTCATCTGACGCCATGAAAAATCAGGACTGGCATACAGGGAGACATCCAGGCCACGGGAGAGCCCGATACTGATCTCACGGATCGAATCCCCTTTATAATATGGCGTGAGCCATGGTTCGACCGGTATGCGTTCATGGATGGCACGGCGGATTGCTTTCAGCTGTTCTTCATCATACCCCTCTTTAATGTAAGGGATAATGGAGATGCCGGACAGGATAGACTTTCGCAGCTGGCGCAGGATGCCGACTTCCAGATGGAGAAAAGGAGACAGATCCATCTCTTTTTCAAGACCCTTCCGGAGCTCCCGCATCATAGGATAGGGGATATCTGGTTTTGCGTATACCCGGACATCAATCTTATGGCTGAGACCGATGCGGATTTCTTCCATCTGGAACCAGTCATAAGAAGGATTTGTATAGTCTTCAACAGGCAGTCCTTCTTTTAAACCCAGCCGGATCTGATACATCTGTATGGCAAGGTAATCTTTGCTGGCATAGCAGGTGACATCCAGTTTTTCTTCCAGTCCGAGCTGTATTTCGTGGATCTGGTCAGGGGAAAATCCTTTTTTTTCTAAAACTTCAACTAAATTGTGCTTCATTTCCGAAATCCTTTTATAAATATTGATATCTGCTTTATAATATAAGTATACAAAGACTGATTTTCGTTTGTCAACAGGATTTCTGCGATTTTTGAAAAGAAATCTGCGATTCTTGTAAAATATAAAAAATTAGGGATTGACATTTTTTAAAGTACGTGGTAATATACCGTTTGTATGCAGGAATGGCGGAATTGGCAGACGCGCACGGTTCAGGTCCGTGTGGTAGCAATACCATGAGGGTTCAAGTCCCTTTTCCTGCATTTTTCTTTTGCCTGATTGTCACTGCTGAGCTGCCCTGGGCACATAAAAAAGTGATAAAATGAGAATAATTTATGAATTGTTTCCCGTATGTATTGCGGGGAATTTTTTTTTATGCTAAAATATCTACGTGTTTTTTTGAAGATTATTTATATACTGGAGGCTAAACAATGAATGGTGCAAAGAAAATAATGAAAAATCAGGGAGCAAAGGCAAAAACCCGTTCTGTCAGGGCAGAACTGACTTTTTGGGAGAAAAACAGAGTTCTTTTGATCATTGGGGTTCTGGTGATGGCAGCGCTGGTGGCTGTTGTATGCTATATCAATCTGCGTCCCCGAGAAATACTGGTCGTGGAAGGTAAGAATAAGGATGGCGGCACGACTACCAGTACGATATATCTGAAAGAAGCGATGTATGATATCTATACATCAGAACAGCAGTATAACAGTATGGCAGGTCTTTATGAACAGATCTATGGTTCCAGCTTCTGGACGGCGGAGAATGTGGACAACCAGGGAAACAACGGAGCCCAGGCAGTGAAAAAAGAGATCATGCAGAATATGAAGCAGCGGGAGATCCTTTATATGGATGCGCAGAAGAATGGCATGAGCCTGTCTGATGAGGAGAAATCCAAAGTGGAGGAGGAACTGAAAAGCTTCCGCAAAGGATTGTCGGATAAACAGAAGAAAATGTACGGGCTGGATGAGGATACGGTCCGCACTGTTCTTGAGAAAAAGGCATTGGCAGATAAATACAAAAATAAGATTATTACAGATCTTGCGATTGATGAGAATGCAGTAAAGGCATCCGTGAGCAAAACCGATTACCGTCAGTATGATCTGCAGTATTACACGTATCCGAAAGTAATCGAAGATGATAAAGGCAACAGCAGCAAGAAGAATGCCAAGGATTTAAAGGAAGCAAAGAAAAGTATGGAAGCGCTCCAGAAAAAAGCAGCCGGAGCCAAAGATTTTACCAAAGGTCTGATCACAGACGCAGACAATAATAACGAGGATGATAAGACAGGCATTGCTTATAGCACAGAGGAACTGCTTGGATCAAATAAGGAATTTGCCTCAGACAAGGTACTGAAGGCGATCAAGAAGATGAAGAATGGCGAAGTATCCGGTGTACTGGAGGATGACAAGGCATATTATATTGTCCGTATGGAAAATAACAACAATCCGAAAGCGTATGAGGATCAGTGTACCCAGGCAGTGGAGAATGAAAAACAGACCCGGTTTGATAAGAAGTATAAAGATGATATAAAGAAAGACTATACGGCGAAGGCGCAGAGTTACTGGAACGGAAGAGTCAATATTGGTTATCTGACTTATGATGAAGATGCTGGTTCAGAGACGGAGGAGCAGGAAGATTCCGCATCCGGTACAGCAGCATCTGGCAACGCTGCTGAGTGATCCAGGGCTGAAGCCGGATAGAAAAGGAGGGTTTTATGGCAAACGTTAAGAGAATTTATGTGGAAAAAAAGGCACCGTATGCAGTACAGGCCAGGGAACTGAAACAGGAGCTTAAGGAATATCTGGACATGAAAGAATTAGAGGATGTCCGTGTGCTCATCCGCTATGATGTGGAGGCTTTATCCGAGGCTACTTATGAAAAGGCATTGGTGACGGTGTTTTCGGAGCCGCCGGTGGATACGGTATATGAGGGAACATTTGACACAGATAACGGAGACCGGGTTTTTTCTGTGGAGTATCTTCCCGGCCAGTTTGACCAGCGTGCGGATTCGGCAGAGCAGTGTGTGAAACTGTTGAATGAAAAAGAGGAACCGCTCATCCGCTCTGCTGTCACATATGTACTTCGTGGAACGATTTCCGATGATGATTTTGAGAAGATCAAGGCATATTGTATCAATCCGGTGGATTCGCGGGAGACGGATGAAACGGTGCCGGATACTCTGGTGGCTGTGTATGCTGAGCCAGAGGAGGTAAAGATATTTGAAGGATTTAAGGATATGCCGGAGGATGAGCTCAAAAATCTCTATGATTCCCTGGGACTTGCCATGACCTTTAAGGATTTTCTCCATATCCAGAATTATTTCCGGGGTGAAGAAAACAGGGATCCGTCCATGACGGAGATCCGGGTACTGGATACGTACTGGTCGGACCACTGCCGCCATACGACCTTCCTCACAGAACTTAAAAATGTAACCTTTGAAGAAGGAGACTACACAAAACCGGTTAAGGAAACATTTGATGCTTACAAAAAGGCGCATGAGGCGATGTACCAGGGCAGGGAGGATAAATTTGTCTCACTGATGGATATTGCCCTGCTGGGAATGAAGAAGCTCAGGGCCGAGGGAAAACTGGACGATATGGAAGAATCCGATGAGATCAATGCCTGCTCGATTGTAGTACCAGTGGAGGTCGATCACGGCAAGGGACCGGAAACGGAAGAATGGCTTGTATTCTTCAAAAATGAGACGCACAATCATCCGACAGAGATCGAACCTTTTGGCGGGGCGGCTACCTGTCTGGGCGGGGCGATCCGTGATCCGCTGTCCGGGCGCGGCTATGTATATCAGGCGATGCGTGTGACAGGAGCAGCCGATCCGACAAAGTCACTGAAGGAGACGATGGAGGGCAAACTGCCGCAGAGAAAGATCGTGACCGGGGCGGCACAGGGGTATAGCTCATACGGAAACCAGATCGGTCTTGCCACCGGACTGGTGGATGAGATTTATCATCCAGGGTATGTGGCAAAGAGACTGGAGATCGGTGCAGTGATGGGCGCAGCGCCAAGGAAAAATGTGATCCGTGAGAACTCCGATCCAGGTGATATCATTATCCTGCTCGGAGGGCGTACCGGGCGGGATGGCTGCGGCGGCGCCACTGGTTCATCCAAGGCACACAATACAGCATCCATTGATACATGCGGTGCAGAGGTACAGAAGGGTAATGCACCGACAGAGCGCAAGATACAGAGACTGTTCCGCCGGGAAGAGGTCAGCCGGCTGATCAAGAAATGTAATGATTTCGGGGCAGGCGGCGTGTCGGTGGCGATCGGCGAGCTGGCAGACGGTCTTACGGTAGATCTGGACAAGGTGCCAAAGAAGTATGCCGGACTGGATGGAACAGAACTGGCGATCTCGGAATCCCAGGAGCGTATGGCAGTCGTCGTGGATCCGAAAGATGTAGATAAAATGCTTGCGTTTGCGGAAGAAGAAAATCTGGAGGCAGTATGTGTTGCCACTGTGACGGAGTCTCCCCGATTGGTTCTGAAGTGGAGAGGGAAGGAAATCGTGAATATTTCCCGCGCTTTCCTGGATACCAATGGAGCTCATCAGGAGACCGATGTCGTGGTCACGATGCCAGAGAAAAAGGATAATTATCTTACAACTGTAGAAAAAGTGGAAAGTTTCAGAAAATCATTTCTGGAAAAACTCAGCAGTCTGAATGCCTGCTCGAAAAAAGGTCTTGTGGAGATGTTTGACAGTTCGATCGGGGCATGTACGGTTACGATGCCGTATGGCGGCAGGTATCAGCTGACGCCGGTACAGACGATGGTGGCAAAACTGCCGATGCTGGATGGCGATTGTGATACCGTGACGATGATGAGTTATGGTATGGATCCCTATCTGATGAGCTGGAGTCCTTATCATGGGGCTGAGTATGCGGTGCTGACCTCAGTGGCGAAGATCGTGGCGGCTGGCGGTGACTATACAAAGATCCGTTTTACGTTCCAGGAATACTTCAAACGCATGACAGAGGATCCGAAACGCTGGGGAGAACCGATGGCAGCGCTTCTTGGTGCCTATGACGCCCAGATTAAACTGGGGCTACCTTCGATCGGCGGAAAAGACAGTATGTCAGGTACCTTTAATGATATTGACGTACCGCCGACACTCTGTTCTTTTGCCGTAGATGTGGCGAAGCTGTCGGATGTTGTGACAAATGAACTGAAAGAGGCAGGCAGCCGTCTGGTGAAATTTACCATTCAGAGAGATGAGTACAGTCTCCCAGACTTCCCTTCCATTATGGAACAGTATTCAAAGATCACCGCTCTTATGCGTGCGGGCGTGATCCGGTCTGCCTATGCACTGGATGGAAACGGTCTGGCGGATGCGCTGGCGAAGATGGCGTTTGGCAATAAGCTGGGCGTAACATTCTGTAAGCATAAACCGAAGGAATATTTCTTTACTCCGGCATATGGTGAGATTGTGGCGGAGATCGCGGAAGACGATCTTGCAAAGCTGGATGCTGCTGGAGTGGCATATGCTAAAGTCGGTAAGGTTACGGCAGAACCGAAGTTTGTCTGTGACGGAGAGGAGATCTCCATGGATGAGGCGCTGGAGGCATGGACGCAGACGCTGGAAGGAGTCTTTCCCACCCGTTCTGGTGCAGTTGACGCCCAGGAAGAGGAAAAAGCAGATGCCGGGACATATCACACGGATGAGATCTATGTGTGCCGCCATAAAACGGCGAAGCCAAATGTCTTTATCCCGGTATTCCCGGGTACCAACTGTGAATATGATACGACAAGGTCCTTTGAAGCCGCAGGAGCACAGACAAAGAGTCTGGTGTTTAAAAATATGACTGAACAGAATATTACGGATAGTGTGGCTGCCTTTGAACAGGCGATCAATGAGTCACAGATCCTTATGTTCTCCGGTGGATTCAGCGCCGGTGATGAACCGGATGGCTCAGCCAAGTTTATCACCTCTATTTTCCGAAATGAACGGATCAGTGAGGCGGTACACAGGCTTCTGGATGAGAGGGATGGTCTGATCCTGGGGATCTGTAATGGATTCCAGGCTCTGGTGAAGCTGGGGCTTGTGCCTTATGGTAAGATTACGACGCAGACACCGGATTCCCCGACTTTAACAACAAACCGGATCGGACGCCATATTTCCAAATCTGTATATACGAAGGTGGTTACGGATAAGTCGCCATGGCTGCAGGAAGCACAGCTGGGCGGTGTGTACGCAATACCGGCATCTCACGGAGAGGGACGGTTTGTGGCAAATGACGAGTGGCTGAAAAAATTATTCGAAAATGGACAGGTGGCTACCCAGTATGTGGATGCAGATGGCAATCCCACTATGGATGAGGACTTCAATCCCAATGCTTCTTATATGGCGATCGAAGGGATCACCAGCCCGGATGGACGGGTGCTTGGCAAGATGGCACATTCGGAGCGCCGGGGTGACGGTGTGGCGATGAATATCTATGGAGACCAGGACCAGAAGATATTCCTCAGCGGCGTTAATTATTTTAAATAAGATGAGACAGATCATACTGGCATCCCAGTCTCCGAGAAGGAGGGAACTGATGGAACTGATCGGTTTCCCCTTTTCGGTAAGGGTGTCGGAGACGGAAGAGTTGATAACCAGACATGACCCGGCAGCAGTGACGGAAGAATTATCCTGGCAGAAGGCACAGGCTGTGGCGGCAGAGCTGGATGATGCGCAGGAGATTATCGTGATCGGGGCGGATACGGTAGTGTCTGTCGAAGGGCAGATCCTCGGGAAACCTGCCTCAAAGGATGAGGCACGTTCCATGATCCGGACGCTGCAGGGCAGGGATCATATGGTATACACTGGTGTCACGATCCTGGGCAGGAGCGCTGTGCATGGTGATCGCTGTGAAACCTTTTCGGAGGGAACCAGGGTGACGGTGGCTTCGATGAGCGAAGATGAAATCGAGTCGTATATCAGCACAGAGGAGCCTTATGATAAAGCAGGAGCTTATGGTATACAGGGAACTTTTGCAAGATTTATCCAGGGAATCTCGGGAGATTACTATAATGTGATGGGACTGCCGGTACACCGGCTGTATGAACAACTGAAGACATGGTAGGAATTAGAAGCGTCGGATTATCCCGGCGCTTTTTTACCTAATAAGAAAGTTTGTTTTGTGCGGAATTGCGTCGGAATCCGTCGGATTGTCACGACGCTTTTTTTACCGTTCGACGCTGTTTTCGACCGTTCGTCTCATTGTGCTTGCCATCCAGATGGAAGTATGTTATGGTGGAGACAGGAATGGAAAATTCTGGAGGAACAGGATGAGGACAGCAAAAAAAGATTGGGGGATGAAGGATGATCAGACAAAGGATCGTAACATTTTTAACTGTGCTGAGTTTCGCTTTGTATTATACAACGCCGGGCGGCACAGGGATTATAAGGGCAGAGAAGAATATGCCGGAAAAACAGTACATAGTTGGTATGGAATCCGCAGACCAGCGGGAAGAGCTGGAAGAGGAGAGGGAAGAACAGACCGGGACAGAAGAGATTAACGCCAACGGAGAGGACAACCTAAAAGAAAACAACATGGTCCCACTGGCACTCACTGAAGAAGAGGCAGAAGAGCTGGCGGAAGATCCGGGCGTGGCGTTTGTGGAAGAGGACGTATGCGTCAGAGCGAGCGCCGGAGAGACAGAACGGGGAACAGAAGGCGCTGGATGGCATAAAAAAGAAGTAAGGAAAATAAAGAAGAACCGGGCATCGGAGGAATGGAACATCCGCATGATCCATGGAGATCAGAGGAAGCAGGAGAAAAAGAAAGTGAAAAGGAACATCCGCATTGCAGTCCTGGACTCAGGAGTGGACCATGTTAACGACATCCATCTGGCAGAGACGGTATCACTCGTCCCGGGCGAAGAGGAGATGAACCCACTTTTTATGGACGGGACCGGACATGGGAACAGCGTAGCCGGGTTGATCGCCGCCGAAGAGAATGGGAAAGGGATTACGGGAGTGGCGCCGGGCTCAGAAATCTATTCATACCGTGTACTGGATGACGACAACTGTGCGCCAGTGAGCCGGGTAGTGGAAGCCATCTATATGGCGATTGACAGGAAGGTCGATATCATCAACATGAGCTTCGGGGTGGATATGTATTCGGAAGCACTGGCACAGGCGGTGAAAGACGCCAGTGACGCCGGGATCCTGGTGATCGCGGCGGCGGGCAACACAGGAGAGAAGGGAGTCCAGTATCCGGCGGCGCTGGAGGATGTGATGGCAGTCGGCTCCGTCGATAAAAACGGCGACGTGGCGGACAGCAGCTCTGTTGGGGAGGAAGTCGAGATTGTGGCACCGGGAGAGCTTGTGAGGAGCACCGGGGTGCTGGGAGAAGAGATTGTCTCATCCGGGACCAGCCTTGCCGCCCCGCAGGTGGCGGGCGTGGCGGCGCTGATCTGGGAGAAGGATTCGGATATGCCGGCGGACTTCGTGCGAGCCCTCCTAAATGAGAGCGCAAACGGCTACGGAGATCAGGAACAGTATGGCAATGGTCTTGTGGACGCCCGGTATGCATTGGAGCATTATGAGGAGTTTAAAAAGAATTATAAGAAAAACAAGGAAACAAAGCTGGAGGAAAACAAAGAGAAGGTGCTTAGCTTTAAGGATACAGGATGTGTAGAAGGGAGCTGGGCGACGGATGATCATGGTTCCCTAATTCCATCCAGAAGGATCAATATGCAGCTGGGAGCAAGATTTAACGACAATGAAAATTATAAAGAGTCAGTTAATAAAAGTATAAATATTTTTAGAGGAATGATAGACAATCCGTGGTGGCATGGATATCATAAAGAAAATTATATTGCCTCTTATATTTATATTACACAAGTAGCTAACCAGATGGGATATGGGGGAACAATCAGTGCTCCGAAAGGGTTATCAGTCAGGGCAAAAAATGGAATAAATAATGATATTGCCTTTTTGCAAAAACACTGGAAGGATGAGTTGTATTGGGGGACAGTTAATGCAAAAGCGAAACGGGATTTTGTATGGGGGATGGCAACTCATACTCTAGCGGATACGTTTGCCCACAGTGCCTATGTATGGAACAAAACGGACAAAAAGTGGATCCATTTGGTGCATAATGAAAAAAATGCCTATCGAAAAAATAAGAAATATGCGGTTGCCGATAAGGTAACAAAATATTCAGAGCGCTGGGATGATGCCAGAAATGCCGTTGAGGAGTCAATACGCCGTTATGAAAAGACTGGGCATCCGGCGGGGACATACAATGAGTTTCGTTATGTTAAAAATTCGGATTCATACCGTCTTGGCAAAATATATGACTTTGTCAAAGACGTTGCCGGTGTCAGTGCGGCGTCTGGTTATAAAGGTTCCAGCTGTTCCACGAAATAAGGAGAGGAGGAGAAGATGAAGAAGACGATAAAAAGGGGTTTCCTGGTTACGATATGTTTATTTTCCTTATTGCTGTGCTGCTGTGAAGCTCAGCAACAGGAGAATCAGGATACAAAAGATGAGTTGCGATCGGAAGAAAAAGTGACACAGGGACTGGTCATGGAAGGGAGCACAGATGATGGGGTCACATATCAGTACAATAAAGTGACGGCAACACTGACTGTGTCTGGGAAAATAATCAAAGGAGCGGATTCGATTGATGATTTGGAGGAAATCCCATGGGTAAAGTGGAGTGGTGATACAAAAGAACTTGTACTGAAGGATGGAGTAGAATGTGTGACAGACCGGGCTTTTATGGATTTCAGAAAATTGGAAAAGATTGTGTTTCCAGGTACATTGAAAAAGATAGGATCTTATGCTTTTTTTGATAGTACCAGGGAAATCAAAAAGCTGGAACTGCCTGATTCCATTGAGGAAATCGGAGATTGTGCCTTTGCTTTGAAGCTCCCTTCTAATGAAGGTTTTGAGGAAATCCGGCTTCCTAAAAAATTACGCTGTATCGGGGAAGCTGCCTTTAGTTCACAACTGCTGACCAGTATCACGATACCGGAAAATGTAGAGCTAATTGGTGACCGGGCTTTTAAGGAATGCTATTGGTTAGAAACGGTGACTGTGAAATCGAAAAAAATCAAAAAAGCTGGCGGATGTGTTTTTCTGCATACAAATGATGAACTAGCAATCTATGTGCCAAAAGATCTGGCAAAGAAATACCGGAGAATGCTGGGAGGAACGGATGGTCATGTGTACCCGATGAAAGATAAATAATGAGCGCAATATAGTTTTTTTATAAAGTATTATTATATTCAGATGCTGGCATGGATACCGTAAGGGCAGTTTATTTTGCCGGAGCCAGTGCGGCATCCAGTTATAAAGGTTCCAGCTGTTCCACGAAATAAAGAGAGGGGAGAAGATGAAAAAGCTTATAAAACATAGTATTGCGGTTATTATGTGCCTGTTGTCGCTACTGCTCTGCTGCTGTGGAGAACAGCAGCAAGAGAATCGAGATAGAAAAGAGGAGCAGAAATCGGAAGAAAAAGTGACGCAGGGACTGGTCATGGAAGGGAGGACGGACGACGGGGTCACATATCAGTATAATAAGATAACGGCAGTATTGACTGTATCAGGAAAAACAATTAAAGGAGCGGATTCGATGGATGATCTGGAGAAGATCCCATGGGGAAAGTGGCGTGATGAAGCAAAAGGACTTGTATTAGAGGAAGGTGTGGAGTGTGTAACGGACAGAGCATTTATGGATTTTAGAAGGTTGGAAAGGATTGTATTTCCCAATACACTGAGGAAAATCGATAACTATGCTTTTTATGACAGTATACGGGAGTTCAAAAAACTAGATTTACCGGATTCCCTTGAGGAAATCGGACAGTGTGCTCTCGCCCAGGAATATTCTTATAAAGGACCGGAGGAAATCCGGCTTTCTAAAAAGTTACGCAGTATAGGGAAAGAAGCTTTTTGTTCACAATCTGTGATCCGTATTACGATACCAGAAAATGTAGAGACGGTTGGAGATAAGGCTTTTGAAGGATGTACCCGGATGGAAATCGCAGATATAAAAGCAAATAATGTTAAGATTGGTAAAGAAGTGTTTGCGGAATGTGGTGAACTGAAAAAAGTTGTGTTAAATACGAAAAAAATTAAAGAGATAGGTAAAAATTTATTTTATAATGTGTTCCACGATGTAAACGTGTTTGTGCCAAAAGAAAAGGTAAAAGAATATCAGAAGATGCTCAGCCGTTCCATGAATGCAAATGTGAAAGCAATGAAATAGTTTACCGTTCATGGCGGGTTCAAATTGGTGCCGCCCAGCCATGTCAAGAGTTCAGATGGTTGACATTTTAGAGCTATTGCTTTATATTTAGAATATATAAATTTAGATAAGGAGTGGGCGTGATGAAAAGAAAATGGTGTGGCTGGATTCTGGTTGCAGTAATCGTATTGATGACAGGTCTGACTGCCTGCGGGCAGAAGGGTACATCAGGGAAACTGACTGCCGCCAGCGGCGGGGCGGGAGAGGGCAATGACTTGCAAAGTGAAAAAGATGGGGAGGAGAATGAGGATATCAACTGGTATGCCAACAAAGATAATGCGTATGAGAAGCTGGAAACCTATGATGAAGAAAAGGACATGGATAAAAATTTTCTGGTGCAGAAAAAAATGGATGGGACTACGGTACAGCGCTTTTACATCAAGGACCTTTATGAATTGTACCGGGTGACGGATCAGTGGATCTATTACTGTGTATACCGGGACGATGATATGGATGCGGACAACTGCCGCCTGTCCGAGGTATGGCGGGTGCCGATAGAGAAGAAGGCAGACGGAGATCATCCAGATTTAGGGAAGAAGGAACTTCTTCTTTCGATGTATCATATGACAGATCTGTGTGTGATGGATCCGTATATTTACTATCTCGGCGGGGAAGATGAGGAGGAAAGCGGGAAGATGACTTTGTATCGTTATGATACGGAGACAAAGCAGTCGGTACCTGTGATGGATGGAAAGGAACTGGAAGAGGCAGCTTTTGTATGGAGGAAACAGGAAGAAAAAGGACCTCTGATGCTGCAGGGGCAGCTGTTCCTTGCGGATGAACACAGTTTATATTCGATTGAGGCAGACAGCGGGGCGTGGAAACAGATCTATCATGACAGGCAGGAACTCCTTGATATCCTGAGCAGTGGACGGGAAATCGAACGGTGCGGCGGATATATTTATTTTACCCCGGATAATAAGCAGATTTACCGGTATGGCGGGAACGATGAAAAGGCAGAGAGAGTGCTCTCCGGGGATGCCGTGCAGGCAAAGCTGGAGGAAATCTCCCTGTGGGGTGAGAAAGGACAGGATGGAGAGGGCGGTATTTATGGCATCATGGCATATCAGGGTCGTCTGTATCTTGATGTCGCTGTTTCGTGGACACAGAAAATGAGGCTGAAACTGTCAGAAGCGGCGGAGGCAGAGGAAGGAGGAAAGGAAGCTGACTGGCGGTGCACCCGGACGATACTGCTCAGTACGGCAGGTGATTCCGGGGAGCTGACATATGAAAGCGCCGTGTCAGATTATTTTGAGAAGCATGCAAAGTATGTCAGCCAGGATAAATGGGAGGAAAAGGTGCACAATGAAGACAGCAGCATCTATATTCTGAACGAAAAAGAGATTCTGCTGAGTTGTAACCAAAGCAGATATTTTAATTCTCCTGTCTATGCCGCTTATGATCCTGCGACGAAGAAGATCCGGAAGGTGACAAAAGAGGAGGCAGGGGATGAACAGTAGAGTATGGGAAAACAGCGGAGGGAAGGTAAATGAAAGAAATGAGCAAAAATATGATAGGTCTTGCATTGACAGGTGCTGTTATTTTTACAGGTATTTTTGTATCTCAGACTGAAATTCAGGCAAAAGCAGGCAGAGTGAAGTTGTCAGCGAAAAAAGTCACTATGAAAGTGGGAGAGAAAAAGACGCTGAAAATAAAAAATGTGAAAAAGAAGGCAAAAAAGAAGATAAAATGGTCTCTTGACACAAAAAAGTATATAAAGCTGAAGAAATCGGGGAAATGTGCGGTTAAGCTGACCGCTAAAAAGAGAGGAAAGACAAAGATTACAGCGAAGGTTTTAAAGAAGAAATATGTATGTACTGTGACGGTGAAACCAGAGCCAGAGCGCAAATGGCCAGGGTGTGGTACCAGTCATGTCAGACCTTACCGCTCCGACGAAGAATTGTACCAGACAGCTGTCGAGGATGCCATGATTGCAGATAAGGATGAGATACATCCGCTGGTGACTATTACCAGAAACAGTAATATGGTGACATGGAATGAGACGAGAGATAAGGTACTTATGCTGTCCTGGCACAAAGATCCGGATCATTATCCGGAAAAAGAAAATGTGGTGTCTGGCGATGAACCAGTCTGGACTTTTACCGATAGGGAAGTTGTATCAAGATATCGAGAGTGGAAGGATTATTCTGACGACTACAGGAACAAGCGACTTCGCCAGGTGACAGGATTAAAACCAGATGTTGATTATTCTCATGTAACAGCCTTCTGGGTATCACCTGCTGATCTGATTCGTCCAGCCTATGAGACAGATGTTACAAAACAGATGAAACTTAGTTTTAGTGAAGAAGATAAAGCAGGTGAATTGTATACATCATGGTATAAAGAATGGTTTGATCAAAATATAATAGTTTCTTATTTTGATGATTTTCATCCATGGACGAGACTGGGATATACATATGATTGGGCAGATAACGATAAGGAATACGGATTATCAGAGTTTTTGATCATACAAGGATCAAGTGTGCAGATTGAATTTACTAAGACAACGAATGAGTTTATCCAGTGGCTGTCACAGCAATCTGCCTGACTTTTGCAGCTGGTGGTGATATGTGGGTATATTATAATTCACAAATTTTTCTTGCAAAAGAGAACAAAAGGTGTTATGATTTAGAAACAGAAAACGCAGACACAAAAAATGGTAGAACCATATATAACTGGAGGAAGGAATCATGGGAATCTTTAATCGCTAATCATTAATTAATTTCACAGCAGGATTGTGAGTATTTCTGTTGTGCAGGTATTAGCGGGAAAGATTTGATTCCGACCGATCCATCGATTTTATAGTGTATCCGTACATACAAATGTATGATACCGGTATCCATGGACCCGTAAGAAATCACTTTCTTGCGGGTCTTTTTGAATACATAAAGGATGGATGGCTGCGTTTTGGAAAGGGGGTATTATATGGTGAAATGGTTTGGCTCTCTGACAGAAGAAGCAAAACAGATCAGAGAGGAAGTATTTGTGGAGGAACAGGGATTTTTGCAGGAATTTGATGAGACCGATGTGAAGGCGGACCATCTGGTATGGTATGAAGCGGGTGAGGCGGCTGCCACTTGCCGGTATTATGCCGGAGAAGAGAAGGGGGTCTACTGGCTGGGACGGCTTGCTGTGAGGAAAAGATTCCGGAGCAGGCAGATCGGTGCGAAACTTCTTTCTGCTGCCGAGGAGCAGATCCGCGCAAAGGGAGGCTCCGCAATCCACCTGTCTTCCCAGGTAAGAGCAAAAGAATTTTATGTAAAATGTGGATATCATGCCGTGGGGGAGGAATACCGGGATGAGTATTGTCCACATATCGAAATGAAAAAGGAGCTAGTGTGAAAAATAATGCCGATGCACTTATTTTTCACACCACTATTTGTGCCGAAGCGCCACAAATAGTATTGATGCACAGTGCAAAAACAGCTGCGCTGCTTTTTGCTCGTGCGTCCTCCGCTTGCGCTTCGGAATGGAGAATAATACATATGAGTATATTAAAAAAAGCGTATCCATATTACGCGAGAATATATGGGGTTTTGGTAGTCTGTATCCTGTTCGGGCTGATGCAGAGTGTGGTCCGGCTTGTTGAGCCGCAGATCGTCACGCTGATCGTGGACAATGTGATCAATCCGGCACTGGGGAAGAGCCCGAAACCGAACAGCAGTATCTTTGCTGCCTTTATCGCTGATATCCCGGCAGGGAATCTGTGGGAGATCATGACGGTACTGGTGGGGATCCTACTGGTTATTTTAGTGATCTATTTTATTACCTTTTATGCGCGCTGGAATCTGGCACATTATTTTTCAATCAGGTGTGACAATGCCCTGCGTCTGGATATACTGAAAAAGATTAATTCCTTTGGAGAACCGCTGTTAAAGGAGTACAGCGCCGGGGATCTGATCACCATCGTCAATACGGATGCACAGAATATCCGAAATTTTCATGTGCATACGATCCCCTTTATGGCAGAATCTGTTTTCTATATTGTGGTGGCGGCTTATATGCTGTCCCGGATCAATATCGGACTGATGCTGATCCCGTTGATGACACTGGTTCTTTTTACACTGATCACCCGGGGGTTTCTCAAGCTGTGTGAGGAGATGTATGGGAAGCTGTGGGGAAAAAATTCTGAACTGAACACCGAGACACAGGAGAGCATCTATGGCATCCGCACGATCAAGTCTTATGCCAGGGAGGGGATGCGTGCAAAGCGTTTTAATGAGAGAAGTGAGGATCTGAGGGATTTTTCTACTGCTTTTGGCATAAAGCGGTATAAATATTTTCTGGCATTTGACACCGTGGATCAGGTGGTGATGCTGATGAGTATGGCGGTCAGCATCTGGCTCGCCACAAAATTTAAGATGACAAGTGGGGAGTACACAGCATTTCTCACCTATCTGCTCTCAATCTGCGGTCATTTTGTGGATATTATCTTCTACGCGTCGGATCTGCAGGGAGAGAAGGTCAGTGTGGGACGGATTTTCGGTTTATTAGATAAAAAGGACGAGATACGGGAGAGCTATGGTACGAAAGTGGTATCCCGCACGCCGCACATCGTGTTGGAGCATGTGTCAGCAAAAGCAGATGAAAATGAACTGCTGGATGATATATCCCTTGATATTCCCTATGGAAAGAAGATTGGGATCATGGGGAAGACAGGAAGCGGAAAATCCGTGCTCCTGCGGGTGCTTCAGGCATTTGAGGAAATCCATGAGGGTTCTGTCACCATTGACGGGGAGGATATCAAGGCATACAACCGGAACGAGATCGCCAGAACCTATGGTTACGCCATGCAGAATGTATTTCTGTTTTCCAATACGATCGCAGCGAACATCGCGTATTACAATCCGGATGCCACGGACGAAGAGGTGATTGCCTGCGGGGAGACGGCACAGGTCAGTGAATTTGCGGATGCGATGCCGGCTGGGTATCATACCGTGATCGGCGAGAAGGGGTTTGGTCTGTCCGGCGGACAAAAACAGCGTGTGGCGATCGCCCGGGCGCTCCTCAAAAATGCCCCGGTGACGATACTTGACGATTGTACCAGTGCCCTTGACATCGAGACCGAGAGTAAGATTTTTAAGAATCTGGACAAACATTTTCAGGGGAAAACCCTGCTTATGGCGACCCACCGCGCCATGGCGTTAAAAAATTTTGATGAGATTATCTTTATGGACGCCGGGAAGATCGTGGAGCGGGGAAGCTTTACGGAACTGATGGAATTAAATGGAAGGTATGCCGATATTTACCGGCAGCAGATGGATAAGGAGGTGTTCGTCAGTGAGTAGAAATCTATATTATGAGGATGAGCTGCTGGAAGAAAAATTTAATGGTTTTATGCTGAAGCGGCTGGTATCCTATGCGGGAGAGTATAAATGGGATTATATCAAAGTGATCCTTTTGATGATCGGGTCGAGTTTTCTTTCATTGATCCCGGCAGCTATCAATATGGAGATCATCAACAGGGTACTGCCGCAGAATGGTATCGTACCGGGGAATGTGCTGAGCCTGACGGTGTTCTTTCTCAGTATGTGGTTTGCCCTCAGTATCGGCTCGGTATTTGCCAATTATATTACATCCAAAGCATCGACAACTGTGGGAAATAACATTATCTGTAAACTCAGGGAGGATCTTTTTGAAAAACTGATGGATCTGAGCTTTGATTATTATGACAGCAGACCGACGGGTAAGATCCTGATCCGTATTACGAACTATACGGACGAGGTGGCAAATTTCTTTATCAATGACATGACCCGTATCACGGAATGTGCATTTATCATGATCATTACCATTGTCTGTATCTGCTTTGTGGAGATCCGCATGGCGGCGATGGCGCTGCTGGTGAGTATACCGCTGGCAGTGGCGCTGTTTTTTATCGCCCGGGCGCTGCATCGCTGTATGAGGGTGGAGAGAAATAAGCAGAGCAATCGGACCGCCTTTGTGGCGGAGGATATCAACGGACTGGAAGTGATCAAAGCGTTTAACCGGGAAGAATTGAATAATGAGATATTCGGGGAACTGTCCCGCCAGTACCACAAGGCTTATATGCACTCTACCAGATATCGGGAGATGTTCTTCCCGCTGTCCTGGCTGGGTGTGGAGGTGATCTGTTCTGTGGCGATGTACCTGACGGCGCTGTTTATCATTACCCATAATATCGGCGCAGAGCTGACACTGGGGGCGCTGGTAGTCGTTACGACATATATGCAGCGTTTCTCCAACTCCCTCTATGTGATCTGTCAGAGACTGCAGTCGATCACCAATGTGACCTCCAATGTGGAGCGTATTTTCGAGGTGCTGGATACCGAAAGTGAGATCGTGGAAAAAAAGGATGCAATAGAACTTCACATCTCACAGGGGGCAGTGGACTTTGAGGATGTGACATTTTCTTATATCGAGGGAGTTCCGGTGCTGGAGCATGTGGACCTGAAAGTAGAGCCGGGACAGATGATCGCACTGGTGGGGCCTACCGGGGCAGGAAAGACGACGATCGTCAGTCTGATTAGCCGCTTTTATGATATTGATGGAGGGAAGATAAAGATTGATGGCACCGATGTCCGTGACGTGACACTGGATTCCCTGCGGGAGAGCGTCGGCGTTATGATGCAGGATACGTTTTTGTTCCGGGGCGAGATCATTGAGAATATCCGGTTCTCCAGACCGGAGGCGACGGATGAAGAGTGTATCGAGGCGGCGAAAAAGGTCTATGCCCATGATTTCATTATGAAAAAGCCGGACGGGTATCATACGGTGATCTCCAGCCAGGGCAATGAGCTGTCCGGCGGGGAGAGACAGCTTCTGTCATTTGCCCGGCTGATCCTGAAAAATCCGGATATCATCATTCTGGATGAGGCGACCAGCAATATTGATACAGAGACAGAGAAACTGATCCAGAAAATGTTCTCCACGGTGCTGAAGGGGAAGACCAGCTTTGTCATTGCCCACCGTCTGTCGACGATCAAGAACGCAGACCGGATCCTGTATATTGACGACAAGGGGATCCTGGAGGAAGGCAGCCATGAGGAACTGTTGCAAAAGAAGGGACTGTATTATGCGCTAGTGAATAAGGAAAGCTGACTGCTTACCTGTTGGGTTAGCCCGTTGGAAACTGTACAAAATGCCAGGAAAAATCTCCTGGCATTTTGTGTTTTACAAGGGGCGAAAATCGTTCACATTTTGCATGACAATTCTCACATAATGACTGTTGTAATTTTTGATTTATTTTGTTATAATAATAAAAATAGAAAAAATAAGAACAGATATATGTTTATTCGTACAAAAACATATTTGACTTATTTTGCTAAATTACGGAATACACTGCGATGTGTTGACGAAATAAAAAAAGGTATTATGGAGCAGGCGGAAAAGGAGGGATCATGGGATAGTCTGCAAAAATTTATATCCAATAACATAGTAAAAAGGAGGAAAACAACAATGTTTAAAAAAGCAGGCAAAAGATTTTTATCAACAGTAGCACTTGTAACGGTTTTTTCGGTAATATCGACCGTAACTGCCGGCTCTACAGCAGGTGCCGCCAATACCAGAAAGGTTAAAAAAGTTTCCATAAAGATTGGGAAAAAATAAGAAAACAAAAAAAACATGGGTAAAAATAAAAGTTACAGACAAGAAGGACGCTTCCAAACCAGGCAGTCAGAATCCGCCATCAAATTCAAATCCACCTGGAACTACGAATCCGACGGAAACGACTTATTCAGTAAAAATAGACGACGCCTATATGCCGGATGGAGAAAGCACGGTCTATGGAAAAATATATATGCCGGACAAGGATGGAAAATATCCGGCGATCATTATGTGCCATGGATATAATGGACATCATTCCGATTTTGTGAATGAATGTGAATATTTTGCGCAAAATGGTTTCGTTGCCTGTACCATAGATTTCTGTGGAGGTTCTGGCAGATCCTGGAGCAGTGGTAAGACTACGGATATGACGATTTTTACGGAAAAATCGAATCTGCTTGCCACATTTAATTATGTGAAAAAGCTGAATAATGTGGATAGCAGCCGGATTTTCTTATTTGGCGGCAGTCAGGGCGGGCTTGTAACTGCTCTTGCCACAGAAGAAGTAGCAAAAGAAGTGAAAGGAATGGCACTGTATTTTCCAGCCTTTAACATTCCAGATAACTGGCGGAACAATTTTCCGAATGGAATACCGGAAACGTATGATTTCTGGGGATTGACCCTGGGGAGGAATTTCTTTGCCTCCATGAAGGATTTCGATCCTTTTGAGCATATCGGTTCTTTTTCAAAAAATGTTCTGGTTCTGTATGGAGCCCAGGATGCGATCGTGCCCCGGACATATATAGACCGGGCAATAGCTGCTTACCAGCATGCTGACCTGATTGTATATCCAAATGACGGGCATGGTTTTACCCCGGATACCGCAGTGAAAGCAAGAGAAGAAGTTCTCAGGTATATGAAGAACCAGAAATAATGTATAACAGCAATAAAAAGCCCCTGTCTGGGACACTCTCAGACAGGGGCTTTTATTTTCGTCTCCAGTCGGAGGGAGACATACCTTTATATTTCTTAAACATTTTTGTAAATGTGAGCGGATCGTCATAACCGACATCAGAGGCAATAGCGCTGATTTTTCATGGGTATTTTTCAAGAGATCAGCGGCGCGGTCCATGCGCAGTGTCATCAGATATTCCTGTGGGGAGATTTCCAGGGTACTTTTGAAAATACCAGACAGGTAACTGCGGTCGATGCCGATGTGGGCAGCGACTTCACTGATCTTAATATTTTCTTTTATGTGTTCATTCATGTAATCAATGGCCTGCTGCAGATAGATGCGGTATGGATAGTCATTTTGTTCCTCGGTGCTGAGAGTTTTATGATGGATCTCGATGAGTGTGGCGAGGATCTGCAGAAGAGCAGCCTGGCGCTTTAGTTCATTATGATAAGTCAGGCTCCTTGCCAGTATCATCTGCTGGATACAGGTCAGGATAAAAGAGGCGTCATAAAAGTGTCCGGTCAGGTGTTCTGGGTCAATACCTGCCTGTTTCAGATAGGTGGCTGCTTTTACTCCCTGAAAGCCGACCCAGAGATAATCCCAGGGGTGTTCGGAATCTGCCTGATAGAATACCTCTGTGCCAGGGAAGATGACAAAGAAATCCCCGCTGGTGAGATCGTATGTCCTGTCTCCTGCCACAAAACGTCCTTTTCCGCCACAGATAAAGTGAATGATATAAAGCTCTCTTTGTCCGGGACCAAAGAAATGGCCGGGCAGGCAGTTCTGAATTCCGCAGGTGGACAGGAAAATATCTACTGCATTATTTTGCAAATGATCCAGACACTGGAATCCTATGACATTGATGAAATTTTCTTCCGGTTTGGTTTTCCTGGGGAATGCTGTCTCTGGTGGGATTTTTCCGGGAGATTTCTTTTTCTGGGATGGGAGTTCCTAATTGTTATGCGGCATGACCGTTCCTCCTCTGAAATTAGATCTTGAATTATAAATTATTATATCAGAACAACCGTTATCTGAATAGTGTTTCTTTTCATCAGTTCACATAATGCATGATATGATACACATCAATCTATATGAATAAGAATCATACAAGGGTATGATAAAGATAACGATTGTTGTTATAAGTCCGGCGTCGCCGGGCGGATTAAAAATACGCAGGGAGGTATTATGATGAAGAAAAGATTGCTATCAGTGATAACGGCACTTGCCATGATGGTGACATTGTGCAGTGGGGAGTTATTCGAGAGTTCTCTCATTGGTTACATTTAAAAGTAGTAAGAAAGCAGTTGCATCTGTTAGTGCGAAAGGTGTTGTAACGGCAAAGAAGGCAGGAAAAGTAAAGATTACAATTCCGATTAAGTCGCTGACGAAAGGGACGACGGATAAGATTACCTACAAAGTAATTTCTGGTAAAAAATATATTAAGGCAGATGCATATGGACAGATTACAGTTAAGAAGTTTAAGAACAAACAGCAGGCCGTTGTACTAGTATGCCCTTCTTTTTAATCTTTGTGACACAACATCTTTCCAGAGTGCCGGGTGGAAGAGGATAAGAAGAGGGAATAATTCGAGCCTTCCGGCGAGCATATCAAACATCAGCACCCATTTGGAAAATCCAGTCAGGATGCCGAAGTTGCAGGCAGGACCTACCTCGGACAGCCCGGGGCCGATATTATTTAGTGTGGCGAGTACAGCGGAAAAGCTGGTAGTGAAATCCCTTCCCTCGATGGAAACAAGGAATACCGATGTGACCAGTATGAGGATAAAGGTAATGAAATAGACATTGATAGAGCGGACGACATCATGTTCTACCGGTTTTCCCTCAAAGTTGATTTTTTTGATGCTTTTCGGGTGAATGTAGGACTGCAGTTCTTTGATCACCGTCTTGATCATAATGACAAGACGGGAGACTTTGATGCCGCCGCCAGTGCTTCCGGCGCAGGCCCCGCAGAACATCAGCAGCAGGAGGGTTGTTTTACAGACGGATGACCAGGTGTCAAAGTCAACAGTAGAGAAGCCGGTTGTTGTCATGATGGAAGAGACCTGAAAGGCAGAGTCTGTCAACGCTTTGAAAGCGTTTGCGGATGTTCCCAGCAGGCTGATAAAGATAACAGCGGTGGCAGTGAGGGCGATGATCAGATAGTAGCGTACCTCTTCTACCAAAAATGCCTTTTTAAATTTGCGGTAAATAATATAATAGTAGGCGTTGAAATTTACACCAAAAAGAAACATAAAGATGGTGACGACCCATTGAAGATAGGAGGAGTAGCTGGCAATACTGTCATTTTTAATTCCGAACCCGCCTGTCCCGGCAGTGCCGAAACTGATGGTGACAGCATCGAAAAGAGGCATGCTGCCACATACGAGAAATAAAATTTCCAGCAGCGTCATGCCAAGATAGATCAGATACAGGATCCGTGCAGTGGATTTGATTTTCGGAACCAGCTTGCCTACAGATGGTCCGGGGCTTTCGGCACGCATCAGATTGATATTGGAACCGCCGCTCATGGGGATGACGGCGAGGATAAATACAAGAACCCCCATACCGCCGATCCAGTGGGTGAAGCTGCGCCAGAAGGTGGAGCATCGGCTTAGTGCTTCCACGTCGCTGAGTACACTTGCCCCGGTAGTGGTGAAACCAGAAACCGTCTCAAATAAGGCATCGGTCAAGGAAGGGATCTCACCTGTCATAATAAAAGGCAGACAGCCTGTGAGGCTGATCAGAAGCCAGCTCAGAGAGGTGGCGACGCAGCCTTCTTTGAGATAGAATACATGATTTTTTGGTTTGTGTATGGTCATAAGTATACCAAGGATACCACAGAGAGCTGCTACCAGCAGATACTGCCATCCTTCTGGTTCACGGTAAATGACAGCGATCAGACAGGGGAGCAGCAGTAACAGGGATTCTGTTTTTAACAGGGTTCCCAGTATATATCGTATGATTGAACCATTCATTTTCTCACTTTATCCTCCATTATATCCAGAATATCATTAAATCCGGTATGTGTTGTGACGATGATCACCCTGTCGCCTACCCGGATCATATCCTGACCGCTTGGGATCAGAACTTTACTGTGACGGTAAATACAGCAGATCAGAAGCTGGCGTTTGAGTTTTAGTTTCATAAGCGGCACATCCGTGACCTCCGAGGGCTCGTTCACCAGAAATTCGATCGCCTCCACACGGTGGTCAAACATATGGTACAGGGACTCAATATTACTGTCCATCGAATTTTTTTTGGCACGGACATAGGCGATGATGGCTTCCGAGGTAATATATCTGGGATATACAACGCTGCCAAGATCAAGACTGTTGATCACACTGATAAAGGAACTGCGGTTGATCTTTGTTATGGTCTTGGCAGAAGAGATCTGTCTGGCATGCAGGGTCAGCATAATATTTTCCTCGTCAATCCCTGTCAGGGGGACGAAGGATTCGGCATGTTCGATCCCTTCCTCTTTCAAAAGTTCCTGATCGCTCCCATCGCCGTTGATTATGATGGCTTTCGGCAGCAGGATGCTGAGCTCCTCGCAGCGCTTCTGTTTTTTTTCGATAATCTTGACATCAATCCCCATCTGGAGCAGCTGGCTTGCCAGATAGTAGGCGGCGCGGCCGCCTCCCACGATCAGTGTGTTGCTGACCTGTTTTGTCTTGAATCCGATGTTTTCGAGAAATATACGGATATGACGGCGGGAAGAGACAATGGAGACGATGTCTCCTTTTTTGATACGAAAATCACCGCCGGGTATCACGACTTCGCCATCCCGCTCTACGGCACAGATTAGGATATCGTTGGTTATGTTTTTACCGAGGTTGGCAATCGTTATGCCGTCCAGGGTGTTTTTTTCTGGTATTTTGAATTTAATGATCTCAGCCTGTCCGTTGGCAAAGGAAGTGACTTCCAGTGCCGTCGGCAAAAGAAGGATCCGGGCGATCTCCCGTGAGGCTTCCAGTTCCGGGTTGATCACCATGGCGAGTCCAAGTCTTGCACGGAGATATCCTACCTCCTTGCTGTAATCCGGAGTGCGGACCCGGGCAATAGCGGCGCAGTCGTCACCGACCTGTTTGGCGATGGTGCAGCAGAGCAGATTTAGCTCGTCAGAAGGCGTGACCGCAATAATAAGATTCGCCGTCTCAATCCCGGCATCCATCTGTATGCTGTAGCTTGCACCATTGCCAGCAATGCCCATGACATCATAAAAATTTGCGATTTCCTGTACCTTGGCAGCATCCTGGTCGATGATCGTTATATCATGGCCTTCCCTGCTGAGCTGCTCTACCAGTGTTGTCCCGACCTTTCCACATCCTACTATGATTATATGTAAGCCATTTGTGATAGACTTTTTTATAAACGACATGATTTCCTCCATTTGGATATTCATTATTCATTTCATTATAGTTATAACACATTTTATAAATATATGCTATACTATTTCAATGAGTTATATTATAATAATTGGGAAAAGAATGGTTTAGGATAAAAAGGCAGGGATAATACATGGGCATGAAGAAGTTAATACGGAGAGAGTTATCTACGACACAGCTGATCACACTGGGTTTTTTCGTGGCGATCCTGACAGGGGCATTGCTGCTGATGCTGCCATGTTCTTCCGCAGATGGCACGGTGACGCCATTTGCTGACTGTTTATTTACTTCGGCGACTTCTGTCTGTGTCACCGGGCTGGTGGTCGTGACAACGGCGACGCACTGGAGTTTCTTTGGAAAACTGGTTATACTGGGACTGATCCAGCTGGGAGGGCTGGGGATCATTTCATTTACCACGGGGCTGATGATGCTATTACGAAAAAGGATTACCTTGCGGGACAGAGTGCTTCTGGAGGATTCCCTGAATCTGGATACATTAAAAGGGCTGGTCCGGTTTTTGAAACGGATTTTTAAGGGTACCTTTGTAGTAGAAGGCGTGGGGGCACTTTGTTATTCTTTTTTGTTTGTTCCCATGTTTGTGGAACAGTCAGGTCTGGTAAAGGGAGGATTACGGGGAATCTGGTATTCCATCTTTCATTCGGTTTCTGCGTTTTGCAATGCCGGGATCGACCTTTTTGGGGATACGGGTGTGATGCCATTTGCCAGAAATCCATGGTTTAATATTGTGACAATGCTGCTGATCATATTTGGCGGTCTGGGATTTATTGTGTGGTGGGATATGATTGAAAACGGCAGGAAGGCAGTCCGGGGAGGCTATCCTTTACACAAACTTTTTAAACGCCTGCGACTTCACACGAAGATTACACTGGTGACTACTGTTTTTCTGATTGTATTGGGGGCTTTGTTTTTTTTCTGTCTGGAATATACAAACCCAGATACGATCGGCAGGTTTACCCTTCCCCAGAAGATCATGGCGAGCTTCTTTCAGTCCGTGACATTACGGACAGCCGGTTTTTCTACGATTTCTCAGAGCGGGCTGCGTATTGGCAGTGTGGTTGTCTGTTTGTTTCTGATGTTGATCGGGGGTTCTTCTATTTCTACGGCAGGGGGAATCAAGACCTCGACATTTGCGGCGCTGTTTCTAAGTACAAGGATGACAATACAGGGAAGGGATCATATTGTAGTGTTTAACCGGCATATTCCCCATAAGACTGTACAGAAAGCACTTGCGGTGACTGTAGTGAGTATACTGGTGTTTATTGCTGCTGTATTTGCTCTCTACATGGCAGAGGGGGGGCGTATGACAGATGTTGCTTTTGAGACAGCAAGTGCCATCGCTACGGTAGGATTGTCCAGAGATTATACATCCGGACTGCATCTGGCAGGCAAGCTGATCATCACATTGTGTATGTATCTTGGACGGATCGGTCCGATATCCATGGCAATATCCTTTGAAAAAAGACGGCATGGGGCGGTGGTCCGGTATGCAAAAGAAGATATAACGGTTGGATAAGATTAGAAAGGAATGAGGGTCATGATAAACAAATCATTTGCGGTACTGGGGCTGGGTAAATTTGGAGAAAGTGTGGTGCGTGAACTGTATGAGGCGGGAGCGGATGTACTGGCGGTGGACCGCAATAAAGAGCGGCTGCAGTCAGTGGCAGATTTTGCGACGTATGCGGTGGCAGCAGATATTGAGGATGCAGAAGCTGTGAATGCTCTGGGATTATCGAATATGGATGGGGTTGTTATTGCTGTGACAGAAAATCTCAATGCCAGCATACTGGGAACCATTTATGCCAAAGAAGCAGGAGTGCCCTATGTTGCAGCTAAGGCAAAGGATGAGACGCATATCCGGATATTGCGGAAGCTGGGAGCAGATATGACGGTACTGCCAGAATATGAGTCTGGGATTCGCATTGCAAGACATCTTGCTACAGGGAATATATTGAATTTTGTGGAGCTGTCGGCTAATATCCGCATGGTGGAGATTTCTATACGGAGGGAGTGGGAGGGGCATTCTCTGCTGGAACTGGATCTGCGCCGGAAAGAGCGCATCAACGTTATCGCGATCCGGAATGGTGACGAAGTTATAACAAACCCGGATCCCCGTCAGCCTCTGGAAGATGGCTGCTCTATGCTGATTACGGTGGACAAAAAGGATCTGAACCGGCTGGTAAAGGAGTGATGGACAGAAAGGGGAATTTCCGATGAAGGACATGTCAGAGATACAGATAAAAAAATATGTTTGTGCTGGTCTGCTGGCGCATGTCGATGCGGGCAAGACCACCCTTTCGGAGGGAATCTTATATACGGCAGGGCGACTGCGGCATCTGGGACGGGTAGACAATGGCGATGCTTTTCTGGATACATATGATCTGGAAAAGGAGCGTGGGATTACGATTTTTTCTAAGCAGGCGATATTGCAGATGGATGATACCTTTGTCACTTTACTGGATACTCCGGGACATGTGGATTTCTCAGCAGAGATGGAGAGGACCCTGCAGGTGCTGGACTATGCGATTCTTGTCATCAGTGGTGCCGACGGAGTACAGGGACATACAGAGACACTCTGGAAACTGCTGCAGCAGTATGAAATCCCCACATTTCTGTTTATCAATAAAATGGACCAGCCGGGTACGGACAGGGATCAGCTGATGGAAGAACTGAGGACAAGGCTGGGAAGCGGCTGTGTGGACTTTACGGATGAGACCAGCGAGGGATTTATGGAAGAGATCGCTCTCTGTGGGGAGGAGCTGCTTGAGGCATTTCTTGAGCAGGGCTCGATTGATCTCACCTGTATTACGGGACTTGTCAGGGAACGCAAGGTTTTCCCCTGTTTTTTTGGCTCAGCGCTGAAACTGGAGGGGGTGGAACAATTCCTGAAAGGTTTTCAGAAATATACTGAACCGGCAATATACCGGGGAGACTTTGGGGCAAGAGTTTTCAAAATCGCGAGAGATGAGACAGGAAACCGTCTGACCTATGTAAAGGTGACAGGCGGCGTGCTGCAGGCGCGGATGGAGATTGAAGATGCCAGGGGGACGTGGCGGGAAAAGGTGCATCAGATCCGTATTTATTCTGGAAGCAGGTATGAGACGGTCAATGAGGCGACAGCAGGTATGATCTGTGCCCTTACCGGGTTGAGCCGGACCTGTCCCGGTGAGGGACTTGGTTCAGAGGCGGGAGGCAAAAAGCCGGTACTGGAGCCGGTGCTTACCTATCAGATCCGGCTTCCGGAGGGCACGGATGCAGCGGTGATGCTGCCAAAGCTGCGGCTGCTGGAGGAAGAAGAGCCAGAGTTACATATTGTGTGGAAGGAGGAACTGCAGGAGATACAGGCACAGGTGATGGGAGAGGTGCAGATCGAGATCCTTCAGCATCTGATTGAAGAAAGATACGGAGTCCGGGTCACATTTGGCACCGGGAATATCGTATATAAGGAGACGATCGCCACAGCGGTGGAAGGAGTGGGACACTTTGAACCGCTGCGCCATTATGCCGAGGTTCACCTCTGGCTGGAGCCGGGAGAGATGGGAAGCGGCTTTCAGGCGGACACGGATTGCAGTGAAGATGAACTGGATAAGAACTGGCAGCGGCTGGTCCTCACCCATCTCAGGGAACGGGAGCATCCCGGTGTGCTGACAGGGGCAGCCCTGACGGATATCAGGGTGACACTGATCGCCGGACGGGCGCATCTGAAACACACCGAAGGCGGGGATTTCCGGCAGGCTGCTTACCGGGCTGTCCGTCAGGGAATGATGAGGGCAGAGTCTGTCCTGCTGGAACCGTATTATGACTTCCGTCTTGAGGTACCGGAGGCATCTGTCGGACGTGCCATGACGGATATTGAACGGATGGCGGGTACTTTTACGCTGGAGTCTGCCTCTGGTCTGGCGGTGCTGACAGGCAGCGCTCCGGTGATCACGATGCGGGACTATCTCCGTGAAGTCACTGCCTATACGAAGGGGCAGGGCAGACTGTTTTGCCGTCCGGCGGGATACCGTCCCTGCCATAATGCGGATGAGGTGATTCTGGCGAAGGGATATGACCCGGACAGGGATGCAGAAAACCCGACGGGGTCTGTTTTTTGCGCTCACGGAGCAGGGTTTAATGTACCATGGAATGAGGTGCGTGACTATATGCATATGGATACAGCGGCAGAGAAGGCCAGACGCTTACCCGGAGATGGGACATGTCTGGACGAAGATGAGAGACTGGTCAGAAGAGAAGAAGAATGGATCGATACCGAGGAGATTGACCGGATTCTCGAGAGGACTTCCCATGCCAACCGGAAATCTGGTCCGGTATCCCATAAGGGGATATCGGCAAAAAGAGTCCGTTCAGTCGCAGCGAAACCGGCGGGGCTGTCAAAACCGGCAAAAAAACCGGACAAAAAGGATTTCTTTCTCCTTGTAGATGGATATAATGTTATATTTGCCTGGGAAGAGCTGCGGGATCTGTCCAAAATCAGCATTGATGCGGCACGGGGGCGTCTGCAGGATATCCTGTGCAACTATCAGGGGTTTAAGCAGTGCAGGCTGATCCTTGTGTTTGACGCCTACCGGGTACAGAATCACCGGACAGAGGTTTTTCCTTACCATAATATTACTGTCGTGTATACAAAGGAGGCAGAGACGGCAGATCAGTATATCGAGAAATTCGCCCATGAAAATGCCAGGCGTTATCATGTGACGGTGGCGACTTCGGACGGGCTGGAGCAGATCATTATCCGGGGAGAGGGGTGCTGTCTTCTGTCAGCAAGGGATCTGGAGGAAGAGATCCGTCATGCAGGGGCACAGATGAAGGAGTATATCAATGAATGATGCCAGTGAAGAGCAGATAATAATGGGGCACCTGTCTGCAGACAGGTGCCCCTGATGTTTGTTTAGATGAATTGTAAAAAGCCTGACTTTGATAATTAAAATTCAAATTTCTTTGTATTTTCCGTGAGTTCCTGTGCCATATGCACCAGCTTATCTGTTTCCTCATCACAGCTTGTTATGATCTGGCTCAGTTCCATCATGGATGAAGAAGTTTCCTCTGTGCTGGCGGCATTCTCCTGTGCCACGGCAGCCAGTCCCTCTACGATATCAAGTACTGTTTCTTTGTGCTTGTTCAGGGCGGCTACCTGTTCGCGGATATGTGCGATAGCATCTGCCACCTCTGAAATTTCCGTGTTCAGAGAACGGAACATGGTGTCAGTCTCTGCCAGCTTGTCATTCTGCTGCCTGATATTGTCCGTCACTTCGTTCATTGCCTGTACACTGGTATCCGAATTTTTCAAAAGATCATTAACGATACTGATGATCTTTTCGGCAGATTCCTGGGACTGCTCGGACAGAGTGCGGATCTCGCTTGCCACGACTGCAAATCCTTTGCCGTTTTCGCCTGCTCTTGCTGCCTCGATACTGGCGTTCAGGGACAGGAGGTTTGTCTGGCTTGCGATATCTGTGATCAGATCGGTCGCTTCCCGGATCTGCTGGGCAGACTGGTTTGTCAGATTTGTCTGATCCTGTACCAGAAGGACAGATTCCTTTGTTTTTTTACTCAGCTGCTGCAGTTCGCTGAGGTTCTCCTTTGCTGTCTGGTTGTATTCTTTCATTTTTTCAGAACTGTTGTTGAGAGTACTGATATTGGCAGAGGTGTCATCCAGGGCGTCTCCCATCTCTGTGACTCTCTGACTGGCCTCCATTGTTTCATTGGCTTGTCCGGTAGCGCCGTTGGCGATTTCATTTACCGCATTATTAATATTGGAAATGGAATCAGTAATACGCTCAAAGGAACCGGAGAAATGGGTTGACAGATCTTCCAGTGCCTGGGAGGAGTCATTGATGTTGGTGAGGATCGAGTGAAGATTGTGGATCAGGCTCTGGATCGCGCGTGCCATGTCGCCTACCTCATCTGAGCGGTTCATGAGGATCGGACGGATTTCCAGATTGAGTACGCCTTTCGCCACATCATTGAGGTTGCCGGCAGTACCGCTGAGCGTTTTGCCGATGCGCACTACCATAAAAAGTACAACAACGAAAGCAAGGACAAAAATGATCATCATGACGACTGCCATCGAGGTGGCGGTGTTTGTCAGTGACTTATTGACCTGTTCGAGACTGCGGCCGCAGAACACACTGCCAATAATCTCATCGGAATCAGGCTGTCGCAGAGGTACATAGTAACCAGAGTATGGTTTTCCAAATAATTCGATCTTCGGTGCATAATAGGTTTCGCCATTTTTCACTTTTTCGTATACATTGGCGGAGAGCTTGGTATTGATCTCGCGTTCGCCATTCTCATTGGTGAGGGTGGTAAGCATACGGGTGTCTCCATAGAACAGGGACAGTTCCACATCGTGATCCTTTTTGATCTTGTCCATCAGTTCATAGTTGCCAGACATCGTCTCAGTTCCCTTTATCAGAGTATCACCGTTCAGGGAAAATTTCCCTTTATCGGCTGTCTCTATGTAAGCTTCACAGAGAGTTTTGGCAACACCTCCTATTTCACGCTCCACCAGTGAATCGGATAGTTCCCGCTGTTTGCTGACACCCAGCCAGATTCCGACTATTGTGATCAGTAGAATGGGCACGGCTGCAGTTAGGCTCAGCTTAACTGCCAGCTTTAGTCCTTTTTTCTTTTTCAAGTTCTGTTCCCTCCTTACAAAAAGTGCAGAATATATGTAATATTATATCGTTTTTTTGTGCAATTTGCAATAATTATTCTCTGACAGGATTGAAATTCTTTTTATTTTGATATAATATAGTCATGACAGGATATACTAATAAGTAAAAATATAAATCAGGGAGGTCATTATGGCAGTAATAGAGATAACAGCTGAGAATTTTGAACAGGAGGTCATGCAGTCTGATAAACCAGTGCTTCTGGATTTCTGGGCAGTGTGGTGCGGTCCCTGCCAGATGCTTTCTCCTCTTGTGGATGAGGTGGCAGAGGAGAGAGAGGATATTAAAATAGGAAAGATCAATGTGGATGAACAGCAGGAGCTGGCGGTGAAATATCAGGTTATGTCGATCCCGACACTGCTTGTCATGAAGAACGGAGAGCTTGCAAACCGTTCTGTCGGTCTCATATCCAAGGATCAGATCCTGGACTTGCTGTAAACAGGAGACAGAATAAGTAAAATGGCGAAAACACGTATTCAATTATCCGATCATTTTACATACAAAAGATTAATAAGGTTTGTCCTGCCGTCCATCATCATGATGATATTCACCTCTGTCTATGGAGTGGTAGACGGGCTTTTTGTTTCTAATTATGCGGGAAAGGCTGCCTTTGCCGCAGTGAATCTGATCATGCCGGTACCGGTCCTTCTTGGGGCGCTGGGTTTTATGCTTGGTACCGGAGGGAGCGCCATTGTGGCGAAAACGCTGGGCGAGGGGAAAAAGGGACTGGCAAACCAGTATTTCTCTATGCTGGTAGTTGTGGCATTTATCGGTGCGGCAGTGCTTGCTGTCATGGGTGTGATCCTGATGCGTCCGCTGGCAGTTCTTTTGGGTGCAGATGGAGAGATGCTCGGGTATTGTGTGACGTACGGCCGCATTATCCTGATCTCGTTACCCTTTTTTGCCCTGCAGAATATATTTCAGAGCTTTCTGGTGACGGCAGAGCGTCCGTCACTGGGGTTGAAGGTGACCATTGCAGCCGGAGTGACAAATATGGTACTGGATTTTCTTTTTGTAGGAGTGCTGCGTCTGGGAGTAGTGGGGGCAGGGACTGCGACGGTCATCAGTGAGATTGTGGGAGGCTGTGTGCCGCTCATTTATTTTTTGCGCCCCAATACAAGCCTGCTCCGCCTGCAGAGGCCAAAGATCGCCTGGCGTATACTGGGACATGCCTGTGCCAACGGTTCTTCAGAATTGATGTCCAATATATCCATGTCGCTTGTCAATATGCTCTATAATATCCAGTTGATGCGGTTTGCCGGGGAAAATGGTGTGGCGGCATATGGCACGATCATGTATGTAAACTTTTTTTTTGTAGCGGTATTCATCGGTTACTCGATCGGGACGGCACCAGTGGTGGGATTTCATTATGGAGCGCAGAATCAGGAAGAGCTGCGCAATGTGTTCCGCAAGAGCCTGCGTCTGATCTTTTTTGCGGGGATCGCCATGACTGTTCTGGGGCTGCTTCTCTCCGGCGTGCTGGCAAAGGTCTTTGTCGGATATGACAGTGAGCTTATGGAACTGACCAAAAGGGGATTTCGTATTTATTGCTCGGCATTTCTTATTATGGGATTCAATATTTACGGGTCTGCTTTTTTCACCGCACTGGGAAGCGGACTGGTCTCTGCCCTGATCTCATTCCTGCGGACGCTGGTATTCCAGGTGATGGCAGTGCTCTTGCTTCCTGTTTTTCTTGGACTTGACGGGATCTGGCTTGCCATCCTGGCAGCAGAGCTTCTGGCACTGATCGTGACAGGGAGTCTTCTTGCCGGCAGAAGAAAGAAATACCATTACTAGCTCAACGGCGGGTTCAAATTGGCACCGTTGAGCTGGCAGAAAGAGGAGATTAAGATGGAAAAGGTACAGGAAGCGAATCCGTTGGAAACAGAACCGGTCGGAATACTTTTGCGCAGATTTGCGGTGCCCAGTATTATATCTATGCTCGTTGGTTCGCTATACAATATTGTGGATCAGTTTTTTATCGGGCAGAAGGTCGGGGAACTGGGCAATGCGGCGACCAATATTGCCTTTCCCCTTAATACGCTGTGTATCGCAACCGCACTTATTTTCGGGGTTGGCGGCGCGTCTGCCTTTAACCTGTCGATGGGTGGTGGACGTAAGAAAAAAGCGGTCCGTTTTATGGGGAATGCGGCATCCATGCTGTTTTTAAGCGGTGTTGCCATTACACTTGTTACTCTTGTATTTCTGCGCCCGCTGATGCTGTTTTTTGGATCGCCGGATCATGTGCTTGGGTATGCCATGGAATATACCAGAGTGGCGGCGCTGGGATTTCCTTTTTTGCTGTTGTCGACCGGCGGCGGTCATCTGCTCCGTGCGGATGGCAGACCGGGTATGACGATGACCTGTAATCTGACGGGTGCTGTGGTGAACACGGTACTGGATGCCCTGTTTGTCTTTGTCTTTGAATGGGGGATGCAGGGAGCGGCTCTTGCTACGGCACTGGGGCAGATCGTGGCTGCCATGCTGGTCGTGTGGGGGCTGAAACACTGCAGGACCGTGAAGCTGGAGAAGAAGCATCTGATCCCGAATTTTCATTATGTAATAAAGATTCTGTCACTGGGATTCGCCAACTGGGTCAATCAGGTGGCGATGATGGTAGTACAGATCATTATGAACCAGTCGCTAAAGTATTACGGTTCCCGGTCTGTCTATGGGGAGTCTGTCCCTATCGCCTGTTCCGGGATCATTATGAAGGTGAATATGCTGTTTATGTCTTTTGTGATCGGACTGTCCCAGGGGCTGCAGCCGATCGCCGGATTTAATTATGGGGCAAAAAATTATGCCCGGGTCCGGGAGGCATATCACAGAGCGATTCTCTGCGGCGCTTCTCTGGCTGTTATTGCTTTTTTGGTGTTTCAGATCTTTCCACGGCAGATCATATCTGTTTTTGGGAGTGGTTCGGAGGTGTATTTTCAGTTTGCAGAGAATTATTTTCACATATTTTTATTCTTTACCTTTGTAAATTTTATGCAGCCCATCAGTTCCAACTTTTTTACGGCGATCGGAAAACCGGTGCGGGGAGCTTTTCTCGCCCTGACAAGGCAGATTCTGTTTCTGCTTCCGCTCATTGTTGTCCTTCCGCTCTTTATGGGGATCGACGGGGTGATGTATGCGGGGCCGGCAGCAGATTTCCTGGCGGCGGCTGTGGCGGCTGTGATGGTGCTGCGGGAATTAAAGAGAAGAGAATATATAAAACAATGAATGGAGGTCAAAGCGGGTTATGTCATATAAAATAGGAAGAAACGATCCCTGCTGGTGTGGCAGCGGGAGAAAATACAAAACATGTCACCAGAATTTTGATGCAAGGATACAGGCAGTGGCAGAGCAGGGGCGTCCGGTCCCGTCGCATGAGATCATCAAGAACCCGGAACAGATCGGGAAGATCAAAGAGAGCTGTAAGATCAATATCGCAGTGCTCGATTACATAGAGAAAAATATCCATGAGGGGATGAATACGGCAGAGATTGACAAGATCGTCTATGATATGACGACAGACATGGGCGGGATTCCGGCTCCTCTGAATTATGAGGGTTATCCGTACAGTGTCTGTACTTCGGTGAATGACCAGGTATGCCACGGCTTTCCATCAGAGAAGGTAGTGCTGCGGTCCGGGGATATCGTTAATATTGACTGTTCCACGATACTGGATGGGTATTTTTCGGATTCTTCCCGTATGTTCTGTATCGGTGAGATCAGTCCGGAGAAGCAGAAGCTGGTGGATGTGACGAAAGAATGTGTGGAACTGGGACTCAAAGAGGTGAAGCCCTGGGGAACTCTCGGGGATATGGGACAGGCGGTCCATGATCATGCCTATGCCAACGGCTATACGGTCGTCCGGGAGATCGGTGGACATGGCGTGGGGCTGGAGTTTCATGAAGATCCCTGGGTGAGCTATAATTCTGTCCGCGGACAGGAGATGCTGATGGTGCCGGGGATGATCTTTACGATCGAACCGATGGTAAATATGGGAGGCGTCGAGATCGTGACGGATGAAACGAATGGCTGGGAAGTGTATACGAAAGACCATAAGCCATCTGCCCAGTGGGAGATCATGGTACTGGTGACAGAGGATGGCAATGAGGTGCTGTGCTGGTAGGGAAAAATTGATTGAAGAAATAAAAAATAAGCAGTCAAAAAGACATATTGCCCGTTCTATAGGCATGGAATTGGGAGAGAACTGATTTGGGCAGCAAAAGATATTGCTATGGAAAAGGGATATTCCTTTCTTCAGGTTAAAACTGTTCAAATGGGAATTTATGAAAATTATGATAAAACAAATTTATTTTATTCCCGCGAAGGCAAAGTGAGGATGATGCAAGCTTGCTTGCATCATCCGAGCGCGCCCGCGAGGGTCAAATACCCCGCCTCTCTGGGGCGAATCTTGCCAAGGAACCGAAAGGTTCCTTTAGAGAAACTAGGTCATGCCCCGTTGCCCTGCAGCGGGGTATTTGACTGCAATGCTGGGTTCAAAGAATTTGAAGTTTTTCCGATGTTATGGGATGAAAATAATCCATGTCAAATTTATGTAATGGCACTTAGCCTGGCGGATTCAAATTGGCGTCGTCGGGCTAGGAAGGACGATTGGGGTGATACTGTCATCTTGAAATCTGTCAATCTGTAAATGATTCTCTAGTGGAAAAATTCCTTAAAATCAAAAATGTTGGCATCAGTTTTATACCTTCCAACTTTCTGAATGCTTCTTTCAAAATGTGAAAGTCGTTTACAAAATGGGAAGGTCGAATTATATTCGAGCCAAAATACCTAAAAATGTAAAAATTTTTACCAAAAGTTACAAGAAAATGACCAAAACTTACATCTATCTTTACATCTGCCTCTTTTTAAGGCATACTGTTGTTGCTAAATGACCTTCGGGTGCGCTCGGATGGGCAAATTTATTTGTCAATCCTCACTTTGCCTTCGCGCGAATAAAACAAAAGCGGGTAGTGTATTCATAAAAAACTGGCAGGTGAAAAGAGATCGTATGAAACCTGCCAGTCAGGGATCAGTAATACACCGAAAAATGAAATGCTGTAGCAGCAGCTGTGGAAGGAGTCCGGAACCTATGAGAAACTTGGGAAAACTATTGTATGGAATTATAATCGCTGCCATGCTGTGCGGGATGGTTCTGTCCGCAGACGGCAGCATCTGCCGGGCGGCAGGGGAGAACCCTGCCGCAGATGGGAGTTCCACCATCAGCGAACTACCCACTGTTGACGGGAACCTCACCGTTGGTGAGGTATACAGCACCGCCCTCGAAGCCTCCTACGGCGACACCTTCCGCAGTGTCTACGAAAACCGCCTCGCCGGATCCCCCCTGGAAGCAGATCCTGCCGATGGGGTGGACCCGGCCACCGGGCACCTCATCCTCACCCGCACCGACCTCACCCTCGACGGCACCGGCGGCATGGACTTCGAGCTTGCCCGTTACTACGACAGCAA
>CAJUDA010000027.1 GCA_910584875.1 uncultured Eubacterium sp.
CTGAATATTCTTAAAGGCGCAGGAAAAACAAAAAATAAGGTATATTTTAGGGAATCATGCAAATGAATGTTATAAGAATGGCTTAAGAAGTCTGTCTCCATCATAAGAAAAATGATGGAGACAGGAAACAGGCTTCTGATAACAATCACCTGTCTGCGATACAGGTATCATAGACAGGTGATTTTTGTTTCATAAGGATTTTATCCTTCCGACCGGATTTCAGCCTTTTTTTCTTTGTCTTCGTCCAGTTTGATCACATAGCAGTCGTTGCCGTCTTTATCTTTTTGCTTTTCAATCCGCGAATAGTCCGTTTTTTTGCCGTTGATGTAAACAGAAATTTTCTTTTCCACCTTTTCCACCAGGGTGTCTCCAGTGGCGGCATATACAGCCACATTGCTGATGCCAAAAATGGCGGCCAGAGCGGCCGCAGCAATGGCGACGCGGAATCCTGTTTTTAGTTTTCTTTTTTGGTTGATTTCACTCATATTCTTCACCTTCCTGATTGATTCCGGAGACATCCGGATACTGTCAAATGCCTCCTTGTAAAATTGTTTATTGTTCATCCTGCCAGACCTCCTTTAACTTTATTTTCAACTGTTTCCTCGCCCGCATCAGCTGAGTCTGAACGGTAGTTTCCTTTAATGAAAGGATTTCTGCAATTTCTTTTACCGAATAATCCTCATAATAGTATAGATGGACTACGATCTTGTACTTCCCCGGCAGGCTCAGTACGGCATCGTACAGGTCGCTGTATTCGGGACGTGGGAAGTCATAGGGCTGGATCATCCCGGAGGATTCCAGTGAAGTTACATTCTTTTTCCAGAAAGATGAACACAGATTTCTGGCTTCATTTACCGTCACACGGATCAGCCATCGTTTTATGTGTTCCTCATCCTGAAATTCAGTTTCTGTCTGGTACAGTTTCATAAAGGCAGTCTGCACGATATCTTCTGCATCCGCATGCTGCCGGCAGTAAGTGCAGGCAATGCGGTACAGTGTTCCCGCATACGTATCGACCGCCTTTATATAAACGGATCGTTTCACTGTGTCATCCCCCTTTATCTGAAAGGCCTTTCTACTATAATAACAAATGACGGGACAAAAATATCACACGAAGGGGAAATTATTTCATTGATTTTGTGCCGGATCTGAATTAATATAATTTTCATAGGAACAAGGAGGGATCGTATGGCGAAAGAGAAAACGTTATTTTTTTGCAAGGACTGTGGTTATGAAATGTCCAAGTGGCAGGGGCAGTGTCCCGGCTGCCATGCATGGAACACTCTGGTGGAGGCGCCGGCAGGCGGACGGGGAAAGAGGACAGCATCCACATCGGGAAGGAGGAATACGGCAGCAGGGGCGTCTGCCCCGACAAAGATCAATGAGATCGAGACGCAGGAGGAATGCCGTCATGAAACAGGCATAAAGGAGCTGGACCGGGTGCTGGGTGGCGGTATCGTGCCAGGGTCACTGATTCTGGTGGGCGGCGATCCCGGCATCGGGAAGTCTACGCTGCTGCTGCAGACCTGCCAGCTTCTGGCGGCGAAAGAGAGGAAGGTGCTGTATGTATCAGGAGAGGAATCTGCCCGGCAGATCAAGATGCGTGCCGAGAGGATCGGCACCTTTACAGACAGCCTGTATCTGTATTCGGAGACGTGTATGGGCACGATACTGGATGCGGTGGAAGAGCTTTCCCCCGAGGTAATGATCGTGGATTCGATCCAGACGGTGTTTGATGAAAACATTGATGCGGCGCCGGGAAGCGTCAGTCAGGTCCGGGAGATCACGGGTACGTTGCTGCATCTGGCAAAGAGTAAAAATATCACAATCTTTATCGTGGGACATGTGACGAAAGAAGGAAACGTGGCAGGTCCCCGTATGCTGGAGCATATGGTAGATACCGTGCTCTATTTTGAGGGGGACAAGACGGCGATGTACCGGATGCTCCGGGGCGTCAAAAACCGTTTTGGCTCGACGAATGAAGTGGGAGTTTTTGAGATGCGGGGCAGAGGGCTGGCAGAGGTCCCCAATCCTTCGGAATATATGATGCAGGGCAGACTGGAAAACGAATCAGGGTCAGTCGTTGTCTGTACGATGGAGGGATCCCGTCCTTTTCTGATCGAAGTGCAGGCGCTGGTGTGCCAGACCAGCTTCCCTATGCCGAGGCGGACGGCAGTGGGGACAGATTATAACAGGGTCAATCTTCTGATGGCGGTGCTGGAGAAACGCCTTGGCATCCGGCTGGGGGACTGTGACGCCTATGTCAATGTGGCGGGCGGCATGCGGGTCGTGGAACCGGCGCTCGATCTGGCGCTGGTGGCAGCCTTATTTTCCAGTCATCATGGCAGGGTACTGGGCAGCGGGACTGTCCTGTTTGGCGAGGTGGGACTGGTGGGAGAGGTCCGCGCCGTATCACAGGCGGAGCGCCGGGTGGCAGAAGCGGTCAAGACGGGCTATGATACCTGCATCCTGCCAGAGAGCAATAAGCGTTCCATCCTGCAGGCGGGAAATCTTGATGTCAGCGGGATGAAGCTGATCGGCGTAAAACATATCCGGGAACTTCTGGAATATTTTGCATAAAATTGTCTCATTCTTTCCATACTGAAAATAGGTGACGGATTACAGGATCCGTTGTCTTAGATGGAAAGCGAGGAGACGGGATATGACATTTGAAGAATTATATAAACATGTACTTAAGAGCCGGCTGAAAGGCAAACCGATCAAAGCAGGAAAAGCGAGAAAAAAACTGGACTGTCTGCTGCACCCGGAGAAGTATCCCCTGATCTGGAAAGATGAGCCGTGTGACTGCTCAGATCCCCAGTGTGTGGCAGCGTGTATGTTTCAGGCACTGGAGGTTAAGGATGGGAAGGCGGTACTCAATCCAGAGCTCTGTACCGGATGCGCCGCCTGCATAGAGGCGTGCGGGAATAAAAATCTGACCTTTAGTAAAGATGCCATAAGAGCGGTAGACCTTCTGAAAGACCAGGCAGCGTCTGTCTATATACTGATGGCGCCAGCCTATATCGGGCAGTTTGGAGAAGATGCCACTCCGGGGCGTCTCCGGAGCGCCCTGAAGGCGCTGGGGGCGGCGGGAATGATCGAAGTTGCCGCCTTTGCCGATATTCTTACTCTGAAGGAAGCATTGGAATTTTGTACAAATACAGAGACAGAGGATGGATTTCAGTTGACCAGCTGCTGCTGCCCGATCTGGATCTCCATGATACGGAAGGACTTCCAGAAGATCGCCGGTCATCTGCCGGCATCGGTATCCCCGATGATCGCCTGTGGGCGGATTGTGAAAGAACTGCATGAGGGGTGTAAGACAATCTTTGTCGGTCCCTGTATGGCAAAAAAAGCGGAGATCAGGGAACCAGGACTGGAAGGCGCTATCGACTGCGTATTGACGTTTGAAGAACTTGAGGATATCTGGGAAGCACTGGAGATCGATTTCTCCGCCATGCCGGAGGATGAGAACGAACATTCAGCGGCAGCAGGGAGGATGTATGCCCGCACCAGTGGTGTCAGCCGTGCTGTCAGCGAGTGCGTCCAGAGTATCGATAAGGATAAGCAGCTTCGACCGGTATGCGCCTGTGGCGTACCGGACTGCAAGAGTATGCTGCAGGATGTGCTGGAAGGGAACACAAAGGGGAACTTCTTTGAAGGGATGGCGTGTGAGGGCGGTTGTGTCGGCGGTCCCAAAAGAAATCAGGACATCAGCAGGGGGACAGAGTATGTCGACCGCTATGTGGAAGAGGCGGCATATCGCACACCAGGGGAAAATCCCTATGCCATTGACCTGATCCAGAGACTTGGCTATGAAACCGTGGAAGATTTTGTGAAAAACAGTAAAATACTGACGAGGGAGGTTTAAACCCCTCCCTCAAAGTCAGAAAAGAATATGGGAAGTTTTTCCTGAAATACTTTTAGCGCGATCCCCGCCACTTCCCTCATTTGTGGATGTGCATGGTCATCACAGCGCAGCCGGAAGAAATTTCTCCAGGAGCGCAGATTCATGGTTATGACGATTTCTGTTTTCAGGCTGTTGGGGAGTACGGCGCGCGCTTCCTGGGGCGTGGCTCCCAGCTCGATCATCCGGAAATAGGATTTTTCGGCATTCTCCATAGCCTCTTTCCATACTGCATAGCGGGCACGGTCCTTTTCATTGTCGGGATCGTATGTAAATCCGCCGGCTGGATCGATGACCGTAATCTGGCTGCCGAATTTATCCCCGGCATAATTGCAGTAGCGGGTGCTCTCCTGGCTGTAGCTGGCGATCCGGTGCCGGACGATCTCGTGTGTGACACCGCGGTCGCAGATCATGCGGACAGTGACCGCCTCGTGTTCGATCACGGATTCATGTCCCCGTTTCAGAATATTTGATATAAAACGTTCTGCCGATTCATCGGAGATGTTTGCCTCACTTTTGTAGCAGACACGTCCGATTTTTTCTATTTTCTTAATAATTTTGTCGTAGTCATCCATATCGATGATCTCTACACTTGGTCTGATAATATTCATCGTTATCCTCCTGGTATGTCAATGAGATAAGTATAGCGTAAAAAGAAGTGGAGTGCAATGGGGAAACTAGTATTTTATCAGTTGACTTTTTCCGTCCGGGAGACTATAATAGCACTAACACGCAGATGAGACGAGTAGGACGTGGAACATGCCAGAGAGAGACACAGGTGCTGGAAGTGTCTTCATGGGAACCGTTTGAAAACTAACTCGGAGTGGCCCCAATCCGGTCCGGCAGACGCCGTTATCGTCAGAATGAAGCCGGGTGTCGATGAAACCCATCGGACGCCAACAAGGGTGGAACCGCGAGATTTTAACAGTCTCGTCCCTTCTTACACAGAGCGTGTGAGGGGACGGGATTTTTTTATAAGGAAAGGAAGGAAGCAGCGATGAAAGTGATATTAAAGGATGGTTCCTGTAAGGAATATCCGCAGGCAATGCCGGTGATCGATATTGCAAAAGATATCAGTGAAGGACTGGCGAGAGTGGCATGTGCGGCAGAGCTCGATGGAGAAGTCGTAGATCTGCGCACCGTCGTGGATGGAGAACACGAATTAAATATCCTGACATTTGACAGTGATGCCGGGAAGGCGGCATACCGCCATACCGCATCCCACGTACTGGCACAGGCGGTCAAGAGACTGTATCCGGAGGCGAAATGTGCCATCGGCCCTTCGATCGAAGATGGATTTTATTATGATTTTGATATGGAATCTCTCGACCGGGAGGCGCTGGATCAGATCGAGAAGGAAATGAAGAAGGTAGTGAAAGAGGGTGCTTCCCTGGAACGATTTACCCTGCCGAGAGAAGAGGCGGTAAAACTTATGGAGGACCGCGGGGAGCCTTATAAGGTGGAGCTGATCCGGGATCTGCCTGAAGATGCCGAAATCTCCTTCTATCAGCAGGGCGACTTCGTCGATCTCTGCGCCGGACCGCATCTGATGAGTACGAAACCGCTGAAGGCGATGAAGCTGATCTCTTCCTCCGGTGCATACTGGAGAGGGGATGAGAAAAATAAAATGCTGACCCGTGTATATGGCACGGCTTATACGAAGAAAGCAGATCTGGATGCCTATCTTGAGCATCTGGAGGACATCAAAAAAAGGGATCACAATAAACTGGGAAGAGAGCTGGAACTCTTTACGACCGTAGATGTGATCGGGCAGGGGCTTCCCCTTCTCATGCCTAAGGGAGTACAGATCATCCAGACGCTGCAGAGATGGATTGAAGACGAGGAAGAAAAGCGGGGATATATGCGGACGAAGACGCCGCTGATGGCAAAATCCGATCTCTATAAGCTTTCCGGCCACTGGGATCATTATAAAGAGGGGATGTTTGTGCTGGGGGATGAAGAGAAGGACAAGGAAGTATTTGCCCTGCGCCCCATGACATGCCCGTTCCAGTATTATGTCTATAAGGCGAGTCAGAAATCATACCGTGACCTGCCCTGCCGGTATGGAGAGACATCAACCCTGTTCCGCAATGAGGACTCCGGGGAGATGCATGGTCTGACGAGGGTCAGGCAGTTTACGATCTCGGAGGGACATCTGATCGTGAGACCGGATCAGATGGTGCAGGAGTTTAAGGATTGTATCGCCCTGGCGCAGTATTGCCTGCAGACGCTTGGCGTGGAAGAGGATGTGACCTATCATCTGTCCCGCTGGGATCCGGAGGACCGTGAGAAGTATATTGGCGAGCCGGAAGTGTGGGAAAAGACAGAGGGAGATATCCGGAAGATCCTGCAGGAGCTTGCGATCCCATTTACAGAAGATATCGGTGAGGCTGCTTTTTATGGACCAAAGGTGGACATCAATGCCAAAAATGTATATGGCAAAGAAGATACGATGATCACGATCCAGTGGGACGCCCTGCTTGCTGAACAGTTTGATATGTATTATATTGATGAAAAGGGAGATAAAGTCCGTCCGTATATCATCCACAGGACGTCGATGGGCTGCTATGAGAGGACGCTTGCCTGGCTGATCGAGAAATACGCAGGAGCTTTTCCGACCTGGCTGGCGCCGGAGCAGGTACGGGTACTGCCGATCTCAGAAAAATATTTGGATTATGCTGCCAAAGTGGCAGAGGAGTTGAAAGCGAACGGGATCCGTGTTGAAACAGACAGGCGTTCCGAAAAAATCGGCTATAAGATCCGCGAGGCACGATTAAAGAAAGTACCGTATATGATTGTAGTAGGGCAAAAAGAGGAAGAGGATCAAGTTATTTCTGTGCGCAGCCGTTTCAAAGGTGACGAAGGGCAGATGCAGTTGGATGCATTTGTGGATGACATCTGCCGTGAAATCCGCACAAAGGAAATCAGAAAAGCAGAACAGGAAACGGAATCGTCCGGTGCCTGACAATTTTGTCATAGGAAAGGAGAAAAAGGATATGCAGGAAACGTATAAGGCAAATGGAAAGGCGATCATATCGCTTATCTTATCAGTATTATCGGTAATATGCTGCTGTCTCTGGTATATTTCGCTGATCATCGGCACTGCAGCCGTGATCCTGGGGATTTTGGGACTTCGTTCTGAAAATCCGAACCAGAAAGATGCAGCGATCGCAGGTATTGTTGTAGGGGCAGTGGGATTCGCCCTGGCAGTGGCGGCAGGTATTATGCAGATCGTGATCCTGTCCGGCGTTGCCGCAGCAGGAACGACGGCAGCTCTCGGAGCAGGCTGTCTGATATAGTGAGGAAGGAGGGATAACGATGGAAAACGAATATCAGAATCAGGAATCACAGCGCTTTGATACAATGGGACCGGTTCAGTATCAGTCCCAGCACACTCCTCCCAAGGATCCGAAAGGCGGGAACAAAAAACATAAAGCTCTGGCGATCGCCTCACTGGTGTTAAGCGGTCTGTCACTTTGCTGCTGCTGGCTCTATGTGATTGGGATCATCCCGGCAGTGATCGGCGGGATTTTTGGATTGATCGCTCTCGTCGGCGGAAAAGACAAAAGTGTAAAGATCATGGGAGGCATCGGGATGGGACTTGGCATTATCGGTGTCGGGCTGAGCCTGATCATGCTGATCAGCTATATTTCCATTATTAACTGGGACAATATGACGATGGACAGATTTTCGACATATCGTTATGTTGATCCGAATGACCGCGAGGAAGTGATGCGGTGGATACAGCAGTTCTTCAGGGAAGATATCTCAGGAGGCATGTATTAACAGCGGTATGTTTTTTATGATCCACTGCAGCATGAAGATGGCGATACCGATGTAGATGTAAAACATATGGAAGTGCATGGCAGGCAGCTTTTTATGGATCAGGGAAATGCTGTTCCATACGAGGTAGATGGCAGTTCCTGCCGCCGTATAAAGGACAAAGGCGTGTTCTCTGGCGCAGGAAATGAGATCTCCTGCCGCCAGGGAGCAGATGGCACGGGTGCCGCCGCAGCCTGGGCAGTAGTAACCGGTGACAGTCCGGAAAGAACAGGCATATCCCAGATCCGTCAGAAGCAGGACGCCGGTTCCCTGCAGCACTGCCAGCAGGGCGAACCCTGCCAGCAGGATCCATCCTGTTATATAGAAAAATTTATCCGTTCCGTTCATTTTACCCTCCATTCCGAAGCGTTAGCGGAGGACGCACTCCCTGCTTCCGGTATTTACAGACCATTTTATAACGAAGGAGAGCGAATGGCAAGAATAATATTTTTTCCTTGACAGAAGGTGATATCCTGTGCTATTATACTCTAGGCGTTAGAAAGCAGAGTTATCCACTCTCACCCTGCCACATAGCAATGCTGCCGTATTTACAGTAGCTTGTTATCACGTGTCAGTGGTTACCCTTTTCATTTCGATATAGAAAAGTTTTTTATTTGAACTTTCTCATATAGGGATTTATTATGTTGTGGATAGCTGGCTTTTAAAAGCAGTTATCTACTTTTTTTATTTAGGAGGTAAGGAACAATAGGCGATTTAATGATTAACGAGCAGATTCGTGACAAAGAGGTCCGCCTGATTGGTGCAGACGGCGAGCAGATCGGTGTTATGTCTTCCAAAGAAGCCTATTTTAAGGCAAAAGATGCTGGTCTTGATCTGGTAAAGATATCACCAAATGCCAAGCCGCCAGTGTGCAAGATCGTGGATTATGGCAAATACCGTTACGAACAGACCCGTAAAGCGAAAGAAGCAAAGAAGAAACAGAAAACTGTGGAGACGAAGGAGATTCGCCTCTCCCCTAATATTGATACCAATGATCTCAATACGAAGGTAAACCAGACAAAGAAATTTCTCCAGAAGGGAAACAAGATTAAAGTCTCACTTCGTTTTCGTGGGCGCGAGATGGCGCACAAGGATGTTGGTAGAGAGATTCTGGATTCTTTTTATGATCAGCTGAAAGATATTGCAGTTGTAGATAAACCTGCCAAAATGGAAGGAAGAAGTATGGTAATGTTTTTATCAGCCACAAAATAATGACGGAGGAATGAAATCATGGCAAAACAGAAAATGAAAACCAAGAGTTCTGCAGCAAAGCGTTTTAAGGTGACAGGCAGCGGTAAATTAAAAAGATTTAAAGCAAATAAAAGCCATATCCTGACCAAGAAGACAACAAAGAGGAAAAGAAACCTCAGGAAGGCCACACTGGTCGATGATACTAATGTTAAGACAATGAAAAAGATCATGCCATACAGCTGATGGTGCGAAGGAGGGAAATGACAAATGGCTAGAATTAAAGGCGGATTAAACGCAAAGAAAAAACATAAAAGAGTATTGAAGCTGGCAAAAGGTTACAGAGGTGCCAGAAGTAAGCAGTACCGTGTAGCGAAGCAGTCGGTGATGCGTGCCCTGGAGGAGTCCTACACTGGCAGGAAGCAGAGAAAGAGACAGTTCAGACAGTTATGGATTGCCCGGATCAATGCAGCAGCAAGGATCAACGGACTTTCCTACAGCCGTTTTATGTATGGACTCAAGCTTGCCGGCATCGATGTGAACCGCAAAATGCTGTCTGAGATGGCGATCAGCGATCCGGAAGGTTTTGCACAGCTGACAGAGGTGGCAAAGAATAAACTGGCTTAATGCCACATAATTTTCATATTTAGGGAATAAAATGAAAGGGTATCTTTGATGATACCCTTTTACAATACAGATCTGCTAACAAGGGGTGAGAATAATGGGAAAACACAGAATCAGGAAGGTTTTGATCCTGCTTTTCATTTTTATGTTGGTCGCTGGGGACTGTCTGCCGGCAGGCAGGGTGGCAGCAGCTGTACAGGAGACAGAGACCACACCGGAGCCTGGGCAGCCGCAGCCCCCGGAGACCACACCGACGCCGGTTCCACAGGTCACACAATCGCCGACGCCACAGGTGACACCGCCGGCTGCCACGCCTTCACCGACACCGACACCCGTCCCGAAGCAATATGTACTAAAGAGCCCGTCTGCCAGATATAAAAAAGGCGGTCAGACCGGGATCCACTACCATAAGGTAAAAGGGAAAAAAGTGTATCATATTACTTCTTATACGACGGATTCGGTGCAGCTCACGATGTCGCATCCGTCCACATTCAGCATTTATGGCGGCGGCAGTAAAAAAGAGGTGAAGAAGAAACTGGCGACGGTATCTTCCAAAGGTCTGGTGCGTTGTCACCGCAGGGGAAAGGGAGAAAAGTTCTATACGATCATTAAGGCGGTTTCTAAAACGACCAGAGAGGTGCAGTATATTTATATCTATTTTCAGAAGAAGATAAGCTGCAGTACAGGCAATAAAGTTATTTTGTATGAAAAATACTCCGACCAGCTCAAGATTGATTATCCATTTAGTAAAGTGACAATATCCGTAGGGAATAAAAAGAAGGCAACTGTGAGCAAAAGGGGGAAGATCCACGCTAAAAAGCACGGGACGACTTATGCGACGATCAAAGTCAGGGGATCGCAGCATAATCAGGTGAAGGTCAGGATCGTCGTACAAAAGGAACCATGGATCGTCAGCAGTAAAGATAAATTATATGATTATGACGATATGGTCAGTGATCTGCGCAGTCTGGTCAGGAAATATCCCGGCAAGACGGGACTGAGCAGCATTGGGACCACCTACGACGAGAGGGGGATCTGGTGTCTCCGTATCGGAAACCGGTATGCCCGGAAAAAGCTGGTGATCAATGCAGCGATCCATGGCAGGGAATGGAAAAACACCCAGGTCATAATGCGGCAGGCAGAGGATATCCTGCGGGATTATCGTGATAATAAAAAACATTTCAGCAGCACCTGCATCTACGTCATACCTATGGATAATCCAGACGGGGTCAGCATATCCCAGTACGGGGCAGAGGGTCTCCGCAATAAAAAATTAAGGAAAAAGTGTAAGAAGCTCGGTCATAATGAAGTGTGGAAGGCAAATGCCAGAGGGGTAAACCTCAACAATAATTTTCCGGCAGGCTTTATAAAAAAGAAAAAAGCTAAGGCGCATTATATGAAATATTTTGGCAAAAAAGCCGGGAGTGAAAAAGAGACAAAGGCACTGATGAAGTTTATCGATGAAATCCAGCCGCAGACGGTGCTGAACCTGCATTCCACGGGAAGTATCCTTTACTGGGATTTCAATGTGGAAGGGAAGCTGCATGACAATCTCTATGAACTGGCGTCAAAGATCAACTCCTTTAATGGGTATACCATGATGCCGAAGGGTCAGAGTACTGATGCGGCAGGTGGTTTTGCAGACTGGCTTGTGTATAAGAAAGGGATTACCAGTGTAACGATCGAGACCGGGACAGTACACTGCCCGCTTCCTCATTCACAGTACAAAACCATTTATAAGAAAAATAACAAAATGTTCCGCTGGTTTATGACAGAGTATTGAGACTGAGAGAGAAATTCTCTTAAAATTGCAGCGAACTGCTTGACAGGGAATCTCTTTTTTGGTAATATATTATTCGCTGGTTGTATTATATGACTGGCGGTAATATGCGGAGTTGCTGGAATTGGCAGACAGGCATGACTAAGGATCATGTGCCCGTAGGGCGTGTGGGTTCAAGTCCCATACTCCGCATAAATGTGAGGAGCCATTAACCGATGTTGATGGCTTCTTTTGTATCCGGGAGAAAGCGGCAGAGAAAAATAGAAAAGAGGTAGAGTATGAAACGAAGGATATCCAGGGCAGCTATCACAACCAGGGCAGTGATCACAACAATGGCAGTGATCGCAGCATTATTTTATCCGGTGCTGCAGATTTCAGGTCCGGTCCGTCCGGCAGAGGCCAAAACAAAAAAGGTGATCGTCATTGATGCAGGGCACCAGACCCATGCCATGAGTGCGACAGAGCCGGTCGGTCCGGGCTCATCCACCAGAAAAGCGAAAGTGACGGGCGGAGCATCCGGTTGTGTGACACATCTGCCGGAATATAAACTGAACCTGCAGGTGGCGAAAAGGCTGAAGAAAGAGCTTGTGAAACGGGGCTACAAGGTGATCATGGTCCGCACAAAAAATAATGTGAAGCTCTCAAATGTACAGAGAGCGAAAGTGGCAAATAAATATAAAGCAGATGCATTTATCCGCATTCATGCCAATTCATCCGACAACCGCAGTGTCAACGGGGCGCTGACGATCGCTCCCCAGTCTTCCAATAAATATATGTCAAAGAAAAACCGCAAAAAGAGCCAGAGCCTCTCCAAAAAGGTTTTGAAGGCGATGTGCAAGGCGACGGGCGCCAAAAACCGGGGCGTGATGTATACGAATTCCATGACGGGTATCAACTGGTGCAAGGTTCCGGTCACGATCGTCGAGATGGGATTTATGAGCAACCCTGCCGAAGACCGCAGGATGGCGAAGGCATCCTATCAGAAAAAGATCGTAAAAGGAATTGCCAATGGGATCGATCAGTTTTTACGATAATTTATCGAGTAAATGCTTGCGAATCCGTCCAGAAATGGTAAAATAATAAATAAGAGATGTGTACCAGACAGAAATGGAGGGATTTGTATGAACAAGATTATTACGATCACAAGGCAATATGGAAGTGGCGGCAGGGAGATCGGGAGAAAACTGGCTGAGGTCTATGGGATTCCTTTTTATGACAATGAGATCATCTCACGGGCGGCAAAGGAGACAGGATTTGCGGAAGCAGCTTTTGAGCGTGCAGAGGATAAAGCAAGTAACAGCCTGTTGTATTCCATCGCCATGGGGATGAATGTGTTTTCCAGCCAGGAGGTCGGATTTGCCGGACTGTCGCTGGATGACCGGATCTTTCTGGCACAGTCCAATGTGATCCGCAAGGTGGCAGAGGAGGGACCCTGTGTCATCGTGGGTAAATGTGCGGATTATATATTGAAAGACCAGCAGGATGTGGTGAATCTTTTCATCGGGGCGTCCCCGGATTTCAGGATCCGGCGGGCGATACAGATTGATGCGCTGCCGGAGACAAGAGCCGCGGAACTTGTCCTCAAAAAAGACAAGAGCCGTGCGAATTACTATAAATACCATTCTGGGGAACGCTGGGACAATGTCCTGAATTACCATATGTCGATCCGCAGCGATCTGTGCGGTATCGACGGTACGGTGGCGTGCCTGAAGGCGTACCTGGATGCAATGTAAAAGAAATTTGTAAGGTAAAACATAAAAAAATAGGAAATACAGAAAAACGAGGTAGAGATCATGGCGAAGAGAATACGGACCAGGTATGCACCGAGTCCGACAGGGAAGATGCATGTGGGAAATCTGCGCACAGCGTTGTATGCGTATCTGATCGCAAAACACGAGGGAGGGGATTTCCTTCTGCGGATTGAGGATACCGATCAGGAGCGTTATGTGGAAGGGGCGCTGGACCTGATCTACAAGACGATGCAGGAGAGCGGGCTGGTTCACGATGAGGGACCGGATAAGGACGGCGGTTATGGGCCGTATATCCAGAGCGAGCGCATGAAGTCCGGTATGTATCTGGAGTATGCAAAACAGCTTGTGGAAAAGGGAGAAGCCTATTACTGCTTCTGTACGAAGGAGCGGCTGCAGGAACTTCGCGATGAGGCGGAAAAGAAGGGAGAAGATGCGGCAAAATATGATAAACATTGTCTGTCGCTTTCCAAAGAAGAGGTGGAGAAAAAGCTTGCCGCCGGCATTCCTTATGTGATCCGGCAGAACAACCCGACAGAGGGCGAGACATCCTTTGATGATGTGATCTATGGCAGGATCACAGCGCCTAATGAAGAGCTGGATGATATGATCCTTATCAAATCAGACGGATATCCCACCTATAATTTCGCCAATGTCGTGGATGACCATCTGATGGAGATCACCCATGTGGTGAGGGGAAATGAATACCTGTCTTCCGCACCAAAGTATAACCGTCTGTATGAGGCATTTGGCTGGGAGATACCGGTGTATGTACACTGTCCGGTCATCACGGATGAAAATCACAAAAAACTGGCGAAGCGCCGGGGCGACGCATCCTTTGAAGATTTGATGGAACTGGGGTTTGTGCCGGAAGCTGTGGTGAATTATGTGGCACTGCTCGGCTGGAGCCCGTCGGAGGACAGAGAGATCTACAGTCTTCAGGAACTGACAGAGGCATTTGATTACAAGAGGATCAGCAAGTCTCCCGCTGTGTTTGATATCGTGAAGCTCCGCTGGATGAATGGCGAATACATTAAGGCGATGGACGATGAACGATATTACGGATATGCACTGCCAGAGATCCGTAAGGTCATCAAAAAAGATCTGGATGTAAAAAAGATCGCAGACCTTGTGAAGACAAGGATTGAGGTGTTCCCGGATATCGCGGAGAAGATTGATTTCTTTGAGGAGCTGCCGGAATATGATACCGCCATGTATACCCACAAGAAAATGAAGACCAATTCAGAAAATTCCCTGGAGGCGCTGACAGAACTTCTTCCGCGTCTGGAGCAGCTGGAGACGTTTACGATCGAAGAGATCGAGAAGGTGGCGAAGGATTATGTGGCGGAGAAGGGCTGCAAAAACGGACAGGCGCTGTGGCCGCTGCGGACAGCGGTTTCAGGGAAGCAGATGACGCCGGGCGGCGCTTATGAGATTATGGAGATCCTCGGCAGAGAGGAATCGTTACAGCGTATCAGAAGGGGAATCGAATTACTGCATGGAGAGCAATAAAGAACAACAGAGGGCGATCTGCCACGGGGATGGACCGATGATGGTGCTGGCGGGACCGGGGGCCGGCAAAACGTTTGTTATCACCAGCCGTGTGAAATATTTAATAGAGAACTGCGGGATACCACCAGAAGAGATTCTGGTGGTTACCTTTTCCAAGGCGGCAGCCATGGAGATGAGGGAGCGTTTTGAAGAGATGACAGAGGGCAATCATTTTCCCGTGAGATTTGGAACATTTCATTCTGTATTTTTTCAGATCCTGAGGGCGGCATATCACTATGAGGCGAAGGATATCGTGACGCCGGCGCTGAAATACCGTTTTCTGGAGGAGTCGCTGCAGGATGTTACCTCACAGGGAAATGCGTTTGAAGTGGAAGACCGCCGCGAATTTCTCGAAGAGATTGAAAAAGAGATCAGCCGGGTAAAGGGCGATGGGATTGATGTGGAATGCTACTACCCGGCGAACTGTCCGGAACAGGTATTCCGGGATATATACCGGGGATATCAGGAGAGGCTGCAGCGGCACAGGGCGCTGGATTTTGATGATATGGTAGTGTATACCTATCAGCTTCTCACGGCGCGGGAGGATATCCGGGCGCGGTGGCAGAAGATATTCCGCTATGTCCTGATCGATGAATTTCAGGATATTAACCGTCTGCAGTATGAGAACATACGGATGCTTGCCAGCCCGGAGGATAATATTTTTATTGTGGGGGATGATGACCAGTCCATCTATGGGTTCCGGGGTGCCAGACCAGATATCATGCTGTCTTTTCCTGCCAGCTATCCCGGAACAGGGAAGGTGACGCTCGGTGTGAATTACCGCTCTTCCACCCAGATCCTGCGGGCGGCGGGCAGGCTGATCTGCCACAATAAACGGCGTTTTGAAAAGGAGATCACATCCTATGCCGGGAAACGGGAAGGAGTACATATCAGCCGGTGCCGCAACCTGTCCTCGGAAACAGAGAAGATCGTACAGCAGATCAAGGCGTATCAGGAGGAGGGGATCCGCGCGGATGATATGGCGGTACTCTTCCGCACCAATATGCAGATGCGTATGCTGGCTGGCAAACTGATGGAACACGGGATTCCCTTTACGATGAAAGAGAAGCTGCCCAATCTGTTTGATACATGGATGGCAAAAGACCTGATCTGTTATATCCGGATCGCTCTGGGAGACCGCAGCAGGGAGAATTTTCTTAAGATCTGCAACCGTCCGGTGCGTTATCTCAGCCGGGCGGCGTTTGATACAGAGGAAGTGACCTTCGGCGGTCTCAAAGGCTATTACATCCGAAAGAATCAGATGTGGATGATGGAGAGGATTGATGATTTTGAAAATGAACTGCGTGCTCTGCGCACGATGTCTCCCTACGCTGCGCTGCATTATATCAGAAAAGGCATCGGATACGATGAATATCTTGACCAGCACGCCAGAGAGCGGGGGATCCGTGCGGATGACTGGCTGGAGGTACTGGAGGAGGTACAGGAGACAGCGAGGGAATGCAGCAGCCTGGCGGAATGGCTCGCCTTTGTCGACCAGTACGGTGAGAATCTGGAGCAGATGCGCAGGGAGCAGAACGGGCAGAAGAGACAGAGGGAAGGCGTGGATCTGATCACGATGCATGCCGCCAAGGGACTGGAATACCGGACGGTATTTATCCCTACTGTGAATGAAGGTGTCAGTCCGTACCGCAAGGCAGTCCAGCCCGGTGAGATCGAAGAGGAACGCCGGATGCTCTATGTGGCGATGACCAGGGCAAAAGAACACCTGCATCTGTCGTTTGTGCAGGAGCGCTTTCAGAAAACCGCTGAGATTTCCCGGTTTTTGTATGAGATCAGCCCGGAGCTGAAAAAGAAAAGAAACCAGCTTAACGACGCCGATTTGAACCCGCCGTTGAGCTGAGAAAAGGAGGGCTTATGAATCTGCTGACTATATTTTTGATCATTGTGATCGTTTGTGCCGCGATCTTTATCCTTACCTATGTGGCACATAACAGAGATGAAGAGGCAAAGGATGGAGACTGCGATCATTGTAACGGGGACTGCCTGCACTGCGGGCATATGCCGGAGCGTTCAGAAAAAGATACAAAAAGGGATTGACAAATTCATAAGGTACCTGTATAATAAAATACAACAAGTACCTGTATAAAAGGGGAGGGGTGATATGGATGGTATATATACAGATATTTATGAAAAACTGTCCACGCTGCAATGGCTTATGAAACGCCGGCAGATGTTCAGTCAGGCAGAATCCGGACCCTTTGCTGATTCGACAAGGGGGCAGGGCCGCGTTCTTGCTATGCTGAAAATCCAGCCGGAAATTACGACGAAGGATTTGTCCTATCTTCTGGGAATCAGACAGCAGTCGCTGAACGAATTGCTGAACAAGCTGGAAAAATGCAGTTATGTGGAGCGCAGGCCATCTGAAACAGACAGGCGGGTCATGGTTGTTCATTTGACGGAAAAGGGAAAACAAGTACAGCAGCCTGCATCGGACTATCATGAAATCCTCGGTTGCTTATCACAGGAGGAACTGCAGCAGTTCGGGAATTATTTAGACCGTATTATTGTGGCTTTCCGAACGGAGGAGGGCGCCTGCGGTGAGGAAACGGTTATGGAGGACTGGATGGAAAAAGCGAAAGAGCGTATGGGTGAAGAACAGTTTGAACAGCTGCTATCCATGCGGGAGAGGGCATTTGGTTCCTTTAGGCGGGGAAAAAGACCTGCGGATATACCGGGAGCAGAGCGCTTCTCACCAGATTATGATGGTCCTGTTCCGGACAGAAGTGAATTTGGCAGATTCGGCACCAAAGAAAGAAAATAGAATATTAAAGGCACCATAATCTTTATGGAGATAAGTCCTATGCGGGGTAACCTGCATAGGACTTAATTTTTTAGGAGGTAATAACATGAACCCAATCATACAAGTTGAGCATTTCTCTAAAAAATATGGGGATTTTACAGCGGTGGATAACATTTCCTTCACCGTAGACGAGGGAAGTATTTTTGCGTTCCTTGGCCCCAATGGCGCAGGCAAAAGCACGACCATAAATACCCTGTGTACGATCCTTGACAAAACGGAGGGCAGTCTGATGATCAACGGTCATGATGTCTGCAGGGAACGAAGTCTGGTGCGGAAGGACATTGGAATCGTTTTTCAGGATTCTACTCTGGACACCCAAATGACAGTGGAAGAAAATTTAAAATACCATTGTAGCTTCTACAAAGTGCCGAAGAATGAGGTGCGGGAGCGTATCGACTTTGCCCTTGATCTGGTGGAACTTACAGAATGGAGGCGTGCGGCGGTAGGCAGTCTGTCCGGCGGTATGAAACGGCGTGCTGAGATTGCCAGAGGGCTGGTGCATGACCCAAAAGTTTTGTTTCTGGATGAACCTACTACTGGTCTGGATCCGCAGACCAGGGCTAATGTCTGGGAATACATCCAGCGGCTTCAAAAGCAGAAAAATATGACAATCTTTCTTACCACCCACTATATGGACGAGGCGGAGGTCTGTTCAAAAATTGTCATAATGGACCACGGAAAGATCGTTGCCCACGATACGCCAGAGAACTTAAAACACCAATATACCGGCACGGAGGTGGATGTTGTCTGCACACAGACCGGAACGCTCATGGCTGCATTGCAGGAAAGGGATGTTTCCTGTCGGAAAGACGGGAACAAGCTGGTTTTCCATACAAAAAAAGCGCCTGCCGCATTGGAAATTTTATCAGCACACAAGGCTGCAATCACAGACTTTGAAGTAAAAAATGGGACGCTGAATGAAGTGTTCCTGGCAATTACAGGAAAGGAGATTCGAGAATCATGAACCCAATTACAGCGATTGTACAAAGAAATTTACTGAATTATGTCAGGAGCAGGGGACGGGTATTGGGCTCGCTCTTTATGTCCATGTTTATGCTGGTAATGTTCTCATTCCTGATGAAATCTTCCATGGGAGGCCTTGACGCGCCAATGCCTTACCTGATTTCTGGTGTAATTATCATGAGCGTGTTTCAGGTCAGTGTCAACAATTCCTCTGATATCCTGTCTGACATTTCCAGCGGCTATATGAAAGAGGTTCTGGTTGCACCTATTGCACGGACGCAGATTTCCATGGGACACATTATGTCGGGGGCAGTCATCGCCACGCTGCAGGGCGTCGTTACTATGATCTGCGGCATCGTTCTTGGACTACGGGTCAACGTTTTGCAGATTTTGCTTCTGGCTGTGGTCATGCTGGTTTCCGCTATGGCATTTAGTGCCATCGGCCTGTTTTTAGCTACGGTTTCCCGCAACTCCCCTGCCTTTCAGACTATCAGCTCTATGATTATGATGCCCCTGACCTTTGTTTCCGGCGCATATATCCCTACTACCATTATACCTGGTTTCCTCCTGCCCATCGTCTACCTGAATCCGCTGACCTATACAACTTCTATCTTCCGTTATATCGCCCTGGGGGCGCACACGCTGACCACAGAGGAACTGGCGGAGCAGGGCATGGCGTTTTCGATTGGCGGATTTGTTATCACGCCGCTGATGGGGCTGGCAATTACAATTTTGATTGGTGCCTTTTTCTTTGCGCTGTGTGTCCATAAATTTAACCGGGCAGACTTCTCCACCATTAAGGTCGCTGCAGGGATGCGGGGCGGCGTTCCGGTGGGGAGGTAGTTTATGGAGTTGCAATTTGAAAATATCACAAAAAACTTTAAGGGCAAAAAGATCCTAAAAGGGATTTCACTCACCATGGGGACAGGGGTCTACGGTCTTCTTGGTCCCAACGGAGCAGGAAAGACCACTATGATCCGGATACTGGCTGATGTGCTGCGTCCCACAAAAGGGAGTGTCTTGTATGACGGAAAAGATATTCATACTGTGGGTGATGACTATCGGGCGAAAATCGGGTATCTGCCCCAGGATGTCAGTTTTTACAGTGACTTTACCGGCAGAGATTACCTGGAATACTCAGCGGCACTGAAAGGAATGGAGAAAACTCACGCAAAAAGGCAGATTGAGAAATTGGCACACAGTGTCGGCTTGTCGGACGATCTGAATCGGAAATGCACCGCCTATTCCGGCGGGATGCAGCGCAGGCTGGGCATTGCCCAGGCACTTCTGGACGATCCGGAGATTTTGATCCTGGATGAGCCCACCTCCGGTCTTGACCCCTATGAGCGGATCAAGTTCCGCAATATTATCTCCGCCTATGCAAAGGACCGCCTGGTGCTGCTTTCCACCCATATTGTATCCGATGTGGAGCAGATTGCTGCACATATCATGATGATGGAGTATGGCGTCATCCAGCACATTCACACGGGAAGAGAATATATCAATATGATGGAGGGGCGGGTCTGGCTCGTAGAAATGTCCGCCGGGCAGCTTGTGGACTATCAAAACCAGGCTGTCATCAGCAATGTCAGGGCGAAAGACGATCGTATGGAGGTCCGCATCATTGAGGAAACTAAGCCTGATTGTGATGCAGTACAGGCTGTACCAACACTGGAGGACGCTTACCTGTATCTCTTCAACTACCTGCCCGAAAAGTCCAGGAGGTGATGCTATGTCGTTGTTTCAATTTGAACTGCGAAAGCTGCTGTTCAACAAAAAAATTTAATTTTGCTGCTTTGCCTGCTTATCCTTTACAGTGTGGTTGGCCTGACCTCTACCATGTTCCTGATCGGCGGCAATGACAGCTACCGCGCTTACGAGGAGTTAGCTGCTGATTGGGAAGGGCCAATACCCTGCTATGGGAGAACCTGTGTGGCAACTGGGGAGAGCATCTGATGCAGTTTCTGCTGTTCGTGCCACTGACTTTTGTCATTGCCCCGGTTTTCGCTGTGGAACGATCCAGCGGTATGGATAATCTGATCTTAAGCTCCCGGAATGGCAGGCGGAAAATCGTCACAGCAAAAATAATGAGCGTACTCGTAGCCTCCACTGTTGTGGTCGTGCTGTATCTGGCTGCTACTTTTATATTTGGTTTTCTGCCCCATGGGAGTTTCCACGGCTGGGACGCTGCCATTCAGTCCATTCCCACCTATGCCCGGTCCATGTTCCGATGGAATGTCTGGCAGCTTGCCGCTGTCGGAGCTGTGTGGCTTATTTTTACTGGTATGGTTTATAGTCTGATCATCTGCTTTATTTCCTCCCATATGAAAGGCCGGATGGGTACGGTGGGTGTAAGTCTGGCAGTTCTGTTTGTGAATGTAGGACTGGCGGCAATGGGCGATACCGTTACGCAGAGACTGGGGGTACTTGTGGATTTCGGTCTGGCAAATGTCACTTTGGCAAAAGAGGTATTCGGCGGCTATAAAGTTTTCCATATATTCGGCATGAATGTCAGCTATCCGGTTATGGCGGTTTTTGTTTTAGCTGGCATTGCCGCTGCCGCTGTTTTTGGGATATATCGGGGGCAGAAAAGCAGAACAGTTGCATAACAATGATTTATAAGAAAGAAATCCCCTGTGGCGAAAAGGCCGACAGGGGATATTTTGTAGATCGATTAACTGGAAGTTATACTATTAATTCCGCATTCTTTTGAGTCTCTGTCTTTTTTCTAATCCAGTTTTTTATGGATGAACTGGTCCCACCTGCTGTCATCTTCATCCTCAAAGTCATCGTCGTCATCCTCTTCACCTTCGATGATTACATTGTCGTCCTCGTCCTCTTCAAACTCAGCATCGGTGATTTCCTGCAGAACCGCTAACAATTCATCCAGAAGCTCTTCATCGTCGACGATATCAAATTCAAACTCAGTTTCTTTCTTTTTGACTTTTGCATTCAAGGTGAAGAAATAAACTTCATTTTCTTCGTTGTCAATTTCGGCAAAAGCGGCGTAATCCTGTTCATTGTATTCAAAGACACAGACCAGCTGGCACTCCATGCTTTCGCCGTCCTCGGATTCGATCGTGATGACCGCATCTTCCAGAGCGCTATAATCAATATCTGACATTTCTTAATCCCTCCTGTATTACTCAACGGTGTCGTTGAGCCTGAATACAACAACTGTATCATGTTTGTGAGAGAAATGCAACTATTTCGCTTTTTTCCAAGTATTTATATCATAAACTTCTATTCCACCCTTTGTATCCGCATCTACGATATAGAAATATTCTCCGATCCGCAGCCCTCTTATATTCTCTATGCTGGAATTTTTGGAAAGCCGGGCATCGAGAACCTTTTTCAGTTTTCCCTTATGATATCGGTACACGATATAATAGGTTTTCTGGTTGGTCGCACCTGTTTCATCCGAATCATCATATTTCCAGGTTTCGACGGCAAGTCCGATCAGTCCCCGTTCCTCATCGACAAAGACGCATTTGTGGTTGTCGCCGGCATATGATTCCGTAGATTCTGAGCCGGATTTTTCCAGTTTCTTGTCGATTTCACGGATCTTATAATCGTCTCCGATAGAAAACAGGGAGAGCTTTACCCTTTCATTGGCGCCGGAGGAGGATCCGATCCCGATCAGTTTATCCTTTCCAAAGGAATGCAGGTAGGAAGAAAAGCCCGGCAGCTTGAGTTCGGATTTAAGTACCGGTTTTTTCGGGTTACTGATATCCACGGCAAAGACAGGGTCAGTGTTGCGGAATGTGACAAAATATGCCATATTGTCGATATAATAGGACGAATAGATCGTTTCATCCACGCCCAGGTCGGAGATCTCACCGATCGGTTTCAGGTTCTGGTCCAGGACACAAAGTCCGTTAGTAGTCCGGTCCGGTTTTTCCCTTGTGTAGACAAAGACAAAATTCCCTTTGTATTCGTGCATATAATAAGAGTCATTGATCGCTCCACGGATTTTTGTATTGCCACAGAAGGAAAACTTTCCCTTGTTATAGGAATACTTCACAATGGCTGATTTCCCGGTCCCCTCCCACCAGTTGCCGGGATTCACGGCATAGATGTGTTCCTGGTTCATGTAATAGGTATTAAAATTGCCGAGGACCGCCTGGGAGTCTGCAAAATCATTGTGGTCATCCAGTTTCAGGGATGTCATGACCATATAGGAGTCGCCGCCCTTTTTTCCGGCAAGACGGATTTTATCAGCGGGCACCAATTTGTTGTTAGCCTTCGGGACGAATTCCTCCGGCTGGTCTTTTTTATACTCCAGACTGTTGACGGAGTAATTGGTGAATGTGTATACATATCCGCCGCTGATGCGGGAGGTATTAAAACTGCCGCTCTGTTTCAGCTGCCGGATCTGTTCTGGAGCCGCCGGGTCACTGAGGTCATACAGGGTGATGTGGCTCTGCGTGGAGTTCCGGGATATGGTCTCCACGTCTTCCCAGAGCCGGTCTTCTGCGATCGAATTACTGTCTTCTTCTTCCCACAGGTTCCCGATGGCGATGAGTGTGTTTCCCTCAATATACAATTCACTGCAGTCTGCCTGTGAGAGCTGGATCATTGACAGTTCTTCCACATGGGCGCCCTCTGCCTTGTAGATTCTGACAGAAGAACCAAAAACCCCTTCCTTCACAGTGAAAATATGTTTCCCGTCAGTTTTGACGATATCGCCTTCCATGACACCGTTTACCTGGGTATCTGTTTCTGAATGATCGGCTGCCTCCCGGGTTGCATCATCCGAGATGCTTTCTGCTGCTTTTTTTGTAGGTGCGCTCCCGGAGGACTTCTCACTCTCGGAGGCAATGTCTTCCATAAAATTCAGACCATCTTTGTCGTTGCTGGAATATTTGTCCTGTTCTTTATGATATCCGGTGATGGCGTCATAGATCTCATCATAGGTGACGCCGCTTTTTTCTTCATTGTCAGCGATGGTCGTTTCTTCGACGATCGGTGCGTGCATGTCGTTTTCCATTTCCCTGACCTGGGAGAGATAGGTGAACATGGGCACAAGTCCCACGACACAGAGAACAGCAATCGCGGCTGCCGCTGTCAGGATGGAGCGGCGGTGCGCGGTAAATCGCGGATGGTTCTGTGTTTTGTTTTTCAGTTTTTCTTCGATCTGGTCCGGCTGCAGAGTATCTGGCACCGGTATATCTGCTGATTTTTTTCGCAGTGTATCACGAATTTCCTGATTATCCATATCATCCTTCCTTTCTATTGTATTGAGCTGCCAATACTGTTCCGAAGCCGGGCGAAGGCGCGGCTTTTGATGGAGCGGACGCTTCCCTCCCGCTTATGTATGACACTGGCGATTTCCCTGCTGTTGTATCCGGCGAAGACAGACAGGGTGATGACCAGACGTTCCTCATCTGAGAGAGGGGAGAGCAGTTCTGCCACCTCTGATGCTTCGTAGCCGTTTTCCTGCACGGCAGGTTCCTGCCAGTCGTGATCTTCCAGATAGGTGACAGATTTATTTAACTGGGACCGGCATTCATTTGCCGTGATCTGGAAGAGCCAGCTTTTGAATGAATCATTCTTCCGCAGCTTCGGCAGGTTTTCATACGCTTTCAGAATAGCAGCGCTGACAGCGTCTTCTGCGGATACGGTACTCTTCATCAGACATACGGCAAACCGGTACAGATCGGTATAATAGGTTTCATATAGTGTGGCAAAGGCGTGGGAGTCACCGTTTTTCGCCCTGCCAACCAGCATCCATTCAGTATTTGTCATAGTTACCTCCATTCCGGAACTTTTGCGTACGCAATATTGATCGACAATAATTAGATTCCTGAGATGGTAAAAGTGTTGCAGGAAAATTTTTCTTGTTTTATACTAAATATTATGAAAGAAAAAAAGGAAGTCGTCAAGATATCGGTAAGAAATCTGGTGGAGTTCATCTTCCGGGAGGGAGATCTGACTTCTGCCGGATCCGGTGCACCGAATACAGACGCAATGCAGATGGGAAACCGAATACACCGCAAGATACAAAAGAGCATGGGACCCGGCTATGTGGCGGAAGTCTCTCTGTTTGCGCTACAAAATATGAAGAGCCAGGAATATGGAACGGAATTTACCCTGCAGATCGAGGGACGTGCCGACGGCATCTTCCGGGACAAGGGGCGGGTGATGATCGATGAGATCAAAGGAGTGTATGCGGATTTCCGGGAGTGGGAGAAGCCGGTATTTGTCCACAAGGCGCAGGCGATGTGCTATGCGTATATGGTGGCGGAGAATGAGGACCTGGCGGAGATCGATGTACAGGTGACCTATTGCAATATGGAAACAGAACGGATCCGGCGTTTCACGGAGACATTCAGCGGGCAGGCGGTCCGCGACTGGTTTCAGGATCTTATGGAGCGCTATGAGAAATGGGCAGTGTATGAATATGACTGGAAAAAGAAGCGCGATGCTTCCATCCGGAATCTGATTTTCCCTTTTTCCTACCGTCCAGGGCAGAAGGAGCTTGCCGCCATGGTCTATCATACGGTTGAGGAGAAAAAGAGGCTGTTTATCCAGGCGCCTACCGGGGTGGGGAAAACGGTCACGACGGTGTTTCCTGCTGTTAAGGCAATGGGGGAGGGGCTCAGTGACCGGATCTTTTACCTGACGGCAAAAACCATTACCCGGACAGTAGCGGAGGAGTGTTTTGACCTGCTCTGCCGGCAGGAGCTTTTCTTCAAGCCGGTCACGATCACCGCGAAGGAAAAGATGTGTGTTCTGGACAAAGTTTCCTGCAATCCGGGGGAATGCCCGCGGGCAAGGGGACATTATGACCGGATTAATGAAGCGGTGTATGATGTGCTGGTCAGTGAGGAACGGCTGGACAGGGAACTGATCCTGCAGTATGCCGAAAAGCACCAGGTCTGTCCGTTCGAGATGGGACTGGATGCAGCGCTGTACGCCGATGCTGTGATCTGTGATTATAACTATGTCTTTGATCCGAATGTCTATCTGCGGCGGTTTTTTTCGGCAGAAAAGAAGGGCAATATGACGATTCTGATTGACGAAGCACATAATCTGGTGGAGCGGGGGAGGGAGATGTACAGCGCCAGACTGGTAAAGGAAGAGTTTCTGGCTGTGAAACGGATCATCCGTGCTGTCCGTACACAGGAAAAAAGACCGGAGGTGCAGTATGATCTCCGAAAATTTGAAAAGTCCCTGGATGCCGTCAACCGGTGTATGCTAAACTGGAAACATAAGTGCGATGAATTTGAAGTTCTGACAGATGCAGGTTCCCTTCCGTTTCAGCTTCTGAGGATCATAGCGGACTATGAACTCTTTGCTAAAAATTATCCGGCGCTGCCGGAGCGGGAGACGATGCTGAACTTTTATTTTAATGTCAGGAAATTTTCTGCCGTGCTGGATGGCATGGATGATAAATATCGTATCTATACGGATTATGATACAGATGGAAATTTCAGGATCAAGCTCCAGTGTATGGATCCTTCCGGGCAGCTCCGGGATGTTATGGAGCGGGGACGGGCGACGGTACTTTTCTCGGCGACTCTGCTGCCGATCCGTTATTACAAAGAACAGCTCACCGGGAAGAAGGAAGATGGGGCAGTGTATGCCCGCTCATCCTTTGTGCCGGAACAGCGTAAGATACTGATCGCCAGGGATGTCACGAGTAAATATACGAGGAGGGGGGATGAGGAATATCAGAAGATCGCAGAATATATCCAGTGCTTTGTCCGTGCCAGGGCAGGAAATTATCTGGTGTTTTTTCCCTCGTATTCTTTTATGGACCAGGTGATAGCGAGACTGGAGCCGGATGACAGGCAGCAGATCCTTGTGCAGAGCAGTGATATGAGGGAAAAGGAAAAAGAAGAATTTCTCGCAGCCTTTGACCGGGAGACAGAGGAGAGTATTCTGGGATGCTGTGTGATGGGCGGGATTTTCAGCGAGGGCATTGATCTGAAGGAGGACAGGCTGATCGGCGCTGTCATCGTAGGGACGGGGCTGCCCATGGTCTGCCATGAGAGAGAATTGTTTAAACAATATTATGATGAGAAAAAAGGAAATGGGTTTGATTATGCCTATCTGTTTCCCGGGGTAAACAAAGTATTTCAGGCGGGCGGCAGGGTAATCCGTACAGCAGAGGACAAAGGCGCCATCCTGCTTCTGGATGAACGGTTTCTGCAGCGGCAGTACCGGGATCTGTTTCCACGGGAGTGGTTTCCCTATGATGTGGTGGACTGCCGGCAGATGCAGCAGGTGCTGGGGGAGTTCTGGGAAGGATAAGAAAGACCTCCGGGAGATCGCTTAATAGGCATTTTTATTGACGAAGCCCTTGAAGATCGTCAGGAACAGGATGCGGATATCCAGTCCCAGCGTCCAGTTTTCGATATAGTAAAGATCGCAGTCGATCCGCAGGCGGATCGAAGTATCGCCGCGGTAGCCGTTGACCTGTGCCCAGCCGGTGATACCGGGACGGACCTGGTGCTTGATCATATACCGGGGGATCTCCTCCTTAAATTTTTCAACAAAGAAAGGACGTTCCGGGCGAGGACCGACCAGACTCATATCGCCTTTGAGTACGTTAAAAAACTGAGGCAGTTCATCCAGGCTTGTCTTGCGGATGAATTTACCGACTTTTGTCACACGGGGATCGTCCTGTACCGTCCATGCCTGTTTTTCCCTGGATGAATCCTGTACTGCCATGGAACGGAACTTAAACATTTTAAAGGGACGGTTGTGAAGCCCCACCCGTTCCTGCTTAAAGATAAGAGGTCCCGGTGAGCTGAGCTTGACAGCGAGAGCTACAATGAGCATCGGTATGGAAAATAATACGATCAGACAGATAGAACCCACGATATCCGTGAGACGTTTGACGAAGCGGTTAAAGGATACAGACAGCGGGAGCGTCCGTACATGGATGACAGGGAGCCCGTCCACATCTTCGGTATAAGGCTTGGTAGGAAGGATATTGTTATAGTCGGGGACAAACTTGGTGTGTACGCCGGATTTTTCTGTCACGGCAATGATATTTTCCAGAAGTTCATAGTGCTGCAGTCCCAGCGTGATGACGATCTCATCATAATCATTTTCAGACAGTATTTTTTCAAGGTCATCGATCCTGGCGATCACATGGATATTGCGGTAGGCATGTCCCAGCGGTTTGTGGTTGTCAAGGATCCCATGGATGGAAAAGCCCCATTCCGGGTGTGCCAGAAGGCGGTCAATATAGCCTTCTGCCGTACGGCCATACCCCACAAGAAGGATATGTTTCTGGTTCAGCCCTTTGCGGCGCAGTTTGCGCATAATGGTAGTGGTGGCAAAGCGGAACAGTACCTCCAGAAAGAAATTGAGGGTTACGAAAATGATGATAAACAGCCGGGCATAATCCTTGTTGCGGTAGAAAAAGAGGAAAGCAACACAGTAGATGATACCAAACATATTTGCTTTAAACATGTTGATAATTTCGGATTTGCGGCTTTTGACGCGCTTGGGGTCATATAAATGAAAAAAGTAATAGGATACCAGATAGCAGGGAATCAGCATAAAGAGAATCTGGAAATAATCCTTTAGGCTTCCGTATATCCCCAGCGGCTCTGAAATGATCTTCATCTGGATCAGGAAGCTATTATCGGCAAAGCGCAGATAATAGGCAGCGATAAATGACAGGGTCATGATTCCGGCATCGACCAGTACCCTGAAAAAGTTCAGTAATTTCTGGTTATCTTTAATCAAAGGGCAACCGTCCTTTCTCCGTATATGGTATAAAAACAATAGAATTCTCTATTAAGTATATACCATTTTATGTCATTTCACAATAAAATTTTTATTCACAAACTTAGCTTCACAAACTTAACACAATTACTGGGTATAATATTCCCAACTTAAGAAGAAAGGGTGTATCACATTATGGACGAAAATAATAATACAGAGCAGGAAAATGGATTTGTCTTGCAGGACACACCGACATCACAGCCTGAGCAGCAGCCAGAACAGCAGCCAGAGACATCACAGCCTGATATGGAACCGGATACCGGATTTGAGATGGGAGCACAGCAGGAACAGCGGTTTGAGGAAAAGAGATTTGACGATCAGCCGCAGCCGATGCCTTCCCAGGATAACACATATCGTTTTCAAAATACAGAAGTTCACAGGACTCCGAAAGAGCCGGGCCAGAGGAAAGGAATGTCTTTCCCTAAGATCATAGCCAGTGCAGCCGTTTTTGGTGTTATCGCAGCTGTCTGCTTTTTTGGGGTAAGCAGGCTCCTGGGTTTTGTAACTGGCGGAGGGAGAAGTACGATCGCAGAAGTGGATACCTCACAGCCCCGTATACCAGTGACGACCGTCTCGGGGACAGCCGCTGCCCAGGCAGGGGTATCGGAGATTGTGGAACAGGTAATGCCGTCGATCGTGGCGATCACAGAAAAGAGTACCCAGACCTCATATTTTGGTCAGACGTATTCTTCGGAAGGGGCAGGCTCCGGATTCATTGTGAAGCAGGATCAGGATCAGCTTCTGATCGTCACCAACAATCATGTCGTGGCGGATGCGGATAAGATATCTGTCCAGTTCAATGATGGAGAGAGCGTGGAGGCGGAAGTAAAAGGGACCAGCGCTTCCCACGATCTTGCGGTGCTCACCGTCAAGCTCAGTAAACTCAAGAGCAGTACAAAGAACAGTATCCGGGTAGCTTCCCTCGGAAGCTCCAATGACGCCAAAGTGGGACAGATGGTGATCGCCATCGGCAATGCGCTTGGTTATGGACAGTCTGTGACAGTCGGATATCTGAGTGCGAAGAACAGGGAAGTGACCGCTACAGATGGCCGGGGCAGCAATACGACCCAGATCGTTATGCAGACAGATGCGGCGATCAACCCGGGTAACAGCGGAGGCGCACTGATCGATACAAACGGCAATGTAATAGGCATCAACTCTTCCAAATCCTTTAGTTATGGGAATTCCTCAGTAGAAGGTATGGGATATGCCATCCCTATGAGTGACGCCGTCTCTATCATCAATGACCTGATGGATCATCAGGTACTGAAAGATGAAGAAAAAGGGTATCTTGGCATTACCGGGCGGACGATCGATGAGACAGTCAGCAAAAATTATGGTATCCCCATGGGAGTGTATGTAGCTGCCGTATCTGATACCGGTGCTGCCTATAAGGCAGGGATCAAACAGGGCGATGTGATCATAAAGATAGGCGACCGCTCTGTCAAGACGATCAATGAAGTGCAGGAGATCGTCAATAATACCAAGGTGGGAACGCAGATCACAGTTCTTTTGAAACGGAGCAATGATGGGGAATACAAAGAGAAGGAAGTTAAAGTGACACTAAAGAGTAAGGATACACTGAATTCCCTGGATGATGGATCCGGTTCTGACGACGAAAGGCAGAGGAATAATCCCCAGTCAGATGGAAATTATAAGAATGGAGATGATTCTGAGGTCATTCCCTGGGGAGGAAGTATTTACTAAAGTGGATTTTTCGTGTATAATATATCCCATCGCGGTATTTACTGCGGTGGGATATTTTTAAATATTGCTGAAAGAGGTGATAGGTTGAAAAATAAAACAACAGAGAGGGAGGTATCATGAGCGAAGAAAAGAGTAATCTGGATACGAAGGAGAAAAGCGGAAAAGAAAAAAAGGATGGCTATGAAAGGATCTGCTATATGTGCCACCGCCCGGAGAGTGAAGTGGAAAAAATGATCACGATCCCCAACAATATTACGATATGCTCAGACTGCATGCAGAGGACATTTGACCAGATCGGTATGCAGGGGCTGTCTAACATGCCGCAGTTTCCCGGTATGGAGATCATGGGTCTGGCGGGATTGGATCCGTTAAGTGAATTTCAGGACAGGCATAAGGTAAAGCTTAAGAAGAAAGAGAAGAAAGAACAGCCGGTACTGGATATCAATCATCTTCCGGCGCCTCATGTCATTAAGGGCAATCTGGATGAGTATGTTGTGGGACAGGAACGGGCGAAAAAAGTATTGTCTGTCGGAGTGTATAATCACTACAAGAGGGTGCTTGCCGAGCAGGAGCAGGATGATGTTGAGATCGAGAAGTCCAATATGCTGATGATGGGACCGACCGGAAGCGGCAAGACGTTTATGGTAAAAACGATGGCGAGGCTTCTGCAGGTTCCGCTGGCGATCACGGATGCCACTGCATTGACAGAGGCGGGATATATTGGTGATGATGTAGAGAGCGTGATCTCCAAGCTGCTTGCGAATGCAGACAATGATGTGGAACTGGCGGAACGGGGGATCGTCTATATTGATGAGATTGACAAGATCGCCAAAAAGCAGAATACCAACACACGGGATGTCAGCGGAGAATCAGTACAGCAGGCGTTGCTGAAGCTTCTTGAGGGAGCTGATATCGAGATCCCGGTGGGAGCTTCCAGTAAAAATGCCATGGTTCCGATGGTCTCTATTAATACGAGCCATATTTTATTTATCTGTGGAGGAGCCTTTCCCGGTCTGGAGGATATTATCAAAAAGAGACTGACCAGCCGCGGGACGATGGGCTTTGGTTCGGTCCTGAAGGATAAGTATGATGATGAAAAAGATATTTTTTCCCGTGTAGAAACGGAGGATATCAGGGAGTATGGCCTGATCCCCGAATTCATCGGACGGCTGCCTATCGTATTTTCTCTTGAGGCAATGGATGAACAGCTTCTCACCCGGGTGCTGACTGAACCGAAAAATGCGATCGCCAAGCAGTACCGTAAGCTGCTGCATATGGATGAAGTGGATCTTGAATTTGAAGAGGAAGCACTCCATGCAGTGGCGAAGCGCGCCGCAGAGAAAAAGACAGGCGCCAGGGCACTGCGTTCCATCATTGAGAATTTTATGATAGATATCATGTATGAAATACCCAAGGATGACATGATTGGCAAGGTTGTCATCACAAAGGATTACATCGAGGGGAAAGGAGCCCCTACGATCATTATGCGTGGCAGTAATTAAAGCCCAGCCACATGCAGCATGTAAGCATCACATTTTTCTCTCAGCACCGGCTGGTAACGCCGACTGATGGAAACCGCAGTATTCTGGTGGAGATACACCATATTTTCGTCCGCCCTGACATAGTGTCTCAGGTTAATGACGGTAGAACGGGAGATGGGACAGAATCCCAGTGCCCCGAGTTCTTCCAGCCAGTTTTTCAGAGACCTTCGGGAAGAAATGATCTTGTTATCTTTGGTGTGGAAAACAGTATGTTTCTGCTCCGCGTGCAGGTACAGTATATTTTCGCACGGGAGAGAAACTCTGCTGTTTATCGCAAGGCGATAGCTATCCTTTGTAAAAAAGGTGGCTTTATTCATGACAATCTGCACAGAACGTTCAGAAAGTGGTTTTGTGAGGAAATAGATGACATTTCTCCCGAAGGCATCTCCCATCATTTCGGAGTGGGAGGTGCAGAAAACAATATAAGTGGCAGGGTTGGTTGTTTCCAGCCTGTTTTTTATTTCTATGCCGCCTACGCCACCCATCTCGATATCCAGAAACAAAAGCGACAGCGATGAGAGGTCAGGACTGAGAAGCAGCTCCTCGCCGGAGGCATAGGAGAGGATCTCCTCATATCCCTGATCACGGCATAATGCCTCTATATGTTCTCGTTCTTTTTTGTTATCATCACAAATTCCAATCTTCATGTGAGCCTCCTTTTCAAAGAATATAATAATTATAACATCCTTTTTGAAAAAAATCCAGTACAATGAGACGAACGGTCAAAAATGGCGACGAACGGTTAAATGTGATGCAAATAGACACAGGCGGTAAAGATGCCGCCCTGATACTGGAGATCCAGCCTGCCGTTATATCTGCCAGCTGTTTTCTGTACATTTTTCAGGCCAAAGCCGTGATGGGCGGTGTCCGGCTTGGTGGTAGGCAGCTGCGAGAGAGTCCCCTCGGGATAGGGCTGCGATGTATTTTCAATCAGTATCGTTGCGTATTCTGCATGGGCATGTAAGGAGAGCGACAGCCTTTTTTCTGTTTCATCCGGCAGACGCCAGAGGGCCTCTACGGCATTATTTAACAGATTAGACAAAATGACACAGAGATCGGAGTCATTGAGAAAGAAACCCTCAGGAAATTTGCCGTCGATCTCAAAATGGGTGTCTGCCGGCGCTTTTTCATAAAAATGACTGATGATGGCATCTGCCACCGGCTGGTTTGTCATGACATAATATACCTGTTCTTTTATTCCGGTCAGTGTGTCTATGTATTCCTGTAATCTTTTTTTATCCTGTGCATCTGAGAGTCCCTGTAAGGCAGTGATGTGACTGTTATAATCATGGCGGAAGGCGCGCAGGTCTTCGTTTTTTTTCTGAAGATCCCTGTAATGTTCTGCTTCAAGCTGAAGCAGGTTCTGGTTGATGGCGTCCTTTTCCTTCAGGACGGCGTGGTAGTGCCGGAGACGGAAATAGATGACCAGCAGCAGGAGACTCATCAGGATCAGTACCAGGATCGCCAGGATCATCAGATAACGTCCCCGCTGGTTGATATTGATCACGAGGAGAAGACCGGATACGCTGGACAGAAAGAAGTCGATGAGGACGACAAAAGAGATCAGACAATACCCCTGCCAGCCAAGGTCGCGGAACGGTCTGGCATTCTCCGGGATTTTTTTAGAGAGAAGGAAAAAGGCGGAGAAAATAAAGGCAAATGTTATGAAATTAGCGGGAAGAGCGTAATAGTTTTCCCTGATTTTTCCGGTGATGATGCAGAACAGATAAAAAATGCCGTTTGAGACAATATTGAGAAAAAGAGTATGTACGAAAGTCCAGCACAGGGTAAAATACCATTTTTCAGTAAAAAGAAGAAAAATAATGAGGATACTGACAAATGCCGGAGGAAGGAGTGTATAGTTATAAAAAATCAGCCATAGGGGAATCAGGAGCAGACTGATGATGCGGCGGATCCGGGATGGAGTCACAGACACCTGGAGTATCTTATTGAAGAAATAAAAATATGTGAAAAATTCAAATACTGCTTCTATAAACGTAATAAGTAATTTTGATGTCTGCATCGGTATTTTGCCCCTTTCTTTCATCGTCGGTATATATTTTTATTATAAATGACCGTATTATAAATGTCAAATTACCGTTCGTCGCGTTTTTCGACCGTTCGTCTCATTTTGCTTGAAATTAGTAGTAGATGTGTGTTATGGTAGTAATAACAATATTGCAATGTTGAATACAAATGAGAGGAGGGGAGAGTACATGTTTGGATTACTTACATTTGATACCTGGTGGGACTGGTGGAAAAAATGGTTCAGCTAAGGTGAAGCGTTGAGGGTAGGGTGGGAGGATAAAAAAATTTATATGGAAGGAGAAATAAAGATAATTATGAAACGATTTAGGATGATTGTATTTGTACTTATGTTTGTTTTTGCAATTACACCTATAACTGCTCAGGCGGCAAGTTATGACAATATTTCGCGTAAAATTGGGGGGTATGGAGTATCGGTCTCAAAAAAGACGGATCAAAAACTATCTACAGATACAGTTAGTGAATTGGTAAATAGGAAAAAGTATGCAGTAAAAACTACTGATAAATGTTCAATATCTAAAGATATTACATTCTCAGCGTCTTGCAGTAGTTCGATCAGTGGTTCTATAGGGGTAACAGATGGAGTTGTGTCAGGTAGTCTTGGGAGTAAGATTCAAAGTTCTTATTCTTTTAAGAGTAATTATGTTAGAAAATACACAAAGACAATTAGTGCAAAAGTTCCAGCAAAAAAAACATATAAAGTAAAAGCGACGATTAAAGGTGATGTTGTTGATGTTTATTATAAGTTCTTTGTAGTATGGATAACGACGAGTAAAGGAAATGGCAAAGTATCTGTTCCCAAATATTGTTCATGGACATGCTGCTAATATTATACAATATTAAATGCGCCCCTTTTTGGTGAAAAAAGGGTGAAATAAATTGTGACCCAACGGCAATTTAGGCTTGATGACGTTGGGTCAAAGAAAAAATGAGGTGAATGGTGAAAGTGAAGGTAAATAATTTTATGAGAAAATTTATTAGTGGTTGTATTGTTTGTTTCATGGTTTTATGTCTAACCGGGTGTAAGGATGAGAAGCAGAAAAAAGAGGTTGCAAAGCCTAATGGAGATTGTGTAGCTAAATTTGTGAATTATATGCAAAGTATTGCGATAGGAGATAATGAATTTGATTTATTATTCTATTGTGATGATGCAGTTAAATCAGCCTGGGCAAAAGATAATATTGAAGAAGTTTCAATAAAAATTGGAGAAAGTAATACGACAGTTATGTCTGTGGAAAATATAGAATTGACAAATGATGGAAAATATTGCCGAGGGGTAATAACGTTGACGGGTGAGTTTGATCAGGAGTGTTCGGGTGTTATGTCGTTACTAGTTTTAATGAAAAATAATAAAGAGGAGCAGAGATATGCTTTAGGAGAATGTGCGGTTGTTGATAATAATAAGACGGATTACTCGGATATCAATCAGTTACAGTGTGGTGGTGTGGTAAAAATGGATGATAAGGAAAACGTCTATACATATGGGATAATAGCCCATGTTGAGACTGATTGTGATATATCAATCAAAAAAATTGACCTTGCATTGGACCAGGTTGGATTAGATACCAATAACTATGTTATATATTCACCTCAGGAATATAAACAGAAGATTGAAAAGAGTCTGGATGAAACTACATTTGATGAGATAAATAAAGATGCATACAAAAAAAGGAAAGTTAGTTCATTGAAAAAAACAATCAACCTTCAACTTAAGAAGGGAGAATATTATATTTATTTTCCATTAGTATTCATGAGTGATGCATTACCAGGGTTAGTTCAGTCCGTGATAAAACTTAAATATATGAATAGTAAAGGCAAGGAAATAAGCTTTGTCTCAAATTGCTTTCCCTATTTTTCGGAATTTTCTAAAAGTGAATCGGTAGTTGATGATATGTTTAATGGTAATGGAGAATGAGTATGAAAAGTTTAAAAAACTTAGTGTTTATAATAATTTTTTTATTGCTTTTATCAATAAGTATAATTGGGATCGTTCTATTGAATGGAAGTGATAAAGATACAGATGAAAATTTATTAAATGACATAAAAATTGAAAAATATTCTCAATATTCGAAAATATTTTTAGAACATGAGGATATGCAACAAATTCAGGAATTTAAAGGGAGAATACAAAGTAAGGAGCCTAGTTATATTGATAAAATAAGGATTAGAGGTAATTTAGAGTCATTAAAGAAGATGCAGGGAAGTAAATTTAAGGTTTCAGAAGTGATTTATAAGGATTCAAATACAGTATATAAAGCGAAATATAATGGGGTGGTTGACCGAGTATTTAAAAATGGTGATGATTTAATAATTGTATTATCAAATTATGATAATAGATTTATCAGTGCAGAAATTCCTGTAAAATATGTGCAGTATTTGAAATTAGGGAAATTAATAAAATTCACATATGGTGGGCATGTAAGGAAGGGAAAAATTTCTTATATAGCTACGACAGCAGAAAATAATATGGTTCCCATTGAAATAAAATTTAGTGATAAGAATTGTCAGATGCTTACAAACGCAGATGTTGTACTTAAATTGGTTAAAAAGGAAGTTAAATCTGCGATTGCTGTACCAGAGAAAGCATTAGTTTGTACTAATGAAGAATATTATGTAAGAATTCAGGATGAAAAAAATGATGATGGAAAATTAGTGCCTGTGATAATTGGAATGAAATCAGATGAAGGTGAGGTTGAAATAAAAGAGGGACTTAATATTAATGATGTTGTTCTTTTTGAAACATCAAAGGAGATTTTAGAGACAAATGGCAAAAAATAGCTAAAACTAATATTACGAAAGGTTTGGCAATATGAATAATTTTATAATAGAATTACGAAATATAAAAAAATACTATCAAGATAAGAAAGTGCTGGATGGTATTTCCATAAAAATACAAAAGAATGAATTCATTTCAATTATGGGTCCATCGGGATGTGGAAAGAGTACATTATTAAATATTTTAGGCTTATTGGATAGTTTTGAAGGAGAATACTTAATAGATGATCAGCATATTAAATTTAGTCAGTATGCTGAGATTAGGAATCAATACATTGGATTTGTATTTCAATTATATCATTTACTGCCTAATATCACAGTGAAGGATAATATTCTTTTGCCAATTATGTATACAGGAAAAGGCAAAATACGAGAATCTGTAAAATCTTTCGATGAAATTGTAGAAGGTCTTGGGATAACTGAAATATTAGGAAAAAAAATTGATGTGTTGTCAGGAGGCGAAAAGCAAAGAGTGGCAATTGCAAGAGCTATGATCCTAAATCCATACATTCTAATTGCAGACGAACCAACGGGAGCTCTGGATGATAAAAACGCAAGAGATGTCATCGGAATTTTTAAAAGGTTTGTAAAGAAAGATCATAGTGTGGTAATGGTAACACATAATAAAGAGATTGCTAATAGCGCAAATCGCCGTTATAAATTGTGTGAGGGAAAATTGAATGAATTATAATAAAAGTTTGTTATTCTTTAGAGGTTGTCTAATTCAGATCAAATCAAGTAAAAGTAGATTATTTTTAACAGTTGCTGGTGTGATTTTGGCAGCTGTATTGTATTTGACTGCATCTATTGCTGTTGAAACTTATATAAGTGATCTATACAAAGAGGCAAAAGCTTGTTCAAGTGAGGGAATTCTTTTAACTGGTACAATTCAGAGCGAGTTAGTAACCGATATGGAATTGAAGTTTCCACATATAACAAAATCTGAATTTATGACTCCAATTACTTCTTTTTCTTATTTATTTACTAGTCGTGATTTTAATTTTGCAGCAATTCCAATTTTAATAGGAACTTCAAGTGATTTTATGGATATACCAGTATATTCTACACAAGGGATATCCAGTATGTATACGTCAAAAATAGTACAAGGACGTGATATAAGTTATAAAGATATTACTCAAAGGAAGAGGGTAGTAGTGATAAGCAGCCTTGCAGCAAAAATATTTTTTCCGAAAGAAGAAGCAATTGGGAATATGATAGAATTATCTTTGACAGGAAAAGAGTCGGATAAAGAAAGTTTTGAAGTGATTGGTATTTACGAAAATGGATATGATGAAAAAAAGGTATTAGAACAATTAGAAATAGTAAAGAAAAAGGGAAACGCAGGAAGTAATCTTCTGTTGAATTTCTATATTCCTAAATCAGTTTATTATGATTATACTGAATATGTTAGTAAGGATTTATCAGCAGTGGTTTTCGATAGTGGAGTGGGAATCGAAATTAAAAAAACTGTAGAAAATTATTATAGTGTTCTTGAAATGGTTGATGTAATTTATCAAGAAAAAAAGATAAGAGAGGTTAATGAAATTAATAATGATATGCTTTTTATTATGGATATTGTTATGCTGGTAATGATGTTGATTGCTGGTTTAAATTTGTTTAATAGTATGATGTTTTCCATAAGGGAAAGAATTAGCGAAATAGGTATCAGAAAAGCGTTAGGGGCGAGTAATATAGATATTTTGAAGCAGTTTGTATTTGAAGGGGTCCTAATATCCGCTATAGGTGTGTTGATTGCCTTAGTTATAACAATTTTTTTTATGTTATGTTGCCAAATTATTTTAAATAAGTATACTGCATTGGATATTAAAATAGTATGCAATTTAAAAATATTTATAAAAATGGTTTGTTATATGTTAATGATGAGTTTGATTTTTAGTCTGATACCTGCTCTGATAGCAGCAAAAACAAAAATAATCGAAGCAATTAGATTTGATTAAGGGGGAAGATCAGTGAAAAGTATAAGGAAAGGGATGCTATTTACAATGCTGTTTCTCGGACTGACTAGCTGCCAGATGGAACAGTCCGGTACAACACAGGGTTCACAGAAGGGGACGATCTATCAGATTCGGCAGCAGACCTGTAATTTAGGAGAGGCAGTCCCACTTTTTTTAGGAAAGACGATGGAAGAGACGAAAAAAAAGGGAGCTGAGATAGAAAAGGATTATTATCATTATGAAGATAAGGAGCAGTCATTGTCCGGTGGCACCTTCACAGATGGAGCAGGTTTTTTTCTTAAGTACTGCGATTACAGGGATAATGCCGGGATGGCATATTACTGGGCTTCGGACTGCTATGAACACAAATATGATTTTGCGGACTGGGGGCTTCGGAAAGCGTATCCCGAAGACGAACTGGATGCCTGCAGCAAAGAAGAGGTTTTGCGTTACTGCCAGCCCTATGCAGAATTTATGGGGTATAAGGAGGCGGATGTGACAGTATATGCAATGACGCAGGAGATTCTGGAGGATGTGAGGAAAAAGTTTAATGCCGGTGCGCCAGTCAGGGGAGCGGAAAAGGCGACAGGGTCGGATGATGAGGTAGCGAATGCATCGGTGGCGTGGACAAAAGAGGATGAGGCATATTATATCATATATAAGCCGTATCTGGGCGGCAGGATTATGGAGTCTGTCAGTCAGATCCTTGAGATCATCTATGTGCCTAAATATAAAAAGATTGTATATGCAAATGGTCAGATGCCCTGTCTGGCAGACCAGAAAACAGAAGAAATGATCCTCCCTTCGGAGGTGGCTGTGGAGAAGGTAAAACAGCTTCATGGCGCCCGGAGTGACAAAGAAATAAAAATCGAAAAAACTTCGCTTGTCTATTCGCTGAACTGGGATTTTACCAGGGAGAAAAAGGCTTCCTTGTGTTGGCGTGTAGACTATGAATTGAAAAATAGTGCACAGTATAAGGGGAATCAGGCATTTCGGGCAAAGCTTGTAGATGCCGTGACAGGAGAATTCTGTACAAACAGTAAGGAGGAGTAACGTGTTTGCAAGGATATTCCGAATGGACTGCCAGAGATGTTTCCGACCGGTAAGAACAGGTCTTGTGATACTGACAGTTGTTGTGTTAATGATATATGGTGAATGGGAACAGATCAGACCTTATATTCAGGGAAATGATTTTCTGACATCGGGAGCACTGGGGATGTTGTCTCACAGTCTGTCATTTGATAAATTTAAAGTGATTATGGTGATATTGCTGGCAGGGCTGTATAACAGCAGTTTTTGTGAGGATGCGGAAAGCTGTTTTCTAAGGATGATTCTGGGAAGAGCAGATGTGACGAGCTATTGCCAGTCCCGGTTTCTGGCAAATACACTTATTATTATAGGTACGAGTGTGATCAGTTTTCTTTTGGTGACGTTTTGTCTGCTGCCCGTAATGCCACTTTTACCAGATGAAAGAAATTCTGCGATTTATTATCAGGAGCTGGCCTTTCACTATCCCTGGCTGTATATTGTCGTGACAGGGATACAGTTTGGTCTGGTAGTGGCGGCCTGCTGCAGCATCAGCATGCTGTTTTCTGCCTTTCAGGCAGATCGATTTGTGAGTGTGGGACTTCCGGGACTGATCTTTTTTGTGGCAGTTTCTTATATCCCCGAAAGCTCTGTTTTTGATGTGCTTCCTGTCATTTCCATGGATGCTTCATTTTTTAAAGATTTTGACAGCTCCAGACTGATTAATTTTTCGTGGAGTATATTATATCCGTTGACGATTATCTTTATCTCTGGTTATTTATTTTACCGGCGGATTCAATGGAGGGTGAGAAATGGGAATATTTAGAGGAGCATGGGCGGTCGTATCAATTAATTTTCATAAATGGAAGCGGGATTACAGGGTCTGGCTGATTTTTGCATTTACGGCAGTTATTATTGTTGATTATCTGTCTGGTTATACGGATTATGCTGTGGCAGAGAACCGTTCCCTGACGGGATGTCTTCTTCCGGTTTTATATCTGCCATCTGAGATATCACTCAGAGCACCCAAGATGCTGTGGCATATTGGGTTTATTTTATTGCTTTGCAATGCACCGTTTATGTATCCGGTATCACCATATGCGATCCTGCGTACAAGGAGGGTAAAATGGTGGATCGGAGAATGTACTTATATCATTTTGGCAGCATTGATCTTCATGGTATTTGTTACACTGGTCAGTATACTGGTTGCCGCTCCTGCCATGCCGCTTGCGGCAGACTGGGGTGAGACATTCCATGATTTTGTTTTTGGAACAGATACACACACTGTGCAGGAGCTGCTCGAACGATCCGCTTTATCAATTAAGGTTCCGCAAAAATCGATCATGTATCTGAATCCTGCAGCCTGTCAGATTTATACGTTCTTTACCGGATGGGGTAGTTTTGCGGTACTGGGGCTGCTTCTTTATCTGGTAAATTTATTGCAGAAGAATACGGTATTGGGACTTGGAGTTACGGCAGTTTTTATACTTCTGGATCCCATCCTGACGATGCTGGCTCCCCAGTATGGTTACTGGATTCAGGTTTTCTCTCCGGTGTGCTGGACGAGTGTGGAGAACTTACATAATCTAAGGTCCGATTACTTTGTCAGTATTCCCTTTGTGGCAGTCGCATATCCGCTTTTGATCATTGCATTAATAGCACTGATTGCCTGGGGAAGCAAAAAAGTAAGGATAGAAGTGAGATAATGGAGGGAAGAGTATGATAGAAATAAAGCATCTGACAAAAAAGTTTGGAGATGTATCAGTAATTGAAGATTTATCCATGGTATTTGAAAAAGGTAAGATCTATGGTCTGGTGGGGCGCAATGGGTCGGGAAAAACTATGTTGATGAAGCATATACTGGGTTTTGTCCATGCTACATCAGGAAGTATTATCGTGGATGGAAAAGAAATCGGCAAGGATATCGATCTTCCGCAGAATATTGGTGCTATCATTGAAAATCCCGGTTTTCTCCCGGAATATTCAGGGGTGAAAAATCTAAGATTACTTTCCATGATCCGGGGGAAGATCGGCAAAACAGAGGTTCAGGAGGCAATGTATACGGTAGGGCTGGATCCTGCGAGCAAAAAGCATGTGGGGAAATATTCACTGGGGATGAAGCAGCGTCTGGGAATTGCCCAGGCATTGATGGAAGACCCGGACATCCTTTTGCTGGATGAGCCCATGAATGGACTGGACAATGAAGGAGTCCGGGAGATAAGGGAAATTCTTTTGCAACAGAAGAAAAATGGGAAAATACTAGTGATCGCCAGTCATAATAAAGAAGATATTGATGTGTTGTGTGATGAAATTTTCTATTTGGATAAGGGGAAAGTGATCCAGCATAGTGTTAAGGAGAGTGTAAATGCAGATGAATAACAATTTCCCGTATGAAAAGTGGAAATCGCAGAAAGGATGAAAATATGTTATCAAAAAACAAAACAGGGGCAAGGATTTTAGCAATGGGACTAAGTATCCTGATAATGGGAAGTATCCTTCCTGCCAGCCCGCTTGTAGAAGCAGAAGTAAATTGTACGGTTTTTGAAGAAAAGAAAGATTTTATTGTCAGCACTTCCAAAACAGAATCATTGGAAAAAAGATTTGATTTCACTGCAACGGTCAGCAGTAACAGTGATGAGCTTCTGGAAGAGAATGATCTGACCACACTGGAACTGACCGGGTCAGAAGTGCAATCCTTAAACAATGATCCGTCCGTCGAATATATAGAAGAAGATATAGAGGTGGCTGCCAGTTATTCCTGTCCGATGAAACAGTCAAAAAAATCGATATACTACAAAAAGAATAAGAGCAGTACCGAGTGGAATCTCCGGATGATCTGTGCAGATAAAAAAGGTAGTTCAAAAAGACCGGAAAAACCTGTCCGCATCGCCATTCTGGATTCCGGTGTCGACCTGAACACAGATATGAATATCGCAGAGACAATCTCCCTTGTCCCGGGTGAAGAAGACATGAATCCGCTCTTTATGGATGCCAGCGGGCATGGAACAAGTGTCGCCGGTCTGGCTGCTGCCAGGGATAATGGGGAGGGGATCACCGGAGTTGCCCCGGACGCAGAGATCTATTCCATCCGGGTCCTGGATGATGAGAACCGTTCTCCGGTCAGCCGTGTCATAGAAGGAATATCTCGGTAAAGATAAAAATAAAGCTCCATTATCTGGTACTTATAAAGAATTTTCTGTTTCTAAAGGAGCCACGAAATATTTGTTGATTAATATTAAACAATACATCATAGAAGTTGCAGGGATAAAAGCAGGGAATGCATATAATAATGTTTCCATCAATAAAAATTAATACGCTCAGGAACTAATTAAAGAATAAGGAGTGAAAATACGTTGAAAAAATTTATAACTATTTCTCTTTTACTTTGCCTGGCAGTATTTTTATTAACTGCCTGCCAAAATGAAGAAAAGAAAGAAAAACCAATTTCTCCTTCCCCTACAGAACAATCCAGTGATAACGGCAACATTGGATACAAAATGAACGGAAACACCCTTTATGTGCATGGGTATAATGATACCGGTCTGGACTATGATACCAATGAAGAGGGCAATCAGGGAATCATTCTTGGATTTACCAGTGAAAAAAATGCGAGAAAGATGGTGATTGGGAAAGATGTTCATTTGCTATGGTATGAAACCGAAGATAGTATGGATGACAATCTTTTGGGATCTAATATAGGTAACTGCCCTTTGCTCACAGAGATTATTGTGGAAAAAGGAAACGATATGCTCTATTCCCGGGACGGTATTCTGTATAAATATGGAAAAGGGAAGGAAAATGGAATCTATGCCTGCCCTCCTGCCAAAAGGGGAAAGCTTGCCATTCGGGGAGAAGAAAAGCTGATCTGGAATTGTGCATTCAGTGGATGTCAGGAGATTACCTCTGTTTATATACCAAAAACAATACAGGGTATCGGTGATGCTGCGTTTGGGAATATGGCGAACTGCCAGGAGATCCTTGTCTCTGACAAAAACCCTTACTATAAATCTGTGGATGGAATCTTATATACAAAGGATGGAAAGGTACTGCTGGCATATCCTTCAGGAAAAAGAGATAAGTCCTTCCGCATTCCGAAAGGAGTAGAACATATCGCCAGCGGCGCTTTTGTCAGGGCAGATCATTTGAAGAAAATAATTCTGTCGGATAGTATTTCTTATATACAGGCACTTGCTTTTTACGCCTGCCAGAAACTTAATACTGTAAAATCGGCGAAAAAGATAGAATATGTGGATCCTCGTGCTTTTTATATGTGCCCGGTTAAAAAAAAGGATCAGCCGAAGTCAATTACGGATGATTCCTGGGCGGACGAATTGGACTGGCGAAAAAATTATAACTATTTTGGGATTAGCAAGAAAAACAGATTATGGATTTCTGGAATTTTGAATTCGTAAAAGGAGTACAAAAATGAATGGTAAGAAATTAAAAAATTTGATTGAAGTTATGGTGTTTTTCTGCCTGATAGTATCTTCCCTGACTGCCTGCCAAAATAAAGAAAGAAAAAATGCCCCTGTTTCACTGACACCGTCACCTACAACAGATGAACAGTCTGCTGGACAGCGAGATACTGGTTCTCAGTTAAAGGGTAATATTTTATATGTACATGGAAATTATGATGGAGAATTTGAATTTGACACAGACAAAGAAAATACACTTGGTGTTATTTTATGGTATACCGGACACAAAGACGCAAAAAAGATGGTGATCGGCAGACAAGTCC
>CAJUDA010000028.1 GCA_910584875.1 uncultured Eubacterium sp.
GCATTCACAAAATAGCAGTTATAGAAACGGGTTCAAATTGGCGCCGTTGAGCTAGGACAACATTGTTTTTATCTACCCTTGAAGTTTTAGGCTGTGGATATTTATACCATACCGAAACGTAACACGTGACTATTCCCCCATCTGATTTTTGTAGCTGAATCACACAAATGCCGGAACTGTGCGCTTTGATCCTGCCATTTTCAAACGTGGCAACTGCCGGATCATAATTGTCAGAAGAGCGGTTGACCGGAACCGCTCCGGGTGAAACCTCCGTTATACTCTCTTCTCCTATTTCATTTTCCAGGTTAATATACCGTACAGAATCCGCTGCTTTTGCAATCAAGGTATTCCCCAGAGCGAAACAGCTGCAAAGAATTATAAAAGTCAAATACCCCGCTGCAGAGCAACGGGGCATGACCTAGTTTCTCTGTAGCAAGTTCGCCCCAGAGGGGCGGGGTATTTGACTCTCGCGGGCGCGCTCGGATGATGCAAGCTTGCTTGCATCATCCTCACTTTGCCTTCGCGGAAATAAAAGTTACCATAATTTTGTTCAGATTTTTCATATGTTCTTGCTCCTTTTCTTCCCGCTTATCATCATTTACCATTCATATATGAATGATATCTAATCTTACTGTAGCATACGAAAAGTTGAAATGCAAGAACAATGCGACGAACGGTCATTATTGGCGACGAACGGTAAAAAAGCGTCGAAATAACCCGACGCTTTCTAAAGAACAGGAGGCGTTACCTCCTTTGTCGGTATGTTTATACTATGTCACACAAAAAATGCAATGTAATATGCAGCTCAAAAATAATTCTGGATTTTTTGCGATACATGAATAATGTATTGCAATTAGCTATACAATATGCTACAATAAGTGGCAGAAAGGAAGGTGCGTATTATGGCAACAAAAAGTGCAAATGTAACGGCTCGTGTGCAGCCTGAGATTAAACGGCAGGCGGAGGCGGTTTTGGATAAAATAGGATTACCTGTTTCCGTTTTGATTGATACCTTATACAGACAAATTATCATGACAGGCGGCGTTCCGTATTCATTAACAATTCCGAGTCTACCTACAAGAGATTGTATGACAGATGCGCAGTTTAATGTAATGATGGAAAAAGGATATCATCAAGCAAAGACAGGCGAAGGACTTTCTGTTGACGAAGCCTTTACTAAAATTAGTGAGGGCATTTAATATGCGGTACGAAGTTAAGCTGACCGCACAGGCAATCGAGCAAATAGAAGAAATCGTGCAGTATATTTCCAAAGTACTGTTAGCGCCGGAAACCGCACGAAAATGGGCGGATGCTCTGCAATATGAAATAGCAAAGCTGGACTCTATGCCATCACGCTACCCTCTTACAGAGGAAGAACCGTGGCACACAAAAGGAATCCACAAAATGCCCTTCAAGAATTTTCTCGTTTATTATCTGATTAACGAGGGCAGGAAATCAGTGTGGATTACAGCAGTGATTTATGGTCAGAGAGATCAGATTACGGCTCTGGTGGATATGTCGCTTAGCGATAAGGAATAGACATCATAACGAGTTGGCAAACTTTACGAAAAATCCACCGTATTTATAGTATTCGCTCTTGTTGGGGTGTTCAATTTACGGAGAAAATAGTAATGTTTTTCTAGAAAAGAGCTGATATTATGGATAGCAAAAAGATAGGAGCATTCATTGCTGCAAACCGTAAGAAAAACGGATTAACGCAATAACAATGCGGCGAACAATAAAAAAAGCGTCGTGATAAACCGACGCTCCACAATAGCGGGAACTGGATTTGAACCAGCGACACCACGGGTATGAACCGTGTGCTCTTGCCAACTGAGCTATCCCGCCATCCAATCTGCCAGGACTTCCGACCTGACATATATAATAAGCTTTTCCCGAAAGAAAAACCTGAATGGGACCTATAGGGCTCGAACCTATGACCCTCTGCTTGTAAGGCAGATGCTCTCCCAGCTGAGCTAAGATCCCAGACGCTTATCAAACGCGACTTCTTTATTATAGCAAATAAATCATCTTTGTCAATACCTTTTTTTAATAATCTGGTCAAAAATCCCATTCGCCCAGCGGAGCAGGGAATCCCGAAACCATTTTTCCTGTCCGTACCGGTTATGCTGTGCCGTTATGAACAATAATATGCTAAAACCAAGAAAAGCCCTCATATGGTGCGGATCAATGGCGATGCCGCTCACTCTTTCGTAATTCTCACGAATACGCTTCTGTGCCTCCTCATCTCCGTAATCAGATGCCAGCATCCCACATTCCTGTGCCCTGTACCCATATCCGGAAAGGGAAAAATCAATGGGTGCCAGTCCCTGTGGAGTCCGGATCACATTGCCGAAGCTTAAATCTGCATGGATCAAGCTTTTTGCCTCCGGGTCCCCATCCAGAACCATCATGATATGACCGACTTCATCCAGGACGTCTCCACAGACGGAGCGCAGTTCTGCAGACATATGCCCCCGCCTCCGGGCGCAGTCCAGCTCCTCTCCCATTTTCTGCACCAGTCCGTGGGAATAGGAAAGCCTCTTTCCCGCAAATCCCCTGGACGCTTCATGGATCCGGGCTGCCAGGATCCCAAGATCACCGGCATACCGTCCCGCATCATCCTGTTCGAGCGGCTCTCCATCGATCCATTGCAGCAGCTCGCAGGGCGTTCCGTCAGCAAGCAGGGTGATATACTCTCCCTGTCTGTCCGGAACAGGCTTTTGTACAGGGAAAGTCGCTGTCCGTGACAGGTGCAGCAACAATTCCATCTCTCCCTTCATCCGTTCCAGCGGGGAATCCCCCTCATACAGGGCGAGCGAAAACCCTCTCACCGGCAGATGGATGCGGAGTGCATACGAATCCCCTTTTTCTGTGACCCGGCATGTAATATTTTCGTTGTGCCGGATAAAATGGATATCCGGATTCTTTAACCCATAATTTGTCAGTGCTTCCCGGATCAGCTGTTTATGATATAACGTCATATAATATCTCCTCCTCTTCAATAAATTATACACACAGCCTCCCGGATATAGTATATCATTCGTTTTACATACATTTCCAGCCCTCTCCTTTTTTTCTCCCTCCAATAGATATCTGCCATTCACCGGACTACCGGATATACATGCCGGAAGATTCCCGTACCATCAGACGGCAGGGCAGCTCCAGCCGGAGACATTCCCGGTGCCTCCCCTCCAGTCTGTCCCGCAGGGTCAGTATGGCAAGGTGCGCCATATCCTCTTTGGGGATGCGGACGGTAGTAAGCATGGGCGAGCTCTGGGACGCCTCTTCAATATCATCAATGGCAATCACCGCCGGGCGGTATACACCTTTTCTCCGCCTCCCGTTTCTGTCTTTCATCGCCTGCAGAAATCCCAGTGCCGTAATATCATTGGCGCAGAATATCGCAGTCGGCGGATCCGGAAGAGCTGCCACTTTCCCAAAAGCGTGGTATCCCTCATCCCTTGTCTGGCTGGTCGGCACAACATAGTCATATGTCAGGGGCAGTTTGTGCGACAACAGGCACTCATAATATCCGGTATAACGCATCTCTGTATTGCAGTCTCCGACATAGGCAATCTTTGTATGCCCCAGCTCCAGCAGGTATTCTACCGCCTTTTCCGCCGCCCTGGCGCCGTTACAGACGATCTCATCCATCTGATATTCCAGCGGATTGCGGTCTATGGCGATCACCCCCCTGTATCCCCTCAGCAGCTGGACTACCAGTTCGGGAGAACATTTGCCCAGGATCAGCAGCCCCTGCGCCCTTACCCGTTCCCCGTTCATAACAGCACTCTGGATATCCGGTATGTTCCATATCTTACCCACAGCACAGCCCTGATGATGGCATTCCGTCTCCACACAGCGGAAAATTTCTGCAAAAAACGGATCCTCTTCCAATGTATGAAAACGGGCAGGCAGCACATCAATCACAAAAGGATGTGCTGCCCCGCCCTCATTTCCCATTTTCAGATGTCTGGCATTCTGATCCGGGACATAGCCCAACTCTCTTGCCGTCTGACGGATCCGTTCCGTCATTTCCCGGTCCTGGCACTGGTACCGGGGATTGTTAAGCACCCGCGACACGGTAGCGACAGACGCTCCGGTAAGCTGTGAGATTTTCTTTAATGACATGTATGTGCCTCCCTCTCCAAAACGGTACCCTTCACAATCTACTTCCCTGTGGTCAGACCCCGTTTGCGCAGAATCTGACGTTCTGCAGTGGAAAAGATTCCCTTGTCTATAATAATGCCGATCAGTACGATCACAAGCATGACCGTCATAACCTGGTTGATATCTGCAAGATCCCTCCCCACCATCAATGTAAAACCAAGACCTACCGAGGCAGACATCACTTCCCCTGACATCAGTGCGCGCCAGGCAAAAGACCAGCCCTGCTTCAGTCCCGAAACAAAGGATGGCAGCGCCGCAGGAAAGATTACCTTTGTATACATTTTCTGACCGGAAACTCCCATCGTCCTCGCCGCCCGGATATAGATCGGCGGTACATTTTTGACGCCGCTTTCTACTGCAATGGCAATGCTGAATGCCGAGCCCATAACGACGACAAATATGATCGCGCTCTCTCCCAGCCCGAACCACAATATGGCAAACGGGACCCAGCAGATGCTCGGCAGTGTCTGGATACCGAGTATCAGCGGCTTCAGATTCCTTGCCAGGTACTCCGACTGAATGATCAGGACGCCAAATACGATGCCGATTACAATAGAGATCACAAATCCCGTCAGCACACGCAGCATGCTGCTTGCCACAGCAGATAGCAGCGTCCCATCCGACATCAGGCTGCAGATACTTTTCCATACACCCAGCGGATGGGGTACCGCATAGGGTTTCGCCCAGTCAAACCAGTCCGTAGCCGCCACATACAAAAGCTGCCAGAGAGCGACCAGCCCCACCGCAAATACTATACTGCCTATGATCTTTTTTATCTTCACTTTTCTGCCTCCTCGTCAAACTCCTCTGCCACGCTCTGACGGGCGCTCTCCTGTACCTGATCCAGGATCTGTTTTCTCAATGCCACAAATCCTTCTGACTCAATATTTCTGGGACGGGGCAGGCCGACCGGTATGATTTCCCTGATGCATCCCGGATTCTGCGCCATCACGACGACCCGGTCTGCAAAATACACCGCCTCTTCCACACTGTGGGTGACATACAGGATCGTTTTCTGCATCTTCTCCCAGATCTCCTCCAGCTCTGCCCGGAGAATATTGATCGTCTGCTTATCCAGCGCCGAAAATGGTTCGTCCATCAATAGCAGCTTACTGTCCAGGGCAAGAGCCCTTGCCAGCGCAGTACGCTGCTTCATTCCACCGGAGATCTGGTGGACCGGATAGTCCCTGTAATGCCAGAGCTGTACCATACGCAGGTATTTCTCAGCGATCTCACGCTGCTCATCCCGGCTGTGCCCCGCCGCCTCAAGACCAAACATCACATTTTCCATAACATTCAGCCAGGGATACAGTGCCGCCTCCTGGAACATCACAACGCGGTCCGACCCCGGACCTTCAATTTTTGCCCCGTCGAGTATGATCTCACCCGCCGACGGCAGATCCAGCCCCGCTACCAGGTTCAGCAGGGTTGATTTCCCACAGCCGGATGGACCGACAATACAGATAAACTCACCCTTCTCCACTGACAGCGAGATGTCCTGCAGAGTCTCTTTGGTCGTTTCTTTAAATGTCTTACTTATTGAATTCAGTTGTAAATACATCACTTTCCTCCGGTACTGTATTGATAAATCCTTCCTCTTTGCTTATGTTAGCAAAAGTCATGATCGCTTCTTTGTTCAGGGCAGTATCGACCTTCATCCGGCTAAATGCCTTCTGGATCACATCGGCGGCAAGCGATTTTCCTGTCACGCTTTCGATCTCCTTATTGACGATCTCCTGCGCCTGTGATGCATTATTGTTTATATAAAGGGTGGCATCCTCATGTGCCTGTAAAAATTCTTTCACAAGATCCGGGTGTTCTTTTATGAAATCACCGTTTGCGATAACGACCGCTGTCGGATAATTCCCCTCCAGAAACAGCTTATCATACTCAAGAAGCACTTCAGCGTTGCCGTTTTTCTCGATCGTGGTACCCCATGGTTCGGGCACGACAGCCGCATCCACGCTGCCGTTGTCGATCAGGTTTAATATATCAGCGTTAGAGCTGGCGTTTACCGTCACATCACCGCCCTTATCCACTGTCTTGAGTCCATTCTGCGTCAGAAGGTCAAGCAGACACAGATGCTGGGTATTTCCGATCTGCGGCACTGCCACCTTTTTGCCGGCAAGATCCTTTACCGTACTGATCCCGGAATCTTTTCTTTTTAACAGAACCGCTCCGGCATTTGTCACGTTGGAAATAATCTTTACTTCGCCATTTGACTTTGCATTGGCACTCAGCGCCGGTACCGGTCCGATATATCCGAGGTCGATCTCTCCGGCAAATACTGCTTCTACTTCCGCTGGTCCCGCATTAAATGACGTCCAGGATACCTTACATTTCCCTTTCCATTTATTTTCCAATGTCTGCTGGTTTTTCATCACCAGTGCCTGTGTATGTGTGATATTAGGGAAGTAAGCAACTCTCACTGTTGTCTCGCCATCTTTTCCCTTGTCTGCGGAAGAACCGCAGCCGGCAAGCGACAATACCAGTCCCATTCCTACTATAATTGATGTGATCTTTTTCAACATTTTATCTGCCTCCTACTGAAATTCGTTTTTTTCTCTTGCATTATACCATTGAATCTTTACTATTGTTACCAAAAATCAGCAAACGTATTCTATTGAAATACGGTGGAATATCAGGCACTTATTTTACTATTTTTTTCAATTAAATCCAAATTTAGAGAAAACGTTTTCATCATTGTTTGTCATAAAGGCACACTTTGTACTGTGTGCCTGTTACTTTTTTTCATAATTGCATCCACCGCCACGTTAAACCAGCACCTTGGACAGGAATTCCTTTAACCTTGGATTTTCCGGGTTTGCAAAAAACTCCTGCGGCGGTTTCTCCTCCAGGATCTTTCCCTCATCAATGAAGAGAACCCGGTTTGCCACCTCTTTGGCAAAGCCCATTTCGTGAGTCACGATGATCATCGTCATCCCATCATCCGCCAGGGATTTCATAAGATCCAGAACCTCACCTACCATCTCGGGATCCAGCGCACTGGTGGGCTCATCAAAAAGGATCACATCTGGATTCATCGCAAGGGAGCGCACGATCGCTACACGCTGTTTCTGCCCGCCGGACAGGGTAGAGGGATAGACATCTGCCTTGTCCTCCAGTCCGATCCGCCTGAGGAGATCCATCGCCTGTGCCCGCGCCTCTTCTACAATAACCGCCCTGCTGACAGCTTCCTTTCCTTTTCTCCGATTCTCCTTGCGGCGCACATGAACCGGCGCCAGCATGATATTCTGGAGCACCGTCTTGTTGTTAAAAAGGTTGAAATGCTGGAACACCATCCCCATATGGCGGCGGTGTATATTGATATCCACCCTGGGATCTGCTATATCGACACCGTTAAAGATGATCTGTCCCCCGGTTGGATCTTCCATACAGTTCAGACAGCGCAGAAAGGTACTTTTACCAGAGCCTGACGGACCAACCACAACGACGATATCGCCTTTGTTTATCGTTACATTGATACCTTTCAGGACTTGATGATCCCCAAAGTGTTTTTCCAGATTAATTACGTCTATCACTTTTTCTCAGGCTCCTTTCCATAATTTTGATCGCGAGGCTGATCAGCATTACGATCACGATGTAGATCACTGCCATAACCAGATAAGGAACCATAAATTCATAGCTGTTGCTGCCTATGTAGTTAAACGCTACATACAGATCCGCTGCCCCGACAAAGCTGACAACGGAGGTTTCCTTGATCAGGGCGATAAACTCATTGCCCAGTGTGGGAAGGATATTTTTGACCGCCTGTGGTATGACGATCTTTATCATCGTTGTGGAAAAGCTGAGTCCTACCGCACGTCCCGCTTCCATCTGTCCCTGATCCACGGAAAGAATGCCGCTCCGCATGATCTCCGATATATAGGCGCCGCTGTTGAGCCCGAACACCAGGCAGGAAATCTGCACCCCCGTCATCTTCACTCCCAGGATCGGGAGCAGCACATAATATCCTACCAGCAACTGTACGACCATCGGTGTACCGCGGAACAGACCGACATAGAAGGAACAAATGCCGTTGAGGATCCGCGGCAGCACTTTATATTTCGGGATCACCCGCACGGTGGCTATGAGGATGCCGATGAGAATACCGATCAGGAGACCACTCACTGCTATGAGAAGTGTATTCCGCAGTCCTTCGATCACCCTCTGATATCCGTCCTGTGCGATAAATATCTCAATAAACTGATCTACTTTCTGTTCAAAATTTCCCATATCGCCCCTCTGCTATCACTGTATTTTGTTGATGGCGTCTGTGATACATTTTGCCGGAGCAGAGTCGATCACAACATAATCAATGTTTCCATTGATCAGATCCTGTACGGCAAGAGAGCCGTTTTTGTATCCTGTCGTTGTTACATTAAATCCCTCAAATTCCATCTTTTCATCTCCCTCGCAGTAGAACTGTCCGGTTGTTCCGTTCTGGACTCCGATGGTGACGCTCTTGTCTTTGGTTTTCAATATCTTCTCAATGGATTCTGCATCCTTACAGCTGTCAAATTCTGTACTGTCTCCTTTTACGATGATACGCTGGGAAGCATTGTAATAAGGATCGGTAAATGTCACATATTTTTTCCGGTCTTCCTTGATCGTCAGGCCTGCCATGGCGATATCGCTCTTATGCTGTCCGACAGAGAGGCAGACGGCGTCAAATTCCATGTTCTGGATCACCAGCTCTTTGCCAAGCTTTTCTGCAAAAGCTGCTGCCACCTCCATATCAATTCCCAGATAATCATTGCCTTTCATATATTCATACGGCTCAAAGGATGCGTTGGTCGCCACCAGAAGCTGGTCTTTGGACGAATCCAGCTTTGCTGATTTCACCGGCGTCGGCTCCCCATCACCAAAATATTTATTACAGATCACTTCAAATTTTCCGTTGTCTTTTATCTCTTTGATAAATTCATTTGCCGCTTTCAACAGCTCCGGCTGATCTTTGTCCACGCCAAAGGCATAATCTTCCTTTGTCAGATCCACACCGATCACCTTCACTGCCTGTGATCCCTGGGCGGCACTTCCTGAACCGCTTCCTGAATTATTCGTCCCTGTACCATTATCGGAACCGCCGCAGCCGCATAAAGTAACTGCCATCATCATTACAGCAAGTCCCATTGCCAAAAATTTTTTCATTCCTGATTTCCTCCATTCCAAAGAGACGGCGGATGCTCCGCTGTCATCTTGTCTTTTTAATCATGTTATTTTATCATATAATTGGGAAATGCGCAAGGTCATGATTTGAATAATGCACAATAGTGCAAAATAGATTTATTTATCAAATCCGTTTACTTTAGAGGCATTATTCCGGGAGATCAATTACTTTGTGAGCAGTTATTCCTCTTCTTCCAGACCTTGTACCTCTAATGCTCCCCACGGACATCCACTGGCGTTTCCCCTATAAATCACTAACGGCACATCCTCAAATGCTCTTTTTCCAATTTTACTAATATAATCAGGAACATTTAAACCATATAGATTACTACATCCACAAAATAACATATCATCAATCTCTCGCAATTTTCTGGGAATATTTATTCGTTCTAACCTCTCGCAGTCTTCAAAAGCACTTGTTCCAATTGTTTCTATATTATCTGGAAGGGAAACATCCACAAGACTGCTGCAACCGAAAAAGGCTCCCTCTCCTATATATTTCAGACTTTCAGGCAAATCAATATTTTTAAGGCTGATGCAGTTTTTAAAAGAATTTTCCTCAATTCTTGTTATACCATTCGGAATATCCACACTTATCAAATTATCGCACCCAGCGAATACACCTTCATCATATACACTGTCTCCTATTTGTTTTACATTATCAGGAATAACAATATTTTTTATATCTGTACACCCCAAAAATGCTTCTCCTGCTATACTTTCCACATTATACGGAATACGGATAGTACCACTATTCTTTTTGCCATAACTAATCAATATCCCATTCAATATTACAAAATCATTCTCTTCTATTTGTTGTTCCAGCCATGGCGTTGACACAAATACCGAACTTCCTATTGTTTTTACCCCGGCAGGAATATTAATTGAAGATAACGCTGATGCCAAAAATGCAGAACTTTCAATACTTTTCAAACTATCTGGAAGTTTCGCACTTTCCAGGTAATGACAATTTTGAAATGCACTACTGCCAATCTTTGTCACCCCATCAGGAATATTAATGCCTGTTAGTTCATTACACTCAAAAAAGGCGGAGGCTTCAATCTTTTTTACCCCTTTCGGAATTTCTATATCACCCTTCGTTTTTCTTCCATAGCTAATAAGAATCCCATTTATTATCACAAAATCTTTTTCTTTCCTTTCTTTTTCCAACCATGGAGTTTCTTCAAAAACACTTACATCAATACTTTCTACACTGGAAGGAATTGTAATATCTTTTAAGTTTCTACATCTACAAAAAGCATACCATTCAATGCTAGTCACTCCGACAGGTATTATAATACTTTTTAATCCATTACAACCGCTAAAAGCAAATCCCCCAATGCATTTGACCCCAGCAGGGATAATTGTTTTATCACCACCTTTTATTAACTTGTTTGAGGATGTTTCAATAATCGCATTACAATTCTTTCTGCTATCATATACTTTATTTTTAGGATCAACTATAATTGTGCTTAAATTACTGTATTCACCAAATGAATATTCATCTATATTTATAACGCTGGAAGAAATATAAATACCTCTCAAATTTTTACAGAAATCAAATCTAATACCAGCTATTTTATTACTCAATATAAGCATGCCCGAAATACTCTCGGTTCCGCAATAAAGCATACCTTGATCATCTATTTCAAAAATCCCATTATCCTCATTGATTAATGTTTCCCAGCTTTTTTCCAGTTCCCCGGTGTCATAATTATAGAGTCCGGGTGTCGTATACTTTTTCCAGTCTATTGATGTTTTATCTGTATTCGTTTTCTCTCCCTCTGATCCCTTCTCCATCCCGTCAGAAGGTTTCGGTGTCTGTTTAACAGTTTTCTTTTTTGCATTTTTTACCGTTACCTTGCACACATATTTTTTCTTTCCGACTTTCGCCTGTACCTTTGCCTTCCCCTTTTTTATCCCTGCAACTTTTACACTGGTTTTCTTTTTACTTTTCAGTTTCACAAACTTCTTTCCAGAAATAATCGTCCATTTAACCTTCTTTTTCGTATTTTGTACTTTTAAGGTCTTTGTTTTCTTTACTGTTACTGACAGCTTTCTGACATTTAGTTTCACTTTCTTCGCCGCCTGCAATCCATTTGCAGGAAGTATACCTAAAACAAGCGCAATCAATAGTGTTATTACAAACCTTTTGTAGTATTTCTTCATATTTATATAGCCTCCCTCGTTTCTATTAACTTCAAAAACAGGAAGGGATAGCCCCCTCCTGTTTCTGAAATTTAGCAAATCAATTAGATACTGATGTCACTTCATTCTTCTTCGTAAGTATCAGCTTCACAACACCATGACGGTCTGCTGTGGCAACGGTATATTCTGTCACTACCTCATTTTCTTCAGCACCACTAACATACCGATGTGGATAATAGCCTAATTCTCCCTGCGCTCCATCAGCGCTTGTAAAACCATAAGACACTTTTCCATTTACAACCTTTTTCGTAAAATAGCAGGTGGTCTTATCAAGCACTGTGTTGCCTGCCGAAAACTTAAGCAAAATCATATGATTCCAAAGTTTCTGAGAGTCTGGCTTCATTATCAGTTCAGCCCCTGTAATTTTATCTGCGCTTCCGTCTACTCTTACATCTACAGGCGCTGAAGGTCCTTTTTCCGCGGTAATGCTGTCACAGATTAGATCATCTTCCAGACCTGCTATCTTTAAGACAGCATCCGCCCTCATACCATCCTCAAATGTCACCGTAAAATGCATTTCTCCTGCTGGATCCGTATCAGTATCATGCAAGGCAACAAATACATAAGAAACTTTAAGACCTTCACTTGTTTGTTTGTAATCAGACATCGAAATAAAATGATTCATGCCTACACTTATTTGAATATTATCCTTCTTCAACGTTTCTGTTTTAAGTGCAACGGATTTAATGCTCTTGTCAGAACATGGACTGTCTTGTGCAAACGGTATCGTAAAATACCCATCTCTCTCAATGTCGTCATCGTTCCATGATGCCGGATCTTTATTGTAGAAAGTATTCTTAAAGCTCTCTTTCTTATCGCTAAACACTTCTTCGGTAATTTCCGTTGTTTCAAATGCCTCTACCATGGGAGATACTTCCGTCTTAAAGGTAATAATTTCATTTTGTGTCACATGCACTTTTATCTCTGCCGTTTTTGGCTGTGAGCCAGTAAAGCCGACAGGCGTAACTGTAACACGGGCAGGATCACTATTAATTTCAGCTGTTGCCACTTTTTTATTTGTAGAAATTGCTGTATATATTTTCTCTACCTTAATCCAGTCTCCATACTGATCCTTTGCCCAAATACGATACTCTGTCGGTTCCGTAATGGATACCGTTTTATCTTTTATACCAGGTGTATCATCATTCACAGATTCGATCTCTGCTTCAACTATCTTATAGGTACCATCTTTTGCTACTGGCTTCTCGGAGCTGACGTTGATCGTACGCTCAGTAATCTTACCTGTCGGCACATACTCAAGCTGCACAACGATGTGTCCCTTATTCTTTCCCTGTTCCATATAAGCTGTGATCTTGTCATCATCTCCAACTTTAGCACTCACACCTTCTGCGGATTTAATTGACCAGACCATCTCACCTTTCGCAAAAGAATTTTTTTGCAGAACGATCTCATTACTTTTAGCATCAAATGCATGATAATCAAAAGTCATCGCTACCGACCTATCAGGATCATTTTCCAATTTAATATAATCTATTTCTGAAAGATTATATTGTTTCACAGGATTTGCATCTATTGTTACCATATCATCAATTTCAATCCTGTCAATCATCTGACTTGCCTCTCCGACAACCTGTGTATAGGATGCCTGCTTCGTTGCAGATGTTAATCCAGTACCGTTATCTACATAAGCTGTAACCGTATAAGTTCCACTGTCCCTTATTACTGCAGAAGAAATCCATTCGCCTACAGAATCCGGAGATAATGAGATTGAATTATCAAGTGACACCGTACCCCCATCTTTATCTCTATAGGAAAGTTTGATCGTTTCATTCCCACCAATCAATATTGGTTCTTTATATTGATCGACAACATGAATCTTATTTTCAACCTGGCATCCTTCAAGTACTGTAACAGACTCCTTTTCAAATCTCAATTCATTGATCTGGCGTTCTGGCTTTACAGCGATGCGGACCTCCTTACTCTCGCAGGCATGATTAGTAATGGTACTTTTGACCTGAATCATCAATTCTCTGATATCACCAGGATCTGTCAGACCGCCATCACGCCACTTAACCTGGATCGCCGTAACCTCATCTGTCCCACTTGCAGCGCTATATTCTACTTCTTTTCCATCTCCTTTACAATGAACAAGATCAATTTTTGAGTTCCCATCGATAATTGCTTTATTTAGCCAATTCTCTATTTCACTCGTTGTAATTTTATACTTGTTTCCATATTGATCTTTGGCGTTCAATGGGATATACACTGCATTTCCATCTTTTTTGATCAGACCTTCATAGGTCTTGTTTGCAAATTGCGGCTCGCCTAATACAAGTTCTTCGATATATGCCTTTGATGCCACCTTAACTTTTACAGACTGCACAATACTGTTATTATATATCAGCTTAATTGTTGCCTCGCCTGTGCCCTCACTCTTTCCCCTTACGGACAAAACACCTTTTTCCACCTTGATATTATCAACCTGGGAACTACTGCCTGACTCTGCCTCCGCCCTCACAGAACTTAGTGCAGTTTCAGCAATTTCCGTAATATTTTCACCATAACGGTTGAGAAGCCTGTAAGTTGTTGTCCCTTCAGACCCTTCGGGAACAGCCTTTACAAAAGGATCAATTTGGATCGAATCAACCACCGGAAGCGGCGATGACTGATACAGCACAGGATCAGACTCTACTCTTCCTGATTTATCATCTTCATAATAAACAGTAAACGTGATCGGATCGGAAAGACCATCATTTTCTGCCGTAATCTGAACACTGATGGAACCATCTTCATTGTCTATGAATTTAACCTGTTTTTCATTATTAATGCCAGTTTTAATACGCTTCTTACTATCTGTATCTGCTGACCATTGCAGATCTTTAGCTGTAATCCCGGTACCGACCGGATCCAATGTGATTTTTGCCTCGCTCGGACGATTGTTAAAACAGCCTTCTTCTGGCAGATTTTCAACAGTAATCCCCGTCAGTGCTGTCGGATGGATCGTCACCTGGATATCCATGCGCTGGCTGTCATCGGATACGAGATACGCTGTGATGGATGCCGTCCCGCCCTTCAGGGCTTTGACCCTCACCTCTGTATCTGAATCTGCGATATTCGTGGTTTTGCTGTTAGATCCCTCGCTGTCTGCAAACTCTACCACATCACTGTCGCTGTCGATCACATAGACCACACCTGCTTTTTCTGCCTGCAGACCAAATTTGTCAAGAAGTTCTGCCTTCAGCACAAACTCATTGTCTGCTGCTGTTTTTGTAAGGGTAAACTCAGGACTTTCCTCGCTGCCTTCCATTTTCATCTTAGCAGAGGACACCGCAACCCTGCCGATCTTCGCCGCCCTGCCGGCGTCGCTGCCGTCTACAAGTACCGTCTCTAATTCAGCGTTGAGTTTGGGGCTGGTACTGCTCAATGTGATCAGAATCTTCTTACCCTCTGCCAGCATGCTGACAGCCCCGGAGATTACAACACACTTTTTCTGCTGGTCAAGGCTGGCATCCAGCGGCATACCGCTTTCTGTCATTGCAGAAGCCTTCAGTCCGGTGATGCTGCTGCCTGTCATTTCTTCTCCATACTGATCCAGTACCGCATAATATACTGTCACCTTACTCTGTCCCTGCGGTACCTCGTCTGTCCTGCAGATAAATTCTTTTGCAGCGCTGGCTTTCTTTACTACAATTACCTTATTACTCTGGAGTTCATTTTTTACATGATCTGTCAGTCCGTCGACCTGGAGCTCATATTTGCCGGCAGACAGGGCATGGTCACTGGTGAGTACCAGACTTTTCCCATTTCCCGCCAGTTCCGGCTCCATCTCCACTGTCTCTTCTCCATCATCAGAAGTCACGATTACCTCCGGTGTTCCTTCTACCTTCTCATCAAAATATACTGTGATGGTTTTATAATCCGTAATCACGGCTCCTTCTATCGACGGAGCTGTGGTATCTACTGTTACGACACAGGGCTCAGATTCAACAGTTCCTACCGAAGCACGGATATTTGCCGTACCTTCCTTTTTTGCTGTGACAACCCCTTTTGCGCTGACCTGGGCTACCTTTTCGTCATCACTCTTCCATGTGAAGGCAGCTTCTTTCAGCTCCACACCTTTTTTGTCAAAGGCAGTAGCAGTCAGGGTTTCTGTATTTTTGCCATTTTCTGTATCATTAAAGAAAAGCTCCCCTTCGTCCAGTTCTACTTTTGACACAGTCTGCAATAAAGGCGTTTGCGTTGGCTTGGGAGTTTTTTTCGGTTTTTTGACAGATGCCTTTTTGGACGTGATCTTGCATTTCAGTTTCAATGTACGCACCATCCACATACCCTTTGGCACATACCGGATCGTCGCCGTAACGGTCGCCGTTCCCTTTTTCTTCGCCGTCAGCTTTACGGAAGTTTTTTTCTTTTTACTGATGGACACCACACTTTTTTTACTTGTCTTCCATGTCGTCTTTGAAATCTTCTTTACCTTATTTTTCTTGACTTTTAAGGTATATGTCTGTTTCCCTTTCTTATTGTAATACAATGTCTTTTTCTTTACTGCAAGTGCGGGCTTCGTTTTTACCGCCGCTTTCGCAGGTGGAGCTATCGTAAGCACGGACAGGCTTAATGCGACAGCCACAAGAAATGCCATGCCTCTCTTTGCCATCCGGGACGCTTTCCTTCTCGTTCTCTTCATCTTTCTTATCATCCTTTCCTCTGATTCTATCCCCACTCTACTCTTTTTAGAATAACTTCCATTTTTTTCTATTTCAATATGTGCGCCCCAGTGTGCAGCACTATTTTATAGCGGTGCACAAATCAAGTCTTTATCCTCCCCACTCCTTTCCGGTATGCAAAATAATCCTGAAATGCCTCATACAGACTACTTTCTGTGATAACAACACCTACAGTTTTTTTCTTATTATCATACTTTGAAATCACGACACTTTTTTCATACAATTCAACATTCAAATGTTGGAGATCTGGTTCCATCTCACGCAAAGAATACAGCGGTTCTCTCCCCTCCGCCCCGGCTGTCTCCCGACTCACATAAAATAATTTTTTCATCTGATCCCGGATCATCTTCATCTTCTTCTTATAAAAATAAACCGTATCCAGATTTTCCAAAAATATCCCCTGCTGAAAATTATCGGAAATATGTGCCACTCCGGCACTGGTAACGAGATAGTACGGCATCAACTGTATTTCAAGATCACTTAACATGAGCGGACTATACGTATAGCAGGGGATATAACTCTTTTCTTTGATAAATGTCCATATTAAAGCAGCACACAAAACCTTGAGATTGCAATCCGCATCATAGTATTGTTCAGGATTGACATTTAGAATATGAAAATGACAGAAAGGAATCTGTTTACTATATTTCTTTTCATAGAACCGGACCGCGCTTAATAAAATCTCATCAGTTGCCGGAAAATTGGTATAGATTTCCTCAATATCCGCCATCTGATATGTCTGTTCCAGCATATTCAGTAGTTTGTAACGCACCGTTTTTTCTCCTTCTGCAAAAGATGTATTGCCACAGATCTTCTTTTTCTCCGGCACCTGGTCAAAATAAATTGAGGTTATACCACCGTGTTCTAACGCATCTAATAATTGTTCGATATAACGACTATTGTTATATCGTTTTTTCCCCATTTTTTCCATAATATAAAGTTCTCTGATATGTTCTTTTTCTTTTTCATTCGCTCGGATCGTCCCACAAAACCGCTCCACATCCTCGTATCTAGGCAGTCTCTTACCATTCAGCATACGGTTTAACGCTGTACGCTCCATATCAGAAACCTTTGCTATATAATAGATTGTCATCCCGCTTTTTTCCCGCAGCATATTACAAAAATCACTAAATTCTGACATGATTACCTCCAAATATATCCGCCTCTTTTGTCGAATTATTTATCGTTATATGTCCATTATAACAATACTTTAGTATTCTGTAAATGTTTTGCAAGAAAAATAACGAAAGAATTGAATGTATGTTTCAACGCAGATTTGTCCACTATAACAATACATATGTATTTTGTAAATATCTTTGTATTGCTATACGTTTACATTGTTAAGGAGGTGGATTATGCTCGGAGACAGAATCCGGGAATTAAGGAATTCCCGTTCCTTAAGCCAGGTCGAACTGGCAAAGCAGCTGCACGTCAGCAAACAGACTATATCAAACTGGGAGAATAACAATGTACCACCATCCATCGACACGCTGATCCGCATTGCCAATTTTTTCGACGTAAGTACCGACTATCTGCTGGAATTCAATAACGAAAGAAAACTCAATGTTGAAGGACTATCCGATTCGCAAATTGCTCACATCCAGGCAATCATTCAGGATATCCTCACCTGATCTGTCATTGGATCCACCAGAAGGTGTCAGGGAGTGCAACCCTGGCACCGTTTTTTTCTTGAGCCAGTTTATATATAGCCTGTTCTTAATTACTATAACAGAAAAAGCCCCTCCAAAAAAGGAGCTATTGTTCAAAAAATATAAAAGTTTATTATTTTGTGTCAATCAAGATCCAGATACCAGATAAGCTGAACCTCATTTTTCGCTTCCGGATCCAAATAATAGGCATACATATCAATCCTGGTTAACACCGCACCCTGGCTCTGATAAAATCTGCACGCCGGGACATTATTATTCTGACATTCAATGATCATCTGATGATATCCGTCATGCCTGGCACCTGATATTCCCATATGCAATAGATTTTTCCCGATCCCATTCCGTTTGCAGGCATCGTCAACGCGAATATCCCATAATACACAGGCGTCCTCCCTTCCCGACAGCATATTCATCCCCGGCGTTTTACCTGCCACTGTCATTGCCCCGACAGGAACATCGCCTTCAAATGCCATATAATACCGCCAATTCGTAAGGTCAAAATCTTTTTCATACTCTGCCGCACGGGCATATACACTTAAATCCTTACGATACGGCTGAACCATGGTCTCTTCCAGTATAAGTCCTCCCAACCCATTATTGATCCTTTTCACTGTGTACTCAGACCGGACATCAACATTCATGGAAACCTTGTCATAGAGTTCAAAATAAGAGTTATCTACTTCTTTAAAAATAATCATTTTTCTTTATACCTCATAACATTATTTGTAAAGGATTAGCAAAAACTCTTACCGTCCCCGGGAATTCCCAGGGACAATAAGAGTTTTTACTTTTATGATCTTCTTCTAACTCAACAGTGCGTCTTCTCAGCCCTGGTAATCATACTCCAGCACGACTGCCGACAGCGGTGGCAGATAGAGTTCGATCTCATATCCTGGCTTTTTCTTACCTTTCTTATTTACGGTTTCTACTTTCTTTGCTGTGACCGGTTTTTCATTCATCCGCCCCTGTCCGCCAAACTTCGGATCATCCGAGTTAAGGATCTCTTTATACTTTCCTTTGCAGGGCGCTTTTACTTTATATTTTTCATGTGCCACCGGCGTGAAGTTCAGGATAAACATCAGCTGTTGTTTCGACGTCTTCCCCCGGCGGACGAATGCCACGGTGCTGGTCTCTGGTCGGGAGCAGTCCATCCACTCAAAGCCCATCATATCAAAATCATTATAATAAAGGGCATCGTACTTCGCATAGATGTGATTTAAGGTACGGATATACTCCTGCATCTGCCTGTGCCTCTCATCCTCCTCCAGCAGGAACCAGTCAAGGCTGCGGTATTCCGCCCACTCTCTTTTCTGGGCAAATTCCTGCCCCATGAAAAGGAGTTTTTTGCCTGGGTGCCCGTACATAAATCCATAGGCTGCGCGGAGCGCCGCATACTTGTCGCCCTCCAGTCCCGGCATCTTATTGAGCAGGGAGCATTTGCCATGCACAACCTCGTCGTGCGACAATACAAGAATGTATTTTTCACTGAGATAGTAATCAATACTAAAGCAAAGCTGCCCGTGATGGAACTGCTTAAAATACGGATCCAGCTTCATATATTCAAGGAAGTCATTCATCCAGCCCATATTCCATTTATATGAAAATCCAAGTCCCTTGTCCTTTACGGGCGCCGTCACGCCCGGCCATGCCGTGGACTCTTCCGCTATGATATAAGCGCCCGGATTTCTCTCAGCCATGGCGGCATTGAGTGCCTGCAGGAACGCTACCGCCTCATAGTGTTCATTGCCGCCATCCTTATTGGGCAGCCACTCGCCATCCTGTTTGCCATAGTCCAGATACAGCATCGACGCAACGGCGTCCACACGAAGCCCGTCGATGTGAAATTTTTCTACCCAGAACAACGCATTGGCGATGAGGAAATTCATTACCTCCTTGCGGCCGTAATCAAAGATATAGGTCCCCCAGTCCGGGTGCTCACCGCGGCGCCTGTCGGGATGCTCGTAAAGGGCCTGTCCGTCGAAATTGCCAATACAGTGGGCGTCCTTCGGAAAATGTGCCGGTACCCAGTCCAGAATGATCTGGATCCCCCGTCTGTGCATCTCATCCACAAAATACATAAAATCCTTTGGCGTCCCGTAACGGCTTGTGGGCGCATAATAGCATCCCACCTGATAGCCCCAGGAACCGTCAAAAGGATATTCGGCAATCCCCATCAGTTCAATATGGGTATATCCCATGTCCTCTACATAATCGCCCAGCATCTGCGCCATCTCGCGGTAACTGTAGTTTCCATTATCGTCATCTTCAATCCGCTTCTTCCAGGAGGCAAGATGTACCTCATAGATACTCATAGGCTCCCGGTCACGCTTCTCAGCGGTCTTCTCTGCCTTCTTTTTCTGGTATTCCTGATCCTGCCATTCATAGCCGTCCAGAGAGGTGATACGGGAAGCATTTCCCGGCCGGAGCTCTGCATAATTGCCATAAGGATCGGTCTTGTACAGCTTCTCGCCGTCCCTCGCCGTGATCTCATATTTGTAAGCAGCCCCTTCCCATGCCCCCGGCACAAAAAGTTCGTAGATACCACTCTCCCCGTGCAACATCATTTTGTGCAGACGAGCGTCCCACATATTAAAATCACCAATGACACTGACGCTGCGCGCTCTGGGCGCCCATACGATAAAACGGGTACCCGTCACTCCATCCACGGTCTGGATATGCGCACCAAATTTTTCATAAATCTGATAATGCTTTCCCTCGCCAAATATATAGCAGTCAAAATCCGACAACGTTTTCTCAAAAGAATAGGGATCCTGTATCTCAATGGTATCATCCTCGCCGTATCTGACACGGAAGGAATATTTTTTCAGACGTTCCGCTTTCTTTTCGATCACATAGCCAAACAGTCCCTCAACCGGCATTTCCTCCATCTCTCCAACTTCTTCACCCTCTTCGTCCAGCAGCCAGATCTTTTCCGCGCAGGGACGGTATGCTGTGAAGATCTGGACGTCCTCTTCTTTAAAAATATGGCAGCCCAGCAGATCCTGCGGAGCATTGATCACTCCCTCTTCCAGCTCTGCCATCAATTCCTTTCCTGCCCAATCCAGTAAATACTGATTCATAAACAAATCCTCCAACACTGATCGTATCTTGTAAGGGCAGGAGCCTGTGCAAAGCACAAACTCCTGTCCCTCTGTCTTTGTTACCCCTTTTATCCCAGTTTATCCATCAGGTCCTTTACAATCGCTGCCAGCTCTTCGGATTTCTGGTCAGCATCATCGAGATCGCTGCCCACCACACCGAAGTATACCTTGATCTTCGGCTCTGTACCAGACGGGCGTACACAGAGCCAGGCATCTCCTTCCAGTTCAAAATACAGCACATTTGATTTTGGAATACCAGTCGGTTTTGTCTCGCCTGTCTTTACATCCCTGATCACATCCTTCTGGTAATCCCTCGTCGCTGTCACCTTATATTTTCCAAATTCCATCGGCGGATTCTCACGCAGGCTGTCCATGATCGCCTTGATCTTTGCCAGCCCCTCGATGCCCTGATGTGAGATCGCGATCACATTGTCCTTGTAATATCCATATCTCTCATACATTTCCAGCATGGCATCCCAGATCGTCCTGCCCTGTGTCTTGTAGAATGCAGCTGCCTCGCACAATGCCATGGATGCCACAATGGCGTCCTTATCCCTGGCATGGGTACCGATCAGACAGCCATAGCTCTCCTCAAAACCAAAGAGATACTGACCTTTCCCCGTCGTCTCCATGCGCAGGATCTCTTTGCCGATCCACTTAAAGCCGGTCAGGCACTCGATCACTTCGATGCCATAATGCTTCGCCATTGCATCCACCATATTAGAGGTAACAATGGTCTTGATCAGCACACCGTCTTCCGGCAGACTGCCCTCAATGGCAAGCTTCTGTCCGATCTCATAATCAGCAAGAAAGCTTCCTGACATATTTCCCGTCAGGCAGATGTACTCGCCGGACTTTGTATCCTTAACATAGACGCCGAGACGGTCGGCATCCGGATCTGTCGCCAGTACAAGGTCGGCGTCCTTTTCCTTTGCCAGATTGAGCGCCAGTTCAAACGCCTCCTTTGCCTCCGGGTTCGGATAGCTGACGGTAGGGAATTCTCCATCCGGCAGTTCCTGCTCCGGTACGACAAATACATTGGTAAAACCAAGCTCCTTCAGTACGCGGCGTACCGGGATATTACCGGTGCCATGCAGCGGTGTATACACAATCTTCAGATCGGCAGAAGCCTCTTTGATCGCCTCCGGGTGAAGAACGTTTTTCTTCAGTTCTTCCATATAACGGTCATCGACTGTCTGTCCGATGCTCTCATACAGTCCGGCTTTCAATGCCTCGTCCTTATCCATGGTTTTCACTGTGGCATAATCCGTCACTGCCTTCACTTCATCCATAATGCCGGCGTCATGTGGCGGTGTGATCTGGGCGCCATCTTCCCAATACACTTTATAGCCGTTGTATTCCGGTGGGTTGTGGCTTGCCGTAATATTGATACCAGAGATACAGCCAAGTTCTCTCACTGCGAAGGAAAGCTCCGGCGTCGGGCGAAGCGACTCAAAAACATATGCCTTGATGCCGTTTGCCGCCAGACAGCACGCTGCTTCATCCGCAAATTCTGGTGACATACGACGGGAATCATAAGCGATCGCCACACCTTTTTTCTGTCCGTTCTGTTTGATGATATAATTCGCCAGTCCCTGCGTCGCCTTACGCACCGTATAGATGTTCATCCGGTTTGTACCAGCCCCTATAATACCCCGGAGACCTGCCGTCCCAAATTCCAGATCTGCATAGAAACGTTCTTTGATCTCGTCTTCGTCCCCTGCGATGCTCTCCAGCTCTTTTTTGGTGTCCGCATCAAAATACGGATTTGCCAGCCATGCCTCATAAGTTTCTTTGTAATCCATAATTTCCTCCAATCCGCCGATGGATCCGGCTTATTATTTTCTTTTATGAAAACGCATACCTGCGCTTTATCCTACACTATTATTTCCGCCACTGCTGCTATTGCCACTGCTGTCGCTGCTCCCCTCCAGAAGATCAGGAAAGCTCCAGTTTACATCCAGTCCGTCATCGGATATCTCGATATGATAGCTCTTGGTCTCGCATCCCTTTTTCGTCAGTGTCAGCGTCACACTGCCGAGCAATTTTGTAAAATTGCAGGGTGCTACGCCTTTATAGGTGCCGTTGACATAGACAGCTGCTCCCTCCGGTGCACTGACGGTAATGGTATGGTCCTTGTCTGTCTCCAGCACAGCCGCCGTCTTATTGTCGGAAGACGAATCGGACTTTTTCACCGAAGAGGTGTCTGTATCCACGTCCGCCGTCTCCTTCGCCAGATTGATCCGGACCGTAGGACCGCTGTCCTTTACGGTCACAATACCGGAATACTCATTATACCCTTCCAGAACCACCCTGATCGAATGATTGCCATACTTAAGGGGCACCTTTTTGCTGTAATCGGTGAGGCTGCCATTGACATACAGTTCCGCTCCCTGTGGCTCGATCTCAAAAGTAACTCTTGCCGTATCGGGAACCTGGTTCTGATACTGCGCCATATTCACTTTAGTCACCTGGTTTCTCCGCACCTCCAGCGTCGCCGTCCCAGTCAGGTCTCCATTGTCCATCGTAAGCTGCTGTGTGCCTTCCGGCACAACTAAAAGCATGTCCTGGGAAACAGGAAGGATCGCCTCGCCGTGCAGTGTCAGTACACCTCCGATAAAGTCCTTATAATTTGAAGGCTGAATATATCCATGCCCCTTCGTCACGACAAGTGAATAGGCATGTCCCTCTACCCCCCGGAACGTCACCTCATCACCCGCCGTGATCTCCCGGGGATCAATGGCCCTGCCATCAGACAGGGCAACCAGATTTTCATTGTATGCATAATTCACATCGTCCACTGTGATGCGTTTCTCATCCGGATCCACCAGAACCTTTCTGTTTTCCTGGGTCAGGATATCACCGGCCTCTTTCATCTTTGTTACCCTGCCGCCGTTTTGTCCCAGGTATACCTCATATACTTCACCGGGCACCACTTCCCCCATGGACATATCCCTGTTATTTTTGGAATACACTTCTGTTCCTCCGGAATAGGAATACTCCTCCTCTGCATCCAGAAGCGTGTTATAAAAAACAATACGGGTACCGGTACTGTCCACATTTTTTACAACACCGGTGAAATCAGCGCCCTTTTCATATGTTACGGAATCATTGGGTGCCTCCGTCGCTGCCGGCTTCTTCCTGCCGGATGAACACCCGCCCAGAAGAACCAGTACAGCCAGTATGCAGAGCACGCCAATGCGATATCTTTTCTCCTTCATACTGCCACCTGCCAATTTATCTTTTTCGTATATTATTGTACCACATAAAAGCTTTTATGACCAGTAATCATTTGGTGTCTGACCCAAAAATTTATCCTTTGCCTCTTCCTTTTCCCTGGCACTGACAAGCTTCTCCATATTTTTATCCGATATCCATGATTTTTTGCCATTCATATACTGACTCATAAGCTTCCAGAATTTCACGGGATAGGACAATATGATCCATAGAAATTCTCTTTCCTGTGTCCCCAGCGATACCTCGCTGGCGTACCCCTCCAGCACAGCCATGCCTTTTTCTCTCTGCCAGTCGTTTTTCTCCATAACCTTCCTCATAAAATAGGCAAGGTCCATCAGCTGTATCCCGTAATGGGCATGCTCGAAATTTGTTGTGGCAACTCCCTGTTTTGTAAAAATAAGATTGTGATAATTGTACTCCCCATGACACACATCCCTCGTCTCTTTACCGTGCTGCTGCCAGTATACCGATTTCTGCAGATATGCTGCTGCCTTTACCGCCTTCTGGTAAAAACCGTCAAAGCACGAAAGTGCATACAGTTCAAATTCATTTTTTCTCTTCTTTTCTTTCATAAAACGGTGCACCCTCTTTAGTTCCCGGTTGCGCCGTTCATAACGCATGGAGAGATCTTCTTCGATAGGGATCGCCTTTTCTGACATCCCGCTGAGCTGCCGGTGCAGCTGTCCCAGATTCCGGGCCGCCTTCTGCAGCCCCTCACAACTCCGGTAGTCGCAGGCATCTCCATAATACCACTGGTAGACAACAAATTTCTCCCCGCTCTCCCACTCAGTGACAGGGTTTCCCTCTATATTATGTACTACCCGGTCCGTCAGCGTCATGCCGCATTCCGCCAGCCTCTCCCTGACCTCATTTTCAAACTCAAAATGTCCCCGGATTCTGTCATATTCCCGCATCAGTCGAGGTCCTTCACTGGTATCAAGGAGCACCGCTCCTCTTGCCCGGTTCCGCTTCTTTACCTGAAAACTGTACTTTTCAAGTGTCAGTTCCTGTTTATCTTCCACAAAACCCCTCCTTCATTCATGTCTGCCTTTAATCATATGATTTGCTGATCAAAATATGCCTGTATCATAATTATTCTTCTCCATCGTATAATAATAAAAAACACCCGGGAGCAGACAATTTGAAATATGTTTATAAAATCACTTCCATTCTGCTGATAATATTTGTTCTCACCGGCTGTATCACGGTACAGGATACAAAAGACAACCCTGAATTTACTTCCTTTACAGAGGAGCTTTTCCGCAGCGAAGCAAACTCGGACTCCCTGACCCTGAATTATACCCTCACCCACCCCGAACACTATGGCATTACAGAACTTCCAAAAGGATTTTCCTCCCTCTCTTATGAAGACCTGGCTTCCAGCGGACTTGCCTATGAAAACCTTCTCGCCACACTGGAGACCTACGACAGAGACAGTCTGTCCCTGGAGCAGCAGATCCTCTGCGATACACTCCGGGATACACTGGAGACAAACTGCCAGGGCGCCGGATATGCTGCTTTTTCGGAGGCTCTCGGTCCTGTCACCGGCATCCAGGCACAGCTCCCTGTCCTTCTGGCAGAATTCCGCATTGAAGACAGGGACGATCTCGAACAGTATTTCTCACTTCTCATTACAACGCCGAATTATTTCCGTTCCCTCCTGGAGCTCGAGAGGAAAAAGAAGGAGCTGGGAACCCTTTCCTGCCGCGCGACACTGGAACACATTATCAGACAATGTAAGGAATTTATGCAGGCAGATGGATTATCTATCCTCACAAAAACCTTTGAGAAAAAAACTGCCGGGTTTTCTTTTCTCTCCGAACAGGGAAAAAAAGATTTTCTGACACGCCACCATGAATGCATACGTCAATACCTGACACCCGCCTACCAGGAACTGATCCAGGGTCTGGAAGCCCTCCTTCCAGATGCTCCTGCAGACGGCAGTCTCTCGACCCGTCCGGATGGCGGCAGTTATTATGCTTATCTTGTACGCCGGACCACCGGATCCTCTTTATCAGTCAGTGAATTGGAACATCTCCTGACTACAAAACTGCAGACGGCAAAGGAGACACTGATGGCATACGCCAAAAAAGACCCCTCCCTCTTTCGTTCCTGCCAGCGCTACACAGCAGACTACCCAACCCCGGATTCCATCCTCACGGCACTGCAAAAACGGATCCCCGCTGATTTCCCAAAGATCAGTGGCAATTCATATGAGATCAAATATGTCGATGAGGCACTGGAAGAATATCTGAGCCCTGCCTTCTATCTGACGCCTCCCATCGACGGCAGTGATACCAACGTGATCTACATCAATAATTCCAACCGTTTTGACGCCTCATCGCTGTTTAATACCCTCGCCCATGAGGGTTATCCGGGTCATCTGTACCAGACTTGTTATATGCACAGCAAGAACCTCCCCCGGCTGCGTTATCTCCTGGATTACGGCGGCTATACAGAAGGCTGGGCGACCTATGCCGAGATCTATTCTTACAAATATACAGGGATATCAAAAAATGAAGTCGGTATCCTGCGGAATAATATGATCGTGTCTCTCTGTCTGTACGGTCTGTGCGATCTGGGCGTCCATGCACGGGGATGGAACAAAGAGGAACTCCTCACCTTTCTCAACCAGTATGGCTCATGGAGTTCATCCACTGCGGATTCTGTGTACGATGCCGTCGTGGATGAACCGGCATCCTATCTCAAATACACAGTGGGGTATCTGGAATTTATGCGCCTGAAAGAGAAAATGAAGAAAGAACTGGGAGACTCCTATACAGAAAAAAAATTTCATACTTACGTACTTGATATGGGGCCGACATCCTTTGACATATTAGAACAATATATTAATAGAAAGGCTGCTTAAGGCAATCTGCTTTCGGGCGGCGGTTTCATCCCAGCACCCGTCCTTGTACCATTTCCCGAAAAATCATCGTTTTCATTTTTTTGCAAATCTGCCGCCCGAGCGTTGTCTGAGATGTCTGCTGTCGTTTTTTCTGACTTTTGACAGCACGTTTGCACTAAGAGCCGCCACGCAGTGGTACTAATGCACCACCAGAGAAGAAACCATATTCTGCGGGCAGATGCGAAGCATCTGTCCATGAAAGAAGGATGAAAAAAATAAATATATTTGTTTTTTGACATCCTTCTTTCATGGATCAGCACCTCTGGTGCTGCCCACAGGTATCAGTAACTTAGGTGGTGCATAAGGACCAGCGGGCGGCTATGCTGTAAAAGTCAGAAAAACGACACGGCAGACAGCGAGTTTAGCGAAAGGCGGCAGAGGAATTTTGCAAAAAAAGGAAACGATTTGATTTTTCGTTGGAAGTGGTATGGTGGACGGGCGCCGGGATGGAACCGCCGCCCTGGAAACTGCTTTTTAAGTCTTGCATTTCGCACTGGTTACTGATATACTTTCCTCAAAAGTATTGGAAGACCACAGATGAGAGGGGAAGCTGTCATGGCGAAGAATAAAACAATGAAAAAAAATAAGAAAAAACGGCGTGTACCAATCCCGGTGAAGTGTCTGATCGCACTTCTTATCCTGGTGCTGATCTGTGGTATTATATTTACTGTATATATGAAACAGCAGACGGACCCGGACCGGATCGCTGACCAGTATGTGTCAGTCTATATGTCCAAAGATGCTTCTGCCCTGTTTCATTTTCTCGGCATAAAAGAGACTTCTTTTCTCAATGCGGAATCGTTTTCACGCTCCCTGGAGGAGTGTCACAAATATAGCAGCATCACGACATACGGTCTGACTAAATATTCCGATCCCGCTACGCCGGATCAGGTGCAATACAACATTGAATACCGGTATGGCGCCCACAGCAGCCCGTACACCCAGACGCTGACTCTGAAAAATACAGAGCCGCCACTCTATCTTTTTTTTGATAACTGGAAAATTGATTATTCTGAATATATCGCCCGGAACTGTTCTGTCCAGATTCCTGCCGGATCTACTGTCCTGATCGATGACGTCGCACTGACGGAAAAACAGATCACCAGCCAGACCGGACAGCTTGCCACATATGAATGCGGCGATCTGTTTATCGGGACTCATAAGATTACCGTGAGCCTGGAAGGATTTGAAGATTATTCCACCAGTGTCTACGTGGGGAACAGTGATTACAAAGACCGTCCGCTCTATACGATCACGCCAAGTATGCTGCGGATCACAAAAGATACAGAAAATAAATTAATAAAGCAGACAGAAAAAATGATCCAGGCTCTCTATACCGGAGCGCTGCAGGAGGATCCTTTTTCCCGTCTGCATGAAAAATATCCCTTTGAGGAAAATATGCGGCCGGATCTGGAAAAGAAGTATGATACCCTGATCCATAATCATATCCAGTCCTCCACCCATCTGTCCGGCGTAGAATTTACGGATTTCAGTTCTTCCTGTACTACCGCCTACGCCGAAGACCGCTGTTATGCAATGAAGATCACGACCAGTGCAGACTACACATCGACAGGCTCTGTCATGAACGGTGGAGTCTCTCATGAAAAATCCACAACAGGGAATTCACTGTTTATCACGACCGTACACTATCAGGGCGGAGAATGGTTTTTTCATGATTCCACCGCTCTCGAAAGCTGTGTCTATTATCTAAAATACTAAGAAATTTCTTTAAACACTGCCTCAACGACCTTCTTGCTGGATGTTCCATCCTCCCAGCCGCAGTATCTCTCATAAAATACATCGTACTTTTCTTTGTATTTACTCTCAAGCGCGGGCAGGTCACGGATCGCATCCACGATCTCTTCCGTTGTAAAGAGCATCGGACCCGGCAGTTCTTCTTCCACATCAATGTAGAATCCCCGCAGCACGCCGCGGTACTTGTCCAGATCATAGGTAAAGAACAGCATCGGTCTCCTGAGATTGGCATAATCAAAGAATACCGAAGAGTAATCTGTGATCAGGATGTCAGAGATCAGATACAGCCTTGCAATATCATTATAGACACTGCCATTGAAAGCAAATCCGGTAAACTCACTGAGGTCCAGGCTGTCTACGATAAAATAGTGCATACGGAGCACTACCACATATTCGTCACCCAGCTCCTGCTGCATCTTCTTAAGGTCAAGCTGCAGGGTAAATTTATACTGTCCTGAGCCATAAAACTCGTCATCACGCCAGGTAGGTGCATAGAGGATCACCTTTTTGTCCGCCGGGATCCCCAGTTCTCCTTTGATCTCTGCCACGAGACTTTCTGTCTCTTCTTCATTCAGATGCAGGATATCGTTCCTTGGATATCCGGTGGTCAGCATATTGCCATCGTACATAAAGCAGCGGCGGAATGTCTCATCACAGAACGAGTTTGGTGCGATCAGATAATCCCAGGAACGGCTCTGGATATATACATCCCGTTTATATAAAGGAGAGGCAGAGGTAACATCTTCCATATCAAATACCAGCTTCTTCAGCGGCGTCCCGTGCCATGTCTCCAGAAAGACACTGCCGTCACGTTTTATAAAATACTTTGGCTGTCTGCCGTTGAACACAAAATATTTGGATTTTGCCATATAGTAAAAATATGATATCGTAAACCGTTTGATCCTCTTCGCCGGATACGGCAGTGTTTCTTTCCTGTTCAATATCCAGATACAGCGGTATTTCCCCGGATAGTTTTTGCTCAGATATTCAAACACATATTTCGGGCTGTCTGAATAATTGCGTCCAAAAAAGCTCTCAAATATAACCATGTCTTCTTCCATCTTCATTCTGGCAAAGACTTTGCGGTACAAATATTTTTTGAATGCCGCTTTACTGCGTATGATCCGGCTGAATGTCTGGAACGAAGCATGTCTCCTGACCTTTTTCGCGATCTGCTCCGGTCTGTGCTTCTTTGAGTATCGCAGCAGTCTCTTGGAATACCACATCGCGTGTTTGCCGGAATGCGGAGTGATCGCCTGAAGACACGATCCCGCCTGTTCAAAGATCTCCTCCTTATCCCTGTCTGAAGTCTGGTTCATATAAAATGGTGCGATTTTCTTTACATAATACCGGATAAATTTATTGTCGATCGAGATCTCTGCCCGCTCATCCTGTCCGGCTACATATTGTTTCATATCCAGATACGCCCTCATCGTCTCCTGGAGCTTTACCTTTTCATCACTGATCTGACTCAGGGAAGGCAGCTGGATCGGATCGTTGTGCTTTCTTTTCAGATACAGGATCTTACGGACCTCACATACATTTTCGGTACTGCACATAGCACGGACAATATAAGGAAGATCTGTAAAATACGTATAGTCCTCCTCAAAATAGAAGTTATGTTCCAGAAGAAACTCCCTGCGGAACAGGATTCCCAGCACAGAGAGCCCGGTGATCGTAAAATTGCTGCGCACCATATGGCAGAAGACCTTGATCCATTCGGTATCCCCCTCCCGAATCACCGGTCCTTCCGGCTCCTGGTCCTCTTCCTCTTCACTGATGGCGTTTTCTTCGTTGATCTCATCCAGTTTTTCACCATTGTCATAATACACTTTTCTGCCGTACCACGTCCTTCGGTTCCGTCCATATATAATGTCCTGCCCTTCGGAACGTTCCAGAAGAAACTGGACTGCTGTCTTTTCCAGATAATCATCGCTGTCAAGAAAAAGGATAAACTCTCCGCTGCTGGCACGGATCCCCTCATTGCGGGCAGCGGCAGCCCCTGTTTTGTCCGTCAGTTCGAGTATCGTCAGAGGAAAGGAAACCTGTTTTCCTCTGAGCGCCTCCATCGCCTCCCGGCTGCTGTGGTCGCATACCACGATTGCCTCAAATTCTTTGCTCGTCTGCTCCTCCAGGCTGTCCAGACAGTCGTCAATATATATTGCTTCATTTTTGTAGGGAATAATGACACTTACTTTCATCGGCGTTCCCACACTCCTTTTGTTTTTTCGTTCTAAAATCGCACTTTGCGGCGATTTAATTGTAGAAATCATTTTACTATAATTTCCCTGCTGATGCAAGGATTTTTATGTTTTCCATGTTGACTTTTCCCCGAAATGTCTCTATACTGTATAGAAGGATTGGCTTTTTTTATCCGTTCACCCCCACAGTGGCTCCGCCCTGTGGTAAATATATCATTACAGGAGGTTTTTTCTAATGGCAACAAAGGCAAATTACAAATTGGAAGAAATCGGTGCTGGCAAAGTCGGATTTTCCAAGACACGTTCCATCATCGAAGCCGGTTTCTATGGTAACAATGTAGTAAAAGTAAACACACTGAAGGAAGCATATAATCTCGCAAAAAATTCTCCCGGTACCATCGTGACAGATATGCCTGTATACAGAGGCGAAGAGTTTGGTCTTGACGCCGATGCAAAGGTTCTTCTCTTTAATGACGGGGCCGTAACCGGACGTTATGCGGCTGCACGCCGGATCAAGGGCGAGCCAGGTGTAGATGACGCCAAGCTGGATAAAGTGGTTATGGATGCGATGTATAAAACACGTTTCAAAAAACTTTACCACGCACAGGTATTTGTTGGTCTGGATCCTGAATTTATGGTAAAAGCCCACCTTCTGATACCGGAAGGAGAAGAAAACCTGATGTACAACTGGATGCTGAATTTCCAGTATATGAGTGATGAATATGTAAAAATGTATAAAAACTCCAAAGCTGTCGGCGACGGAAAAGAGCCTGATATCTATATCTTCTCTGATCCGCAGTGGGCTCCGGCTCCGGCTCCGGATGTTGACTACAGCTGCCTGAGTGACGATATGACACTGTGCTACTTTGACACAGATGAGAACTGTGCTGCCATCCTTGGCATGAAGTATTTCGGCGAGCACAAGAAGGGTACACTCACCATGGCATGGGCGATCGCAAACCGCAACGGTTATGCTTCCTGCCACGGCGGACAGAAAGAGTACACTCTGCCGGACGGACGCAAATATGTAGCTTCCGTATTCGGACTTTCCGGATCCGGTAAATCTACACTGACCCATGCAAAACACAACAATAAATATGGAGACAATGCGATCACCGTCCTTCATGACGACGCATTCATCATCAATTCAGACACTTGTGCATCGATCGCACTGGAGCCGACCTATTTCGACAAAACAGCGGATTATCCGACAGGCTGTCCTGACAACCAGTATCTGCTGACAGCACAGAACTGCTCCGCTACGATGGATGAGGACGGAAAGATCCAGCTCGTGACAGAAGACATCCGTAACGGTAACGGACGTGCCATTAAATCCAAACTGTGGTCGCCAAACCGTGTCGATAAGATCAACTCTCCTGTAAACTCCATTATCTGGATCATGAAGGATCCTACGATCCCGCCGGTCGTAAAACTGAAAGGTTCTGCCCTGGCTTCTGTCATGGGCGCTACGCTTGCCACCAAGACTTCCACCGCGGAGCGTGTGAAAGCCGGTACAGACATGAACGCACTGCGCATCGTGCCATATGCCAATCCATTCAGAACGTATCCGCTTGTGCATGACTACGAGAAGTTCAAAAAACTGGTTGAGGAAAAGAATGTAGACTGCTACATCGTTAATACCGGTGATTTCATGGGCAAGAAGGTACAGCCGAAGGATACTCTCGGCATCCTGGAAGCGATCGTAGAAAACAAGACGGATTTCAAACAGTGGGGACCGTTTGCTGATATTGAGATTATGGATTGGGAAGGCTTCGTACCGGATCTGAACGATGCCGAATACAAAGCTGCTCTCAAAAATGCCATGCAGAACCGTCTGGATGCGGTAGAGAAATTCTCTACGGACAAGGGTGGTTATGACAAGCTTCCTGACGAGGCACTGGAAGCGATCAAAAAGCTTGTAGATGCTTTGAGCTGATAAAAGTTTTATCCCTCCATTCCGAAGTGCCACAAATAGTGATGTGAAAAATAAGCTATCGGGCTTATTTTTCACAAAATCCCCTTCCGGATCTTACAACAAAGAACCGGAAGGGGATTTTGTTATGGAATCCTTTGCAGACACAGAATCGAAACATTTCTAACAAATTTAATCCTTATTTACACTTTATTATATGATCAGAAGATTGAAATCCTATATTCGATCGTATTTGGTATATTTATTTTTAGGAGGTGTTTCTATGCTGCTAAGTTTAATTCCTGCATGGATTGGTGTTCTGTGTGTTCTGACTGCTTCATGCAGGTATTTTGCCCGGATCAGCAGATCCGCAGCACTTAACCGCGTTTTTCACAATTTACATATTCCAGCAGGAATCGTCCTGGTCCTTACCGGGCTGCTGCATGGGCTGATGGCAGGTAACTTTGCCGGCACATCATTCGCAGATGTCCACATCGGAACAGTGTTCTTTTCATTTAACTGGGGAACTGCCTGCTTCCTTGCAGCCATCCTGACCGGCATTACTTATGTACTACGCAAGGTATTAAAGAAAAAATGGATGGTTGTCCACCGTTTCTCTACCATCCTGCTTCTTTGCCTCCTTCTGATCCATATCCTGGACGTTGGGATCCAGCTTCCATCGCGGATCCTGAACACAGGAAATACCGCTTCCTATGATCAGGAAACTACAGATGCCGACACCAGTAAATCGCCTTCTTTTTCAGGCGCACAATTAAAAGACGGGGTATATGAAGGCTCTGCACAAGGATATGAGGGTACGATTACGGTTTCTGTGACCGTTGAAAATGGAGTTGTGGCAAAAATCGATATTTTAAAAAACAATGACACGCCTGAATACTTTGAGCATGCCCGTCTGATCACCGACCAGATCATCGGTCAGCAGTCCCTGGATGTTGATGCCATATCTGGCGCCACCTTTTCCTCTGCCGGAATTAAAAATGCCGTTGCCAATGCGCTGGAGTCTGCCGTCACTGACGGCAAACTGGACCACAGTGAAACAGATCTTCCTTCCAATCCTCACAGGGGGCACGGCGATGGAAAGGGAAAAAACAGATGGGGCCACAAAAATAACCCGAATTTCTTTTAACTTTTTTTGGAAAATGGCTAATTTTTTTCTTCTAATATGCCGAAATAAATGATATACATAGTAATCTAAATTTATATGCCGGTATTAAATCGAAGGGGCATGGAAAGGAAGGAATCTTATGAGTGTAAACGGAATTACAGGTGTGACAGGCGCTTATCCAACAACCAGCGAAACAGCAACTGCCAAGAATGCAGAATCTGTTGCAGAAAAGAAGACAGCAGCGGACAATGGTGTTGTCTATGAGCCATCCTCCAAGAAAGCTACGGATAGCGATTCTACCAAGGTAACTGATTATTCTTCCATTGTAGCAAAAATGAAGCAGCAGCAGGCAAACCACAACAAGCAGCTTCAGAATCTGGTTGATCAGTTGTTATCAAAACAGGCTAATAAGTATACTTCATTGGCTGAAATGTTTAAAAATATCGAAGTAGATCCGGCTACCAAAGCACAGGCTCAGAAAGACATCGGGGAAGATGGTTACTGGGGCGTAAAACAGACAAGCGACCGCCTTGTCGAGATGGCTCAGGCACTGAGCGGCGGAGATGCTACCAAAGCAGATGAAATGATCAAAGCGATCAAAAAAGGGTATGATCAGGCAGCCGAAGCATGGGGCGGTGAATTACCGGACATCTGCCAGAAGACGATCGATGCAGCAACAGAGAAATTAAATCAGTGGCGTGACAGTATGAATAGTGCCACTAATGTAATTGAATAAAACTGGTTGTTACGTGCGCAGTATGGGTGACTGGGAAGCCACCTGACCGAAGAAGAGAACGCGGGAAATCCTTATTTCCCGCGTTCTCTTCTTTATTCCCGCGAAGGCAGAATAAAGCAGCTATCCGGGCCGCTTTATTCTGTCAGGGATTCCTCCTGAAGCTTATCAAACTCCTTCATGCACTCATCTACCGTAGCGCCACCGAGCAGTTTTCTCACGATCAGGCATGTATTTCCCCACTGCTCCACCTTCATGCCTGCATTGGCTCCAAGCACATAGATATTCTCCTCGATCCTGTCATTCAACGGTTTTAACTGGGGAATGCACTCTACCTTCACATTTTTTGACGGGGAGATCACTTGATTCGTTTCTGCATAAAGCTGTAATGCCTCATCCGAAAGGATCACATCCATTACTCCCATCGCCTCTTCTTTATGTTCTGCATTGACACCAACACCATATCCCGTCATCGGCATCACCGGCATCGGTCCACGGCTGCTGGGAAACCCGATCACCAGCATGTTGAAATCCGTTTTCCCATAGGCAGTCTCTGAGTTTGCCGCACCCCAGTATGCCATGACGATCGGTGTTTTCTGATTTAAGAAGTCCTCTCCCTCTCCTTCTATTGCCTCGCTCACACGGGCCTTCTCTGCATCGATATAGCCATGGTCGATCATTTTCTGGAGAAACTCAAAGCCTGGGCGCATATAATCACTGTATTTACGCTTCCCGCTGTTCAACGCTGCGATTTCCGCCTCTGTGTTTCCTCCGTTGTACAGGTCCGCATACGCCTGTGCAAGAACAAAGGTCTCCAGCCACCAGCGGTTTGCTCCCACTGGTGTTTCAATTCCATTCTCCTTAAATGTCTTACAGCATTGAAGAAAATCTTCTGGTGTCTCTGGCAGCTTTATATGATACTGGTCAAACATGTCTTTGTTGATAAACAGACCGTAGGCTACCACCTCCTGCGGGATTGCGACCAGTTTCCCGTCGATCGTGTTCGCCGTCTTTACCACATCCCGCAGATTTTTCACACACTCCAGTCCCGACAGGTCTGCAAGCTTCCCTTCCTTTCCCAGCTGCCGGATCGTATCAGGATTTAACAAATAAAAATCATCCATGTTGTTGCCCGCCCTGTCCAGTGCTACATCATCATATGTCTTATCCTTATACGTCTCTGCTGTATACGTATGATAGTCTACCTTCACACCAAGCCTCTCCTCCGCCAGAAGGATCGTTTTATCCGCTGCGCTCCTCGCCACATTGTCCGCCTCTGGATCCGTCTTTTCCATAGGGCTGAACATGGTAACGGTCTTTTTATTTTCTTCCTCTGGTTTGAGCAGATTCACATCCTCTTCCCCGCTGCTCCCACATGCCGCCATCAAAAAAACCAGCATCCCTGACAGAACCAGACCCGTCAGTCTTTTCACACAATTTTTCCTGATCTTATTCATCATATCCTCCCTTTTCTTCTCTGCCCATTTTCTTTGTATCACTCTGTATCAGCTGATGGATCGCCTTTTTTAACAGCGCAACATCCACCGGTTTCGCCAGATGCATATTCATGCCGGCCTTCAGCGCCTCCTTTTCATCCTCGGCAAAAGCATTTGCCGTCATGGCAATGATCGGAATCTCCCCGGCATCCCGCCGTGGCAGTGCCCGGATCTCCCTAGTCGCCTCATAGCCATTCATCACCGGCATCTGAACATCCATGAGGATCGCATCGAACTCCCCTTCCTCCGATGCCTCAAACCGTTCCAGTACAAGCCTGCCATTTTCGGCGATCTCACAATCTGCGCCTTCCATCGTCAGGATTTCTGACAAAATTTCTGCATTGATGTCATTATCTTCTGCAGCAAGGATATTAAGTCCCTGGAGACTGCCCTCCTCCTCTTTTTCTGTGGAAACACCATCCCCCGACTCCTTTTTTTGTATCTCTATCATTTTTTCTTTCAGCGCTGATACAAAGACCGGCTTTGTGAGAACTCCTGTATAGCGGAGCCGGGACAGCTCTTCCATATTTTCTATATTGTCCCCATCATATGTCGTTGTAAGCAAAAGAAATGCCTGATCCGACATTGCCTCTCTTATCTTTTCAGCCAGTCTGACCCCGCCTGCCTCCAGCGTATCACTATCCAGTAATATCATCTGATACTCATTTGTTTCTGTCTCTGCCTCAACGATCCTGTCCAGTGCTCCCTCTGCCTGCAGCGCTATGTCCAGTGTAATACCCATCTCATCCATAAAGGTCTGTATATTTTTCATCTCCTGCACATTCGCATTGACAGAAAGGATACGGGACACCCCGCTCTTTTCCCAAAACAGCCTGTCGGCGCGGCTCTCTGATATACTGAGTTCCACGTCAACCCGGAACAGGCTCCCTTTATCAACCTCACTGAAAACTTCGATCGTACCACCCATAAGCTCTACGATATTTTTCGTGATCGCCATACCCAGCCCAGTACCCTGGACCCGGTTCGTTGTACTGTTTTCTGCTCTTGTAAATACATCAAAGATTGTTTTCAGATATTCCTGTGTCATACCATATCCGTCATCCTCGACCTCGATCCGGATATGTTCAAACTGACGGGAACGCTGCTTCAGTCCAATGATACGAAGCCAGATATTCCCTCCCTCCGGCGTATATTTTACTGCATTGGAGAGAAGATTGATCAGGATCTGGTTAAGCCTGGTCTCATCTCCCAGCAGATATTCATGTGTGATATCCGTTATATCCACATGGAATTCCTGTGACCGGGCAGCCGCCATCGGACGGATGATCGCATCAATGGATGATATCAGATCATTCAGGGAAAATTCCGCTTCTGTAAGCACGACCTTCCCGCTCTCAATCTTGGAAACCTCCAGGATGTCATTGATCAGGCTGAGAAGATGCTGCCCGGACGCCATGATCTTTTTTGTATATTCCCTCACTTTATCCGGTTTTTCCGCTTCTTTTGTGAGCAAGGCAGTAAACCCGATCACAGCATTCATCGGCGTACGGATATCATGGGACATATTGGAGAGGAATGTCGTTTTGGCATTGCTGGCAAGCTGTGCCGCATGCAGCGCCTCCTTCAGCTGTTTATTGTGCCTTATACGTTCCTGTTCCCGCTCACGTGCAACCCTTCTCTGCTGACGCCGGTTAAAATAATATAAAATGCAGCAAAGCACAAATGCGCTCATCATTATCGCCACAACAAACAGAATATAATTATTTACGGTCTTTCCCTCCTGCTGGATCGCCTCCGTGGGCACATAACCAATCAGGCAGACTGTACCGCCATTCACCATCCAGATAAAATTCAGGGAACTTCTCTCCCTGATATCATGATAAAACATAATATCTTTTCTGTTTTTTACACAATTTTTTATTTCAGCCCGGAGTTCCTCTTCATGAATATTGTTTGCCCTGTAAAAATCTTCTAAATTAAGATGACCGGCGCTCCGCTCTCCCATGCCCTTTGGTTTTAAGACAAACCGTTCAGTCTTCGTATCCATGATATAGAGCATCGCCTGTTTATTATAAAATCCGTCAGGCAGCGAACGGTCAAGTGCATCATATGTGTACTCCACATAGAGGGAAGCAATCTCCCTACCGTCCCTTACCACTGGAGATTTAATGGTATACGCCCATGTTCCCATATAATTCAGATAAGATTGGGAGATCTCAAACCCTTTCCATTGCTCACTCTGTGTAAAATCCATTCCTTTCTCAGTAAAAGCCTCCCCCGTATTGGAAATCCCCCTGGTCTCTCCTGTACGGATCAGCGAGACCTTTACCATCGTATCGTTTTTCTGATATGAACGTATATATTCCTCCGGATCCTCCATCCCGGCGACATCCTGTGTCATCAGTTTCTGAAACTCGGCTTCCTTATTCCACATTGCTTCAATGGTGCATTTAATCAGATCCAGATTCTCATTCAGATTCTGGACCGCCGCCGAAGACATTTCCCTGGATATTTTCCTTGATACTAAAAACAGGATACTCCCCAAAATACAAAATATTAATATCATCGAAAGAAGCAGGGAGATCCTCTCGCTTCTTTTTTTATGTCTATTTTCTTTCATTCGCATTCTCCAGCTCTTCTCTGCATATTTTAATGTATGCTGTATCCGCCCGGCGGGTTCAAATCCGCGCCGCCTAAGCTATGTTCATAATACACCACCCTCTTTAAGCTTGTCAATATCCCAGGATTGCCCTGCACCACAGACAACTTTATTCTGTGAAACTAAATATATTAATTTTTTCACCTATAGTTCCTTTTCAGGCATCCCCTCTTATAGTATAATTTACCTATCGTTCATAAATTTCCAGGATTATCCACCTGTCAGGCACAACAGGGTGGCGCACCCGGAAAGAATGACCACAATCATGAAAGGAAGGAACAACAAATGAAACAGGAAAAAAAGCAACCGAACAAACGGCGGCAGAGGCAGTCATTTCTCTGCCTCATCCTCGCTGCGGCGGTGCTCACCGGCATCACCGGACCGAGGCCACCTGCCCGGGCGGCTGCCGAAGTGACGCTGAAGATCATGGAAGGCGAGACCGGGC
>CAJUDA010000029.1 GCA_910584875.1 uncultured Eubacterium sp.
AAGCAGGCATTTGAGGGGTGTGTTTGTCTGGAAACGGTGACTGTGAAATCGAAAAGAATAAAGAAAGCCAGCGGAGATATTTTTCTTCATACAAGTGATGAACTGGCAATCTATGTGCCAAAAGAACTGGAAAAGAAGTATCGGAGAATGCTGGGAGGGACAGATGGGCAAGTGTACCCGATGAAGGATAAGTGACTATTATTCAACAAAATAACCAAGAGGGTAAAATATGAAAAAAACCGCAGTAGTTTTGTTCTTACTTATGATGTGTAGTATCACTACTGTCCCCTGTGAGGCGAAAGTCCACAGGGGAAGGATAAAGGACGGGGTGACTTATCAGTACAACACGAAAACAAAGACACTGACTATGTCAGGGCAGAGGATTTGGGGGTGCTGGCGGGAAAATATGAAAAATATCCGAACAAAAAAGAAAGTGAAGAGAACACCATGGGAGAAGTGGCGCTGGAGGGCAAAGAAGATCGAATTAAGGAAGGGGGGGAGAAGATGAAGAAAGTTATAAAACAGAGTATCGCGGTTATTATGTGTCTGCTATCCCTGCTGCTCTGTTGCTGTGGAGAACAGCAGCAGGGAAAACCAGAAGATAACCAACCTGCCAGAGAGGTGACACAAGAACCGATCACGAAAGGAACATGGAAGGGAGGAGTCACTTACCAGTACAACGTAGAAACGGCAACGTTGACTGTATCAGGAAAAACGATTAAAGGTATTGATTTTTCTATGGAAGAATTGGAAAAAATACCTTGGGGAAGGTGGCGTGATGATATTAGAGAATTGATCTTAGAAGAAGGGGTTGAATGTGTAACAGACGATGCATTCAGAGACTTTAGAAATCTGAAGAAGATTAAGTTTCCCGGGACATTGAAAAAAATAGGAGAATATGCTTTTTATGAAAGTATGCGGAAAATTAGGAAATTGGAGTTGCCGGATTCTGTCGAAGAAATAGGATGGGGTGCTTTTGCCCAGGATTCGTGTTATGGGGGAATAGAGAAGATCCATCTTCCTAAAAATTTACGCAGTATTGGTTCAATTGCTTTTAGTTCGCAACCATTGAACAGTGTTACGATACCGGAAAATGTAGAATCGATTGGAAACGAGGCATTTGAGGGGTGCAGTCAGTTGGAAACGGTGACCGTGAAATCGAAAAAAATAAAAAAAGCTGGCGGATGTGTTTTTCTCCATACAAATGAAGAACTGGAAATTTATGTGCCAAAAGAGCTGGAAAAGAAGTATCGGAGAATGCTGGGAGGAACAAATAGGCAAGTGTACCCAATGAAGGATAAGTGATGAGAAGTACCTGACCATACAGTAAAGCTGCAGAAACAGGATGTTTTTGCGGCTTTTTGTCATCTAATGCCGTTAGTCCTGGCGGTGTCAGTTTGAACCAGACGTTGACCAGATGCAAAAATCTCTGTTATATTGTAAAAAAATGTTGATTTATACACACTTTATGTGTATAATGTATGTATATTGTGCGGAGGTACAGAATGAAAAAGAGAATCAATATCACGCTGGAGGATGAGGTGATCAAACGGGTGGACCGTTATGCGGATGAACATTATACCAGCCGTTCTGGTGCGATCACGAGGCTGATCGTGGAGGCTACTGAGACGTCCGGACAGAAGATGGTGGAACAACGGAGGACATGATGAGGATAACGACGGATTATATGGTTGGGAATACAGCAATCCAGATTGTAAATACAGGCAGGAAAATTAAAGTAATTGATGTCGAGAAGGAAAGGAAGAAACGATATTTTGTAAAGGTTTTTCTGGTTACCCTGTTTAGCAGTATTTTCTTTTTGGGCAGCTGTTTTTATATAGTAAAATTACATAATATGTCTGCTACGCTGGATAAGACAAATTATATCCTGCAGGGAGAGATCAAAAATCTGGAAAGGGAAAATGCAGTGCTGACCCGTGAGACAGAGAGTGCCACAGTTGATTACAAAGAATTGTATAAAAAGGCAAAGGCACTGGGGATGAAATTTCCGACAAAGGAGCAGATTTATCACTATGATGCGGAGAGAAGCAGTACGATAAAGATGGAGCCGGGTTCCGACTGAAGTGAAATGAAACAGGAATACTTTTTTTCATAATGACAGACCGGGCGGATTGTGGTAAAATATTGTAAAAGTCGATTGGAGGGTATGGATCATGAAATTTACCTATGGGGAAGATAAGAGCAGAAAATACTCCTATGAGTGGGAGGAATATGAGGACGGAGGGAAAAATGCCGGGACGATCATTACAGAGATTCTTGAAGATCCGAAACTGCCGGAACTGGAAGAGGTGATCGTAGGCTGCTGGGGAGAATCCTGGGACAATAATGCACAGCCGATTATAGACGGCATCGTGTCCAATAAAGACAAGTTTTCCCATATTAAAAGTCTCTTTATCGGAGATATGGAGTATGAAGAATGTGAGGTTTCGTGGATTGAGCAGGCAGATTACTCAAAATTGTGGGAGGCGCTGCCACAGCTGGAAAAGCTGACGATCAAAGGAAGCACAAATCTTGTATTAGGGGATATCGATCACAAAAATCTAAAGAGTCTGGAGATCATCTGCGGCGGTCTGCCGAGACAGGTGCTGCAGAGTATCGGGGAAGCGAAAATGCCGGAGCTTAGGAACCTTCTTTTATATATTGGTGTTGAAGATTATGGTTTTGACGGAGATATATCAGATATTGAGAATATGCTGACGAAATCAGATTTCCCGAAACTGGAAGTGCTGGGGATCATGGACAGTGAGATCCAGGATGAGATTACAGAAGTGGTTGTGAAATCAAAGTATATGAAACAGATCGAGAAACTGAATCTCTCTATGGGATCCCTGACAGACCAGGGAGGCGGGATCCTTCTTCAGGAACTTCCATCATGTGCAACGATCCGTTATGTAGATCTGGAATATCATTATATGTCGGATGAAATGATGGAGAAACTGACGGAGCTCCCAATCGAAATAAACGTGGATGACCAGCAGGAAGAGGACGAATATGACGGTGAGATCTATCGTTATCCGATGCTGACAGAATAATGGGAATCCGGCTTGTCGGAAACCGGCATACGAAGCGAACAGATTATTTTTTGAAGGCAGCAGAGCAGCTACATATACCGGTGCAGTTTGTGGACTGGGAGGAGGTGGGGCAGGCAGACTTTACCGGGGATGTGGTGAAGCTTGACCCACCTTCTTACCAGGCGTCCGATCTTTTTAGGATGAACGACCGGATCCGGGAATACAGGGAACGTCTCCTGGCGCTGCAGGGCAGGGACTGTCGTTTTTTGAATCCGCCAGAGGCAGTCTGCCAGGTTCTGGATAAAAGATTCTGCAAAGACAGACTGGCACAGCAGGGGATCCCGGTAACAGAGATGTTTCCCGAAAGGATAGAAAATTTTAAGCAATTAGAAGAAGCGATGCACAGGCACCGGGTGTATTCTGTATTTATTAAACCAGTATTTTGCTCCGGGGCTGCCGGAGTGAGCGCCTATCGGAGAACGCCTTCTGGTCAAAAGGAGGCAGCATACACTTCCTGCCGTCTGCAGCAGGGGGAACTGGTCAATACAAAAAGGATGTACCGGTTGGAGGATGCCAGAGAGATCCATCGTCATCTGGAGGCGGTTCTTTCTCTGGGGGCAGTGGTGGAACGCTGGCATCCCAAATCGGTTTATCAGGGAAAAAATTATGATCTCAGGGTTGTGTGGCAGTTTGGAAAGCCGGTCTTTGCGGTAGTGAGACGTTCCAGCGGACCAGTGACGAATCTTCATCTGAATAATGCAGCGCTGGAATTTGAAAAACTGAAATTGCCGGAAGAGATACAGGAGAAGATCTGGTGTGTGTGTGCAGAGGCAATGGCAGTCTTCCCCGGACTTTCCGTGGCGGGACTTGATGTATTGTTAGAAAAGGATTCCCGGCTTCCGCGTATTATTGAGATCAACGGACAGGGGGATCTGATCTATCAGGACCTCTATAACAGAAACCAGATTTATACAGAGCAGGTCTGCAGGATGATGCAGATGGCAAACGACAACAGTAGAAAGAATGTAGACGGATGAGAGAGATAGAACATAAAACCGTGGATATGAATGATATTGTGGGAAAGTATCATATTCTTTTTGTATGTATGGATTCTCTGCGGTATGATGTGGCAAAAAAGGAAGAGGAACAAGGGGGTACTCCGATCCTCAATCAATATGGGGCATGGCGGGAATGCCAGGCTCCGGGGAATTTTACCTATCCCTCCCATCAGGCGATGTTTGCGGGATTTCTGCCGGTGGATACCGGGGTGAAAAATATGAAATACCGTGAGAAACTGTTTTTTTCTGAAGATATTGGGATGGGGCGGAAAGCTCCTGAAGGGTGTTATTCTTTTAAAGGGTCTACATTTGTAGAAGGACTTGCCGGGGAGGGATATGATACATATTGCATCGGCGGGCTGAGCTTTTTTGATAAACGGACGGACATCGGGAAGGTAATGCCTTCTTATTTTAAATACAGTTACTGGAATCCTTCCTTTGGATGTAAAGTGAAGGAATCCACCGAACACCAGATCGATCTTGCTGTCAGAAAGATCCGGGCAGTATCCGGGGAGCAGCTGGTGATGATGTATATTAATATTTCTGCGATCCATTATCCCAACTATTTTTATGTTGCGGGGCAAACACAGGACAGCGTGGAAACACATGCGGCGGCACTGCGCTATGTTGACGCAGAACTGGGACGGCTCTTTGGGGCCTTTCGGGATAAGGGACGTACCTTTGTGATCTGCTGTTCGGATCATGGGACCTGCTATGGCGAGGACGGTTATCTGTATCACGGCTTTAACCATCCGCTGGTAAATACGGTGCCATACAAGCATTTTATACTATGACTGACGGGGAGGGGAAGACGGATGAATCCGTATCAGCAATATATGTACAGCTATCCGCATAAAACAGCATATGGTGCGCTGGAGGACATTCGTCTGACTGATTATGCAGAACGCTTGTCAGGGCGTGAATGCAGCCTTTATTTTCACATTCCCTTCTGCCAGAGTAAATGTGGATATTGCAATCTGTTTTCTGTGACAGGACAGGATGAGAACCGGATGGATCAGTATATTGATGCGATGGAGCGTCATGCCGGTCAGCTGGCTTCTGTTTTGCCGGATTCTCTTGTGTTTTCCGATCTGACACTGGGGGGAGGGACGCCGCTGATCCTTAGTGCCGGACAGCTGGAGAGGGTTTTTGGGATCGCAGAAAAACAGATGGGATTTGATCCGGGGGAAAGGCGGACTATTGTGGAGACTTCCCCGGCGCAGACGACGAAGGAAAAGCTGGCGATCCTGAAAAGTTATAAGGTAACCCGCATCAGCATGGGGGTACAGAGTTTTTGTGAAGACGAATTAAAAATACTGAACCGGAGCCATACGCCGGATCAGGTAAGAAGTGCCATGGAGAGGATCAAAGAGGCGGAGTTTCCCTGTGTCAATCTGGATCTGATCTACGGAATCCCGGGGCAGACACAGGAAAGTCTGCTTTATTCAGCCGATGAGGCGCTGTTCTTTGAACCGGAGGAGCTATTTGTGTATCCTCTGTATATAAAAAAGGATACTGCCTTGTTCCGGCAGGGTGTAAAGAGGGAAGAGGCAGCGTACGGGATGTACCTTGTGCTCCGGGATTATCTCCGGGAAAGAGGGTATGTTCCTTATTCTATGCGGCGTTTTGTAAAAAACGGCGATACGGCCGGGATGTCAGGCTGCGGTTTTGAAAATACATTGTCCGTCGGCTGCGGGGGACGGAGCTATATAGACCAGCTGCATTTTTGTATGCCTTATGAGGTCAGACAGAGCCGGTGCCGGGAGATTCTGGAGGAGTATATACAGGAGAAGGATTATCTGGCGGTACGTCATGGTTATCTGCTCTCCGAAGAAGAGCAAAAGAGGAGATTTGTTATAAAAAATATTCTCTTTGCATGCGGGCTTTCTAAAAACCAGTACCGTCAGCATTTTCAGACAGAACCGGAACGGGATTTCCCTGTATTGTTACAGTGGGTGCAGGAGGGGCTTGCCTGTATGGACGGGGACAGCTTCCGTCTGACAGAGCATGGCTTTTCGCTGTCTGACAGTCTTGGACCTGTGCTGATCTCGGATGAGGTGCGGGAGAAGATGCTCTGTTCCGGGATATCGCCCATGTTGGAGGGAAACTGAGTATGGGGAAACAGATTTTTTACAGGGGGATTCTGGATTTCTGCAATTATTCGTGCCCTTACTGCCCGTTTTCAAAAAAGAAAGAGAGCAGGCGGAAACTTGAGCAGGATCAAAGGCAGTTATTTCGTTTTGCCAGGGAGATCGGGAGACAGGGATTTGATGGAGCTGTGCAGATCGTTCCTTATGGGGAGGCGCTGGTACACGGGTATTACTGGCAGGGGATGGCAGAGCTGAGTCAGTGCAGCGGCATACAGGCAGTGGGCGCCCAGAGTAATTTTAGTTTTTCGGTGGATAAGATGATCGGTATATTTGCACAATATGGGGGAAGGAAGGAAAAAATCCGCCTGTGGGGGACCTTTCATCCAGATATGACACCGGTGGACGAATTCTTGTCCAGGTGCGAACTGCTGCAGAGGGAAGGGATCCGGTTCTGTGTCGGCGGAGTCGGAGTGCCGGATCATATTGATGTATTTACGGAACTGCGTAAGCGGCTGGGAAAGGATATTTATATGTGGATCAATAAAATGGATGGATCCGGCCGCAGGTATAAAGAGGAAGAGATAAAGGCGTTCCGGGAGATTGATCCATTATTTGATCTGGAACTGCACGGTTTTCGTGCAGATACAGAGGCGTGCCGGGAATCGTTTCTGATCCAGGGGGATGGTACGATACGCTCCTGTGTTCTTTGTCATCAGAAGATCGGAGATTTGTACCGGGGAGGGCTGGAACAGATCCGTCAGAAGCTGTGTACACGTGACAGATGCAGTTGTTATCTGGCGTATGGAAGCCGGAATGATATTGCAGAGCTTGCCGGTTTTCAGCCATTTCCGGCATTTCGGATACCGGCAGCCGGGGCTTTTATACAGAAGAAAAAATAGAATAGAAATAAAATAAGATAAAATTTATATTAAAATCAATTTTTTGCTTGCAATTTCAAAACTATTATTGTATAATATCGCTTGTGGTTGTGATTGGGCTATCGCCAAACGGTAAGGCACTGGACTCTGACTCCAGCATTTCCAGGTTCGAATCCTGGTAGCCCAGCTTCTAAGCCCTGATATTTATCAGGGCTTTTGTCGTATTATAAGGTGAAAACAGAGAAGGCGGGAATTTACATGAGTGATTCATTAAAAAAGGAGATCGGGAAACGGCGGACCTTTGCGATCATATCTCATCCGGATGCCGGCAAGACGACATTGACAGAAAAATTTCTTTTGTATGGGGGAGCCATCAATCTGGCTGGTTCTGTCAAAGGAAGAAAGGCAGCGAAACACGCGGTGTCCGACTGGATGGAGATTGAGAAGGAGAGAGGGATCTCGGTTACTTCTTCGGTGCTTCAGTTTAATTATGACGGGTTCTGCATCAATATTCTGGATACACCGGGGCACCAGGATTTCTCAGAGGACACCTACCGGACGCTTATGGCGGCAGATTCGGCTGTTATGGTGATCGATGGTTCCAAGGGTGTTGAGGCGCAGACGATAAAACTTTTCAAGGTCTGTGTCATGCGGGGGATTCCGATCTTTACCTTTATCAATAAGATGGACCGGGAAGCGATGGATCCCTTTGAACTGATTGATCAGATCGAGAATGTGCTGGGGATACGTACCTGTCCGATTAACTGGCCGATTGGTTCGGGGAAGAATTTTAAGGGTGTATATGACCGCAATACACAGACGATATCACGCTTTATCGCAGGTGACAACGGGCATAAGGTTGAGACTGTGGAGGCGAAACTGGGAGATTCCTGCCTGGATGAACTGATCACGAAGGAATATCATGACCAGCTCAGTGAAGAGATCGAACTGCTGGATGGGGCAAGTGACGAGTTTGATCTGGCACGGGTGCGGGATGGCAAGCTTTCACCGGTATTTTTTGGCTCGGCGTTGACGAATTTTGGCGTAGAGACATTTTTGCAGCATTTTCTTGAGATGACGACTTCGCCGCTGCCACGTACTTCCGAAGGAGATGAAGTGGATCCTTTTGCCGATGTATTTTCTGCGTTTGTTTTTAAGATTCAGGCAAATATGAACAAAGCGCATCGTGACAGGATCGCATTTATGAGGGTGTGTTCCGGTAAGTTTGAGGCCGGCATGGAAGTGATGCATGTGCAGGGAGGCAAGAAAATAAGGCTCTCCCAGCCACAGCAGATGATGGCACAGGAGCGAAAGCATGTAGAGGAGGCATATGCCGGGGATATCATTGGTGTTTTTGATCCAGGGATCTTTTCGATCGGCGATACTCTTTATACAGGGAAAGAACCGATTATGTTTGAGGGGATACCGACTTTTGCACCAGAGCATTTTGCCAGAGTGCGGCAGGTGGATACGATGAAGCGGAAACAGTTTATGAAAGGGATCACTCAGATTGCCCAGGAGGGTGCCATACAGATCTTCCAGGAGTTTAATACCGGGATGGAAGAGATTATCGTAGGTGTTGTGGGGGTTCTGCAGTTTGAAGTTCTCCAGTACCGCCTTGAAAATGAATACAATGTAGAGATCCGCATGGAGCAGCTTCCTTATGAGCATGTCCGCTGGATAGAAAATGAGGAGATCGATGTGGCAGGGTTGTCTGTGACTTCGGACACAAAGAAGGTAAAGGATCTGCACGATAAACCGCTTTTGCTTTTTACACATCCATGGAGTGTGCAGACGGCACTTGACCGGAACGAGGGACTGGTTTTAAGTGAGTTTGGAAGAAATTGATTCGTTGTACCAGAGCGTCAATGTATGAGGAGGATTGGTTTAGAATGTATCATTGTCATACCCGGATTTATTTAACCGGCAGGAAAAAAGATGGGTTGGAGATTATGAGAGAGATGCCGCCGCTTGCGCATTTTACACATGAATTTTTGGAGAGCGATGGACCGGATGCGGCTCTGGCGGCTGAAGCCGATGTGATTTTTGCCAGCCTGCCGGACATGGATGTGGAAGAGGTCATGAAGACCCTTATCGCCTGCAGGAAAAAGGAAACGGAGCTGATCGTGCTCGTGGAAAAAGAACAGCTGCCGTACTTAACCGGTCATCTGGATTTTATTACAGATGCGTGGATTGTGCCGGCTTCGGAAGAAGAGATCCGGTTCCGTTTTTTGAGATGGCAGCAGAGTTATAAAAAAAACAAGGATTACTGGCAGACCAGTCAGTATCTTGAATCTACCATCAATAATATTCCTAATCTGATCTGGTATAAAGATAAAGAGGGGATACATAAGAAAGTAAATGACAGCTTCTGCAGGACTGTGAATAAAACCAAGAAACAGGTGGAGGGACGTGGTCATGCTTATATCTGGGATGTCGAACAGGATGATCCTGCCTGTATTGAATCAGAGCAGGAGGTCATGAGGAAGAAGGAGACCTGTATATCCGAGGAGATCATTAAAGTTGGAGATGGCACAAGGATCCTGACTACCTATAAATCACCCCTGTATGATGTCGACGGGAGTGTTATGGGTACCGTGGGAGTGGCAAATGATATCACACAGGAGCGTGCCTACAAAGAGGAGATCGGTAAGAAAACGCGTGATCTGGAGATGATTTTTACTACGATGGACTGTGGGGTGATCTGTCATTCCATGGATGGTTCACAGATTCTCAGTATCAACCGGGCAGCGCTGAAGATCCTGGGATATGAAACCAGGGAAGAATTACTGAAAGGAGGATTTGACACGGTTGCAGATTCTGTGCTGGATGAAGATAAACCAAGGCTCCGGGAAAGTATCAGTAAGCTGGAAAGAGAAGGAGATAATGTGAGTCTTGAGTACCGTGTCAAACACAAGAATGGGGAAATCCTCCATGTAATGGGGAATGTCAAACTGGTAGAGGAGGACGGGCAGTTATTTTATCAGCGTTTTCTGCTGGATTGTACGACCCAGAAGCTGCGTGAGAAAAAACGCAGGAGAGAAGCGGAAAAACAACAGATGCAGCTGATCCATGCATTGAGTATTGATTATAGTTTTGTTTACTATTTTGATCTGGATACAGGAATGGGGATACCGCTGCGTATTGATGAAGATGATATGTCCATACCAGACCTTGTCCATAACAGGATTGTTTCTTTAAAAGAAACGATGGAACAGTATATACAGGATTTTGTCTATGATGAGGATCAGGAAATGCTGCGGCAGGCATCTTCAAGGGAAAAATTAGTAAAGGAACTGGCGGAGCACAATCTGTATTATGTAAATTACAGGATTTCTGACCAGAAAGGAATGAAATATTATCAGATGAAGGTCGTGCGGACGGGGACGGACGAGGGCAGTCAGGGAATCGTGATAGGATTCCACAGCGTGGATGCCGAGACCAGGGATGAGATGGAGAAAAAAAGCCTGCTGGAAGATGCGCTCTCCCAGGCAAATAAGGCAAACCAGGCAAAAAGTATTTTTCTGTCCAATATGTCCCATGACATCCGCACTCCGATGAATGCTATCGTCGGTTTTACAACACTGGCGCTGACTCATCTGAATGAGAGGGAGCAGGTAAAAGAGTATCTGGAAAAGATCAAGACGTCGGGAGACCATCTCCTGAATCTGATCAATGACGTACTGGATATGAGTCGTATCGAGAGCGGAAAAATGAAACTGGATGAGCGTTCCTGCAGCCTTGCCGATATTTTTGACAATCTGCATAATATCCTTCAGGCGGATGTACAGGCAAAGCAGCTGGCACTGCAGATTGAGATGGAGAATGTCACAGATCAAAATGTGTACTGCGATAAACTGAGACTCAACCAGCTGCTTTTGAATCTGCTCAGCAATTCTGTTAAGTATACAGAAGCAGGTGGTTCTGTGAATGTGAAACTGATCCAGCGGAAGGGAACGCAGCCAGGGTATGCCAATTATGAATTTCATATTAAGGATACCGGGATCGGCATGAGTGAAGAATTTGTAAAACAAATATTTGAGCCTTTTGAAAGAGAAAGAAATTCAACGATCAGTAAGATCCAGGGTACCGGTCTGGGGATGGCGATCACAAAAAATATTGTGGAAATGATGAATGGTACGATCAAAGTCACCAGCAGACAGGGCGTTGGTACAGAATTTACCGTTTTACTGCCATTCCGTCTGGACTACGATGCCGATAAAAATATGGCTGTTCACGAGGAGGCCGGAGAAAAGAAGAGTCCGGCAGAATCCGTGCGGAACCATACAGGAAATATTCTTCTGGCAGAGGATATCGAGCTGAATCAGGAAATTGCGGTTACCATATTGAATGAGGCAGGATTTACGACTGAGGTAGCTGCAGACGGGCGGATTGCGGTCGATATGGTGAAACATTCCAGCCCCGGTTATTATCAGCTGGTACTGATGGATATCCAGATGCCTGTTATGGATGGATATGAGGCAACCCGGGCGATCCGCAGTCTGGAAAACAAAGAACTGGCATCGATACCGATCATCGCCATGTCTGCCAATGCATTTGAAGAGGATAAGCAGGAAGCGTTGAAATGCGGGATGAATGGTCATATACCAAAACCGATCGACGTGGATAATCTGTTTGAAACTCTGGATGAAATTCTGGCATAACCCGACAATAAAAAAATAAAAAAGGTTCCGCAGTCACAGGATGACATGCGGAACCTTTTTCTGACCATGGATTTACCGGGGTCACATTACATTGAGATGCTTTTTCATGATCCATGTGGTAATCCAGAATCCGGCGATACTGACTGCCGTATTTTGTAAAATAGCAACGATATATGTGTAGTTCATAAATATATTGTCTGAACCATTGCTTAGCAGCATGATGCCTCCGATCGAGAGGATCATTGATATGAACTGCAGGGCAAAGTAAATGCCAAAATACATTCCTATGCTGATCAGCACACGGTGGTTGCGGAAGAGCTGGCCGATCGCGATGGAACAGTATACTTTCATAATACTGGCAATAACGCCGGTAATGGAAGACAAAAGCATCAGGGACAGCGTGAAGAACTGTTCCCCATCCATGTTCACCAGACTATAATCAAAGATTTCGCGCAGTCCATTGAGGATCTCAGTTGGTGTGGCAAAGCCGGAAATACAGAACATCAGTACAATCGATGTCACAGCGACGATAGCGGCGAGAATTTCCCAGACAAAGGCGGTGATCGTCTTGGAAAGCACGATCTGGTATGTCTTTACTGGAAGAGTAAATGTGAGATACGCTTCCGAGGTTGCTGTTGTTTTGTAAAAACGGATAATGATGAGGATCAGGGTGGCGATGAAGATGGCGATGACAAGAAAAACAAACCCAAAAATCCCAAACAGCGCGATGCTTGCCAGCAGTGACATGATCTGTGACTCCACGTCATAATCCTTCATGAAGCGGAACATAATGGAAAACAGAGGCGTCAGTACAAGGACCAGACCGTACAACGGAATAAAATACCTTGCCGTAGCGCTGAATTCCTGTTTTAATAATTTACCTAGCATCGGAACACCTCCCTGAATAAAGAATCGACGGACTGTCCTTCTTTGGCGCGGATCTCATCCACCGTAGAGTTAAGACGGACCTGGCCGTTCTGCAGAAAAATAACATCATCCAGTGTATTTTCTATATCTGCGATGAGATGGGTTGAGATCAGGACAGTAGCGTTTTCGCTGTAGTTATTGATGATTGTCTGCAGGATATAGTCTCTGGTTGCCGGATCGACGCCTCCGATCGGTTCGTCCAGACAAAAGAGACTGGCATCACGGCTCATGGTCAGTACAAGCTGCGTTTTTTCCAGTGTTCCCTTGGACATATGTCCGAGCTTCATGCTTTCTTTAATCCCCAGCCTCTGCAGCATTTCTTTTGCTTTGACGCGGTCAAAGTCGTTGTAGAAATCCTGGAAAAAGTCAAATAGTTTAGAGACCTTCATCCATTTTGGGAAAAAGGTAGTATCCGGCAGATATGAAATATGTTGTTTGGTAATGATGCCGGGTGTCTCTCCGCCGATCCAGACATTGCCGGAAGTCGGTACGAGAAGTCCGTTGATGATTTTTAGAAAAGTGGTCTTTCCACTTCCGTTTGGCCCGAGCAGACCGACGATCCTGCCGCATTCCAGAGTCAGATTTACATCATTCAGAGCCTTGGAGGCGCCAAAGGTCTTGCTCAGATTCTTTGCTTCAAGTAGAATCATATGTTCTCCCTTCTGCCTTAATGGCAAATTCTATAATTGATATTCTTTCATAATATATGCCATGATCTCATCATCACTGAATCCCAGTTCTGACATGGCGTGGCGGAAATGATCCAGTTCCTGTCCGGCGAGTTCTTCCCGCATGGACCGGATCAGAGACTGATCGGTAGTGACCGTTCTTCCGCTGGTGCGGCTGCCGACGAGAAGCCCCTCCTGTTCCAGGGCAGCCAGAGCTTTCTGCATCGTATTGGGATTTACGGCAGCCTCGGCAGCAAGTTCCCGGACGGTGGGAAAGCGGTTTCCGCTTTCATAAGTACCGGCAAGGATCTGCAGCTTGATCTGTTCCATCAGCTGCAGATAGATCGGTCTTTTGTTGGATAAAGTCCAGGGCATAAAATCCTCCTTTCTCCAATTTTGATGTATTATTGTGTTAATCACATAATACAATAATACACTATTTTTTTGAAATGTCAAGGGTTTTTCTTCCATCAATAAATTTTTACTTTTATTTTTGTGAACTATAAATAAATTTTCGGTCATTCTAGTATAATTTTTTGTCTTTTTATTGACAAAATTAGAAAATAACGGTATTATATTTGTATAAATTGCGCAATTAGAGATCGAATTCGAAAAGTAATGTGTCGGAAATATTAAAAAATGAAGGAGGTTATTATGTTTAAGAAAACACTGTTGAGAGCAAGTAAATTTATTGCTCTCGGTATGGCAGTAGCTATGGTAGCTATCGTGCCTGGAGTACAGGCATCTCACTGGGGTCTGTCAGGAGGTGTGGTCACTCATGACCCGACGATTATCCGGGAAGGCGGTTCGACATGGTGGTCCGCTTCTACAGGACGGGGCATTGGTATGAAGTATTCGACCAATAATGGAAGGACGTGGACAGATGGGCTTCCTATCTTTGCACAGCCATTATCATGGTGGAAACAGTATGCACCAAGGATGGCGAACAATGATGTGTGGGCGCCGGACCTTGAGTATTACAGAGGAAGATATTACTGCTTCTACAGTGTGTCTGAGTTCGGTAAGAACAATTCAGCCATCGGTCTGGTATCCTGCTCAAGCATCTCGAGAGGAGACTGGAGAGATGATGGTGTAGTTGTTTCATCCAGGGCAGGCAGGGACAATTTTAATGCTATCGATCCTAACCTGGTAGTGGATGCAGCTGGAAAACCATGGCTCGTTTATGGATCCTGGTTTAACGGAATTCATATTGTACGGTTGAACCAGACTACCATGAAGCCGGCTGGCGCACCAGTAAGGATCGCTGCCCGGTCAGGCGGTATTGAAGGACCATGTATTATTTATAACAATGGTTACTATTATTTGTTTACGTCGATTGGAAAATGCTGTAACGGTGTCAACAGTACCTATAAGATCATGTATGGTCGTTCCAGAAGTGTTACAGGACCATATGTGGATAAAAATGGAAGAAATCTGCTGAATGGCGGCGGAACGATCATGGATTCTGGTAATGACAGATGGAGAGGTCCTGGCGGACAGGATGTTTACCGGAATAGTTCTATGGGTTATGTTATGGCACGACATGCTTATGACGCATACAACAATGGTACACCGACCTTGTTGATCAGTGATCTGTATTTCTGGAACGGCTGGCCGACATATTGATGATTTGTATTCTCGCACATGGTCCTGACTGGCTGTGTGCGAGATTTTTGAATTACGCGGAGGCAAAGTGAGGATATGTCTGTGCATGCACAAGACTATCCGAGCGCGCCCGCGAACCTGGGCAGTCCCGCGAAGTGTGACGCTCGTGGTTTACGCAAAGGCAGGAGGCAGACATGAAAAACAGAATTATGGTAATACTGCTGATAGCGTTTATCTGGACAGCAGCTGCTGGTAGTTTTATATACGCAAAAGCAGAAGAAACGGATTATAAAAAAGAAGTGTATACGCTTGTCAACAGAATCAGTGACTCGTCAGAGACGGTGGATGGATATAAGAATGCTGACGGCGTATTATTGTTGCCGGTAAAAGAAGTGGTAGAGCCGTCCGGTTATGTATTCGAAGAATGCTCCCGATGCGGAAAAGATGAAGTATACAACAAGAGTGATGAGGATGCGGGGGAAAAGGGACATTATTTTGTCAACTGGTACCAGAATCTGCTGAGTTACAGTGTAGGTGACCAGCTGGTGGAGCTGTCGGCAGAGAACACGAAGATTGACGGGATAACATATTCTCCAGTGGATCTGTTTCACAATATCGGTCTGCGTGTGGAAGTGAATGAGGAGAAAAAGGAGATAACCGTATCCTCTAATCTGATCCAGGCAGTGTATTTTTATTCTTCAACCTGTGATACCTGTGCCAGAATCCAGGAATATCTGGCAGAATTGGAAAGCCGGTATACAAATCTCAATATTCGTAAGTACGATATTTATTCGACAGAAAATTATGATCTTCTGGTAGAATACGGCAAGGTTTATCATCTGCCGGAAGAGAAGAGGGGGTTTACCCCCAGCATATTTATATCGGATCAGGTGCTGCTGGGAGCAGAGATCCAGCAGAAACTGGGGGAGATCGTCAAAAATTATGGACAGGGTAAGGCTACCATGATACTGGAGCGTGCCGAAGAGAGCGGAGAACTGGAAGAGAAAAACATATTTCTGCAGCTGGCGGCGGCATTTGGCCTTGGCTTTGTAAATGGCTTAAGTCCCTGCAGCCTGTCGATCTTTTTGTTTTTGCTGTCGCTGTTGCTGACAGGCAGGGACAAGATGATGAAGTGCGGGCTTTCTTTCTTGTGGGGGAAAGCGGTTATGTTTTTTCTGCTGGGAACGATTTTATATAATGTAATAAATTCGATCAATATGACGGTGTTTTCAAAGTGGATCGATCTGTTTATGATCGTGTTTGCGGTCTGTTTTGCCCTTTTAAACCTGTTTGACTTTTACAAAGCACGGGCAGAGCGGTATGGCGAAATGAATCTGCAGCTGCCGGAAAAGGTAAAAAAGATGAACCATGCCATGCTCCGATGGGGCAATAAATTTTCAGCGGCAAAGCTGGGAGCGTTCATTCTGTTCGGGATCGGCATGGCGGTGGCGACAGGAGAGTTTCTCTGTACAGGACAGATCTATCTTTCATCGGTTGTCATCATGGTGCAGAAAGGCAGCGGCGGTATGATCCCCACGCTTTTGCTGGCAGTGTACAGTGCAGCATTTGTCGTTCCACTGTTTATCATTATGCTTATTATCTATTTTGGTAAAAAGGTGTTTGGCATGTCAGAGGCGGTTCTGGAAAAAATACCTTTGATCAAGCTGATCAGCGCTGTTTTGTTTGTGGCGATGGCGGTCTATCTGATTATCGCATGATCTCTGCCGCAGAGAGGGGATTAAGGAATGAAATGGAAAAGTGTACTGGTTACAGCTAAGAATGGGGACATAATATATGAAGGTTCCCTGAATGAGCTTCCTGTCAGGGAAGACTATATCATAGAAAAAAGTAAAGAACTGTACAATGAAGAAGACCCATGTATTATATACCGGACACATATTATGAAAAGCCTGTATCTTGCTATATGGGAACAGATGAAGGAGAGCCGGAAAAAGAAACTTGCCGTTGATTGTAATTTTTATCAGGAGCTTCTGGCGCCGCTGGCCGTGGATACGGTGGATGCAACATTGGAGTTCCGGTAAAAACCGGACTCGGGCGGGTATGGTATCTGCCGCATTGGCACATTTTAGTGAATATCCTATTTTTTGGAAAAGCATTCTTTACATTTTTATGGCGAAGTGATAGAATAATAGAATGAATAATATATAAGGAGGACATAGACAAAAATGGCCAGAAAAATGAAAACTATGGATGGTAATACAGCGGCTGCCCACGTGTCTTATGCGTTTACCGAAGCTGCTGCAATCTATCCGATCACACCATCTTCTCCGATGGCTGACTATACGGATCAGTGGGCTACACAGGGAAGGAAGAATATTTTCGGACAGACTGTTATGATGTCTGAGATGGAATCAGAGGGAGGAGCAGCCGGCGCTGTTCACGGATCTCTTCAGGCAGGAGCACTGACAACGACTTACACAGCATCCCAGGGTTTGCTGCTGATGGTACCAAACCTTTATAAGATCGCTGGTGAACTGTTGCCGGGCGTTGTTCATGTAACAGCCAGAGCGCTGGCTAGTCACGCATTGTCTATTTTCGGTGACCACTCCGATGTATATGCATGCCGTCAGACTGGTTTTGCCATGCTCTGCTCCAGCAATGTGCAGGAAGTTATGGATCTTGGTGCTGTTGCACATCTTACTGCCATCGAGGGACGTGTTCCGTTTATGCATTTCTTTGATGGATTCCGCACATCCCATGAGATCCAGAAGATCGAGATCTGGGACTATGATGATCTGAAAGAAATGTGCAATATGGAAGCAGTACAGGCATTCCGTGACCGCGCACTGAATCCGAATCATCCGGTACAGCGTGGTACAGCACAGAACCCGGATATCTTCTTCCAGGTAAGAGAGGCATGCAACAAGTATTATGATGCCGTTCCGGAACTGACACAGATGTATATGGACAAAGTAAATGAGAAAATCGGAACCGATTACAAGCTGTTCAATTACTATGGCGCTCCGGATGCTGAAAAGGTTATCGTCGCTATGGGTTCTGTCTGTGATACGGCAGAAGAGACCATTGATTATCTGATGAGCCAGGGCGAGAAGGTTGGTCTTGTGAAAGTACGCCTGTTCCGTCCGTTCAGTGCAAAACATCTGGTTGATGCACTTCCGGATACCGTAAAACAGATCAGTGTCCTGGATCGTTCCAAAGAGCCGGGTGCACAGGGTGAAGCACTGTTTTTGGATGTCGTATCTGCATTGAAAGGTACGAAATTTGACAGCGTACAGGTTCTTGGCGGACGGTATGGACTTGGTTCCAAGGATACTGTTCCGGCTGATATCATCGCTGTATTCAGAAATGATTCCAAAAAGACATTTACGATCGGTATCAAAGATGACGTTACCAATCTTTCTCTTGACAGAAATGAGAATCCGGTAACTGCTCCGGACGGTACGACAAGCTGTAAGTTCTGGGGACTTGGTGCAGATGGTACGGTAGGTGCCAATAAGAACTCCATCAAGATCATCGGTGACCACACAGATAAGTATGCACAGGCATATTTTGATTATGATTCCAAAAAATCAGGTGGTGTTACGATTTCCCACCTTCGTTTTGGTGACAGCCCGATCAAATCCACTTACCTGATCAACAAGGCTGATTTCGTGGCATGCCATATGCCTGCTTATATCAGAAAGTACAATATGGTACAGGATCTGAAAGACGGCGGTTCTTTCCTTCTGAACTGCGCATGGGATGTGGACGAGCTTGAGAAACATCTTCCGGGACAGGTGAAGAGATATATGGCTGAGCACAACATTAATTTCTATACGATTGATGGTTTCAAGCTTGGTAAAGAGATCGGTCTTGGCGGTCGTATCAATACGATCCTCCAGTCTGCATTCTTCTCCATTTCCGGTATTATTCCGGAGGCAGATGCCATCCAGTATATGAAAGATGCTGCTACGGCTTCTTATTCCAAGAAGGGTGACGACATCGTTAAGATGAACCATGATGCGATCGACGCCGGTGCAAAGAATTATGTCAAGATTGAGATTCCGGCTTCCTGGAAGGATGCAGCAGATGAGGATCTGTCGGTAACCGTGACAGGAGACAGAAAGGATCTTGTTGATTATGTAAATACTGTTCAGAATGCCATCAACAGCCAGACCGGTAACGATCTTCCTGTATCCGCATTTGAGAAATATGTAGATGGTACACTGCCAAGCGGTTCGGCCGCATACGAGAAACGTGGTGTGGCTGTGGATGTTCCACAGTGGAATCCGGAAGGCTGTATCCAGTGTAACTTCTGTTCCTATGTATGTCCGCATGCATGTATCCGTCCGGTTGCCATGGATGCTGACCAGCTTGCGAAGGCACCTGCCAACAACGCAGTTGACTTAAAGGGTGTCGACGGCGTGAAGTTTGTGATGAGCGTTTCTGCGGATGACTGTACCGGATGTGGTTCCTGTGCCAATGTCTGCCCGGGTAACATGAAGAACAATGTTCTTTCCATGGTTCCTTATGCAGAGGGACTTTCCCAGCAGGAATTCTTCAACTATGGCGTAACGATCGATGCTCCGGCAGCGGTACTTGATAAATTCCCAGAATCAACGGTCAAGGGAAGCCAGTACAAACAGCCGTTGTTAGAGTTCTCCGGCGCTTGCGGCGGATGTGGTGAGACTCCGTATGCGAAGCTGATGACACAGCTCTTCGGTGACAGAATGTATGTTGCCAATGCAACAGGATGTTCTTCCATCTGGGGCGGTTCTTCACCGGCATCTCCGTATACAGTAAACCACGAGGGTAAAGGTCCGGCATGGGCAAATTCCCTGTTTGAGGACAATGCGGAATATGGTTTTGGTATGGAATTAGGTCAGAGAGCCAACAGGGCAAAGGTAGTTTCAGCAGCAGAAGAACTTGTAAAGACGGCAGAGAAAGAAGATGTAAAAGCAAAAGTACAGGCATATCTGGATACGATCCAGAACAGCGGCGCCAATGCAAAAGCAGCCAAAGAGATGATCGCTGCCCTTGAGGCGTGCGGATGCCAGAATGAAAATGTACAGACGATCCTGCAGCTCAAAGATTTCGCAGCGAAGAAATCCCAGTGGATCCTCGGTGGTGACGGATGGGCTTATGACATCGGTTACGGCGGACTGGATCATGTACTGGCAAGCGGACAGGATGTCAATATACTTGTATTTGATACCGAGGTTTATTCCAATACAGGCGGACAGGCTTCCAAGGCGACTCCTACCGGTGCGATCGCACAGTTTGCAGCTGGTGGTAAAGAGGTGAAGAAGAAAGATCTTGCCGGCATCGCTATGAGCTATGGTTATATCTATGTGGCACAGATTGCACAGGGTGCTGATATGAACCAGATGATCAAGGCATTTGTAGAGGCTGAGGCTTATCCGGGTCCGTCACTGATCATCGCTTACGCTCCATGTATCAACCATGGTGTAAAGGGTGGTCTGAAGAATGCACAGGCAGAAGAGAAGAAAGCGGTAGAGAGCGGTTACTGGCATCTGTTCCGTTTCAATCCACTTCTGGCAGAGGAAGGCAAGAATCCGTTTATTCTGGATTCCAAAGAGCCGAAGGGAAGTTATCAGGACTTCATCATGGGCGAGGTTCGTTACAACAGATTGTCGCGTTCCAACCCAGACAGGGCAAAAGAGCTGTTTGACAAGGCGGAGAAGGATGCAAAGGCGAAATACGAAGCACTTGCAGAGAGAGCTGCCAAATAAGAGTGAAATAAAAACAGTGATAAGGGAAGAGGACCGGTCTTTTTGGGCTGGTTCTCTTTTGTGTATATGAAAATTATAATGAATAATAATAAAAGTGGTAACAAAAATGACGCAATTTGTCCTTATACTATGCACTAGAGAAAAATCTAAAAGTGAGGGACTAACTATGAAGAAAAAATGGGTGAATGTAACAGGAGTAGTGTTTTTGGCCGGTCTGTGTCTATTTCTTGGTGGGAACCAGGCTGAGGCAAAGGCAAAAAAGTATACGATTACAACAAAGTCGAAACCGGTTGATAAGAAGACCAGAAAGAAAAAGACGTATAATAAAAATACAAAGCACTATTATACGATCCAGTCCTATCTGAGTAAACTGGGCAAGACGGGAGGAACACTGACCCTGAAAAAGGGAACATACAAAATTCCATGTACATTGTATATCCCGACAAATGTAAAGATCCAGTGCAAGTCGGGCGTTAAACTTCTCAAGACAAAGAAGACGGGAACTAAAAAATTGAAAAGCACAAAATATATGTTCCAGATCGTTTCAACATCGAAATCAAAGAAAAAAGCAAAGGTAACTGGATACAAGGCATCGGCAAATGTAAGCATCAAGGGAAGCGGTACCGTGAAGATCGATATGGGAAAGATCAGCGGGGCCACTGCTATTTTTGCGGGGCATGCAAGAAATCTTACGATATCCGGTATCCAGTTTAGAAATAAAAATAACAGTAATTATATCTGGGTGGAAGGCTGCAGCAATGTCACGATCAGCAAATGTAAGTTTTACGGAGGTACGGATAAGAGCAGCCTGAAGTCCCAGCTGGCGGTCCGTCTGGAAACAGCCAATCCGACAGTCAGTACCTTCACGGGAAAATGGAGCAAGAAAGATAATACGGTCAATAAAAATATCAAGATCAGTAACAATACCTTCTATGCCATGAATTCCTGTATCGGGACAACAAAGCATGTGGCGGCCGTGGGAAGAGTGTACTATCAGAGCGGGATCCAGATCAATGGGAATACATTCCAGAATACAGTGAAATATCCGGTTTATGCGATCGACTGGTATACACCGCAGATCACGGGCAATACAATGAAGAAATCGTCAAAAGCTGTGATGACTAAAAATTTTGTCAGAGGATTGGGCATTTTTAATCCGAATATTTCTAAAAACAAGATCACAGGATGCGATTATGCCATGTATTTTAATACGGCGAAGAACAGTGGGACAGGCAGCAGCATGCCGGTGCATAATTCAACCGTGACCGATGCTGTGGCTGTCATGCTGCAGGATAATACGATCTCGGACCTGGAACATTATTTTGTGACATGTAACGGAGCCAGAATTTTCTATTTTAAGAACAAGAGTGACAAAAACTTTACCATAACAACGAGTTCAAAACCGTATCAGGAACGTTATATGGATAGAGCAAATTATGACAGCAAGAGATTGTATTATATGTTTTTATCCTATATGGAGCAGCTGGAATATGCAGGGGGTGGTACGATCACGATCGAGAAAGGAACCTATGAGATCACGAATAATATCTGCATTCCTTCGAATGTGATCGTCAACCTGAAAGACGGGGTGGTTTTACAGAAGGGGAACAACAGGACGACGGATGTCGCTTATGCCAAATCGGTATTTACGATCGTGCCGCCTTCGAAAGACGGTACAAAGGGAACCGTCAGCGGTTATAACGGTTCTTCCAATGTGAAGATCCTTGGTACCGGTAATGCACGGATCGACTGTGCTGACCGGAAGGGTGCCATGGCGATTGTAATGGGACATACGAAAGATGTGACGATCCGAGGCGTCTCGTTTACGAATCAGTACGGTTTACATTTTATTGAATTGAATTCCTCTTATAATACGGTGATTGAGAATTGTTCTTTTGTTGGGTTCCGCCCGGATGAGGACAAGAGAAGCTATAAAGAATGCATTAATGTCGATGGGACGGATGAGGTTACGAAAGGATTTAATTTTGACTGGTCTTCTCATGACAAGACGGTCTGCAAAAATATCACGATCCGCAATAATTCATTTAAGAATATCGGGACGGCAGTGGGAAGCCATACCTACTCGGCGAACGGAAGCCAGCAGCTTTATCACGAAAATGTGCAGATCACGGGAAACGTAGTAGAGAACACCTACAATGCGCCAGTCCGTGCCCTGAACTGGAAAGACTGTGTTATTAAAAACAATACCTTTAAAAACACAGCATCCTTAGAGGATGGCAAGCTGAATGATGCGGGAAAACAGACCCGTTATGTAGCGGTATTTCTGAGAGGGGTCGTTAATCCGGTTGTGACAGAAAATACGTTTGATACCCTGCACTATTATCCGATCCGGGTTACATTGTCCTGTGAGGCAACGACGGAAGATGCAGAAAAGGCGGGATATCCGGATTCTGTGTGTGAGATCTCGGACGAAAACTGGAAACTGATGCAGAATAATACCGTGTTGAATATTTCGGACGAAGTCCTGCAGTATATCGTGATCCGTGAGGATGATGACAGTGCGGATTCTAAGAGTGAGCATCTCTCTATCGGGGAAAAGAAGCCGGACGAAGGGGATAAGGACCCGATACCGTCTACCGGTTCCGCTGTGAAAATTGCTGGATAATTGACAATCAGCCACTATTACGCTATAATAGACTGATGTTATATTCCTAGGAGGTAGTACCATGGCAGAGACGAAAAAAAATATTTTGACTTATGAAGGGCTGAAGGCATTAGAGGATGAACTGCATGACCTTAAAGTAAACCGAAGGAGAGAGGTCGCCCAGAAGATCAAAGAGGCGAGAGAACAGGGGGACTTGTCGGAGAATGCAGAGTATGATGCAGCCAAGGAAGAGCAGCGGGATATTGAACTGCGTATAGAAGAGATCGACAAGATACTGAAAAACGCGGAAGTGGTAGTGGATGATGATACGGATTCCAATGTGATCAATGTGGGATGTACTGTCCAGATACGGGATCTCGAATTTGATGAGGAAATGGAGTATAAGATCGTCGGATCCACTGAGGCAAACAGCCTGCAGGGCAAGATATCAAACGAATCACCGGTAGGCAAAGCATTGATCGGTGCCCAGAAGGGTGATACGGTAGAAGTAGAGACACCGGCCGGGATGATTCAGTATGAGATTCTGGATTTTCATAAAAACTAAGAGAGAGGACTAGAGTAAAGTGGCAGAAGATATCAATCAGTTATTGAAGGTGAGAAGGGAGAAGCTGGCTAACCTGCAGGAAGCCGGTAAAGATCCTTTTCAGATTACGAAATGTGATGTAACACATCATTCCATAGAGATCAAAGACCGTTATGATGATCTGGAGGGTCAGACGGTGACGGTGGCAGGGCGCATGATGTTTAAACGTGTGATGGGAAAGGCGTCATTCTGCAATCTGCGTGATCTGCAGGGCGACATACAGGCATATGTGGCACGCGATAATATAGGAGAAGATTCTTATAAAGATTTTAAAAAGTATGACGTCGGTGACCTGCTCGCCATCACAGGCGAAGTCTTTAAGACGAAGACCGGGGAGATTTCCATCCATGCGCAGACAGTGACACTGTTATCCAAAAGTCTGCAGATCCTGCCGGAGAAGTTTCATGGTCTGACGGATACGGATATCCGTTACCGTCAGCGTTATGTGGATCTGATCATGAATCCGGATGTAAAGGATACGTTTGTAAAGCGGTCGAAAGTGCTGCGCAGTATCCGCAATTTTCTGGACGGACAGGGCTTTATGGAAGTGGAGACACCGATGCTGGTGCAGAATGCGGGAGGAGCGGCGGCGAGACCGTTTGAGACCCACTACAATGCACTGGGGGAAGACCTGAAACTCCGCATTTCCCTGGAACTGTACTTAAAACGGCTGATCGTCGGAGGGATGGAAAAGGTATATGAGATCGGAAGAGTATTCCGCAATGAGGGACTGGATACGAGACACAATCCAGAGTTTACCCTGATGGAGCTGTACCAGGCATATACAGATTACCACGGCATGATGGATCTCACAGAAAACCTGTACCGCTATGTGGCAAAAGAAGTCACAGGTTCCGAAGTATTGACGTATGGTGAGCATGAGATGGATCTGTCCAAACCGTTTGAGAGGATCACGATGGTCGACGCTGTGAAAAAGTACGCTAATGTAGATTTTAATGACATTAAAGATACCGAGGAAGCAAAAAAACTGGCAAAGGAACATCATATTGAATATGAAGACCGGCACGAAAAAGGCGATATCCTCAATCTGTTTTTTGAGGAATATGTAGAGGAACACCTGATCCAGCCGACTTTTGTTATGGACCATCCGATCGAGATCTCTCCACTGACGAAGAAGAAGCCGGACAACCCGGATTATGTGGAGCGCTTTGAGTTTTTCATGAATGGATGGGAGATGGCAAATGCCTATTCCGAGCTGAATGATCCGATCGATCAGCGTGCCCGTTTTGAGGCACAGGAGGCGCTGATCGCCCAAGGTGATGAGGAAGCCAATCATATTGATGAGGATTTCCTGAATGCGCTGAATATCGGGATGCCGCCTACCGGTGGGATCGGTTTCGGGATCGACCGTATGGTGATGATGATGACGGATTCGCCGGCGATCAGGGATGTACTGCTGTTTCCGACGCTGAAGTCGTTGAGTTAAGAAATGCAGTAAAAGTAAGGCTTTCGAGCCTTCGAGATAAAAAAGTACAGCAAATTTCGTGCCTACAATAACCGATAACACTGTATAATAAGGGTAACGGCTGAAAAGCAGTACCAAGCAGCAGGAAAGAAAAATAGAAGTTGTGCTTATTGAGAGCCACTTTTCTAAGAGAAATCTTGGAGGAGTGGCTCTTTTCGTTTTGGCGAATGTCCGGGAACCTTCAGCAAGGCAACGATGCACATAAAGCTTCAAGGATTCAATGAACAAGGAGGCAACGAGCATGGTATTTAGGAAAATCAGAAATATGAAGGTTTACGAGCCTGCTCAAAGGACAGTGGCTCAACAAGCTTGGATTCGGGTACGGAACTCCAATTTGCGTTGAGTGCAGCGGCGTGGAAAGCTGGTTATCACAAGAGAGGATGAGATTGAGGCGATATGATTGACGAGGGCGTGACGGAGATTAAGGTCTCCTTCAACGTGTCGAAGCGGTGGCTGATGAAGCTGTCCGCATATAAGAAGCTGCCGAAGATCACGGTGGGGTATCTGGACACGGCGAGCATGAACCTTGTGGATAAGCAGATGTATATCGAGGGGTTCCAGAGTAAGCTGGTAAAGGATACTTCCTATGGCGGGCTGTGGGAAGTGGGTTTTTCGTTGAGGGAATTTTGAAGGATTGTGATTGAAAGGGTGGGACTTTTCTGCTATACTTTTTGCCATGAGCAATGTAACCTTTTCGTAAAACGAATCAGAAATTGAGCGAGGAATCAAAATGGATAAATATAATTTTGAATTGCTGATGAATTGTATTAAAAATATAAACGACAAAGCTGGAAATGCAGCTAAAAGTGCGGTGAATCAGCTTATGACTTTACGAAATTGGGCGATTGGGTACTATATTGTAGAATACGAACAAGGCGGAAGTGACAGAGCTGAATATGGCTCACATTTATTAAAAAATCTTGAGGAACAAATATCCGAAAAAGGCATGAATTCGACCTTATTCAAGTGGTGTCGTCAGTTTTACCTTTTATATCCGCAAATTGGTGCGACAGTGTCGAACAAATTTGATTTGCCCAATTTTGAAAAAGGTGCGACAGTGTCGCACGAATTTATGACTGATCCGGAAGTGTTGGTAAATAGCCTGTCATTTTCACATATCAGAGAAATACTGGTAATTGATGATGCATTTGAAAGATTTTTTTATGAAACCGAATGCATAAAATGTAATTGGAGTGTCAGGGAGTTGCGTAGGCAAATCAAAACAAATCTTTATGTGCGTGCGGGGATTAGCCGGAAACCTGAATTGTTATTACAACCACAGGCAAATAGCACTACAGCTATTACAATTAAGGATCCATTTACATTTGAATTTTTGGGATTAGATGCAAAAGATGCTGTTTCGGAATCAGATTTGGAACAGGCGCTTATGGATCACTTACAGGAATTTATGTTGGAATTAGGTGAAGGATTTTGTTTTGAAGCAAGACAAAAACGAATCATCATTGATGATAAATACTACTTTTGCGATCTAGTATTTTATAATAGACTGCTACATTGCAATGTTATCATTGAACTGAAAAATGATGAATTCAAACATGAAGATCTGGGGCAATTAAAAAAAGGACGATATTTTTCAAATTGTAAATGGAAAAAGAATTGAATTAGCTGTAGATTATATAGGACCATCAATATCATGCATCATATAGGGGGATTGGCAAGGATGTTATTATTGCTTTTTCTTATGCTACAAGAGAATTGGGAGGACATTTATTGCTTCCAACAGAAAGGTTTAGAGTTAATGATAAAATTCTAAAATCATTAAATGAAATCAAAAGCTATAGATTCGAAGAAAGAATGGATTTCTTTTTATTTGAATTAAAATGTTGGTATTGTGGGATAAATAAGGTTTCAGCATCTAAAAACATATTTCAAGGAAATAGAGAATGGTTTATGCAATTTGGCAAGTTATAAAGATGGAAAATTCACCGAGAAAATCACAGAACATCCTAATTTAGAATATAAAGGTTACTACTCAGAAGCACTACAGAGTGCATATATTCCATCTGATTACAGCAATTATATTAGAGGTTGCACATATGCAATTCAGAGTAGAACAAAAAGGATGCAATAGTATATATTAGCATAGGGCATTCTAATATTCTTTTCTGTGATATTCAAAAAGCTTCTTGATTTTCTCTGTGTTTATGGGTGCAATAATACCATATCAGGATTTAGTAAATCAGGATTTAGTATTTAAGGAGATGTTATGTTTATAGGCAGAGAAGCGGAACTTAAATTCCTGCAAGATAAATACGACGAAAAGAAGGGACAGTTGATTGTTTTATACGGAAGAAGACGTGTAGGAAAACCCTCAGAGAGTTTTGCAGACAAAAGCCACATATCTTTTTTTCCTGCACACAAAGCACGGACAGGGTACAGCTTGCAAAATTTTCAAAACAAATTCTGCGGGAGGATATACACGCAAAGAAGTATATTTCCGAATTTACAGATTGGGAAAAGGCTTTCTGTGCAATTCTCGATCTGCCTTACGGGGATAAAAAGAAATTGATTGTGATGGATGAGTTCCCATATATGTGCAGGGGGAATAAAAGTATTCCTTTTATTCTGCAAAACCTTTGGGATACCGAATTCAAAGACAGCAATGTAATGATTGTTCTGTGTGGTAGTGCAATGAGTTTTATAGAAAAAGAGTTGCTGGCAGAAAAAAATCCACTATACGGCAGAGCAACGGGTATATACAAGATGAACGAAATGGGATTTTACGACGCCGCCCGTTTTTTCCCGGACTATTCGGAAAAAGACAAGGTGCTTGCTTACGCTGTACTTGGCGGGATTCCGCATTATCTCAATCAGTTCAATCCAAAGCGTTCCATTGCAGAGAATATCACCGGGATGAAAGAAAAAGCAAATACAAACCGGGGAACATACCGATTGACGAATAATTTTTTCCGTTTTTGGTATGCGTTCGGTTTTGCAAATCTTTCGCAGCTTGAGGATAGAGATGTAGAGGGCGTTTACGAATATATCGTAGATCCGGCTTTACAAAAATTTGCCTCGTTAGCATTTGAGGATGTCTGCAGGGAATTTGTGCGTGAACTGCAAAAGAAAAACGCCCTGCCATTTCGTTATACCAGGATGGGGCGCTGGATGGGTAAAACAACCTTGCGTGATAAAAAAGCAGAAAGCGGGCTGAAGATGGCGGAAACGGAAATAGATTTGCTCGGCATTGGCAAAGAGGCAAAGGAGTATCTGGTTGGCGAATGTAAATTCAGACATAGTCCATTTGATTATTCCGAGTATCTTGATACGATGGCAAAACTGACTCCACAGAAAGAAAAGGCGAAATTTTATTACTTTTTGTTTTCCGAATCCGGATTTGATGATAAAATAACAGCAGAGACCGGGATTTCGGAAAAACTCTATCTTTATGACATTGGAACGATTGTAAACCTAAAGAATATTTTTTGATAACAGTGAGGTACGGGTTACATGAAAAAAGTTGATTTTTTGCCAGATGAATTACCAGGAACAGACGAAATAAATGACCTGCTACGGGGGATATGATGGAAACAGGTGGGAGCTTGCTTAACCATATGTTCAGGTTTCAGGATTGAGGAGTGTTTTGACAAGAAAAAAATCTACTCTCTGGATACAAAGGTGTCAAAATTTCTTGGGAATGTGCTTAAATGGCTGGGGTACAGCCCGGAATATGCAGATTGTTGTGATGAAAATAACGGGAGTGTGGAAAACCGGCTTGCTATTACGCTTTCAATATTGAAAAGGACTTTCCCTAATAAAGATAAAGAATATTCTGTTGAAGAACTTACGCTTTATGGAATGGTTTTGCATTGTGCAAGTGCTTTGACCTGTAATTCAGACTGGTTGGCTGAAATGCTTAGAATTTTGGCATATGGAGAAGCCGCAACGTATTATTATGATGAATTTCCACCGAAGTTTCAGCCAGAGGGTGTAAAGGTAAAAGGAAAAGGATCTCAGAATGTGGCAGCAAAAAGGCAGGTAAAAAAATCAATAGAACCAACCAGGAACAAGGACAGTGTTTATGATGAAAATGTACTCTTGGAAATAGAGATCATCCGGTATCTGCCTGCGATAACGGAAATCTTGCTTTTTCCCCGGATATCAAGTATACTAAGTTCAGATGAGCGGATAGGAGGAGCATACTTTCCGCTGAAAAAATACAAAGCTGGAATGTACTTATGGAAACGGTAAAAATAAACTTTATTAAAATGATCAACTGGATAACAAACAGAAGAAATCTGATATTTTTGATCGCATGCCTGGTGATCCATGCGGTATATGCTGTCGCTTTCTTTTTGATGCGGATAGGGTTTCTGACAGGGCTGAATATTTTCAGCTGCTGCTTTTACTTTTTTTATCTGTTTATTAAGCGGGATACTTCGGAGAGAAGTATGCTTGCCACCTATTTTGAAATATTGTTGTTTTCTGTATTAAGTGAGCTGGCGCTGGGGCCGGAATTCGGTTTTTTTCTGTACATCATCGGGATGTCGGCTACGGTTTTTTATCTGCTGCCGTCCTATGTGAATAAGCGTTTTGTGTATCAGTTTATCGGGATTGCACTGGTGCTTGTATTAGAGGGCGTCATTATTCTGCTGGGAGTTCATTTCCCGGGGATCAGGGAGATGGCAGAACCTTATCAGCCGGTGATCTTTCTGGCAAATATCGGGATTACGGCGTCGATCGTACTGGCATCCGCATTCTTTTATTCAAAAGAGATCGAGGTTGTCTGGGAAACATTGAATTACAATATGAACCATGATGCCCTGACTGGACTTTATAACCGGCGTTTTCTGGAGAGTGAGATTCGGCGTGTGTCGGAACAACAGCGAAAAGAGTTTGTCATTTCCATGATGGATATTGATTTTTTTAAGAAAGTGAATGATACGTATGGACATGAGGCGGGAGACGAGGTGCTTGTGAAAGTAGCCTCCTGTCTGGAGGAGGCGGCAAAGGAAGATAATCTGGCGGTGCGCTGGGGCGGCGAGGAGTTTATCATCTATTTTCCTAATATGAAGCGGGAACAGGCTTATACAGCGATTGAGAACCTGCGAAAGCAGATTGAGGATATGGTGATACAGACAGGTGGACGGGACATCCGTGTCACGATAACCGGAGGGATCGCAGAGGGGCTGCCGGGCAGCAATTACGAAAAAGTGATCAAGTGTGCTGATGAAAAACTTTATATCGGCAAGCAGCAGGGGAGAAACCGGGTGATCGTATAAGAAGATTTGTTTTTGCGCAGAGAAAAAGAGGGTGTCTCTCTTTATGATTTTGGTTAATCATAGTTTTGAGACACCCTCTTTCGATTATCACGACGCTTTTTATGAAATAGGAAAGTTCGTCTCGTGCGGAGCAAGAACGACCGTAGGTCGTTCTTGGAAGCGTCGGATTATCACGACGCTTTTTTTATTCATCCGGACTGGAATTTAATACAGCAGAGAGCTGTTCCATGCCATTTTGCACGTTTTTCATTGATTTCAGGATATTTTCCACGCCGGATGCCTGTTCTTCGGTAGAGGCGCTGATCTCACCCGTGGTCTGCACGGAACTCTGTGATATGTCTTCCACCCGTTCCATCGCTTCTGACAATTGTTCCTTGATATCGATAATATTTGCCAGTTCATTTTTCAGCAGATCCGTAACATGGATGACTTCCTCGGAAGAATGGAGCATACTCTCAAAAATCTTAACCGTGTCATTCAGTTTATCGTTGGATTCCTGAACGATGACATTATTGTTATCAATCACTTTGTTTACTTCATTCACCGTACTGATGACATCTTTGAGGATGGTATCAATCTTCTGGGTTGCGGTGGAGGATTCTCCGGACAGCATATTGATCTCTTCGGCTACCACGGCAAATCCCTTTCCTGCTTCACCGGCTCTTGCGGCCTCTATGGCTGCATTCAGTGCAAGAAGGTTTGTCTGCTGTGCGATCTGGCTGATGCTTTCGATAATCTCACCGATGGAATTCGACTTTTGTACCAGAGAATTCACACCTTCCGATGCCACCCGTGTAGAGGCAATGTTTTCGCTGAACTTCTTCGACAGTATTTCGATCGCGCGGATCCCTTCATCGTTTTTCTCTTTCAGGTGGACGATCGTATCCATCGTCTGGTTGACACGGGTTTCAGAACTCTGGATCTTGTTGTCCAGATCGCCAAAGATATCAAGACTTCCTTTGACCTGCTGGATCTGAACGTCGGCACTGTCTGCGATCTGGCTGGTGGAAGCGGCGATCTGCGTTGTACTAGCCTCAAAATTATGTAAGGAATCGTAGATCTTTTCCGAAGATTCCTCCAGTCCTTCAAAGGCGCCGCGGACATTGGAGAGAAGGTGCTCCACCTCATGCTCTTTCTCTTCCACGGAAAGGAACAGAGAGTGTGCTCTTTTAACAATATAGATGGCGACGACAACGGCAAGGACATAAACCATCCAGACAAAGATCCAGATGGCCTGGGTGTACATCGCCAGATAGGCGTCCGGAAAGATAAACATAGCGATAACATTTGGCACGATCGTAACGCCGGTGCATACCCAGACAAGACTTGTGTCATAATAGGGTACGGTGAGGAACAGTATAAGGAAATATGCCTCTGCCATTGCTCCAAACGCAGCAGGGCTTCCGAATACAATTGTCACAATCCCCATCAGAGGCAGTATAGAAATGTACAGGTATTTAGCAAATTTTCCAAGCGGCTTTTCAAACAGGCGTACCAGAATACTGCATAAAACCATTAAAAGGACGATACAGTCCCTGGCGGCTCCGTTGTTAAATAATAGTACATATCCGGCGGCAACACAGGGGATAATGGCAAGGAAGAGAAACATAACCAGATTCATTCTTTTCTCTTCATTTTTTAGAATTTCCAGTTCCATAAATTTCCTCCTTTGAACTCAATTATATTATTTTTCATTTTATCATGGTTTTTGACAAAAATCAAATAGTGTATGACGAAAATCATATTATTTATGACAAAAGTTAATTTCGCTTTTGTAATCGGATCATTTGTGATATACTACCTATTAGGGTGTGAAATATTACTTAAAGAGAGGTATCGAGAGTATGGATGAAAAAAAGGAGTTTAAGCCATTTATCCCTGCGGACAGGGTTGTACCGGAAATGACGGTCGTATCCCTGATCCTCGGGATTATACTGGCAGTTGTATTTGGGGCGGCGAATGCGTATCTTGGTCTGCGTGTAGGTATGACGGTGTCGGCGTCGATTCCGGCGGCGGTGATCTCCATGGGACTGATCCGGTTTGTTTTGCGGCGGGATAATATACTGGAAAATAATATGGTACAGACCATTGGTTCTGCCGGAGAATCTCTGGCGGCAGGTGCGATCTTTACCCTTCCGGCACTGTTTATGTGGGCGGCGGAGAGTGAAGCTGTATCAGCGCCGTCTTTTATGGAAATATCGGCGATCGCGGTCTGCGGTGGTCTGCTGGGTGTCCTGTTTATGGTGCCGCTGCGTACGGCACTGATCGTTGAGGAACATGGCGTGCTGCCGTTCCCGGAAGGAACGGCATGTGCAGAAGTGCTTCTTGCCGGAGAAAGCGGTGGCGACAAATCAAAGGTCGTATTTTCCGGGCTGGGGATATCTGCCCTGTATAAATTTATCGCTGACGGTCTCTGTCTGTTCCCCTCGGAGGTGGCATGGGAAGTCAAACCGCTTCGCGCCGGTTTTGGCGCGGACGTGCTTCCGGCGCTGGCAGGCGTTGGCTTTATATGCGGGAAAAAGATTTCTTCCTATATGTTTGCCGGCGGCGTGCTGGGGTGGTTTGTCATAATCCCGCTGATCAGTCTCTTTGGCGGGGATATGGTAATGGCGCCGGGGAAAGATCCCATTTCCACACTGGGGGCTTCCTGGATCTGGAGTTCTTATATCCGTTATATCGGCGCCGGAGCAGTGGCAGCCGGAGGGATCATCAGCCTCGTCAAGTCACTGCCTACGATCGTGAAGACGTTTTCCAAAGCAGTGAAGGGCTTTGGACACAAGGATGCGAATGAACTGAGGACGAACAGGGATCTGCCGCTGCCAGTCGTGATGGGCGGCGCTCTCGTGATCGCCCTTGTGATCTGGCTGCTGCCATCGGTCCCGGTAAGTCTGCTCGGTGCACTGATCATTGTTGTTTTCGGGTTTTTCTTTGCTACGGTGTCCAGCCGCATGGTGGGACTGGTAGGATCCTCGAATAACCCGGTATCGGGAATGGCGATCGCCACGCTTCTGATCGCTACGGCGCTGCTGAAAGCGACCGGGATGACAGGATATGCCGGCATGGCGTCCTCGATCTGCATCGGTACGGTGATCTGTATCGTAGCGGCGATGGCGGGCGACACGTCCCAGGATCTGAAGACCGGATATATCGTCGGCGCTACGCCGATGCGCCAGCAGATCGGTGAACTGGTGGGTGCAGTCGTATCTGCGCTTGCGATCGGCGGTGTGATGTATCTGCTGAACGCCGCCTGGGGATTTGGGGAACAGCAGCTTCCGGCTCCCCAGGCTACCCTCATGAAACTGGTGGTGGAAGGTGTTATGGGAGGGACTCTTCCCTGGGGACTTGTATTCTGCGGTATCTTTATCGCGGTAGTCATCGAAGTGCTGGGTCTGCCTGTCCTGCCGATCGCCATCGGTCTGTATCTGCCGATCTATCTTTCGGTACCGATCTTTATCGGAGGTATGATCCGCTGGTTCTTTGAACGGAAAAAGGCTGGGAAAAGCGAAGAGGAAAACAAGGATACCATCGACAGGGGCGTATTGTACAGCTCTGGTCTGATCGCCGGAGAAGGTCTGGTCGGTATTCTGCTCGCTGTATTTGCCGTGATACCATTGAAAGGCGGCAATACGCTTGCTGGTCTGATCAAATTAGAGACGCCGCTTGGCAATGTGGGAGGGGTTGTGTTCTTCCTTCTTCTGCTGGCGACGATGTTCTATTTCTCTCTTCACAGGAAGAAAAAGAATGAGGCGTAAATCATATGAGTAAGAAAAAAAGAATCGCTCCCAATTATATGGATACGGTATTTGTCCCCTCTCCCCAGCGTCCCTGGCGCAAGGGAGAGGATGGGAGTGTCGTGATTGATGTGGAAAATAAAGGACCTCATCACCGGATCGCCCAGAAGTTCTGGCACAAACCAAAGGTAAGCCATATTTCCCTTGATGCATACGGGACGGCGCTCTGGAACTTGATGGACGGCAAAAATACGGTATATGATATCGTGATGGCGATGAAGAAACAATTTCCCGGTGAAGAGGACCGGATGCTGGACCGTGTGGTGACATTTCTCGGCACACTCCAGAACAACCGGTTTATCATAATAAAAAAGTGAGGCGTTGTAGTAAGTATGGGTATATTATCGAATCTGGAACCGAAACCGGTATTTCAATATTTTGAAGAGATCTGCGGGATCCCGCACGGATCAGGTAATACAAAGCAGATCAGCGATTATCTGGTTTCCTTTGCAGAAAAACATGGTCTGAGAGTCCGTCAGGATGAAAAGAATAATGTGGTGATCTGGAAGGGAGGAACTGACGGGTATGAAGAGGCGGCTCCTGTGATGCTGCAGGGTCACATCGATATGGTCTGTGAGAAAGAAGAGGGCTGTGAGATTGATTTTGCAAACGAAGGCGTGCGGCTGCAGCTGCAGGATGGCGTGGTCTCAGCACAGGGAACGACACTGGGCGGCGACGACGGGATTGCTGTCGCTTATATGCTGGCGATCCTTTCCGCCACAGACATTCCACACCCGCCGCTGGAGGCAGTTTTTACCGTCGATGAGGAAATCGGTATGCTGGGGGCGGCAGCGCTGGATGCTTCCGGGCTGAACGCAAGAACCATGCTGAATATTGATTCCGAAGACGAGGGATATCTGCTGGTGAGCTGTGCAGGCGGCGTGGCTGTCACGGTACATGTGCCGGTACAGAGGGAACAGATGGAAGGGATCTCTGTGACACTGACAGTCAGTGGTCTGCAGGGCGGGCATTCCGGCGTGGAAATCGATAAAGGGCGTGGTAATGCCAATCAGATCCTGGGGCGCGTCCTCTATGAACTGGGACAGTCATTTTCTTATCGGATCTGTGAAGTGAGCGGGGGGCTGAAAGATAACGCCATCCCGAGACTGGCGGAGGCAAAACTTCTGTTTGCTCCATCAGATCAGGATGAAATCGGGGAAGTGAAAGCAGCTGTAAAAGAGCTGTCGCAGATACTGGCGAAAGAGTACAGGCAGACAGACCCGGCAGTGGAACTGGCGATAGAAACAGGGGACGGTCTCCGAACTATGCCAGTGATGGCAGCAGGTACCGCAGAGAAAGTAGTTACTGCCCTCGTGTGTCTGCCTGGCGGGATCCAGCGCATGAGCGCCGACGTGGAAGGTCTGGTACAGACATCCCTCAATCTGGGCATCCTCAAGACGGAAGAAGATGATGTGAGCTTTTCTTTTGCTGTCCGGAGCAGTGTTGAGACAGAGAAAAAGGAACTGGTAAACAGGATCTCCTGCCTTGTCGCGGCATTGGGCGGGACGGTCACCTGCAGGGGAGAGTATCCGGCATGGGAATACCGGCAGGATTCACCGCTCAGGGATCGGATGATAGAAGTATTTGAAGAGCAGTATGGCAGGAAACCGGTGGTACAGGCGATCCATGCCGGTGTGGAGTGCGGACTGTTTGCCGGGAAACTGCCGGGACTGGACTGCGTTTCCTATGGACCGGATATGAAAGATATCCATACTCCGAATGAATCCATGGATGTGGAGAGCGTCCGGCGTACATGGGAGTATACAAGGGAAGTGTTAAAACGTCTCAGATAGGGGAAGGAATATGAACAAACAGCAGAAAAGAACAGTGATCCGGCAGCTATTGATGCCGGTGATCCTTATTATCGCCGCCCTTTTGTACAAGCCGGTACAGGGATTGCTGGATCCGGGACCGGCAAAAGAGACGATAGCGACTGACGGGAGCAGGCTGGAAGTAACTTACCTTGATGTGGGGCAGGGGGATGCAACGCTGATCAGCAAGGGGGATTTCCACATGCTCATTGACGCCGGGAAAAATGAAAAGGGTGATATGGTAGTACAGTATCTGAAAGACGCCGGTGTGGATAAACTGGACGTCCTGGTGGGAACCCACCCGGACAGCGACCATATCGGTGGTCTTGACTGTGTCATTGATGCGGTCGCAGTCGACACGCTGTATATGCCGGAGACGAAAAAAGATACAAAGACGTACCGGGATGTACAGACATCCATGAAAAAGAAAAAGCTTTCGGCAGCGATGCCGGAAATCGGGAAGGAATATACCTACGACAGCAACGTACTGGTGCGTTTTCTGGCTCCGGCAAAGACGTATCCGGATGCCAATGATAATTCTCTTGTCGTGCAGATTGCCTATGGAAAGAACCGTTTTCTTTTTATGGGGGATGCGGAAGAGAGTGTGGAAAAAGATATCCTGAAAGCAGGATACGATCTGGAATGTGATGTGTTAAAGCTGGGACACCATGGCAGCTATACGGCTACCAGTCTGGACTTTCTGCGGAAGTCAGATCCGGTTTACGGGGTCATCAGCTGCGGCAAAGGCAATTCGTATGGGCATCCCCACGCGGAGACGCTGGCAAAACTGGAAGATGAGGACGTACAGGTATACCGCACAGACCGGATGGGCACGGTCCGTGCCGTATCGGACGGGAAGAATGTCACAGTATCCGCGTCAAAATCATGAGGGGAGATAATACGCCCCCATATCTTTATAGTCAGAAGCGCCAAAGAGGAGAGACAGAAGCTCTTCTCTTTTTTCTGGTTCGGGGAGGGTGCAGTAGGCGGCGCTTATCGTTGCGACACGGTCCCCGGTGTTGATAAAGTTTACTATTATGCCGACCGAGTCCGTACAGGGGATGATCCAGACCTGGTTATCGAGCTTGTCTGTATCCATACGGAAGGTCTCGGAATAGCCGGCGACGGAACTGGCTGCCATCGCTGACGTCCCCGCAAACTGGGAACTTATGTAGCCCGCAAGATTGGATGCGATCCGTCTTATGGCAAAATCTTTTGATACACCGCTTACTTGATCAAGAGAATTGCGGCTGTAGGAGCGGATGAGTTTTTCTGTGACGGGGATCACCAGAATATCTGCAGACGGATCCGGCTGGCACTCATTCCATTCTTTCAGTATCCTGGACAGCTCTTCCGAGGTAGACAAAAGGGTATGGTAATTTTCATCGCGGTTAATTGTTTGCATTTTTTCTATAACCGTGCCAGACATTTCCTTCAGTCCGGCTGTGTCAGCGGGATGTCCGTTATTACTGACAGAAGAGCCGCTGCTGCCACATGCGGTAAATAACAGGACAGATAATAAAATAAATAGAGTTATTGTTTGTTTCGTCTTCATATTCAGTCTCCTTTTATAATTTCTGTAATTCAGCAGATAGATTGCGTATCGTGTGATCGCACTTCTGCGTTAACTCAACGGCACCAATTGTGATTTGATGATTTTTAAGGGAACAAAATCACATATAACATTATAACACAAAACATATGGGAATGGATGGTTGAAAATACTTACAAATTGTGCTAAAATAGTTATTGACCCAAAGTCAATAACTAAATACAAAGGAGGTGCAATAAGATTTGGCAAGACCTGTAAAAAAGACACCAGAGGAATGGAGAAAAGAAATCCTAAAAGCTGCCCAAACCTTATTTATTTCTAAAGGATATGAGCAAACTTCAATTTCCGATATTATGGATAGGGCAGGCGGAGCAAAAGGAATGTTTTACCGTTGTTTCCAAAGCAAAGAGGAAGTAATGTACGCATTAGGCAATCAAATGTTTTTTGAGGACAACCCATTTGAAACAGTCAAGGGGAGGGATGACCTGAACGGTCTGCAAAAAATCAGGTTGTTGCTTACACTGAATCAGTCGGACGCTGAACGAAACCAGATAAATATGCAGGCAGTCCCGATTTTGAAAGACCCGCACATTTTAGCGGCGGCAGTTGCAGAAAACAGGCGTGTATTAACTCCCTTGTGGCTGGAATTGCTGGAGAAGGGAAAAAAGGACGGTTCTATCAAGACGGAATACATAAAGGAGCTTTCCGAGCTTTTGCCGCTTATCAACTTCTGGCTCATGCCCTCGGTATTCCCTGCAACAGAGGAAGAACTGTATCATAAATATCATTTTGTGAAAGAAGTGTTAGACCATATGGGACTGCCGCTTTATGATGACGATACAACATCCTTTACAGAAAAATTTATCGCGGATATTGTAGGAAAAGGAGGGAATGAGCCATGATGGAAAAATTATTTACGAAAAATTTTACGCTCCTTATTCTGGGACAGCTAACCTCATTGTTTGGAAACTTTATCTTGAAACTGGCATTGTCCATGTATGTACTGGAAGTGACTGGTTCAGCAGCCATATTTGCAGGGATATTGTCTGCTGCTACAATCCCGACCATTCTTTTGTCACCGCTTGGCGGTATCTTGGCGGACAGGGCAGACAGACGGAATATTATGGTGGCGTTAGACGCATTGACTGGCGTATCCGTTTTATGTGCGGCACTATTCCTGTCGGAAAGCAATGCCATTGCCGTAATCAGTACGTTGCTTATTATTCTTTCTATTTTGGGTGCGTTTGAAACGCCTACTGTTCAAGCGTGTATTCCCACTATGTTACAAGGCGACAATATTATGAAAGGAAATGCCGTTGTAAATCAAGTGGCATCTTTATCCTATCTGATTGCCCCTATGTTGGGCGGCGTATTGTATGCCATGCTTGGGCTAAAACCCGTAATGTATGCAAGCGTTGTCTGTTTTTTTAT
>CAJUDA010000030.1 GCA_910584875.1 uncultured Eubacterium sp.
TTGCTGTCGTAGTAACGGGCAAGCTCGAAGTCCATGCCGCCGGTGCCGTCGAGGGAGAGGTCGGTGCGGGTGAGGATGAGGTGCCCGGTGGCCGGGTCGACGCCATCCATGCCCTCTGCTTCCAGGGGGGATCCGGCAAGGCGGTTTTCGTAGACGCTGCGGAAGGTGGCGCCGTAGGCGGCTTCGAGGGCGGTGCTGTATACCTCACCAACAGTGAGGTTCTCACCAGTGGTGGAGGGTTCCCCTGCCGCCCGGCAGATCCTGCCGTCTGCGAACAGAACCGTACTGCATACTAAAACAATTATTATCATCCCGAGCAATAGTTTTCCCAAATTTTTCATAGGTCTCTAACTCCTTCCACGGCTGCTGTTACCGCATTTCATTTTTCGGATTTAATTACGAATGAAGTATCCCATTTATATTCGACTCAACGGTAAGAACCCACCCGACATCCTTCCACAGCTCATCCATGACTGGCATAGTTTATTCTCCCTGCTTCTCTGTCAAAGTGATCTCCACTTTCGTCTTTCCATCTGCCTTTGCTTCCACCGGGATGGACTGACATGTCTCATACGATTGTCCCCGCTCGAGACTTCCCTCCATCTTCAGCACCATCACACCTTTTTTCGGCTGGTACTGCAGGAGAGTGACGCCGTCTGTCCCCTCTTTCAATGCTTCATTTTCCTCGAAGGATGAGGCACTCTGGATCTGCAGCTCCCTGGGATCAACCTTTACTGTGATGATCTTTGTCTTCCCCTTTTTCAGATTTCCAGCTGTGATCTGCAGTTCGCAGACTTCGCCTTTCTTTACCACTATGTCTTTTACCGTAACCTGCACTTTTACCGTATACTGTTCCACGACATCCAGCACGCCAAATCCTGCCATTTCACCGCCGATACTGTAGAGGTCATTGCCGCAGGCGGCCAGTACCGATCCTTTTTTGGTGAGGTTCATGTCTGAGATCCGGCTCCACTCGCCGGCATAGGCATCATAGACCAGGATTTCTTTCGTGTTTTTTTCTTTTGCCATGTAAATCTTTCCACGGATGACGGCGGAAACGCTGTATTCATCCGATACGGCATACGGGCATGGCATGCCTGCCTCTTCATATGCATTATCTTCCGGGAGATATTCCTGCCAGAACATCTTTTCTCCATCTTCTTTCAGCACAAAGATACGCTGATCCACGCTGGCGGCATGGATGATGGTGCTGGTATCGGGCTGTACCACCGTTTCCCATGTATCGGTTTTGATATGGTAGATATCTGTCTTATTTGTTCTTCCGACTCTGCTCCAGGCATAGAGGGTATCCCCGCTGAGCGCCGCTGCCAGATTGGTCCTGCCCTCTTTCATCTCTGCTTTTTTCTGCCACTGTTTTGTCTCTGTATTGAAAGAATAGACGGAACTCAGTGTTTTTGCGCCGGTACTGGTACCAGTCTGACCACCGATCACCAGGATCTCATTGTTGTAAACGGTCATGGCTGCTTTGCAGATCCCACTGTCTGTGCCGGGATAATCCGGCAGCGGCTCCCATCTTTTCTTTTCTATATCGAATGCTGCGAAACTCTTTATGGGTCTTTCTTCACTTTCGCCCCCCAGCACATAGATCCTTTTATCCAGTGTGACAGCGGAACTGTTTTTTCTCTTTTCCGGCAGCGGCGTCGTGTATACCCACTCGAAGCGGCTGTCCGTGTTATAGACCATCCGGGAGGGTTCTCCTGTGAGGGAGGCATTTTTTCTTGCAGTCACGGTGAAACCAAGGATCTTCCCCCGGGTTTCGCTGGTATATATGTACTCGCAGGAGGTCCCCTTCGCGATGGTCTCACTGATCTTTTTGCCCCCGTCATAGACACAGACAAGATATTCCCCGGCATTTTTTACGGCGTTCCATGTCAGGAGATACCTGTCCTGTCCACAGGTTCCGGATGGTTCCGGGACGGCGAACCTCTTTTTCAGATGCAGGGTGTAAGTCCCGGTGGCTTTGTTTTTCAGGCTGACTTTCAGATATGTCCTGCCATGATAAGACCGGGTGATGAGGAAGTTCTTCTGCAGCCCGGAGTTATCATCATAGCCTGTTCTTTTTTTATCCCTGTCATACAGGATGCCCTGGGTATCCACGGAGGATTCTGTGTAGAGATCGTAGGCGATCCCTGGTCTGGCGTCAAAATAATAATAGTTTTCCTGTCCGGCTTTCTGTACATCCCTTGTGACCGGATGGTCTTCTTTCAGCTCCACGGCACCATCAAAACCGACCCTTTCATAATGCACGGTGAAGTATGGATTCCGGTCCAGTTCAGCACGGTAGGAGCGGTTCGAATTATCTGCCGCGATCGCCACCCCCTGATTTGCCTCACCAGCCTGCCATGCTTTCAGGATACTGGTCACATCACACAGGTAATTCCCTTTTTTCTGGAGCCCCATGGTGGCGGAGGCGGCAGATTCATAAGCAGGGCGGTTGTTGTAGGTGAGTTTCTTTGGCGTCCACTTTTCGGTTACTTTGTGGATGCCGATATCAAATGTTTTCCCTGCCCCCAGTTTCATAGTTCTTTTGTTTTTTATGTGCAGGGCGGCGGAAAGGATCTGGGCGTTTTTGTTTTTCAATGCAGAAAGAGGATCCATTTTCACAAAGGACACACATTTCCCCGGCTGAATCAGCAGGGATTTGTCATAGCGGAAACTGCTGCCCGGCGCCCCGGCATAGGCGGCTCCTACTCTCACATCCCGCTCATGTTTCTCTGTGACGTAGGTGGTGCGGACTTCCAGCGGAAATTTTCGCTTTTTACTGTTCCACCATTTCTTATCCGGTGTTACCATCAGTGTCTTTGTCTTTTTGTGGTAGGCTATTTTTGCTTTGGCAGAGGAAACCCCATTTGCATCCGTAAATACGGTACCCAGCCGGGTAAAAGGGGTCTTCCCCTTTTTCGTTTTGAAGGTGACTTTTTTCCCTTTGGTCTTTACTTTCAGTTTACCGGCATCTATTTTGAAGGATAACGTCCTGTTTTTCTGTTTCTTTTTGATGGTTACGATCTCCTGGATCTTTTCCGGGAAAATGTCATAAGATACGTTTATGTTTTTGAGAACATTTTTATAGAGAACCGTACTCTGATTCCGAACGTCTGTTTTTGTTTTCTTTTTGGGATTGGTGATCTTTGCCCGGACGGATTTTAGTTTTCTGCCTTTGATGGCAATAGATACTGCGGATTTGCCCCGTTTGATAGAGAGGACGGATTTTTTATTTGCTTTATTCGATACTCGGATCCCCAGATCTGTCGCTCTGGTCCGGTATTTCTTTTTGCCGGATTTGACCAGTGCTGTATTGATTTCTTTCCACCCGCCATTTTTTGATTTCTTATAGTGGACTGGCATGGAGTAAGCGGCGGCGGTGAAACTGCCGTCGGACATGACAAATTCTTTGGTGAATTTTGTCCTCTTTGATGTGATTTCTTCTGTAATGGATGCTTTCTTTGCATAGGGATCCGCTGCCGCCTGTACCGCATCTGCCTGCGGCTGGTGCGCCGGGCTCTGCGGGAGAACAGTGCAGGATAATACCGCTGCCGCCGCCAGTATGGTACGGATGATCTTTTTTTGAATATCTGCTGTTTTTTTCATGGATGTGCCCCTCCCCTTTTATCTAAATGGTTCTCTTTGCCTGTAAGTTCAGTTGTTCACTATTATACCTCCCAAAAGTATATATTTGGCAGATTTTGATTTAAGTGGATAAATATTCACATTAAAGTAGCAGAAATCGGGATATTTATGACAAAAATGATACTTAAATGCAGAAAATGGGTACTTTAGCAAATACAATGAGGCAATCGCTTAGTCAAATACCCCACGGGCTTACCCGGATGAATTGCTGCAGGGCAGTGGGATGACACCACCGCCCCGCAAATCCATCAGCCAGGATTGACATTTTTTCTGACTCTTGTTACAATTCCCATAAACCAAATTGTCCGGCAAGTACCGCCGGGCTGAAAAGGAGACGAAGTACAATGCACTATCTGAACGAAAGCAATAAAATCTATGTCTACGGAATGCCTGTACTGGATTCACGGATGTACATCCTGATCAATGACCAGGACGGGAAAGAGGCACTCATCATCGACCCTCTGATTTCTGAAGATGCCCTCCCTGTTTTACATACACTGTCCCATGCCACTGTCCTCCTCACCCATTCGCATTATGACCATATATCCGGTATGAACTGGCTGCGCGGGCAGGTGGAATGTACCCTTTTGTGTTCGGAATGCTGTGCACAGAAGCTTACCGATCCACACAAAAACCTTGCCGCTTTCGCCGCCATACTGGTGATGGATAAGACAGAAGAGGAACAGAAGCTGTTTCAGAGTATCATGGAACAGGATTACACCTGTCAGGCAGATGAAACGTATCCGAAAGAAACCTGCTTTTCCTTTGGCAGTTACCTGGCAGAACTGACCCATACGCCGGGACACTCCGAGTGCAGCCAGTGCATCCGCCTGACTACATCAAAAAAAGGACTGGCACCGGAGATTGTCTTTACCGGCGACAGTCTTGTCAATGGGCATGATATTATAACCCGGCTTCCGGGCGGCAGCAAAAAGGATTATAAAGCAGTCACAAAACCATATCTTGACGCCCTGGCGGAAGATACCCTGATCATGCCGGGACATGGCGGCTGGGGACAAAAAAAGGAACTGGTCAAACCGTCAGACCGTTGACCAGTCCCTTTTTCCTTTCGGGATATAATCCGGCTTCTCCTCTCACTGCCTGTATGTACTGAGAAAGTCAGCCAGACTTCCCGCCGCCTCTTTCAGGATCTCGATGCGCGGCAGATAGACGACCCGGAAATGATCCGGCTGCTGCCAGTTAAATCCACCGCCATGGATGATCAGTATTTTTTTCTCTTTCAAAAGATCCAGGGCAAACCGCTCATCGTCCCGGATATGAAACTTCTTCGTGTCCAGTCTGGGAAAGATATAAAATGCCGCCTTGGGTTTCACCGCACGGATTCCCGGTATATCATTCAGGGCATTATATATATACTCTCTCTGCTCATAGATTCTCCCGCCGGGTATAATATAATTATCCACACTCTGATACCCTCCCAGCGCCGTCTGTACGATCGACTGCGCTGGCACGTTGGAACAGAGTCTCATATTTGAAAGCATATTCAGCCCCTGCATATAATCTTTCGCAATCTTCTTATTGCCGCTGAGTACCATCCAGCCGATACGGAATCCTGCGATCATATGGGACTTGGAAAGCCCGCTGTAGGTAACGCAGAACAGATCGGGGGCAAGGGAGGCAATGGACACATGTTCTTCCCCATCCATCACCAGCCGGTCATAAATTTCATCGGAAAAAAGAATCAGCTGGTGTTCTCTTGCGATCTCCACGATCGCCTGCAGTACCTCTTTCGGATACAGCGCTCCTGTGGGATTATTGGGATTGATGATCACGATCGCCTTGGTCCGGTCATTGACTTTCTTTCGGATGTCAGCCAGATCGGGATACCAGTCCGCCTGTTCATCGCAGATATAATGTACGGCTTTTCCTCCTGCCAGTGTCACACATGCCGTCCAAAGCGGATAATCCGGCGCCGGGACCAGTACCTCGTCCCCATCATCCAGCAGGGCGGACATACTGAGATTGATCAGTTCACTGACGCCGTTCCCCGTATAGATATCTTCGATCGAAAGATTGGGGAGCCCCTTCACCTGCGCATACTGCATGATCGCCTTACGCGCTGAGAAAAGACCTTTGGCTGCCGAATACCCCTCGCATTCTGTCAGCTGTCTCTGCATATCATAGACGATCTCATCCGGTGTACGGAATCCAAAGGGCGCGGGATTCCCGATATTCAGTTTGAGGACGTTGGTTCCATTTTCCTCCATCCTGGTTGCCTCATCGACTACAGGTCCCCGGACGTCATACAGTACATTGTCCAGCTTCGTTGATTTTTTTATCTCTTTCACACTCACGCCTCCTGAAAACAGATTTCTTTTCTGCCATCCTCTATCAGATACGGCATCTCCTCATGGGCGTCCAGATTTCCTGCGATCTGCCCGGTATCCATCTTTATGTATTTGATCGTGCCGCCGGCAAGGATAGTTCCATACACATCCATGATACAGGCATCCGTCACAAAAAAATGTGAATTGCTTTTCAGGATCGTCCCTTTTCCGATCAGATCCTCTCCATAGGGGACCGGCTTGCGGTATTTCGTGTCCAGCGAAAGAGTGACGCCGAAGGTTTCTTCCGATCCCTCTTTCGCCCACAGGGCGCGCAGCCCCATCTCGTCTAACATCGCCGTCACCAGCCCGCCGTGCACCCTTCCCGGATAGCTCTGATGCTGGGGACGGTACTGAAACAATGTCATGACACTGCCGTCTTCCATATTATAAAAAGGCGCCCTCACGCCGTATTCATTATCCATGCCGCACATGATGCACATTCTGCTGTTACGCTGTTTATTTATAATCTTCATATGAATCCTCCCCGTTTATCCATAAAAGAGCCCTGTCGCCAGAGCTCTTGATCGTGCAGAGGCGTACACAGCCAGATGCCTCTGCACTATATTATTTTCCGATATTTTACTTAATAACGCGGACCCGGATCACATCTTTCATGGATTCCAGTTCCTTTACGACAGCATCCGTCGAACTGGAGCAGATATCCAGGATCGTATAGGCGTACTCGCCGCGGCTTTTGGTCACCATGGTCTCGATATTGACGCCGTCTTTGGAAAACAGCGACGTAAACTGACTCAGCATCTTCGGCACATTCTTGTGGCAGATCGTGATACGTCCCTCTGTCGAACATACGCCTGCGTCACAGTTCGGATAATTGACGGAATTCTTAATGTTTCCGTTCTCTACAAAATCACGGATCTCACGGACTGCGAGCTTCGCACAGTTATCCTCAGATTCCTGGGTCGATGCGCCAAGATGCGGGGTGACCGTTGTGTTGGGAAGATTGACGGTAACCGGATTCGGGAAATCCACCACATATCTTCCTACCTTGCCAGACTCCAGCGCCTCTTTGATATCCTCTTCATTTACCAGCGTATCGCGGGAGAAATTCAGGAGAACCACGCCATCCTTCATTTTGGCAAACGCTTCTTTGTTAAACATTCCCTTTGTGGAGTCCAGAAGCGGCACATGCACGGTGATATAATCACACATCTCATACAGCTCTTCATTTGTCTTCACCATAGTGACGTCGCGGGACATATTCAGCGCGTGTTCGACAGACAGATAAGGATCACAGCCATATACATCCATGCCGAGACGGTTTGCTGCATTTGCCACCAGTACACCGATGGCGCCCAGTCCGATGATTCCCAGCTTCTTGCCTTTGATCTCCGTTCCGGCAAATGCCTTCTTTGCCTTTTCTGCTGATTTTGCCACACCGGCATCATCTTTATTCTCTTTACACCACTGGATGCCGCCGGTGATATCGCGTGCGGCAAGCAGCATGGAAGCGATCACAAGTTCCTTTACTCCATTGGCATTGGCGCCCGGTGTATTAAATACCACGATACCCTTTTCGGCACATTGTTCCAGCGGAATATTATTGACACCGGCTCCTGCCCTTGCGATGGCAAGCAGTTTTTCCGGCAGATCCATATCATGCATTACGGCGCTTCGCACCAGTACGGCGTCCGCATCTGCCATCGTATCCGTCATCTCATAGTTATCATTCAGCATATCCAGACCGCATGCTGCGATCGGGTTCAAGCAATTTATCTTCGTCATCACGCATTTGCCTCCTCAAACTTCTTCATAAATTCAACCAGCTTCTCCACACCCTCTTTCGGCATGGCATTGTAAATGCTGGCACGCATACCGCCTACTGTGCGGTGTCCTTTCAGGTTTTCAAACCCGGCTTCTTTCGCTTCTGCCACAAACTTCGCATCCAGTTCGTCATTTCCCGTCACAAACGGAACATTCATCAATGAGCGGTCCTCCTTGCGGACGGTTCCTTTAAACAGACGGGAGGAATCAAGGAAGTCATACAGAATCTGTGCCTTCTCAATATTTCTCTTCTGCATCTCCTGTAAGCCGCCCATCTTTTTGATCCACTTAAATACTTTACCGCAGATATAGATTCCGTATGCCGGCGGTGTATTGTAGAGAGACTGGGCATCCGCATGAGTCTTGTACTGGAGCATCGTCGGCACCTTTTCATCCACCTGATCCGGGATCAGGTCCTCACGGATGATCACGATCACCACACCGGCAGGTCCGATGTTTTTCTGGACGCCGCCATAGATCACGCCGTATTTCGACACGTCGACCGGCTCGGACAAAAAGCAGGAGGATACATCCGCCACCAGGGTCTTGCCCTTTGTATTCGGAAGAGTTTTAAATTTCGTTCCGTAAATCGTATTATTTTCACAGATATACACATAATCGGCATCCTCATCAATCGGAAGATCCGAACAATCCGGAATATAGGAAAATGTCTCATCCTCAGAAGAGGCGATCTTCACTGCTTTCCCATATTTGCAGCCTTCCTGGTAAGCCTTCTTCGCCCACTGGCCGGTGACGATGTAATCTGCTACGCCATTTTTCATAAGATTCATAGGGATCATGGCGAACTGCTGGGACGCGCCCCCCTGTAAAAACAGAACCTTATAATTATCCGGGATATCCATCAGGTCGCGGAGATCCTGTTCTGCCTCCTTAATGATCGTGTCATACGCTTTGGAACGGTGGCTCATCTCCATCACGGACATTCCTGTCCCCTTATAATCCAGCATTTCATCTGCTGCTTCCTTCAGTACCTCTTCCGGCAATACGGCCGGACCGGCTGAAAAGTTGTATACTCTGCTCATGTTCTATTTCCTCCTCTTAATTCGTTTCCATTTCTCGCTGTTTCTGATCTTTTTCATCAAAAGATTCTTCGATGGCAGCTCCCGGCGCCACCATCGGCCACACCTTGTCGTCCTGTGGGATCACTACCTCGATCACTACCGGCTCTCCCGCCGCCAGCGCCTCTTTGATGGCGTCATCCACTTCTTCTTTTTTGGTGACACGGATGGCCTTCGCCCCCATCGCTTCCGATACCTTACAGAAATCGACTTTATCTTCCAGGATCGTGCTGGAATAACGTTTTCCATAAAACAGTGTCTGCCACTGCCGCACCATACCAAGGGCATGATTATTGAATATAATCTGTATGATCGGTATGTTATACCGCGTTGCCGTGGCGATCTCATTCATGTTCATGCGGAAACATCCGTCCCCAGCGATATTGATCACCGTCTTTTCCGGCATACCGACCTTCGCCCCGATACAGGCGCCCAGTCCATATCCCATGGTTCCCATGCCGCCTGAGGTCAGAAGCTGTCTCGGCCTCCGGTATTTATAATACTGCGCCGCCCACATCTGGTGCTGCCCGACATCCGTCGTAATAACAGCCTCATTGTCCGTCAGTTCGCTGATCCTCTCGATCACATAAGGACCAGTAAGGATTTCCGTATTATAATTCATGGGGAGTGCTTCTTTCCTCGCCATGACCTTGTCAATCCATTCTTTATGATACTGCTGCTCAAGTTTCTTGTTGAGGATCTCCAGGATTGATTTCAGATCCCCGACGATCGAATAATCGATCTGTATATTTTTGTTGATCTCCACCGGATCGATATCGATCTGGACGATCTTGGCCCGGCTGGCAAATTTCTCAGCATTTCCGATTACACGGTCGGAAAAACGGGAGCCCAGTACAAGCAGCAGATCGCACTCTGTCACACTCCTGTTGGCTGTCTTCGTGCCGTGCATCCCCAGCATGCCGGTATAATAGGGATCGTTGCCGTCAAAGGCTCCTTTCCCCATCAGGGAATCGGTAACGGGTGCATCTACTTTCTTCACAAATTCCCTCAGTTCCGCATCCGCCCCGGAGATGACCGTACCGCCACCGGCAAAGATCATTGGTTTCTCGGATTCCCGGATCACCTTCAAAACCGCATCGATATCGTTCTGATTGATGGTATCCACCTTTCTCTGAATGATCTCCGGCGTATGTGGTGTAAAATCAGTCAGCGCTGCCGTGACATCCTTTGTCACATCCACCAGCACTGGTCCCGGTCTTCCTGACTGGGCGATCTGAAACGCACGCCGCATCGCAGCAGCAAGATCATTTACATCCTTTACAATAAAACTATGCTTCGTAATAGGCATTGTGATACCTGCGATATCAACTTCCTGAAAAGAATCCTTGCCAAGCAGGGAAAGCGCTACATTACAGGTGATCGCCACCATAGGCACAGAATCCATATAAGCGGTCGCGATCCCGGTAACCAGATTGGTCGCTCCCGGACCGCTGGTCGCCATACATACACCGACCTTGCCGGTCGCTCTGGCATAACCGTCTGCGGCGTGGGACGCCCCCTGTTCATGGGAAGTCAAAATATGACGGATCCGGTCCTGGTAGCGGTACAGTTCGTCGTAGACATTCAGTATCGCTCCTCCCGGATAACCGAAAATAGTATCAACCCCCTGTTCCAGCAAACACTCTATAATAATCTGTGATCCGTTTAACTGCATACTCTGCACCTCTTTCTATTTCTTCAATATCGCGCCCGAACTTCCTGATGTAACCATATTTGCATAACGCGCCAGATATCCTGTCGTGATCTTTGGCTCTCTTGGCTGCCAATTCTCACGTCTCCTGGCCATCTCTTCCTCGGACACATCTACATTTAATGTATTTTCTGGTATATTGATCTTAATGATATCTCCTTCTTCAATGAGTGCGATCGGACCGCCCACAGCCGCCTCGGGAGAGACATGACCGATGGAAGCGCCGCGGGAGGCGCCCGAAAACCGTCCGTCCGTGATCAGCGCCACGGAAGAGCCCAGCCCCATGCCGGCGATGGCGGATGTCGGGTTCAGCATCTCTCTCATGCCAGGACCGCCCTTCGGTCCCTCATAGCGGATGACCACGACGTCGCCCGCCACGATCTTACCGCCTTTGATCGCCTCGATGGCATCCTCTTCACAGTCAAATACTCTTGCCGGTCCCTCATGTACCATCATTTCCGGCACGACGGCAGAACGCTTGACCACACCGGACTCCGGAGCGATATTTCCTTTCAGCACGGCAATGCCGCCGGTCTCGCTGTACGGATTATCGATCGGACGGATCACATCCGGATCCCGGTTTACCGCATGTTCTATATTTTCACCGACTGTCTTGCCGGTCACTGTCATGATATCCGTATGCAGCAGTCCTTTTTTATTGAGTTCATTCATAACCGCATACACACCGCCTGCCTCATTCAGCTGCTCCATATACGTTGGTCCCGCCGGTGCCAGATGACACAGGTTCGGCGTCTTTGCGCTGATCTCATTGGCGATATCCAGATTCAGCTCCACACCCGCCTCGTGGGCGATCGCCGGCAGATGGAGCATCGTATTGGTCGAACAGCCAAGCGCCATATCCACCGTCATGGCATTCATAAATGCCTTTTCATTCATGATATCCCTTGGACGGATATCCTTATAATACATTTCCATCACCTGCATACCGGCATGTTTTGCCAGTTTGATGCGGTCAGAGTACACGGCCGGGATCGTTCCATTTCCCTGAAGCCCCATACCGATCGCCTCGGTAAGACAGTTCATCGAATTTGCTGTATACATACCGGAGCAGGAACCGCAGGTCGGACAGGCATGGCTGACAAAATCTTCCACCTGTTCTTCCGTCATGTTTCCTGCCGCATGGGCGCCTACCGCCTCAAACATACTGGACAGAGACGTCCTCTTGCCCTGTACATGTCCGGCAAGCATCGGACCGCCGCTGACAAATACGGTTGGCACATTGACCCTGGCTGCTGCCATCAGAAGCCCGGGTACGTTTTTATCGCAGTTCGGCACCATGACAAGGGCGTCAAACGCATGTGCCAGTGCCATACACTCCGTAGAGTCTGCGATCAGATCACGCGTAACGAGGGAATATTTCATCCCCACATGTCCCATGGCGATCCCGTCACACACGGCGATGGCAGGGAATACGATCGGGGTACCGCCCGCCATCGCGACTCCCGTCTTCACTGCTTCCACAATCTTATCTATATTCATATGCCCCGGCACGATCTCATTGTAGGAACTCACGATTCCGACCAATGGCCGCTCCAGTTCTTCTTTCGTCAGTCCCAGTGCGTTAAACAGAGAACGCTGGGGTGCTGTCTGCATTCCTTTTTTTACTGAATCACTCTTCATATCCGATAGTACCTCCTTTATTTAATCTCACCGATAATGGCGTCGCCCATCTCTTTTGTACCGAGAAGTGTTTTGCCCTCATCCATGATATCCACCGTACGCAGCCCTTTTTTCAGGACTGCTTTCACCGCCTGTTCCACCGCGTCTGCTTCTTTCTGCAGATCAAAGGAATAGCGGAGCATCATCGCCGCCGACAGAATCGTAGCGATGGGATTTGCCTTATTTTGTCCGGCGATGTCCGGCGCAGAACCGTGGCTTGGTTCATACAGGCCGAAGTTCCCTTCTCCCAGGCTGGCAGAGGAAAGCATCCCCAGCGATCCCGTCACCATACTCGCTTCATCGGACAGGATGTCGCCAAACATATTTTCTGTCAGGATCACATCAAACTGTTTGGGATCCCGGACAAGCTGCATGGCACAATTGTCCACCAGCATATCTTCCAATTCCACGTCCGGATAGTCTGCACTCACTTCCTTCACAACCTTCCGCCAGAGTCGGGAAGAATCCAGTACATTTGCCTTATCCACACTACAGACTTTTTTGTTGCGCTTCCCTGCGATGTCAAACGCCCATCTGGCAATGCGGCGTATCTCATTTTCATTGTAAGTAAGTGTATCCACCGCGGTCATCACGCCATCGACCTCTTCGGTATGGCGTTCCCCAAAATACAAACCGCCGGTCAGCTCACGGGTGACGACAAAATCAAACCCGCCTTCCACCAGTTCTTCCTTCAGCGGACAGGCGCCGCTCAGTTCTTCAAACAGGACCGCCGGTCTCAGGTTACAGAAAAGACCGAGTCCTTTACGGATCTTTAAAAGTCCTGCCTCCGGTCTTTTGTCCGGCGGCAGCTCATACCAGCTATCGACTCCCACTCTGCCTCCGACGGCGCCAAGCAGGACGGAATCACTGTTCTTTGCTCTCTCTAGTGTTTCTTCTGTCAGGGGTTCGCCATATTTGTCAATGGAACAGCCGCCCATATCCAGTTCCTCATACTGAAACTGGTGTCCGTATATGTCTCCTATTTTATCCAGCACCTTCTTAGCCTCGGTCACGATCTCCGGACCGATGCCGTCGCCTGGAATCACTGCTATATGGTAATTCATATCTGTCCCCTCCAAACTTGCCTCTCTCAACTAAAATCAATGTCGAAATTTTTACTCGTTGTAATAGTATAATGCAAAATTGTGTGTTATGTCAAGTGCCGGACACGACTTTTCGGGCAACGGAAACGACTTTCACCCCGCCAGGGTGTGATCTGGCAGGGTGAAAACCGATTAGATATGATGTTACTGCACGCAAATTTATATAAACCCCGCCGAGCTAACCGGGGAATGATTGTTTTCTGCCATCATCCGGCGATCTGAAATGTCTTCTTTGTATCATACAATGAACCGCCTGACTGGATATAGATCTGGTAATGATCCGGCAGAAGCACGGAGGTCGGCACCGGCATGGAATATACCATATTACCAAAAACTGCCGCCATATTCTGCTCTGTATGGGAATAATCCTTTACATAACTATGACGTTTTCCATGAAGAATGATCTTCTGGACAAGATGATCTGTCCCCGTAACCAGAAGATTGTCCCCATAAAACTGGAATCCCACCTCTGGCGCGTCCGCCTCAGACGGAACTGGTTCAAAATCATTATTTGAATAATCATCCAGTTCGCTCCGGTCTACGAGTATTTCCGGGTTGATCTCCATGGGACGAGAGAAGGCATGAAAATCTGCAAAAAACGGATAAGCCCGGTAAAAATCACTTTTCGTCAGATAATCATTAACCACTTTTCCGGTCTTTTTGTCAAATTCCGTGATCCTTCCCTGATACCCATCTATATTTTTTACCAGCGAACCGCTCATGGCAAAAATACGCCGCTTTGTCTCAATCCCATTGGAACGGATCTTCGATTTCGTTGTGCGATAGCTGTTCTGCAGTGATACCGTTTTATTATTTTCATCAATTTCATAAATTCTCACATACGATTTCTTATCCTGATCAAAGCTTTCCACCGGTCTTCTCTTGTGCCAGTGATTGTCATAAATGATCAGGCGCTTCCTGCCTTCCACTGATCCAGGCAGAAAATAGGCCGCGTGGGGCTGGTAGCAAAAAGCGATCTCGCCCTGTGGCATCAGTACCTTGTCCTCATATGGCGTCCCTTTCCAAAAACCGGTATCACACAGGATCCAGATCAGTTCTTCCTTCTCCCAGTCAATCTTAAAAACCGAGTGAAGATTTCTGGCACAGACAAGGATCGTCTTTTCTTCCGGCTGATAGGAAACGGTATTGAGGTGTGCCCAGTCAAAATAATCAAAATACGGATGGTCCGACAAAATATCCCCAAGGAAAAGCCGTTTCACCACCTTGCCAGTCTTGCGGTCGATCTCTATGACAGTATCCTCAACATACTGGTCCATGGAACTTGACAAGGTAATGATATTCCCGCCCGGCGTCATCTCCGAGCCATCGTGATGGATCCCATCTGAGATCAGGTATTCCCGGTACACCCTGCCCATCAGATCCATCTCCTTTGCCAGCGCAGAGTGAGGATTGGAAAAGGACGGGACTTCTACCTCTGGTGACAGATAGAGAAACCGGCCCTCTGACAGACGGTACACCCCAAATGTCTTGGTCTTTAGTTTAATATAATAACGAATCTCACCTTCTTCATCAAATGCATAGGGATACTTTGTGCTCCCCCCGAACACGATCGTAAATGGGATCTCACTCTCCCTCTTCTTCTTACGGATCTGTACCTGTTCCTCCAGACATCTGGGAAGGGCTCCTGTCGTTATCCTGATCTCTTTTTCATACCAGCATCCACTCTCATTCCACAATTCCAGATGGATCCGGTTTTCCTGCCCTGCGCGCAGGCCATAGACCGGAATACGGTGTCTGGTACCCATCTCACTTCTCTCGTCCAGAATCTTTCCGTCCTCCAGCGTAATATGGACCGAATATGGTACTTCTGTCACAAATAGGATCAATGCCGTCAGCGGGGCGATGCGAAAAGGATTTTTTACCACAAACATTTTCTTTTCGGTATACCGCCCGGTATCCAGTATTCTCTCTACCGCATGATCAATGGCGTTGGAATGAAACGCACTTCCTTCATCCTGTCCCAGGTCTGTGCGGATCCGCTTCGTACCGTCGCCATCCCTGCTGCTTTTCTTCACCCAGTGATCAAATTCTTCCCCTGTATAAACGTCATATCCTTTCTTCTCCCACATATTTCTCAGAAAAGATTTCCAATACAAAATGATACCCTCCATTCATCTCTGATAATGAGTAAAGGATATCATTACATTTTGTCAAATTATTCAAAAAAAACTGTCACTTTTATGTTTGTTTCATGTCATTTCCGTGGCGATCACCTTCTGCTGCTCTGTCAGCCACTCATCTGCCAGGGCAATCCCTTCTTCGCTGAAAGGGAACTCCTCCGACACCTTTTTTTCCTGTGTTGTATCAAAATTATAGGGTCCTTTCCATGCCGTCGCTTTTAATACAGGGTGTTCTTCATCCCCGCTTTTCTGTATCCAGAAATTCATGCCCCGGTAACTGCCCTTAAAAATACTCTTTTCATAATATAATGTCCCGTAAAGAGAAATATTTTCCATCGTTTTCTCCCCTTCTGTTTATAAAAATAGTCCAGTCTGCACCTGGCGTTGTGTCTTATTCCATAGTATAACATAGAATAAAATAGAAAAAAACCTTGAAAAACCGACAAAAAAGTGGTTTACTATATTCATATGTCTATACTATAAGTAAGAATCATACGAAATGGAGAGATTAGTGTGAAAAAAGTAGTTAAGTTTGGCGGCAGTTCCCTGGCAAGTGCAGAACAGTTCCAGAAGGTCGGTTCGATCATCCGTGCCGATGACTCCCGCCGTTATGTGGTTCCTTCCGCCCCCGGAAAACGGGATTCCAGCGATACGAAGGTGACCGATATGCTGTACCAGTGCTATGAACTGGCAGAAAATGGTCAGGCATTCAGCAAACAGCTTGGTCAGATCAAAGACCGCTACAATGAGATCATCCGGGGATTAAAGCTGGATTTCTCCCTGACCGAAGATTTTGAAACGATCAAAAAACAGTTTCTGGCAAAGGCGGGATCCATGTATGCCGCCTCCCGCGGTGAATACCTCAACGGTAAGATCATGGCTAAATATCTGGGGTATGAATTTGTCGATGCGGCAAATGTGATCCGTTTCCATAAAGACGGCAATTTTGACAGTGAGACGACCAATAAACTCCTGTCCCAGCGCCTCGCCGTATGTGACCGCGCTGTCATCCCCGGTTTTTACGGCGCCATGGCAAATGGCAGGGTGGTAACTTTCTCACGGGGCGGATCCGATATCACCGGATCCCTTGTTGCCAGAGCCGTCAATGCCAATCTGTATGAAAACTGGACTGATGTTTCCGGCTTTCTGGTGGCGGATCCCCGTATTGTAAAGAAGCCGGAGATCATCCACACCATCACCTACAAAGAACTGCGGGAGCTTGCCTACATGGGCGCTTCTGTCCTGCATGAAGATGCGATCTTCCCGGTACGGCAGGCAGGCATCCCCATCAATATCCGCAACACCAACGCACCGGAAGACGACGGTACTATGATCGTGGAAAGCACCTGCCGGATTCCCGCTTACACAATCACCGGCATCGCCGGAAAAAAAGGATTTGTTGCCGTCAATATCGAAAAAGACATGATGAATTCTGAAGTAGGGTTTGGCAGAAAGGTGCTTGGCGCCTTTGAGGATAACGGCATCTCTTTTGAGCATATGCCCTCCGGTATTGATACGATGACAATTTTTGTCCATCAGGATGAATTTGAAGAAAAGGAACAAAAAGTCATCGCTGAGATCCATGCTTCCACCCATCCGGATTCGATCGAGATGGAATCCGACCTCGCTCTCATCGCCGTTGTAGGACGCGGCATGAAAGGCACCCGCGGTACGGTGGGACGGCTTTTCTCTGCGCTTGCCCATGCCCATATCAATGTCAAAATGATCGACCAGGGGTCCAGCGAGCTGAATATCATTATCGGTGTGAAAAATGAAGATTTCAATGACGCCATTAAGGCAATCTATGATATGTTCGTGATCTCACAGTTGCCGGTAACGCCATAGCGTCGTGATAATCCGACGCTACCGAAAAACACTTCGTGTTTTTCGCTCCGCACAAAGTGAACCTCCCCATTTGATATAGCGTCGTGATAATCTACAAATAACAAGAGCTTCTGAACGGTTCCCTTTCCCATTCAGAAGCTCTTTTCCATTTCATTCTTTTTCAAATGCAGGTACTGCCTCAGATCTCCACATCTGCACTGTAGTCTACATTGTCATAATGGAAACCAAACATCTGGTAGAAATCTTCCCAGTATCCGTCAATATCTCCCAGTTCCTGGATATTCTCCGTCGTCACCTGATCCCAGACAGCAGTGATCTTATCCTGTACCTTATCCTGCAGTTCCCAGTCATCCAGGCGGAAATATCCTGCCTCATCTACTTCTTTTTTTACAAATTTATCGGCAAAAAGCCGGTACATCTGCTCAATACAGCCCTCATGCAGCCCCTCTTCCTTCATAATCTTATACAGAAGAGAAATATACAGCGGAACAATAGGGATCGCCGCACTGCTCTGTGTGACCAGCGCTTTATTGACAGATACATAAGCCTTCAGCCCTCTGTCTGCCAATTCTTCGGTCAGTTTCCGTGAGGTTTCATACAGATGCTTCTTCGCCTGTCCAATACTTCCGTCTTTGTAGATCGCATGGGTAACCACCGGTCCTATGTAAGAATAAGCGATCGTGGATGCATTGTCAGCAAGGACATCTGCCTCGGCAAGAGCATGGATCCAGTCCGACCAGTCCTCTCCCCCCATGACCTTAATCGTATTCTGGATCTCTTCCTCATCTGCCACTGGCACCGTAACCTCTTTGACCTCATTTGTCTTCAGGTCGATCGTTTTATTGGTAAATTCTTTGCCTACTGTCTTCAGGACACTGGATACAGCTGTGCCATCCGGCATCGTCCGCCGTGGCGCCGCCATGCTGTAGACCACCATATCCGCTTTGCCCCAGTCTTTGCGGATGGTCTCAATTACCTGATCCTTCATCTCCCTGGAAAACCCGTCTCCATTGAACGACTTCGCATAATATCCATCCTCTGCCGCAAACTTCTCAAATGCCTTTGTATTATACCATCCTGCCGTTGCCGTCCGTTTTCCCTTCGCCTCTTTCTCAAACGATACGCCGATCGTATCTGCTCCATACGCATAAGTAACAGCAATACGGCTTCCCAGTCCATATCCCGTGGACGCCCCGATCACAAGTACCTTCTTCGGACCGTCAACCTGTCCCTTTTCCTTGCAATACGCAATCTGCCGGCGCACGCTCTCTTCACAGCCGGCTGGATGCGCTGTCGTACAGATAAATCCTTTTACCTTTGGTTCTACTACCATTTGTTTCTTCCTCCAGATATCAATTTCATAGTCTATGATTTACTTCCTAAATAGTGTATTATCATATACTTGTCTTTACTTTTACAGTAAATTATAACACAACCGGTTGCTTATATTCAATCATAAATTCCTGCAAAATACACTACATGATCACATAAAACAGGATCATAAAGAAATGCAGGATGCTTCCCGCCAGGACAAAAAGGTGAAACACGGAATGTACATATTTCTTTTTCTTACCAAGACCGTAAAAAACCGCACCAATCGTATAGGCGATCCCGCCCGTCAGAAGAAATACAGTTCCCCCTGTTCCCAGACAGCGGACAGTGGGCCCGATAAAGAAGATAATACACCATCCCATGGCAATATAACAGACCATGGAGAGGATCTGGTACTTTTTTAAATCAATCGCTGTCAGCGTCGCCGCCACAAAGCAGCATGCCCAGACAACCCCAAAGATCACAAATGCCTGAACCGGATACTGTGGACGCAGACCAGCCAGTGTTACCGGCGTATAAGTACCGGCGATCAGAAAATATATCGTACAGTGATCGATAACCTGAAACACTTTCTTTGCCATATTGCGGTGTAATCCGTGATAGATACTTGACATGCAATAGAGAAGGATCATGGTCGCACCATAAATCGCCGCTCCCACAACGCCCCATGCATCACTGTAGATCACGGCAAAAACAACACATAACACCAGTGCCGCGATCGCAATGGCACCCCCTACTATGTGGGATACCATATTGAATATTTCTTCCCCTTTTGTATAAGAGGGGAGAACCCGGTCTTCCAGACGTGTTCTTGTCTTCTTTAATCTGATCGGTCTCTGTTTCTTCATCCTGCATTCCTCCCAATCCATCTACAGACAATTACTCTGCCTATCCTGTATTTTCCCTTAGCGTATCATCTTTCTTGTTCTGTGTCAACCCAAAAACCCCGATAAGTAGTTTTAAAAACCACTTATCGGGGTTTTTGTCGAAAATCCACTTTATTCATTATAAGAATAATCCTTACCGCCAGCTGGCTGGAAACATATATTCCTCCCTCTTATCCAGCGTCGCAAATTCATAACCTTCTGAACGGATATAATCGATGATCTGACCGATCACAGCCGCTGTATTGTCCATCGTCGCCGAATCATGGAGCAGGATGATCGGGTCATCATACCTGGTGAGATCCTTTTTGACATTGCGGAATATCGTACTCTGGGCAACTGTCCCTCCTATGGAGTCCTCACCGGATACATTCCAGTCAAAGCTTTTGATTCCCTGCTCCTGCAGTTTTTCATGCAGGGCATCCACATACGAACAAACGTAACCATTGTTACTTCCCCACGGAAACCGGTGCAGGACCGGTTTCTTCCCTGTGACCTGTTCAATGCTCTGGGAGGCCATTTTAAAATCTTCAAAAAAGCTATCCGCATTGCAATAAAGCTTATTTTTTTCATGGCAGTATGTATGCACACCTACAGCATTTCCCTGCTTTACTGTCTGTTTTACAATCTCTTCCCGCTCCGGGGTTATTTCCTTACCCACCAGAAAAAACGTGGCAACTGCTTTTTTCTCCTTCAGAACCTCCAGGATCTTCTTCGTGTTTTCACTCGGTCCATCATCAAAAGTCAGATATGCTGTTTTCTTTCCCTCTGCCGCCTGCCTGTTTTCCTTTTCTACCTGGGCGGCAAAATGGGCCGTTGCTACATAATCCTCACTGTTATGCCGGATCTCATAAAATGCCATAATACACAATAGGCACACACAAAGAATGTATGTTGTTTTCTTCATCTGGTACTCACCTGCATAATAACTCTTACTGTATTCTATGCAGGGAAGCGGCCGATGTGCATGGAATCATATTTCTGATTCCTGTTTATCATTAATCCATTATATCGACATTTTCTCCCCGCAGAATCTTATTGATATTCCGCACGGCGCACATCTTGCCGCACATCGTACAGGTATCTTCCTTTTCCGGGGTGCTTTCCGAACGGTACCGTCTTGCTTTTTCGGAATCCATCGCCAGTTCAAACTGCCTTTCCCAGTCAAGCTCCCTTCTCGCCTCGCTCATCTGATAATCCCACTCTGCAGCTCCCGGTATTCCTTTCGCCACATCTGCCGCATGGGCTGCGATCTTCGAGGCGATGATCCCCTCTTTGACGTCCTCCACGGTGGGAAGGCGCAGATGCTCTGCCGGCGTCACATAGCACAGGAAGGATGCCCCGTAAGTCGCGGCAACCGCCCCGCCAATCGCGCTGGTGATATGATCGTAGCCTGGCGCCACATCGGTGACAAGGGGTCCCAACACATAAAATGGCGCTCCCTTGCACACAGTCTGCTGAATCTCCATATTGGCGCGGATCTGGTTGAGCGGCATATGCCCCGGGCCCTCGATCATGACCTGCACATTATGTCTCCATGCACGCTGCGTCAGCTCACCCAGGGCAACTAGCTCGGAAATCTGGGAAATATCCCCGGCATCCGCAATACTGCCGGGACGGCAGGCATCCCCGAGGCTGATCGTCACATCATATTTTTCACAGATATCCAGCAGTTCATCATACCGCTCATAAAACGGATTTTCGTTGCCGGTCAGTTCCATCCAGGCAAATATGATCGAACCGCCCCGGGAAACGATATTCGTATGCCGCAGATTTTCCTTAAAACGGTCTGCCGTGGCACGGTTGATACCACAGTGGATCGTCATAAAGTCCACCCCGTCCTCTGCATGCATTTTCACTACTTCCATCCACTCATCGGAGGTGATATCCTTCAACGCCTTGTTGTAATAGACAACGGCGTCATAGATCGGTACCGTGCCAAGGATCGCCGTACACTCACTGGTCAGCTTACGCCGGAATTTCTGTGTGTCACCAAAGGAACTCAGATCCATGATCGCCTCTGCTCCCATATCGATCGCCGCCTGCACCTTCTGCATCTCCACATCCAGATCCAGACAATCCCTGCTCGTCCCCAGATTTACATTGATCTTCGTTTTCAGGCGGTTACCGATCCCGTACGGTTTCAGGCATTTGTGGTTTTTGTTGGCAGGGATCGCCACCTGCCCCTTAGCCACCAGTTCCCTCAGTTCCTGCACATCCAGTTTCTCATATGTACTGACCGCCTCCATCTCCGGCGTAACGATGCCTTTTCTTGCGGCATCCATCTGCGTTGTATATCCGCTCATAGTTTCCTCCATATTCTCTGATCATCATAATGCTATACAGTTAAAAAGACCGCATTTAAAGTAATGCGGTCTTGTGATCCTGTACTGCTTCCTTCGTTGGCATTACCCATATCAGGTTTACGGGTCGAAGGGCTCAGGAATCGTTCCTGTCCTTCCTCTCAGCCTGTCTGCAAGCTCCCCGGTTATTCAGTTTCTATCTGACATTATAGCTCATGCCCTTCCTTTTGTAAACAGCTTTCTTCCAAAAGGTGGAACAGGGCGATTTTGTAGATCAATACGATCCGTACATCCCTGTCACAATAACGGTTTCGCACAAACTCCACCAGTTTATAGAGATAACAGGTACTGACCACTGCCAGGGAAGGAATCAGGATCATCCATGAAAGTTCCAGAAGCAGAAGCATCGCCACTGCTACCATATAACCCATTGTGATATAAAGGAAATTACGGCTGATGCGTATCGACATCTGGACATAGCCCAGCAGCTCTTTTAAGGCATCATTGAGATCCTCCTGGGACTGCTGGCATAAATTCCGGTATATATCACAAAATATATCCATGCTTTCCTTCTTATTTAACTTCTCTGTGTATATTGTATAGCGTTCACAACCAAATCTGCGCTGAATCAGTTTTCCTAACACACTTTTCACCGTCTGTTCTCCTTCTTCACAAGTCTTCTTCTATAGTATTCAACAATATCTTGTTTCGTTATTCCTTCCAAAAAAAGGGTAGCTGGGCGGTGCCAATTTCATCCAGTTTATATAAATTTATAAATCGTGGTAGAGGTAAACTCGTCCCCTGCTTTCAGCACACAAGACGGAAATGCCGGAATATTGACCGAATTTGGAAAATACTGGGTCTCAAAGCAGACGCCGGTGCGCTTCGTATACACATTGCCGCCCTTGCCATCTTCCTTTTCGATAAAGTTCCCGGAATACAGCTGCATTCCCGGAAGGTCCGTGTAAATCTCCATCGTGCGTCCTGTTGTGTCCTCTGATACCTCTCCGACCTTCTCCAGCGCTCCCTCTTTTTTGTCCAGAACAAAGTTGTGGTCATAGCCTCCCGCGACCTTCAGCGGCTGGTAATCTGCTTCAATATCCTGGCTGATCGGTTTTTTCGTACGAAAATCCATCGGAGTCCCGGTGACGTCCACGATCGTCCCATTGGGGATCAGATCCTCTGTCGTCTCAGTAAAACCGTTTGCCTTTATGTACAGCTTATGGTCTGTGATCGTGCCCCCGTTATGCCCTTTCAGGTTAAAATAACTGTGGTTGGTCGGATTGCACAGTGTATCCTGATCGGATTTCATTTTGTAGTCAATCCTCAGCTCATCCTCATCCGTCAGTGTATACGTTACACAAATATCCAGATTTCCCGGATACCCCTGTTCCATGTCCGGACTGACACGGGTAAACGTCACGCTGTTGTCCGTCGTCGACGCCTGGTACATTACCTTATGATAACCCGGCGTGCCGCCATGCAGATTATTTTTGCCGTCATTTTTCTCCAGTTCATACGTTTTTCCGTTGAGGACAAACTTCGCATCCCCGATCCGGTTGCCGTGGCGTCCGATAAACGAGCCAAAGAAACATCCATTCACCTCATAGCCTGCCACATTATCAAAGCCAAGCACAATATCATCCAGTGTTCCGTTTTTGTCCGGTACCATCAGATGGGAGATGATCGCACCATAATCCAGCGCGGACATACTGAGACCATTTTTGTTTGTGATCGTGTAACGGGTAACCTCTGCACCCTCTTTTGTGGTGCCAAATTTTTCTGATACAATACTCATAGTTTTTGTCTCCTTTATTATTATTTTTTACTAGCTCAACGGCGCCAAACGGTATAACAATACTGCTGCCAGTGTGATATGCAAAACCAGTACCGCCGGCATACCGGCAACAAATTTCAAATGCTTTGTCTTGTGGCGGAACGTATACATCCCTGCCAGGGCACCGATGCTGCCGCCAAGAAGGGATAAGGAAAATAATGTCTTCTCTGGTATCCGCCATGCCCCTCTTTTTGCCCTGGATTTATCCACGCCCATCGCGGCAAAGGCAATGACGTTCATGATGACAAGATACCCCAGAATGACGGCAGTCGTCATTTCCCTCATTCTTCCCCGTCCTCTGCCAGACGAATGCCAAGCTCTTCCAGCTGGGCAGGATCCACCGTACCCGGCGCTTCCGTCATCAGGCAGGAGGCGTCCTTCACTTTGGGGAAGGCGATGACATCCCGGATACTGTCCTCTTTTGCCATCAGCATGATGAGACGGTCCAGTCCATAGGCAAGTCCGGCATGTGGTGGAACGCCGTATTTAAATGCCGTCAAAAGGAAGCCAAACTGGCTGTACGCCGATTCTTTGCTAAAGCCGAGCGCCTCAAACATCCTCTCCTGGATGTCATTCTGATGGATACGGACAGAACCGCCTCCCAGCTCTGTTCCGTTCAGCACAATGTCATATGCCCTGGCGCGCACGCGCCCCGGTTCTGTCTCCAGAAATTCCAGATCCTCTTCCACCGGCATCGTAAACGGGTGATGCATCGCCTGATAACGTCCCAGTTCTTCATTGTACTCTAACAGCGGAAATTCTGTCACCCACAAAAACCGGTATACATTTTTGTCCAGAAGCTCCATCTGTCTCGCCAACTCCAGACGCAGATTGCCAAGGACGTCCCAAACCACCTTATTTTTGTCCGCCGCAAATAAAAGCAGGTCTCCCGGCTTTCCTTCCATTGCCTTCACGAGAGCGTCCAGCTCCTCTTCCGTCATAAATTTGGCAAATGAGGATTTATAGGAACCGTCCTCGTTCACACAGAGCCAGGCAAGTCCTTTTGCCCCGAAATCCCTGGCAAAATCCACCAGTTTATCAATCTTTTTGCGAGGCATGGCTCCCTGTCCTTCCGCCCGGATACCGCGGACCGAGCCACCAGTTTCGGTCGCTCCGGTAAATACGCCGAAACCACAATCCTTCACGATCTCTGTCACATCATGCAGCTCCATGCCAAAACGGATATCCGGCTTGTCCGAACCAAAACGGTCCATCGCCTCCTGCCATGTCATACGGGGCAGCGGAAGTGCGATCTCCACACCGATCAGCCGAAAGATCCTCTGCAGAAGCCTCTCATTGACATCGATCACATCATCCTCATCGACAAAAGAAAGCTCCATGTCGATCTGGGTAAACTCCGGCTGCCGGTCAGCACGCAGATCCTCGTCGCGGAAACACTTTGCGACCTGGAAATACCGGTCATACCCCGAACACATCAAAAGCTGCTTAAACAACTGTGGACTCTGCGGCAGGGCATAAAAACTGCCCGGATGTACCCGGCTTGGCACAAGGTAATCCCTCGCCCCCTCCGGCGTACTTTTATTCAGCGCCGGCGTCTCAATCTCCAGAAATCCCTCACTGGCAAGAAACTGCCGCACCTCAGATGTCACTTCACTCCTCAGCATGAGATTCCTCTGCAGGTCGGGGCGGCGCAGATCCAGATAGCGGTATTTGAGACGGAGATCATCTTTTGTTTTGGAATCTTCCTCGATCGGGAATGGCGGCGTCTCGGATTCGGACAGGATCCGGATCTCTTTTGCCACGATCTCAATCTCTCCGGTCTTCAGATTTTCGTTTACAGCGCCGGAACGCCTCGTCACCTCACCGGTGACAGCAGCCACAAACTCGCTGCGCAGCTTTGCCGCTTTGGCAAAGCCTTCGCTTCCCACCGTACTCTCTTCAAAGATCAGCTGGATGATACCGGAGCGGTCCCGCAGATCCACAAAAACGATGCCTCCCTTATTCCGGCTCTTCTGCACCCAGCCCATGACGGTTACAGTCTGTCCGGTATGTTCTGTCCCTAATTCCGCGCAGCGGCATGTGCGCTTCAATCCTCTCATTGATTCAGCCATATTACTATTCTCCTTTTAATCCGTTTCCTATGCAAAGAACTCCTGTATATCCTCATACCCCTCTGCCATCAGCTGTTCTTTCTGGAATTTTTTGTTTTTCTTCATCATACTGATATTGACCTGGACGCCTTTTTCGCGCTCTTTTTTTGCCAGGGCGATCACTTCCTGCATCCGCTCCGGCGACGCTTTCTTCTCGATCAGAAAAGCCTTCTTTACGGCCGCCCCCGGCACCTCATAGCCGCGTTCGAGCAGCAGCATGACAATGCGCTCAAAACCGATCGAAAAACCGCAGGCACTCGTATCATTACCGGTGAACTTACCGATCATTTCATCATAGCGCCCGCCGCCGCCGACTGAACTGCCGAATTCATCCATGGCAATCTCAAAAATGGGACCGGTGTAGTATGACATCCCCCGCACCAGCGTGGGGTCAAATACAATGGTAAAGTCAGCGCTCTTAACCTGTTCCACAGCAGAAATGATCGTAGTGAGGTCCTCTGCCGTACCTTCCTCCAGACAGTCTCCCAGTGTTTCCTTCACATATGCCACACCGGCAATATCATTTGTCACTGTCTCAAAAAGCTGCCGGCATTTTGCCACTGACTCTGATCCATAACCGCTGGCAAGAAGTTCGGACTCCACGCCATCCATACCGATCTTGTCCATCTTATCCAGAATGATGAACACCTCATCATAGCTTTCTTCCGGGAATCCACAGTATTTCGCCATACCCTTCAATATCTTGCGGTCATTGATCCGTATTGTAAAGCTGGTAAAATCCAGTTTTCCAAGCAATGTCGTCGTCGCCGTGATCAGTTCGATCTCTGCCAGATAGGAAGGCTCGCCGAGTATATCAATATCACACTGCATAAACTGACGGAACCGTCCCCTCTGCGGACGGTCAGCCCGCCACACATTTCCCATCTGCAGCGCCTTAAACGGGGAGGGAAGCTCATTCGCATTGTTGGCATAATACCGGGATAACGGTACGGTCAGATCATAGCGCAGCCCACTGTCTGTCAGATCCCCTTCTTCCTTCGCCGTCTCCAGATTCAGTTTCTGCCCCCGTTTCATAATCTTAAAGATCAGTTTTTCATTTTCCCCTCCCTGTTTGCTGCACAGGTTGTCGATGTGTTCGACACAGGGAGTCTCAATGGACTGAAACCCAAATGTCTTATAAGTCTCTTTGATCTGGCGGATCACATAATCTCGGATCTCCATCTCCTTCGGTAACATATCCTTCATTCCGGTAACCGGTTTCTTTTTTAAAGTCATCCTATACCTCCATCAAATTCTGATTCTTTTCTCTCTATCATCTCGTCAATCCTGGCGATATACTCTTCCACGCTCTTGACATTTTCTACCCGCTCCATCCGGTTCTCTCCATGGATCACATGCTTTGTCGATCCCCCGGCTCCCAGCGCCACGATGGTTTCCAGTTCCTCCATGATAAACACATTATAGAGGCACTCTTTGCCCGGACGGGCATATGCCGTGTTTTCCTGATTGGTATTCCTGGTCGTACCCGCCTTATTTTTCTGCCGGTACATATAATACGGTTCATAGCCATGCTCCCGCAGAAACTTCTCACTCGTCTGCTGCAATACCGGGATCAGGGCATCTTCCGGGGTGATCCCCCCTCCCTGCTCCATCTGCTCCCGCCGCATCCGTGAAGCGCGCTTGATCACCAGGGTATGCACTGTCACACTGTCCGGCTCCATGGCACATACCCTGCGCAGCGTCCGGGTAACATCTTCTTCTGTTTCTTCCGGCAGACCGACGATCAGATCCATATTGATATTATCAAAGCCAAGCTTCCTTGCCAGCCGGAACACATGCTCCGTCTGTTCCACCGTATGCCTGCGTCCCAGCAGATCCAGTGTATGTTGTTTCATCGTCTGCGGATTCACCGAGATCCTTGTCACTCCGGCCGCTTTCAGTATATGTAGTTTTTCCTCCGTAATGCTGTCCGGTCTCCCCGCCTCCACTGTAAACTCTGCCGTATCCTTTACCGGCAGGTGCCGGTGTATCAGATCCATAAGACGCTGCAGCTGCCGTCCATCCAGCGAGGTAGGCGTCCCGCCCCCCACATAGATGGTATGCAGTTCCCGCTTTGCAAATTTCTCTGCTGTATACCGGATCTCTTTTTCCAGCGCCGTCAGATAATCATCTGCCTGTCCTTCATATCTGTGGTAATCATACGAAGAAAAAGAACAATACTGGCAGATAGAGGGGCAGAATGGAATTCCGATATAAATATTGTACCCCTTTTCATGATCGTATCGCTGCGTCAGCCTGAATTCCTTCTCTGCCACATCCAGGGCAAGCTGTACTTTCGGCTCTGACACCAGGTATTCCTTTTTCAGGCAGGCGGCGATCTCAGCTCTTTCCCTGCCGTCCATAAACAGCCGGAGGGGAATCTTCGCCGGCCGGATCCCCGTCAGGATCCCCCACGGAAGGGTATGTCCGCTCTCTTTTGCAAAACAGTGGTAAACAAGCTCTTTTACACGATTTTTACTATAATTCTCAGGAAGAGTCTCACACAAAACCTCTCTGTCATCCATCCGGCAGCGGACCGGATATCCATGGCACCCGTCCCAGTCCTCTTTATGCACTACCTGACACTCTTTTTCCGGGAAAAAACTGAGGGCAAGCGCTTTCAGGTCATACGAGAACTCATTGCCCTTAATCTCAAATGTTATCATCGGACTGTTCCTTCCCTATGCATACGGATTATTTGCTGCCTCATACGCAACACTTGTCTCTGGTCCGTGTCCCGGATAAATCTGTACATCCGATGGCAGCACCAGCACTTTATTGCGCACAGAGTCGATCAGCTGTTTTGCACTGCCGGTAGGAAAATCGGTACGCCCCACGGATTCCATAAAGATCGTATCTCCGCTGAACAGGATTTTTTCCTCCTCCTGATAAAAACAACAGCTTCCCCCCGTATGCCCCGGCGTATGGATCACCTTGAACGCCATACCGGCAACTGACAGGATCTCACCATCCCGCAGCAGATTCTCCGGCTCGATCGCAAGCTCATACCCCATCATGACACTGCCGTTCTGTCTGGGATCCATCATCAGCTCCTTTTCCCCTTCATAGGCATACACCTTTCCACCCACAAGGGAAACGAGTTCACTCACTCCTGTGATATGGTCAAAATGACCATGTGTCAGGAGAATCCCCTCATTGTTCAACCCCTTTTTTTCAATATAAGAAGCAATCTTGCCTGCTTCTTCCCCAGGGTCGATGACGACACAGGATCTGCTGCCCTCTTTATTTACGATATAACAGTTGGTCGCGACCGGACCGACTGTCAGAATTGTTATTTCCATCTCTGCCTCCTAAAATAATCGTATTGTCGTGTTCTATTTCAATACAACGCAAGTCAGCCGTTTGTACTGCGGTTGATATCGATCACACTTTCCACCGATTTCAGTTTTGTGATCAGACGGTCCAGCTTCTCTGCCCCATGGGTCTCAAAGCCGATCGTCAAAGTTGCTTTTTCCTGCTTCGTCGTACGGACATTCATCGATTTGATATCAATGCCGTTTTCCGTAAATATTTTAGAAACATCCATCAGCACACCGCTCCGGTTATAGCAATACACAACAATCTCCACCGGATAGACGCCCTCTCCTTTTTCAGCGTCGGAACTCCATTCTGCCTCGATCAGACGGTTTTTTTCACCCTCCGGCAGATGGATCATATTGACGCAGTCCGTGCGGTGGACAGAAACCCCTCTCCCCCGGGTGACAAAACCTACGATCTCATCACCCGGCACCGGATTACAGCACCGTGAAAAACGCACCGCCAGATCATCCAGACCTTCCACGATGATCCCGCTTTTGTGTCCCAGCCCGTCCGGAGCCTTCTGTACCGCAGTATCTTTGTTTTTCGTGCTTTTTACTTTTTCGATAAATTCGTGCACCGGGGCGTCCGATACGATCTTACGGTTTCTCTTTTCGTAGGCATCCTGCAGCTTGTTGACGACCTGCCCTTCCTTCAAGCCGCCATGACCGACGGCAGCGCAGACCGATTCCCAGTCACGGAAACCATATTTGCGGATACATACCTGTGTGTACTCATTTTTGAGAAGGGGCGCCAGATCGATCCCTTTATTTTTACAGTAGGTATGCAGCAGTTCCTTTCCCTTGACGATATTATCCTCTTTAAATTCATTGCGGAACCACTGGTTGATCTTATTTTTCGCCTGAGTGCTTTTCACCACTTTCAGCCAGTCACGGCTTGGTCCCCGGCTGTTCTGGCTGGTTATGATCTCGATCCGGTCGCCATTCTGTATCTCGTAATCCATCTTGACGATATTGCCGTTGACCCTTGCACCAACCATTTTATTGCCCACTGCGCTGTGTACTGCATAGGCAAAATCAATCGGCGTCGACCCCGCAGGCAGGTTTTTGACATCCCCCTCCGGGGTAAAGCAATAGATCCGGTCCGAAAAAAGATCGAGATCGCTCTTGATAACGCTCAGAAACTCTTTGTTGTCATCCATATCATGCTGCCATTCCAGAATATGACGCAGCCATGCCAGTTTCTCTTCTTCACTCTGCGTGTTCTCTGCCTCACTGCCGCCGGTCTCCTTGTATTTCCAGTGGGCAGCAATACCGTATTCCGCCGTACGGTGCATCTCATAGGTACGGATCTGTATTTCAAAAGGCTGTCCGTTGGGACCGATCAGCGTCGTGTGCAGCGACTGGTAATTGTTTGGTTTCGGCATGGCGATATAATCTTTAAAACGTCCGGGAATCGGTTTATACATCTCATGGATGATCCCCAGCGCCGTATAGCATTCCTGATCGGTATCCACGATAATACGGATAGCGAATAAGTCATAGATCTGATCCAGTGATTTCTTCTGGTTCACCATCTTCCGGTATATACTGAACAGATGCTTGACACGCCCGTCGATCACCGCCCGGATATCATTCTCTACCAGCTTCCGGTCAACCTCTTCCATGATATCCTTTACAAACGTTTCTTTGGAACCTTTCACATAGTTAAACTGTTCCCCCAGTTCTTTATATATATCCGGCTCCAGATAACGCAGGGAAAGATCATCCAGTTCTACTTTCACTTTCGAGATACCGAGCCGGTCAGCGATCGGCGCATAAATATCCATGGTCTCACGGGATTTCTCTTTCTGCTTCTCGGGACGCATATACTGCATCGTCCGCATATTGTGCAGACGGTCGGCAAGCTTGATAATGATGACGCGGATATCCTTTGCCATGGCGAGAAACATCTTCCTCAGATTTTCTGCCTGCAGTTCCAGTTTGTCTGCCGAGTAATTGATCTTTGTCAGTTTGGTCACGCCGTCCACCAGCGCTGCCACTTCTGCACTGAACAATTCGGTCAGGTCTTCTGTCGTATATTTTGTATCTTCTACCACATCGTGGAGCAGCCCTCCTACGATGGTCTCTTTATCCATTTCCAGCTGCGCCAGGATGATCGCCACACAGACCGGATGGATCAGATACGGTTCCCCGGATTTCCGCTTCTGGTCTTTGTGTGCATCTTTGGCGAGCTCATACGCTTTGGTTATCATGTCCAGATCACTGGAAGGATGATATTTTACAACCGTCTTTTTCAGAACCTCAAACAACAGGTCAGGTTCTGTAAAATCCGGCGGTATCAGTTTCGTGGACAACTCCCCGGTGTCAAAGGTTTCGATCAAACCCCGCATCTTCGTCTCTTCCATCGCCATCCTCTCCTTATCCCATTACTTATCTACTTATTATAATGGTGTTAGTAAAAAAATGCAATGCCAAAAAACCTCAAAAAATGGAGATTCATGCTGACACCTCCTGCTGCTCCCTTTCCATATTCTTAAAGAAGCTCATAGCAGATAATCCTGCAATACAGACTATAATGCCAGTCGGGATTAAGACAAAATATACGGCACTGAAAAATCTGTCAAACAAAAAACCGTACACGATTTGTCCTATGGGCTGAACACACAAAGTAACTGTTGATGTATAAGCCATCACTTTTCCTATGAAATGATTTGGCGTCCTCTGCTGTATGAGGGAAACAGCGAAAATAGAAAAAATACTGATAACAGCCTGCATACCGCAAAATGATACAACCGTAACGCCATACTTTATCATGGCATTCACTGGCAAAAGGAAAACAATGCCGGCAGGGATAATGAAAATACCCATAGAAGCAAGCAGGACAGATAATTTATGTATTTTCAATTTCTCTGCCAAAATTCCTGCGGCAATGCTCCCCAAGATTGTAGCGACTGCCAGCGCACTTTCCGCAGCCCCATAATATCTTGGATTAAATCCGAGGACAGTCCGCACAAGAAAAGGAAGTCCGACTATGGTAATGCCCATCACAAAAAACCTTGAGAATGCCGTTAAAAGCAACATTTTTGATATACTGGTCTGTTCTTTTGAAATATACCGCATACTTGATAAAAAATCCTGCTTAACAATCTGAAGCACACCGCCTTGACTTTGAGTACGCTGATAGCTCAATTTTATAAAACATTCAAACAGGGCAGTCATAAAAAAACAGACAACGCTTGCATACATTACGGGTTTTAGCCCAAGCATGGCAT
>CAJUDA010000031.1 GCA_910584875.1 uncultured Eubacterium sp.
TTGGTTTAACCCGAATTAAGCAGCTCCCATCAACCATTTCCGTTACTTCCGGATACTCTGGTACACACATTTCATAGCAAAACCAGCCCTTATCCGAATATCTCCATTCCTTTAGCCTTGTATAAGAAACATATGACATACATGGCTTATTGTCATCATCCCATACCGTACTGGACGCTAAAAGAAACATATCTTCGCCATCATAAACATATTTTTCTCTGCCAATCCCGCCATCCGAATGCACCTCATAAATAATAACAGAACCCTCTTTTCCTGATTCCGCATTTATTAAAAAGCTTTCAACTTCTTCATAATTTTCCATATTGGAATATGTCTCTGAACTTATTACCGAATACCCCCGTTCCTTTATTTTCATCGTGATTTTCTTAATAGTGTTACTATCCAAAACAACATTGGAAGAATCCCTCTTATCTGCATTTTTATAAATATCCGTAAGCAATGCCATTAACCGGCAAGAATCTTGTTCTGCCTCAGCTCTTTCCTGATCAGGTACAGGCAAATCATATCCTTTATCCGGCTCAAAATCCGCAACCTTTTCTGTCCCTCCACTTTCTGCGTTTTCTTCCAGAACTTCTTTCTTCGTTTCCTGAACGGTTTCATTCTTTTTTCCCGAGTGCCCACCCCCTTCTTTACTGCAGGAGTAAAAAACCATGCTGCACATAAGTAGACAAGCAATAAAACACTTACCCTGTTTCATCATATTTTATTCGTCCCCTTTCATTCCAGATTGGAATTTTTACTAAACCATTTTTCTAAAACTGATTTGTCCTTCCCTATAACATAGCCACTCCCCCCTCTTTCCTTTACATCTTCAACCATACTCACAACGAGAATCGGTTTCTTCTCATTTTTATTTGGAGTAAGCACAGCAAACCAGCCTAATTCTGTACCAGATGTGTCCTCTTTCGATGCTTTGATTTCTGCTGTTCCCGTCTTTCCTGCTAACGTCAAATCTTTACGATGTATTGCATATCCCGTGCCATGCGGATCATTTACTACTTTGGTTATTCCATCCAATACTCGTTTGGAAGTCTTTTTAGAAAACACACCTGAAATCCAACATTCCGTTTTTGCGTCATTCTTATATATCAAATATGGTTTTATCATATCTCCCTGGTTGCAAAATGAAGTGTAAATACATGCCATATGCAATGGATTTACTAAAACCTGCCCCTGACCATACCCACTGTCTGCCAATTGTATCTCACCTTCTATATGCTCTGTGTTGGAATAACTGGATTCCCCCATTTTTATTTCAAATGGCATCTCTCCATGAAATCCAATGCCGGACAATGCTTTTTCCATTTCTTCTGCACCTATTTTTAATGCGGCTTTCGCAAAATAAATGTTATCTGAATAAATCAATGCATTCTCCAAGACCACAGGCTTGTATGTATGAAGTGTGGTGACATGATAAATTCCCCATGACTGATCCTTTTGCCAGCTGAGCCCTTCACTTCCAAAATCTTCTGCCGGGTTAATTGCTCCAGACTCCAAACCAATCGCTGCTGTAATCGGTTTAAAGGTAGAACCGGGGCACCATACCTGCCTGAAACGATTATATAACGGTTTCCTGTCATCTTCGTTTAATAACTTCCACTGCTTTTCAGACATTCCCATAATAAAAGTATTATTGTCATAAGACGGAGTGCTGACTAATGCTAAGACTTCTCCCGTATAAGGATTGATGGAAACAGAACAGCTTTTATCCTTTTTGAAACTTTCATACAACCATGATTGGAGGTCAGCATCAATCGTCAACCTGATGTCTTTACCATTTTGCACAGTAATACAGGCTAATTCCTCTTTTTCTCTTCCATCTGAATCGGTAATATAAATCCTGCATCCATTTTTCCCTTTTAACTCCTTTTCAAATAGCCCTTCCATCCCGGTTTTTCCAATAACACTATTGCTTGTATATCCTTCGCCTGCGTGTTCCTCCAAGTCTTCTGCCGTCACATTCTGCACATAACCTATCAAATGAGCCGCAGCCTCTTTCAACGGATACTGTCTGACTTCCGTATCTGAAAACGTTACACCTGTAATATTCAATAATTTTTCCTGTCGCTCATGTTCTCTTAACACTTCTTTATCTGGATCAATCACAAGTAACTCTATATCTCTTATTTTGCGAAGTTTTTTTATCGGTACTAAAGAATCATCCTTTACCCATTTTGCTGATAACTGTTTTGCTATATCTTCTGGCTTCATCCCCAATAACTTTGCAATTTTTTTAATCGCTTTCTCTTTATTTATCAACTTCCCCGGAATAATTCCAACAGAAGATGCAATGCCTTTTCCTGCAAGCATTCTCCCATTCCTGTCCAATATTTCTCCCCTCTTTGCCTTTATCGTAGTAACCCTGACTTTATCAGATGCCCCAAGTTCCGGAAAAATGATAGAATCATTCCATACCAGCTTATATGTATCATCCTCCTCTAAAAAACCCGCTTCATTCTCAAAGCTCACATTGCCTGCAACTGTATCAAAAGAAGTGTTATACTTGACCGTCAAATTTTCCATGTCATAACCGGTAATATCTATCATCATATTTTCCATTCCAATACCTTCATAGATTGCAGAATTTCGGGCAGCAAAATTCTTCTCACTAATCGTTTTTACACTCCCCTTTGCCAGCATACCATACATATCCCCATATCTTTTTTCAGAAATACAATCCATATATGTAAGCAAGGTTTGCTGTAAAATCTGTTCCGGACTTCTCTGTTCTCTTTTGTCAATAAATCCTTTTGCTAAAAAAATCAAGCTTAATGCAATTGCTCCACTAATGAGCATAGTCATAAGAAAAACATGAACTGGTTTTTTCCTTTTTCTTCGATTGGTTTTCCGTTTCATAATGATTCACATTCCTTTCCTTTTGTTTAGACACAAATTGCCATATCAAAATTTATGAATTTTGACTCCCCTCTTTTTATAGGATTTCATTACCTTTTTTGTCACTGGAATTACGCACATCCGCACACTTTCACCATAAGCAAAGTATGGATAAACCCCTACTTCACCCCTGTAATAATCATTATAACAATCAAAAATCAGAATTTTTCTATTCACAATGTGTCGCTCTCCCTTCATTATCTCTTAATTATTACTTTTGTAAGATTTTTCTCCAAAAAAATATCCCACAGTGTTAATATTACACCCGTAGGATTTATATGTCAAGCTATTATTACCAACCATTCTATGTCTTTTGCTTAATCTAATACCGCAATTTCCTACATCTGATTTCACAGAATCGCATTGAACTATTTGTTACACTTGAAAAAAACTTCCTCATGGGTATATCTGATGTCTGCTTCTTTTGTATCATGGTCTTCCTCGTCTAATATCATTAATTCTACGTCCTCCGTCGAGCTAAAGCCTTTTTAACAAAACCACCCTGTCTTCTTCTGATATCCTCAATGCGTCCATCGCCTGTTCCACTGTCCACTGCATAGATTCCATAAGATTTCTAATATCATCAAGTCTGCTTTCTTCTGCCCATTTCTCCGCCAATTCTTCTACTGCTTTGCACATGGTCGCCCGACCTCCTTCCGTTTCCTTAAAATAATGTATCTGCTTTGCCAAAATAGGATAAATCACATCCTCCGATTTCGTACAGTCAAAATCATGCGCCAATTTCCCAATTGGATCATCTACATCCTGATAACTCCCATTCACATATATAATATGTGAACCATCCTCAAAGGATATACCTGTCTCTTTTACCACTCTGTCTATATGATATAATGGCAAACCACTTCCTATTACATCATTTTTGGTGATAAAAATAACGTAGGATTCGTGAAGTTCCATGAATTTCTGGCTTTCTTTCAGCATCCTTGTATCAATCATACTGCTGTTGAATCTTGCTCTATGCACATCCGCACCCTCGTCCGCACGTTGCACTTCAATATCGTAAATTTTCCCTTTGGAATCTTTTGCATAAATATCAATACGAATAGAACGTCCACCAATCACAGGACTTTTATATTCTCTCTGACCGATTACCTCTATTACATTCATATCGCCACGTTCCAAGATAGTATTTAGCAAAAATTCCGTTGCTTCAATATTTCGTTCAAAGACAACACTCATAAAATCATCATCAAATAAGGAAAAGTCATCAATCGTTTTGTTAAGTTCCTGTTTTCTTTCTTCTGATTTATTTTCTGCCTGCAACACATCACCTCTCTCTGCTTTTGTACCCTCCATCTGTTTTCACATCTTTTCTTGAACTCATTTTAACATTACCAACATCAATAACACTGTTATGCTAACTTTTTTCATACTCTAACCTCTCTTTCATCCCATTCAGTAAAATACCCCTCCACCACTACCTTAAGTAATGATAGAGGGGAAAAAATTTTAACCTCTAAAGAATAATATTTTTCTCCAGATTCCTCTTATTAAGAGGAATTGCCCACTTCTGTGCGATAGCCGCCAGTGCTGCGTTTCTGTCAGGCAATATTTTTTCCCCTGTAGCGGGACAGCAAGATCAGTCAGACACAACTTGTCCGTATGTAATGAGGATTCCTCGTCCTCGTTCTCTTCACTGTCATCGTTCCCGACATGAATAGCCGGATTCGTCTTTCTACCTTCTACTACCATATCAATTTCTTCCGTTCTCAGGTTACTTAAATTCACTACCCAAACAAAGTGATTACTACCCATCGGTATTATCCTTGCAATAAATCTTTCTACTATATCATTATCTACTTTAGGCTTGGAAAAGTCAAGCACATTTTTAAGTGTTTCATTTATCTTGTCCCAATTCAATCCGGTCTTCGGAGGTGTTTTCTCTTCCTTGTTTTGTTCCTGTAATCGCCTTTCATAACATGATAACTCCTCATTGAGTTTATTTCGTCTGCTTCGATATTCTTCTATAGAAATATCTCCTTCTTAACATCAAATGTCTTGTTATCTGCGTCTGTCAGAGTAGCTGCCGCTTCCGGACTCCACTCGATTGTCTGCGAAAAGCTGAGATTTACTTTTCCTGCTGCGGTACAGGTAACCTTTGCTTTCAACTGCTGTACTTTGCCTGTCTTTGTATCTGTCTTCGTTTCAGTCGTAGCGTCTGCTGCTGGTTTCTTAGCTTCAGCAACTCCTGCGAATCCGGATACTGCCAGCGAAAATGCCATACCAAGTGCCAATAATGTTTTTGTTGTTCTTCTCATAACGAATTCCTCCATTTCTTTCAGGTGTCCTTGCACCCTTTTTTTATTGTTTTCATAAAGGATAATGCAGGAAACTTTCGTTTTATTGCAGAAAAAAAATTTTTTTTGAAACTGCCTCCTATATTAGGTGATCGGGACATTTTATTGAAAGCAATGCGGAAAGTGAGACCGACATTACATATACAAAACCTTTTCTCACAGCAAACTATCTAATATTCTCTGTAATCCAAATAATGCCTGCCCTTCGTACTGTCTGCGGTATTTGAAATACATATTGTACCATTTCTGTATCCATGCTCTCAGATTCTCATCGTTTTCATTTTGAGAGAGCTGCAGCAGATCTCTTTTCCCACTCCAATTTAAAACATAACGTTCCCACATACCCGTATTGTCACTGGCCATTGAAATCATTTGAAATCCCTGCTGGTTAAAAATAGCATTCAGTTCAAAAAGGGTAAGGACCTCCTCATCAAAATCAACAAGTTCCTGCGGTGGATTATCTACTTTTGAATACAACTTTTGATATCCAAGCACGCCTCCGGCTTTTAGAAATTTCTCACCTAACAGCAATGTTTCCGGAATGCTTGAAATCGTCTCGCTGCAAATTACCACATCATACTTTTTGTTATCCTGATAGGTTGTCACATCCCCACATACAAGGGTAATATCACGAATTTCATTTTTCTGCAGTCTGTCTCTGCCAACCGCCAAAAATTCTTCATTCATATCTACACCCGTTCCACAAATATGGAACGCACGGTTCCAGACCTTCAATAATGTCCCATAACCACAGCACAGATCAAGTACCGTATCGCCGCTCTTTAACCCAATTTCATAACCAAACCGCATCAATTCCTCAACAGACACCATACTGATTAAATGTGCGTTATCTTCCAAAATCGAAAGATATTCTTCCCAAACATTCATTCTTCCTAACCTCCGTCATTTCATAATGTTTTCTGCCACAATAAAAGTATATTTGAATCATATTTCAAAGACAAGCAACGAAACCACTATGAAAAAAAGAGTAAAAAGCGATGCACAATACCTTATGCACCGCTCTAAAATCATATTTTCGATTTTGAAAGAATTTTATAAATTCCCTGTGTTGAGATATGATATTCTTCTGCCAGCTGTTGTACCCGTACACCATTGATATATTTATGATATATCTCCCTGTTTCTCGAAACCAGGGCAAGACGTGTACCCGAAGATTCACCCCATTTTCTTTCTTTTCCTGCTACACGGGGAATATAAATGGATTCTCCGTCTACATATTCCTGAATCTGCAGTATCAACTCTGACGGCAGCATATCAACAGCTCTTTTATAGCCCATGTATCTGCCTCCAAATAACAAATTGATATCTGGTAAGGACATAGGCAGGACTTATTGTGCTGACCTATGCCAGGCACCTCACTTCTTCATATACTTTCAATATCCTACACATAATATTTTTACCTCCTAAATCATTGCTTTTTATTAAAGTCAATTTCATTATACACTTTTACACAGAAATCTTCCAGTAGATTTTTTACATATCAGCTTTCTCCCCGTATTAAAAATCAGTAGTGTTTATAGTACCTCTTCAAGGACTGCATTCTTGAAATAGTCCGCCTCTCTCCATGGATCACTATATAATGCCGGATACTTACGATATATCACAAAAAATTTTAAAAAACTGCCCCTTGTATTAAACGATACAAGGGGCAGTTGCAGTTCATTATAATTCAATATTTTTATTATATTTGAAAATTACATCTAATCCACTATCCGGATGATATGACCAGCTTATATCAAAATTATCATATGTTTCACGCTGCCGTCCCATCAATGCATTTGTTGCACACATTTCATCGTATAAAGAGTCCGGCAATTCCAGAGTAGAAATAATCGTTTCAACATCCATAAGCGATGCAAGATCATATTTTCCAAAAGAATCTACTGTAATTGATTTTTTGTCCGTAGCCATCTTTGTTGTATCTGAAACACATAAAGCATAAGCATGAGAAATTTTTTCAATCGCAATTTTTTCTTTCTGCTTTTCCTTAACTGCAACAAGTTTAGCCTTGGAATTCTTAAACCCATCCAACTTTTTAAATTCTTCTATCGCCTCATCATATTTACGGTTGTCCACCAAATCATTTGCCGCATTATAATTACCTAGTGGAATGAAATAGTATTTGAAAGACAAAAATCCCCCTGTAGCAAAAAGTAAAGCAGCAAAAACAATCATTACGATCATTTTCTTCTTTTTTCCTATTTCAAACCAACTTTCCTTTCGCAGGCTGTTATCACTACGACACTGGTCAGCCTTGGCAGGGAAAATGAAAATCTTTCCATAATCTGAAAAAAACAAACCCAGCCCATCCAGAGATCCCCCCCTGAATGGGCTGGGTTTTATACATTCTTATATCAGCTTCAGGAAATCAGGCATTCCTCAAAGCCCATAAATTCAGACTTTTCCAGATTCCTCTTTTTAAGAGGAATTGCCTACTTCTGTGCAATCGCTGCCTGTGCTGCTGCCAGTCTTGCGATCGGCACACGGAACGGTGAACAGGATACATAGTCAAGACCGATCTTATTACAGAACTCTACGGATGACGGGTCTCCACCATGCTCGCCGCAGATACCACAGTGAAGGGCACTGTTTACCGGTTTTCCAAGCTTCAGGGCGGTATCCATCAGCTTGCCGACACCTGTCTGATCCAGTTTGGCAAATGGATCATTCTCAAAGATCTTGGCATCATAGTAAGCATCCAGGAATTTACCAGCGTCATCACGGGAGAACCCGAATGTCATCTGGGTCAGATCGTTTGTACCGAAGCAGAAGAAGTCAGCTTCTTTTGCGATCTCGTCTGCTGTCAGTGCCGCACGAGGAATCTCGATCATCGTACCTACTTCGTACTTCAGATCGCTTCCTGCTGCTTTGATCTCAGCGTCTGCCGTCTCAACAACAAATTTCTTAACATATTTTAACTCTTTGATATCGCCTACCAGCGGGATCATGATCTCCGGTTTTACATTCCAGTCAGCATGAGCCTTCTGCACATTGATAGCTGCACGGATCACTGCCTTTGTCTGCATCTTGGCAATTTCCGGATATGTTACGGCAAGACGGCATCCACGATGTCCCATCATCGGGTTGAACTCGTGCAGGGAAGCGATGAGCGCTTTGATATCCTCAACGGATTTGCCCTGTGCGTCAGCCAGTTTCTTAATGTCAGCTTCCTCCGTAGGAACGAACTCATGCAATGGCGGATCCAGGAAACGGATCGTAACCGGGTTTCCTTCCAGTGCTTCATACAGCGCTTCGAAGTCGCCCTGCTGATATGGCAGGATCTTCTCAAGTGCTGCTTCTCTCTCTTCTACGGTATCAGCACAGATCATCTCGCGGAATGCAGCGATCCTGTCTTCCTCGAAGAACATATGCTCGGTACGGCACAGACCGATCCCTTCTGCACCGAGTTCGCGTGCTTTCTTGGCATCGGCAGGTGTATCTGCATTGGTACGAACCTTCATGGTGCGGAACTTGTCAGCCCATCCCATGATACGTCCAAACTCACCGGCGATCGTAGCATCTACTGTCGGGATGATGCCGTCATAGATATTACCGGTAGAGCCATCGATGGAGATCGGATCTCCTTCGTGATACTCTTTGCCAGCCAGTGTAAATTTCTTATTCTCTTCGTCCATATTGATGTCGCCGCAGCCAGATACACAGCATGTACCCATACCACGCGCAACGACGGCTGCATGGGAAGTCATACCACCGCGGACGGTCAGGATACCCTGGGAAGCCTTCATACCTGTGATGTCTTCCGGAGAAGTCTCAAGACGTACGAGAACGACTTTCTCGCCACGGGCATTCCACTCTTCTGCATCCTCAGCAGTAAATACAACCTTACCGCAGGCAGCTCCCGGAGAAGCACCCAGTGCTTTGGCAACCGGCGTAGCAGCCTTCAGTGCTGCAGAGTCAAACTGCGGATGAAGAAGGGTATCAAGGTTACGCGGATCGATCATCGCAACTGCCTCTTCTTCTGTTCTCATTCCCTCGTCTACCAGGTCGCAGGCGATCTTAAGAGCTGCCTGGGCAGTTCTCTTACCGTTACGTGTCTGAAGCATGTACAGCTTCTTGTTCTCAACGGTAAACTCCATATCCTGCATATCTCTGTAGTGGTTTTCCAGTGTGGAACAAACCTCTTTGAACTGGGTAAATGCTTCTGGGAATTCCTGCTCCATCTGAGCGATCGGCATCGGTGTACGGACACCGGCAACTACGTCCTCGCCCTGTGCATTTTTCAGGAACTCACCCATCAGCTTCTTCTCACCAGTAGCCGGGTCACGGGTAAAGGCAACGCCTGTACCACAGTCATCACCCATGTTACCAAATGCCATGGACTGTACGTTTACAGCAGTACCCCAGGAATATGGAATATCGTTGTCACGACGGTATACATTGGCACGAGGGTTGTCCCAGGAACGGAATACGGCTTTGATGGCGCCCATCAGCTGTTCTTTCGGATCATCCGGGAAGTCAGAACCAATCTTCTCTTTGTACTCTGCCTTGAACTGGTTCGCCAGCTCTTTGAGGTCGTCTGCGGTAAGCTCAACGTCCTGCTGAACCCCTCTGTCCGCTTTCATCTTGTCGATCAGTTCTTCAAAGTATTTCTTTCCTACTTCCATAACGACATCCGAATACATCTGGATGAAACGACGGTAGCAGTCCCATGCCCAGCGGGCATTGCCGGATTTCTCTGCAATTACGTTTACAACGGTCTCATTCAGACCAAGATTCAGAATCGTATCCATCATACCTGGCATGGAAGCGCGTGCACCGGAACGTACCGATACAAGCAGCGGATTCTCTTTATCCCCAAATTTCTTTCCTGTGATCTCTTCCATTTTTACGATGTACTCATTGATCTGACCCTGGATCTCGTCATTGATCTCTCTGCCATCTTCATAATACTGAGTACATGCCTCTGTTGTAATGGTGAAACCCTGAGGCACTGGAAGTCCCAGACTGGTCATCTCTGCAAGGTTGGCACCCTTACCACCAAGGAGTTCGCGCATGTCAGCATTTCCCTCGCTGAACAAATAAACCCATTTAGTAGCCATGTTTAACTATTCCTCCTACATTTTGTATTTGACTGGCTTACAAACTGTCATGACCCCCCATGCAACGCGTACGCATGACAGGACACGACAATCCAGCAGTCGCTAAAAATATTGTAGCACAAATAATTCTGATAGAAAAGGGTTTTTTCTATATTTTACTAAATATTATTTTATGAAATATATTTAACGCTTATCAGGAAACTTGACAGACCTCCCCCTTACCCACTATAATTATTTTAGCTGGGCGGCGCCAATCTTAACCCGCCGTGGAGCTATAAAAAACCAAGGAGGATTTTTATGATTCGCATAATCACTGACAGCCTGTGTGACCTGACCATGGCACACGCCCGAGAATTGAACATTGACATTCTTCCCCTTCTGGTACGTTTTGGAGAAGAGGAATACCGGTGTGGGATAGAACTCACAAATGAACAGTTTTACGAAAAGTTAGAGACCAGTACAGTATCGCCCACAACCGCAGCGGTCAATCCCTATGAATTTGAAGAAATATTTGAGCGTTACCTGAATGCCGGCGATGATGTGGTGGCGATCCTGTTTTCCCGGCATATGAGCGCTACATACCAGTCGGCTGTGATCGCCTCTGAAAATATCAAGTCAGAAAAGCTCCATCTGATCGACTGCGAAAACGGTGCTATGGGGCAGACGCTCCTGATCGAAACCGCTGTGGCTATGCGGGACCAGGGACTGGAAGCCGGAGAGCTTGTGGAAAAGATCACCTCTCTTCTGCCCCGGACCATGACCTATATCGTGATTGACACGATGGAGTATCTTAAGCGCGGCGGACGAATCTCCAAAAGTGCCGCCCTGCTGGGAGGACTTATGAAACTGCACCCTGTCCTGCAGGTGGTGGCGGACGGTGCCAAACCAGTCGATAAGGTGAAAGGGAAAAAGTCCTGCAATGCCTGGCTGATCAATAAACTCAAAGAACAGGCACCGGATACGGATTATAAACTGGTCATCGGACATTCCAATGCCCCGGAACGCGCTGAGCTGTTTAAAGAACAGCTGCGGGAGGCCGGTATCAGCAACGAGATCTTCATCACCTGTATCGGGCCGGTAGTCGGAACTCATATCGGACCAAACTGCCTCGGCATCGGATATATAAAAAACGTGTAAACGGAAATGCGATCGTCCTTTCCGCTTACACGTCTGGAGAATTGTCAGAAGACAGTTCTCCGCTCCCCAGGGAGTCTTCTCTTCCATTATTTATAATATTCCGGCAGTACATAAGTGCCGCCCATATCTTTATGCTTCCACTGATCTTTCTTTTCACTATAACTGGTTACCGACAGATATTGTCTCCGGTTCGCCGTCTTGAGAGAACGGTAGATTTTTTTCAGAGGCACCCACTGCCTGTTGTGGTCCGGATCTCCCGAATCTCCTAAAAATACTTTATCCGTTTTCTCATCATACAAAAACAGTGTTACATAATGTCCGGGTGTATCTTTCCAGTAGCAGGTACTGTCCTGGCTGCTCACGACGACGATACACGCCTCCGACTGTCTGACCATTTTCTGGAAATCAGAATACTTATGCGGTTTGTTCCCCACCTCACAGCGGAATCCGGCATGCTCCAGCGTTCCTTTCATATACCCCCAGTCAATGGCACTGCCGCCTCCATATTCTGTAACCTTCTTCGCATACTCATACATATCCACAGGAGTACAGCGGTAATCCGTCAGGGTGCAATAGATATTCGCCATACAGCACAGTCCGCAGCCAAATGCCCCGAACCTGCCTCCATCATAATCCGAATCTCCCCATTTGCCGGACCATGCCATCCTGGCTTTCCATGTCCGGGGTCCCTGAAACCAGGTGGCAACCTTTTTGGCAGGATCCTCCGGTTCTGTCACCTTACCGGTCTCCAGTTCCCCGGAAGCGCCGGAGGCTTGTCCATATACGGCAGCCTGGGAAACGATCTTCTCCGCCGCACTGACTGCCACTGGTGTGGCCGAAACCGGCTTTGAATCGGGAGGCAGCGTTTTATTTAGTACAGCAGCCGCCGCAAGCATCGCAATACTCAACAGACAGATCAGCATTAGCTGACGTTTACTGTAATCGCATTTTTTCATCCTAACCTCCATTCCGAAGCGTCCACGGAGTGCTCATTCCGTCAGTCCGTCTTCCAGTTGGATGGAAGATGGCACTTCCCGGTAAACTCCGTATTCCGCCAGCTATCCTTTTCTTTCTTATACTCTGTCACAAGCAGATACTGGCGGTCACTCTTTGTTTTCAGGGAATCATATATTTTCTCTAATGATACCCATTTCCGGTTCCGTTTATAACTTCCCGGATCGGCAAGAAATACTTTGTCTGACGCTTTATCATACAAAAATAGTGTCACATAATGTCCGGTCGTATGCTTCCACATACTTTTTTTGTTATGTTTACTGACAAGCACGACCACTGCCTTCGACTTGCGGACAAGTTTCTGAAACTCTTTGTAATTGTCCGGTTTCTTTCCCATCTCACAGTGGAACCCTGCCTTCTCCAGAACCGTATACATATTCCACCACTCGATAGCGCCGGCGCCCTCATAGCCGGATACTTCTTTGGCAAATTCATACATGTCCAGAGGAGAACTGCGGTAAGGCGACAGCGAACTGTATATGTTCGCCATACAACAGAGCCCGCAGCCAAATGCGCCAAATTTCTTACCCTTATACTTTTTCTTTCCCCAGTCGCCGGACCATGTCAGTCCGGATTTCCACGACGCTCCCGCCTGAAAATAAGAAGCGATCCTGCCGGTCTTGTCCGCACCGGCAGAGGGAGTCGGGACCGGGGTAGGTCTCGGAGTCGGGGTCGGCAGTACCTTCGGTTTTATTTTCCTGAAATGGCTGCTGACCACTTCCCTGGCAGGCGGACCATACAGCAGCTGCCCCGATGTCACACCTGCCTCCGAAGAAGCCACTGCTTCTAAAGAAGCAGGTGTGGCTGCCGGCATACCAGCTGCTGCCAGCGTTGACGACGCCGGCACTGCCGACAGCTCTTTCGTATTTACCATCTGCACTTTCCTCATGAAAAATCCGAAGGTCAATGTCATGATAAACAATATCATTGTCAAAATTATTTTAATGAAACTGGCACTTTTTTCCTTCACCTTTCTTCACCCTTTTCGATTGGATTAACTGGTAATACGGACGGAAAAGTGCCACATCCGCTTTGTCATTCAGAATGTGAACTTATCTGCGAAATACTCCTGCAGATCGCAGATTTTTACGCGTTCCTGCTCCATCGTATCGCGGTCGCGGACTGTCACCATCCCGTCTTCCTCAGAATCAAAATCATAGGTCACACAGTATGGTGTGCCGATCTCATCCTGGCGGCGGTAACGTTTGCCGATATTTCCACGGTCATCGTATTCACAATTATAATATTTGCTGAGTTCCTCAAATACTTTTTCTGCTTTTTCCTTTAATTTCTTTGACAATGGCAGCACGCCGATCTTTACCGGTGCCAGCGCCGGATGGAAATGCAGTACCGTCCGCACATCCCCCTCACCGATTTCCTCTTCGTCATAGGCACTGCACAAAAAGGCAAGTGTAACGCGGTCTGCTCCCAGAGACGGTTCGATCACATACGGAATATATTTTTCCTTCCGCTCGTCATCAAAATAGCTCATGTCCTCTCCGGACGTATTCTGATGCTGCGTCAGGTCATAATCGGTGCGGTCTGCGATCCCCCACAGCTCGCCCCAGCCAAAGGGGAATAAAAATTCAATGTCACTGGTCGCCTTACTGTAAAAAGAAAGTTCTTCCTGATCATGGTCGCGGACTCTCATCTCGTCTTCCCTGATACCAAGTGTATGAAGCCAGTTGATACAAAATTCTTTCCAGTAAGAAAACCACTCTAGATCCGTATCCGGCACGCAGAAAAATTCCAGCTCCATCTGTTCAAACTCCCGGGTACGGAAGGTAAAGTTGCCTGGTGTGATCTCGTTACGGAACGATTTCCCGATCTGCCCGATCCCAAAAGGAACCTTTTTGCGGGAAGTCCGCTGTACATTCTTGAAATTCACAAAGATTCCCTGTGCGGTCTCCGGACGGAGATACACCGTATTTTTTGCATCCTCTGTCACACCCTGAAAGGTCTTGAACATCAGGTTAAACTGACGGATCTCTGTAAAATTGTGTTTGCCGCAGCCCGGGCACGCAATCTTATGCTCGGAAATAAATTTCTCCATTTCCTCATTGCTCCAGCCGTCAACAGAGCCGCCGAGGTCAATCTCATTGTCCCCGGCGTACTCTTCAATCAGCTGGTCGGCACGGAAACGCTCATGACATTCCTTACAGTCCATCAGTGGATCGGAGAATCCTCCCAGATGCCCTGACGCCACCCATGTCTGCGGATTCATCAGTATCGCGCAGTCCACGCCGACATTATATTTATTTTCCTGGATAAACTTCTGCCACCATGCCTTTTTGACATTGTTCTTCAGCTCGACACCGAGATTGCCATAATCCCATGTGTTCGCCAGTCCACCGTATATCTCAGAGCCGGGATAGATAAATCCCCTGCCCTTTGCCAATGCTACGATTTTGTCCATTGTCTTTTCCATCTTGCACAATCCTCCACTTTTCACACATTTTGTTCCATTGTACTATCCCGGCGAACATTTTTCAAGTGAGGATTTTATTTCTTCAGGGCGGCGGTATCATACCGCCGCCCAATTAGTAACCGAAACGATTGCTCCTGATATTTCTTACAAAGATACTTTGGACCATTTACCATATACTTTCTTCCCATTCACCGTTGAATACGGACGCATCTTTACATACACTTTTACGCTGCGCTTAAACTTTCCTTTGATCGTGATGGTCTTCTTAGCCGCACTTGCTTTCGCCGTAAACTTTTTCTTATTTTTTGTTATTTTGGCATTGGTGCCTGCCACGATCTCATAACCGCTGGCGCCCTTCACTTTCGCCCACTCCAGATCAGTCTTTATTTTTTTGCTGTAAAATCTTATGATCGGAATCTGTGCGGAAGTTCTTGCCTCTTTCGCCCCTCTGGCAAAGTTCAGGATAAAGGATTTACCAAATGCCTGATCCGAAAATGCTGCTGCCGTTCCCTGGATCGTGATATTTCCCGTGAAATCTTTGATAGTTCCCGACGCTTCAAAAGCTCCTGCGCCAATTTTCGTAACTGTGGCAGGGATCGTAACCTGTTTCAGGTCATTTCTATAAAAGGCATTGCCTGCGATCTCTGTCAGCCCTTTTCCAAACTGGATCTCTTCCAGTGTATTAAACTGAAATGCTCCATGCCCGATCTTCTGGACAGAATCCGGGATCACGATCTTTTTCAGATTATTGTTCTCTGCCAGCTGTTCCGGCACTACTTTCATCGTCTCCGGGAGTACCAGTTCTTCCAGACCGGCCGTTTCAAATACACTTCTGCCATAAGTTTCAATCGTTGCCGGCAGCACCAGTTTACGGATAACATTTGCAGAAAAAGCACCATCGTCCACTTTTTTCAATGTCGAAGGAAATGTGATCTGCAACGGCACCGGATTTTTCTCAAAGATCTGAGAACATCTGCTGAATGCCTCATAGCCGATCTCCGTCAACCCTTCCGGCAATACCAGCTTCGTGATCTTCTGGTTGTCATAAAAGGCACGTACCCCGATCTTTTTCACACCTGCCGGAATTGTCACTGTACTGTCCTTCCCCACATATTTAAGAAGCAGGTGGTCGCTTGTGATATACATATTGTCCTTCAGGAAAATCTGATCCGGCAGCTGCTTCATCAGATCATCGATATTTACATACAGCATATTCAGCAATTCTACCAGCGACTGTCCGTCCAGCTGCTTACTCTGGATATCCACCTGCAGACCAGGCAGTAATTCACTCACCCAGTATCCCGGCGCCATATCCTTCCGGTTGCCGGAACGCCCACCCGGCACGGAAGAAAAATAGCGGTCCGACTCTACCTGCTTTACTCCTGCCGGGATCGTGATTTTCTTCACCTGACAGATCGTCGCCGGATCCCCCTCTATATCGGGATTGTAATACAGTACCGACTGCAGGCAGAATACTTCGCAGTCCTTAGCCAGTGTGATCTCCTGGCGCTGAAACGGTATGCGGACGATGGCTTTGCCATCCTTCGAGTAAATCACACCATCTACGCTCTTATACAGTGGATCGCTCTTCTTTACAATCAGATTGTTGGCGTTAAAGGCAGCTGCCCTCACCAGATCCAGGTTTGTATTAAAGATTACCGTATCCACCTTCCCGGAAACGGCATACCCTGCCTCATCCCCTTTCATCGTCTTAAGTTTGAACTTTCCGGGGATCGTCAGTTTTTTCAGCTTTTTACAGCTAAATGCTCTTTCACCGATCGTTTTCACGGATGTCGCCACCGTGGCGCTGGTGACATTCTGGTATTTCGTAAATGCACCGATTGGAATGGATGTGACTCCTTTTTTCACCACGATCTTCTTTATCTTTTTCTGTTTGCTCTTCTTCACCTTCAGCTTGGAAGACATCGCTCCCTTGCCGGAGATCGTCAGTGTACTCCCTTTCACTGTCGCTTTTACTTTTTTCTTTGCCGCCTGGGCATCCTGCCCGTTCAGCACGGTGGCAGCTCCCAGAGCAAGGAGCATTGCCGTCGTCATGACCATTGTTTTCGTTTTCATAGTAAATCCCTCCCATAATATTATTGTATCAGCTCACAGACTGTGACCACCTGCCATATACCTTCTTACCATCCATATACGTAAACGGACGCATTTTGGCATATACCTTTGTCGTTTTCTTAAACTTGCCTGTCAGGGTCAGTTCCTTTTTATCCTGTTCTCCCTCCAGTATTGTCTGCTTCTTGTTCTTGGTAAATTTAGCATTCGTAGCTGTCACCAGTTCGTAACCGTCTGCATTTTTTATCTGTGTCCATGAAACCAATACCTTTATTTTTTTTGTACTTAAGGATCTTATATCCGGCTCAAAAAGCGACACCTTTTGTTCCTGGGGCCCCTTTTCATAGATCAGACGTCCTCCTCCAAACACCATATCTGCAAATCCGGCACTGGATCCCTGAATCACGATATCGTCCGTATCGTCCACTCCAGACTGTCTGGCAAACGCCCATGAACCGATTTTTTCCACAGAAGACGGGATCGTCAGCTTTGACAATAGATTGGAATCAAAGGCATAATCTCCGATTACTTTCACATTTTTTCCAAACTTTATTTCCCTGATCTCATTATTTGCAAACGCATCATCTCCAATTTTTACCAGAGAATCCGGTAATACCAGTACATTTAAACAACTATAATCTTCATAAAATGACCATACAGAGCTTGTATGAAAAGCTGCCTCCCCAATCTCTGTCAGACCCTCCGGCAGGCTCAGCTCAGAGATCCTCTCATAACGGTAAAAGGCATAATCACCGATTTTTTTTATCCCTTTTGGTATCTTTATCAGATGATCCGTCCTTCTGTAATCCAGCAGGGTATGTTCATCCGAAACATACAGTCCCTCTGTCTGTGAGATCTGATCCGGCAGCTGCTTCATCAGACTGTCGCTGCTCATTCCGAGGACATGGATCAGCTGGGATAAGGACGCATCATCCAGCAGTTTCGTCTTCACATCCGTCTGCAAACCTGCCACTCTTCGATCCACCATCCTCTTAATAAGTCCGCCATCTGACAAGGCGAAATGACGGTCGGATTCTACTTTCTTTACGGATGCCGGAATCACGATCTTTTTCACCCGGCAGCCGCCGTATGAATTACTGTCGATATCCGCATTGGCATACAGCACCGACTGCAGACAGAATGTCTCACACCCATCCTCCAGCACGACCTCGCTCCGCTGGAACGGCACGCGCACGATCTCTTTGCCGTCTTTGCTATAGATAATCCCCTTGATGCTTTTGTAGTTTGGATCACTCTTTTTCACGACCAGATTGTTGGTATCAAAGGCAGCTGCCCGCTCCAGATCGAGCTTCGTATTAAAGGTTACTGTATTAATCTTATCTGTGATCCATGGAGCCCCTTTACTGTTCTTGCGTGAAACGATCGTAAAGTTTCCGGGGACCGTCAGCTTCTTCAGCTTCTTGCACTTAAAGGCATCCTGCCCGATCTTCTTCACCGATGACGCTACCGTGGCACTGGTCACGTTTTTGTACTTCGTAAAAGCTTTGACCGGGATCGAGGTCACTCCTTTTTTTACCACGATCTTCTTTATTTTTTTCTGTTTACTCTTCTTCACTTTCAGGGAAGAAGGCATCGCCCCTTTACCGGAGATCGTCAGTGTACTCCCTTTTACCGATGCCTTTACTTTTTTCTTTTTCGCTGCCTGGGCGTCCTGCCCGGTCAGTACCGTGGCAGCTCCCAATGTAAGAAGTAATGCTGTCGCCATAGCTGCGGCTTTTCTTTTCATATCAATCTCTCCTTTTCATCTTAGCCAGGCGGCGCCCTTATAACTCCGTCATGCCGCCTGGCTATCCAATTTCCTGGCTCCACAGCCCTATTAAAGCTTTACTGTTCGTTCACCGACTATATGATCCCTTTATATTTAATCACTCTCTAACTCCCCAGTCCTAAGCTATCCACTTCATAACACTACTTTACCCTGACCAGGATCTTATAACTTTTCCCTGTCGTACGAAGCTTCACCCTTATTATTGCTTTACCCTTTTTAATACCCTTGATAACGCCTTTTTTTGTAACTTTCACCACCGATTTTTTGCCAGATTTATAAGTAAGGATCGAAGAATCCAGTGTACCTTTTTTCTTTCCCTTGATATAAACATTGGTTTTTAATGTGCTCTTCTTTCCCTTCTTTATGTTAATAGTCTTTTTTGCCGCTTTGATTTTCGTAATATCTGCTGCTGCATAATTTTTCGCCTTTCCTTTTTTTGTCACCTTTGCCTTAGCACGGTATGTGTAGGTGATTTCCCCATTATCATATGTGTGTGCGATCTTTTTCAGATAAGGTGCTTTACTTATTAATGCCTTACAGTTTTTAAACGCTCCATAACCGATGTACAGCACACTGTCTGGTATCGTGATCTTTTTTATTGAAACAGCAGATGCAAAAGCACCGTTCCCGATAAAGGTCAGCCCCTTGGGAAGTTTAACGGTTTTCAATGCCTTACAGTGAAGGAATACATCCGCTTCCAGCTTCGTCACGGAATCTGGCAGCGACACATCTGTCAATGCGGTACAGTTGAAAAATGCACGCCTGCCGATTTCTTTTTCATTACCGCCCCACTGAATCGTTTTCAAATTGGTGCAGTATTCAAAAGCTGATTCACTGATCTTTGTAACATTGGCAGGAATGACAGCCTTTTCAATGGATGAGTACCCACAGGCGCTGGTCGTCGTATATTCCCTGTTAGACGAAAACGTGATCTCTTTGAGAAACGGATTATTTCTAAAACCATAACTTTTCTTCACCGTAGCCGGTTCAGTGTAACTGACAGCAGTCTTTGCTTTCGGATAAACAGCAAGCACACTAAAATCTTTGGTAAAAAGCACCCCATCTTTCGCCGCCAGCGCCGGGTTATCCGCCGCTACCGTAATGGAAGACAATTTGCTGAGGTAGCTGAGAGAGCTATAAAGCCACTCTGATGCCGCCATACTTCTGGGAAGAACGATCTCCTTTATCTTATTCTGGTTCTGACTGCCATTAAATAAAATCTCTGTTACCGGTACACCACCGAGAGTATCCGGAACAGTCAGCTTTTCTTCCGGACCACTATAAGAATTAATACGTGCCGTCTTCCCCGCTTTTCCTTCCATTATTGTGTAATGAAAGTTATTCTCTACCAGTTCTTTTACCTCTTCAGCAAAACTGACAGGACTGGCAACTGGTGATACCATTGTTGACAGAACAAGCACAAAAGCAAGTCCCCATGCAATTATTGTTCTTTTCATAATAAATACCCCCTTATACTGCATTTTTTTCTGATTCTTTTAACATTCTCTTTGATTTTTAAGGCCTTACACACATAAAACGATCGGGCAGCCTGGAATGTTGCAAAAATTAAAATAATTTTTATATTTTTTTCATCGCCGTTGAGCTTCCTGATCCGACCACTTACCCTTCCATCCCTGCCACTTACTGGTAAACCATTTACATCCCCGTGGTTTCTGTTATAATAGCAGATATCAGACAAATAGCGGGGCGGCGCCAGGAAGGGAACGGGATTACATGAAAGTAAGGATCGAACTGGATGAGAGCAGGACAGAAGAAGAGGTTGTGATCCACTGCCGGTCACTGACTGACGAGGTGCGGCTGATCCAAAAGGCCGTCTCATCCGTGATCGCATCACAACAAAATATCATCCTGTACAAAGGGGATACGGAATACTACGTAGTTCCGGGAGATATCCTCTTTTTCGAGACAGAAGGAAACATTCTGAACGCCCATACAAGGGAGCAGGTATTCCAGACCAGATACCGGCTGTACGAGCTGGAAGAAATATTATCCGGGAACTTTATCCGGGTTTCCAAGGCTGCCCTTGTCAATGTACAGGAGATCTACTCATTAAGCAAAAACACACTGTCGACCACCAGCGTGATCTCCTTCGCCGGCACACACAAACAGGTATTTGTATCACGTCATTATACAAAACAATTAAAGGAAAAATTAATGAAAGCGAGGATTCATAAATGAAAAAAAATTATTTCTGGGGTATCTTCCTGATACTGGCAGCGGCGTATCTGATTATAAGCAGGCTGGGATTTCTTCCCGCCACAGGAGTATTTAACGTCCTGGCAACGATCGCCTGTATCGCCCTCTTTGTCCACAGTGTATTGCACCTGAGCTTCGGCGGAATGCTCTTCCCTCTCGCCTTCATCGGTATTCTGTACGATGAGCAGCTGGGGATCACCGCCATCACACCATGGACGATACTGCTGGCAGCGCTTCTCGGAACGATCGGTCTCAATATGGTCTTTTCCAAACAGAAGTGGAAGAAAAAGTGGAAAAAAAATCACGGAAAATATGGAATAGAACAGGATAAGCACTTTGACAAGGGGGAAAAGATCGAAGGCGAATATGTCTATATGAAATCCTCCTTCGGCTCCCTGCTGCGCTATGTTACATCAGAAGATCTGAAATATGCTGAGCTGGAAGCAAATTTCAGCGGCGTCAAGATTTATTTTGACAATGCCAAAATCCCTTCCGGAAATGCAACGCTGAATATCGATATCAATTTCTCCGGGGTAGAGCTGTACATCCCTGCCGAATGGAAAGTCATCAATCATCTGGATTGTTCGGTCGGAGGGATTTCAGAAAAAGGAAAAGCACCCGCCGGGGAAACGATAACCCTTACGCTGGACGGCGATGTCTCCTTTTCCGGGATCACCGTATATTATGTATAGAAAAAATGTAATGATTTAAAGTCACGGTCTGTGCGGGATTTAAAATACCGCCCCACAACCTGTTCAAGTTCTGTCAGGATCTTGTCCCCAACGGTAAACGTATACAGCTTTTCCAGCGGCGAGGACAGGATCCTCTGTAACGTATAGACTGTTGTTTCTGACAAAGGAATACCAAGCTCCCGGTCAATCCCAGCCACCGTCTGTATGCAGTCATCACATACGATCCCGGATTCCCGTACAAAAAAATGATGCAGGTCCTTTGTCCCTTCACAGCGGATACAGTCAAAGATCCGCGGCGCTTCTCCCTCGATCAGCAGCATACGGAACTCAAAGATACAGCGTACCAGTCTCTCCGGCAGGGACGATACGGTCAGGGCGCGCAGCGACAGATATAAGAGATTTAATTCCGCCGAGGCGTCCATACCCTCTCTCGTAAAGTAATCTGCCACCTCACAGAAATATAACGCCATATAGAGATGATCCAGATCTTTACGAAGTTCCGGAAAAAAGTTCGATGCCTCCACCTGTTCGATGGTATAAGAATCACGACCCCTGTAGATGTAAAATTCTCCAAACGTAAATGGTTCTGTCGATGCCGACAGCGGACTCCGGGGCCGCCTGGCGCCCCTTGCAAACGCCGAAATCCGACCCCGTTCCTTTGTCAGAAGGACAACACGCTTGTCATATTCACCAATGGTGGCTGCCGACAGCACCATTCCTTTCACCCGTTCCTTCACGCTGTCCCCTCTCTTCTCTACTGCCTGTTCCGTTACTATATGAACTATTTTCTGAACTTTCCTTCACATAATCCAGGTAGTCCGATACCTTCCCTGTCTGGGAAAATGTATTCCAGCCCTCTGTGTTCTCCATCGTATTCCTCCTATTGTATTTCTTTTTCTCCTGCGCAGGTTATACTACTAGGATATCCACCGCGGAAACTCACTATGCTGGCACTTTATTCCATCTGTCACGGATTGTCTTTAAACCCGAAATTTTTAAGGAGAAAGTCGCTGTCTCTCCAGTCTTTTTTTACTTTGACCCACAGCTTCAGATTGACCTTTGCCTGTAAAAACTCTTCGATATCCTCTCTGGCGCTGGTGCCGATCTTCTTCAGCATGCTTCCCTGTCTGCCGATGATCATCCCTTTGTGGGAGTCTCTCTCGCATACAATGGTAGCGTCAATGTCCACCAGGGCACGCTTCCCCGGCCGGTCTTTCATACGGTCGATACATACGGCGATACCGTGTGGGAGTTCATCCGAGAGAAGGCGCAGCGCTTTTTCACGGATCAGTTCTGCCACGATCTGCCGTTCCGGCTGGTCCGTAACAGTATCTTCATCATAATACTGCGGGCCCTCTTGCAGGTAAGCAAACATCGTCGTGATCAGATCATCCACACTCTCGCCCGTCCTGGCGGACACAGGCACGATCTCTGCAAAATCTGTCATATCCTTGTATGCTGCGATGCATTCCAGAATTTCCGCCTTTTTCACTGTATCAATCTTATTCATCACCAGGATCACCGGCGCTTTGGATTTTTGCAGGGTCTCTGCAATATGGCGCTCACCTCTGCCGATAAACGTCGTAGGCTCCACCAGCCAGAGCACGAGGTCAACTTCTTTATATGTGCTCTCAGCTGCATTGACCATATATTCCCCCAGCTTATTTTTTGCCTTGTGTATCCCGGGCGTATCGAGAAAGATGATCTGCCCCCGTTCGTCATGGTACACGGTCTGGATCCGGTTTCTCGTCGTCTGTGGTTTGCTGGATGTGATCGCGATCTTCTGGCCGATCATCTTATTCATCAGTGTGGATTTCCCCACATTCGGTCTCCCGATGATCGTTACAAAACCCGACTTAAAAATTTGTTCCATCGTTATCCTCCCTTTGTATCTGCCTCAGCAGAACTAGCTCAGTGTCCTTATATGATCAAATAATCCCTCTGACTGCTTTATCTTTTCTTCGCTCCCCAGCACACAGATCTTCCCGTCGGACAAAACCGCATCTACCATGGCTGCTGCCTCGCGCACTTTCGCCGGGTCTGCCGCCAGCACTTCATCCCGTTCCCGCTGTTTATCCTCCTGTGTCGTCCCCGTCATGTAAGCAGCGTACGACCGGTCTCCCAGATCTCTTGGCGTCAGCGGTACGTCCAGGCCGCTGATGGTTCCGATGATATATTTCATCATATCCCTCTCATCTGCCTCATAGTTTCTGAGATAATCCGGCACACCCCGGTAGACCTGATCCGTCGCGGACAGATTGGGATCACGGTAGGATGACAGAAAGCCGATACCCGAGTCAAGGAACGCACACTTCACACCATACGCCCCGCCTTTGACGCGTACTTCATTCCACAAATAATCATAGTCAAGGATCGTCCTCACTACCTTGAACACACCACTGTACGGTATCCCTTTGTCCGGGAACTGTCCGGCACGCGCCACATACTGTACCTTCCCCGCTGTGCGGAATCCTTCATTCTCCTGCACAGCAGGGAGTGTCCATGCCGGTTCGGGTATTGCCGCACCACTATGCGCAGGAAGCATCTCCAGCAGCCTGCCGCACTCTTTTTCCAGCACCTCATACCCTTCTTGGTCTGCCGTAACGCAGATCCTCAGACGGTCTTTCGTAAAAATACAGTCTGCCAGTGCCTGCAGCACAAGGATCAGGTTTTCTTTTCTCTCATCAAAATGATCTTCGAGATCGCAGAGAAAATCATAATAGGAGATCCCCTTCATCTGTTCCACATAATAACAGCGTTCTTTCAGATATGACATGGCGCGCCATGCCGCTGTCGTGTGTCCTGCCGACTGCAGGCTCATCTTCTTATAAGAACGGAGTTCTCCGATCACTTCCAGAAGCCGTTTGCCGTCGTCCAGATGCGACATCAGCATCATTTCCCCGAACAGCTCCAGTATTTTCCCGGTCTCCGGGTACAGCACTTTCGCCTCTGCCTCCAGGCACATACTGAACTCAGTGCTGTCCCGGTGCTCATAGGTCGCCGTGCTAAACGATGTCCCCCCGGCATGAAGAAGGATCTCATTCCCCAGCTCCAGCTTGTCATGACGGTCCGTATCCACATACCCCATCAGATCTGCCAGAAGCACGATATACGGGGCATATTCTTTCAGATCGAGAACATCAAAGGACAGACGGATATAATTGATGCCATTCGTAAAAATCTCATGGTGGAGCGCCGGATACCCCGCCATCTCTTTCTCTTCATTATGGAAGGCACGCGCTTTCTTTGTGATATCTTCCCTTGTCAGCAGCGGGATGCATGACAGCGTCTCCGGATCGTCCGCTTCCTCCTGATATGCCTTCAGTGCCTTCGTCTCACTGACGATCTCTTCCCTTTCTTCCACAGACAGGGACGCCCGGTACTTTTCCAGACGCTCTGCCTCTTCCTGATCCATCCGTGCCGTCAGTCCTGTCTTTGGCTGCACGCTGACAAAAGTAGCATGTTTATTGTCAAGAAAATATTTTTGTATCACATCTTCATAATATCCGGTGCCAACCTGTTTTTTCAGAAATTCAAAAGTATCGTTAGCACGGATATGGATAAATGGTTTTGTATCATCATAGAGCCAGCTGTCAAAGATCTGCAGACCGTACATCAGCCCTTTGGGATAAGAGCCATAGTCCGCCTCCCTGTACTGAAATTCCATGGCATTGATGGCTGCCCGCAGGGATCTCTCATTCAGTCCGTCCCGCACAAGATCTGTCAGTGTTTTGCGGATAATATCGAGAAATTCCTGCTTTTGTTCCATCCTGACATTTTTGGCTATGACAGAAAAATACATCTGGCGGATGCTTCCTTCATAGGTACTCCGGATCTCACTGCCGATCCCCGCATCCAGAAGAGCCTGTTTGAGCGGCGCACCTTCGGATTCGACCAGCACATGGTCCAGTACCCGGAGAACCCGGTACAGCTCCCTGTCAAGACTTTCCCCTGCCAGGACATTGTAGCTGAAATATGCCTTCCCTTCCGTATCCTCGCCCTCCGTCGCAGAATAGAATCCATACTTCTCCTGCATTTCTTCAAAAGGTTTCTGTTTCTGTATCTCGGAATCTACCTGCAGATAGTCAAAACCACTGAGATATTTCTCGTCCAGCCAGTTCAGCTTTTCTTCCATATCCATATCCCCATAGAGGTAGATATAACTGTTGGATGGATGATAATATTTACTGTGGAAGTCCAGATAATCCTCATAGGTCAGATCCGGGATCGCCTCCGGATCCCCGCCGGACTCAACCCCGTACGCCGTATCTGGAAAAAGGGAATGCTGGATATCACGGTACAGAAGCTGGTCAGGGGAGGAAAAGACCCCCTTCATCTCATTAAAGACAACACCGTTATATTTGAGCGGCGCGTCTGCACTCTCCAGTTCATAGTGCCAGCCCTCCTGGCGGAATATCTTTTCTTCTTTATATATATTAGGATAAAACACAGCATCCAGGTAGACGTGCATCAGATTCTGAAAATCTTTTGCATTACAGCTTGCCACCGGATACACCGTTTTATCCGGGTACGTCATGGCATTGAGGAACGTATTGAGAGATCCCTTCGCCAGCTCGATAAACGGATCTTTCAGTGGAAATTCCTTTGATCCACAAAGAACCGTATGCTCTACGATATGCGCCACTCCTGTGGAATCTTTCGGCGGTGTCCGGAACCCGATGGAAAATACTTTGTTGTCATCTTCATTTTCCATAAGGACAAGCCTTGCCTTCGTCTTTTTGTGTTCCAGCAGATATCCGGTACTGTTCAGCTCCGTCAGCTCCTGTTTGTCTTTTAGTTCGTATGCACTGCAATTTTTAATGTCCATGCTTTAACCTCACTCATTTTTATCAACATTCTTTACTTTTTTCATGCTCTTTATACCATATCATATCGACACAAAACCTTCAAGCAATGTTAAAAAATTCTTTTGACTTTTGTCATCGGTTGTGGTATGGTTAATAGGTGTTAAATATTTTATGTTTTAGGAGGCAAAACACATGAAAGGTACAGTAAAATGGTTTAATGCCAAAAAGGGATTCGGATTTATCTCCGATGAAGAAGGAAATGACGTATTCGTACACTTCTCCGCTTTACAGATGGACGGCTTCAAAGTATTGGATGAAGGCGACGAGGTAGAGTTTGAAGTGATCGAAGGTGAGAAAGGTCCTCAGGCTGCAAACGTAACAAAGTTATAATCGAATTCTAATCATTGATTTTTCGTGTCGTTCCGGGAAACTGAGACATGCACATAAAAAGTTAAGAATTACAAGTTGGTTGTAACAGGAAAAGTGTCCGATCTGCGACGATGTCACAGATCGGACACTTTTTTACCTCTGAAGTTTTCCTTTTTCGACATTTGGCATGATAAAATTTTCCAGGACATACTTCCAGAGCATTTCTGAACCTTTCGCCGTATTCTGATTGCGTCCCAGCACCTGCTCCAGCCGGACGCCTCTCTCCTGCCACGCTTTCCCGCCGGATGACGCATTGAGCAATACGGGCTGGAAGTTATCCATCGTGCGGGCAAACCGCGCCTCTTTTGTCTGACCTTCCTCAAATTCATCCCATAATGCCCGCAGCTTCTCCGCCTGGTCTTCCGGCAGTATGGCAAAGATCCTGTCAGCCGCCTTTTGTTCCCGTTCCTGCTGGTCTTTCTTCGCCTCTTCATCATAGGCATAGGTATCACCTGCATCAATCTCCACCAGATCATGGATCAGAAGCATACTTATCGTCCGAAGCACATCGATCTCTTCGTTGGCATATTCGCTGAGCAGCAATGTCATAACCGCCATATGCCATGCATGCTCAGCATCATTTTCCTTTCGTGTACCATCCGCCAGATAGGTCTGCCTGCCGATCTGTTTTTCTTTGTCGATCTCCTTGCAGAAAGCCATCTGTTTATCAAGTCTGTCCTTATTTTTCATAGTATATCAGATCTCATTTCCCGGGAATTTCGGAATCCCATCAAATCCAGCCTGAAGATCAGCGTCGGTAGGAATATAATCCGACATCGTACCGTTGTGGAACTGCTCATAAGCAACCATATCAAAATATCCGGTACCGGTCAGACCAAAGAGGATCGTCTTTTCCTCTCCCGTTTCCTTGCACTTAAGCGCCTCATCAATTGCCACACGGATGGCATGACTGCTTTCCGGCGCAGGCAGGATTCCCTCGGTACGGGCAAACTGCTCCGCCGCCTCAAAGACCGAAGTCTGCTCTACCGCCCTTGCTTCCATATAGCCATCAGCATACAGCTGCGACAGGATCGTACTCATGCCATGGAAACGAAGTCCCCCGGCATGGTTGGCAGATGGAATGAAGTTGCTGCCCAGCGTATACATCTTGGCAAGCGGACAGATCATACCGGTATCGCAGAAATCATAGGCAAATTTACCTCTGGTGAAGCTTGGACAGGAAGCCGGTTCGACAGCGATAAACTGATAATCCCTCTCGCCTCTGAGTTTCTCACCCATAAACGGTGAAATAAGACCACCCAGATTGGAACCGCCGCCGGCGCAGCCGATAATGATATCCGGCACAACATGGTATTTGTCCAGTGCCGTCTTCGCTTCCAGACCGATCACGGACTGATGGAGCAGCACCTGATTGAGTACACTTCCCAGTACGTACCGGTATCCCTCATGGGATGTGGCAACTTCAACCGCCTCTGAGATCGCACAGCCAAGACTGCCGGTCGTTCCCGGGTGTTTCTCCAGTATTTTACGTCCCACCTCGGTATCCATGGAAGGCGACGCTGTCACACTGGCGCCGTACGTCCGCATAACCTCCCGGCGAAACGGCTTCTGTTCATAGGAAACCTTCACCATGAATACTTTGCAGTCCAGTCCCAGATAGGCACATGCCATCGACAATGCCGTTCCCCACTGACCAGCTCCGGTCTCTGTCGTAACGCCTTTCAGCCCCTGTTTCTTGGCGTAATATGCCTGGGCAATGGCAGAATTCAGTTTGTGGCTGCCGCTTGTATTGTTTCCCTCAAATTTATAATAGATCTTTGCCGGCGTCCCCAGCGCCTTTTCCAGATGATAGGCGCGTACCGTCGGCGCCGGACGGTATGTCTTATAATAATCCTGAATTTCCTGCGGAATATCGATATAAGCATCCGTGTCATTCAACTCCTGGGCGATCAGCTCATCACAAAATATGGGAGCCAGCTCCTCCGGTTTCAGCGGCTGCAGCGTAGCCGGATTCAATAACGGCGCCGGCTTTACTTTCATGTCGGCACGGACATTGTACCACTGCTTCGGGATCTCATCTTCTGAAATATAAATTTTATATGGAATCTTCTGTTCATTCATGACGAAAATTCTCCTTTCTTTTCTTCACTTCCCCTATAGTATCATAAAGTCAGGAAAGTGTCAAAGACAGTTCAGCGCTGCCCGAAACCATGTCCGTTCCTTCCATTTCTTCTGCCATGCCCGCCGTTACCGGTGCCATGGTATCCATAGCCGCTACTTTCTTCCCTGTCTGTACGTTCCCCCTCTGGTGACAGACGCCGGATCCAGTCACGGATCTCCCGCATCGTCAATCCCTGTATATCCTCTGGTTTCACATCCGGGTCAAGCGCCTGCAGTTCCAGAAAAGCCCTGTATTTCCCACAGGTAAGCCCCATCTCACGGGCTTTCTCAGCCTCTTCGGACTCCGCAAAGTAACAATGTGCATTTCTCCTGTCTGCTGTACAGGACTCAAGCCGGGAGAGCATTCTCTTACACTGTCCCCCTTCCTCCCCGATCACCGTGACCGCCATCACTTCATCGCCGGACAGCATGGCGGCGATTCCCTGATCCTCCATGATCTGCCGGACAGCTCCTTCATAGTCCATATATTTTATGCTCAGGGAATCCGCCAGCTCCTTACCATCCTCATTACGGGCATTTACGGACACTACCCGGTCAAACCGGTTGACGCCTAATTCTATGGAGGGATTGATGTCAATACTGATCTCTGCTGTCGGAATAAAATAAAGCCAGTAAGTACCTGTCAATAGCAAAAACAGGCAGGCTGCCGCCGCGATCAGTTTTTTGTACGGCACTGTCTGATACCGGGTGAATCCATGAGTCTTCCGTTCAAGAAACAGCCGGGTACGATCCTTTAACTCCTGCTCCGCACTGATCTGTTCAAATGTTGTTTTTATCCGTTCATCCATCGCTGTCACCTCCCAGCTTCTCCCGAAGCAGCTGCCGGGAGCGGTTCAGGAGAGTATAGACTGTATTCACATTTTTGCCGAGGATCTGACTGATCTGCGGGGCAGTATACTCTTCATAATAATGCAGATAGATCACATCCCTGTATTTTGAGGGCAGGGACAACACCGCCTCCATAACCTCTCTGTTGTCCGGCGGCATAAGGGCGGGCTGTTCGATAATCTCATCCAGGGACACTGTATGGCTGCGGAAAAAATTTTTGAGAAGATCCTTACAGGCATTGATCGTGACACGGATAAACCATGCCTTCTCATGTTCTTCACTTTCAAACGAAACGGAACTAAGGACATATTTCAAAAACACAGTCTGAAATATATCCTCAGAATCCTCGTAATTTTTCAAATGAACCATACAGAGCCGCCGGACGGTATCGGAATACCGTTCCAGCGCCCTGTTTACCTCCTGCTCGCCTCTCATTGCATCCCCATCCGTTGATTCCCTTTTACAACACGGTAAGTTTCACCTTTTTGCGGACTTTTTTATTGACATAAGCGTATACTGTGCATTTTCCTTTTTTTCTTGCCTTGACCACACCTTTTTTCGAAACCGTCGCAACCTTGCGGTTACTGGTCTTATAGGTAAGTCCTTTCGTACTTTTTGCCACTTTGACACGGTATTTCCTGCCCTTTTTTATAGAAACCTTCGTCTTCAGCGACTGATTTTTACTCTTTTTTTCCTGGCTGGCTCCGGAGCGGGGTGCTCTCCCATCCGCATAATTATCGCATATGCCGTCCCCGTCTTCATCCACAAAATATCTACCGCATCCGTTTCCTCCGTTCCCTCTGCCGGCGCATCTTCCACTGCCGTAATTATCACAGATACCATCCCTGTCATTGTCGACATAATACCTGCCGCATCCGTTTCCTCCATTTCCGCACCGGGCGGAAGCCGTAAGCACACCTGTTGTTCCTGCGGGCACGAGCAAAGCGGCTATCAAAACACCTGCCAATATCTTCTTTCTCATATCTGTTTCCTCCTTTAAATATGGATAGGTATTTTCACCTTCACTTATAATACGATTCAAAACAGGAAATCCATTCACTTTTTATAGGAAAACTTATTATATAAACTACTCCTGTTTCTTTTCAATTCCTTCCAGGGTGGAAACAGCTTCCAGATAATGCTTTTCTACTGATGATAAATACTGCTTTGCTTTCTCTGAATACTTTTCATATTCTTTATGCGCTTTCTCCAGTGCCTGTCTGTGTGATACCTTTCCTTTGTGTGTTAAAATATCTCGTCTTGTCATTTTTAAGTAATCATCTATTGTTTCAAGCCAATCTTTCATATACATGGGTTCACGGTTCATTGCCCGCAGTTCTGCAATATCAAGATAAGCAGAAACAAGCCTGTCCAATATCTCAAGTTCTTCTCTACTTAAATAGTTTTTCGCAATTTCTGCATCTGTTCTTTCTGGAAATTCTCCACGCCAGCTTGTCAGTCCCATAAATTCTTTTTCACTATCAGCTCTCTCATAAATCACTTCCGCTGCAGTATGTCGATGCGCAGCCCAATGCATCTTATTCTGTACCTGTTTAAAAAACTGCACGGAAATTTCTGATTTTGGGTCATAATCTATACTGGTAGCATAGATATCCAAAACTTTTCTCCAAAATACTTTTTCACTTGCACGAATACTTCTGATTCGTGCTAACAATTCTTCAAAGTAATTACCACCACCAAGATTTTTTAATCTATCATCATCCAGTGCAAAACCTTTTATCATATATTCTTTCAAGACTTTCAACGCCCATTTTCGGAACTGCGTACCACGGAGAGATTTTACACGATAGCCCACAGAAATAATCACATCCAAATTGTAATAAGCTATTTTTCTTTCAATACTTCTTCCACCTTCATTTTGAACTGTTGCAAAAAATGCAACAGTTGAACTCTCCTCCAATTCACCTTCCGTATATATATTCTTAATATGTCTTGATATAACAGATTTGTCACGCTGAAACAACTCGCACAGCTGATTTAAATTCAGCCATACTGTCTCCGCCTCCATTGTAACCTCTAATTTAACAGTTCCATCTTCAGTTATATAAATGAGAACTTCATTTTTCTCCATATACACACTCCACTTAATGATTTGTTTTTATCCTGTTCCCATTATATCATTTTATTTAAAATCATCAATCTCTTTTATTTTTATCTTTGCTTGATATTTTAATTTTATAATCATTTGTCCTAAAGAATCTCCGCAATACGTGAAGATACCTTCTTTTCAGTAAAAGTATAGCATAGTCCTCCACTTTTGGCTACCTGAACCCACCGTCTGACAGGGCAACCGCTTAACAAGCCGCTGGGAGACGGGTATCTCCCATACGCCCGTCCTTGTACCACTTCCCGAAAAATCATCGTTTTCTTCCTTTGCAAATCTGCC
>CAJUDA010000032.1 GCA_910584875.1 uncultured Eubacterium sp.
TGATGATAAATATTGTTGAATAAATTCAATCATTCAATGCCTCCAATCTTCTGTAACCTTCAGAAAGCACTCCTGCCTCACCTTACATTTAAATTCTTCTATATCATTTTCACGGTAATACCTATGTTGCACAACATCTATTTTCATTCTTATGAAATCTTAATTAATTACAAGTAATATTATTCTCTTAACTGCGGATACTTCCCATTAAAATGCTATACCCAATCATACTTTGTTTTCCTCTATCAATTCGTTGATCCACCATTTGCGTTAAGATTTTATTGAATAATCTTATCTAATTTTGTTTACTTGCAGACACCTGTTTAGTAGAATCAATTATAATTACCTCTGGCACTTTCTTCCCGACATTGATACTTTCCTCTTATAATGTAATCAATTTCTTTACTCTAATAGGATTGCCCGTATCCACAAGAACATAAACCATACTATCTGTCTTTTCAGCTTTTGCATATCGTTCAATCTGCTCCTCATAACCATGCAGATAATCAGAATTTGAACTAAATTTAAGCTCTACTATTGTCTAATCGTTCCCACGACTAATTTTAAAATCAACTGGTCCCGGACCCTCATTTGCCTCACAACTCAAATCAAGATTATGGCATTCAACATAATACTTTGCACTTAGATGAATTAATCTTTGAACGCTTTTCTCTCTCCTTCCCGATTCTATATTCAAAATTTCATTCCACCCTCAATTATTTTCCACCCAATCCTTGAAAACACCTATAATACCATGTGTACCGTCTAAACTATTCACGCAATCAAAATCGTCTTCATGTGGTGTAGATAGAAAATCCTTTTTAATCCTTTGTCAAAATTTTGTTATAAAACTATATGCTCCCTTTTAGTATAAACATAAGAATCAAAAAGCACATATCTAAAAAAGAGCATATTAATAATCACTCAGCTACGATTCAGCAATTTGCAATTTTTACTGATGATCACCATACGAAGAAGTTTTTTTGTGACAATCTAGACAAAGAATTTGACAATTGGACAGCGTATCTTCTCCCCCATCTTTGACTGCTTTTTTATGATGAGCTTCCCAAGCTCCTCTCTCTCCTTCTTTATGGTTTGCATATACTAATTGCTTGTTACAACGACCAGTATGCCCACAAGATTTACGCTCACATTCGCAATAACCTCCTGATCGCTCCCATGCTTTGTCAATTATCTCTTTTGAAAATGCCATACTTTAATTCCTCCCTTTTTTGATTTTATTGAGCAAAATATTAACTTGTTTTTTATAGTATTTAATATTTCCGCTTGGTAATATTAGCAGATTTGTTATCATACTGTTATCATACCAATACATTTTCAGAGATTAGTTAGAATAAGGACTTCAAGCAATACACTCGAAGTCCTTATAAATTCTAGCTTTTTTCTAATTACTCAATAATCGTAGCCACACGGCCTGAACCTACTGTACGACCACCCTCACGGATAGCGAATGTCAGACCCTGATCCATAGCGATCGGGTGAATCAGTTCGATCGTCATCTCTACGTTATCACCAGGCATGCACATCTCTGTTCCTTCCGGAAGCTGAACAACACCTGTTACGTCAGTTGTACGGAAGTAGAACTGCGGACGGTAGTTGTTGAAGAATGGAGTATGACGTCCACCCTCGTCCTTTGTCAGAACGTATACCTGAGCAGTAAACTTGGTGTGGCAGGTCAGTGAACCCGGTTTGGAAAGAACCTGTCCTCTTTCAATCTCGGTCTTCTGGACACCACGAAGAAGTACACCAGCGTTGTCACCAGCCTGAGCCTCATCCAGCTCTTTGTGGAACATCTCGATACCGGTTACAACCGTCTTCTTTGTCTCTTCTTTGATACCAACGATCTCTACTTCGTCATTCAGATGAAGTGTACCAGCCTCTACACGTCCGGTAGCAACGGTACCACGGCCTGTAATAGAGAATACGTCCTCTACAGGCATAACGAATGGCTTATCTGTATCACGCTGCGGATCCGGGATATACTCGTCGATGGTGCTCATCAGCTCCATGATCGCATCGCCCCATTTGCTGTTCGGATCTTCCAGAGCGCCAAGAGCGGAACCCTTGATGATCGGGCAGTCAGTGAACTCATACTCTTCCAGCTGCTCGGTAACTTCCATCTCTACCAGTTCGATCAGCTCTTCGTCGTCTACCATGTCACATTTGTTCAGGAATACAACGATATAAGGTACGCCTACCTGACGGGACAGAAGGATGTGCTCTTTTGTCTGAGCCATAACACCATCTGTAGCAGCTACTACAAGGATAGCGCCGTCCATCTGTGCTGCACCAGTGATCATGTTCTTAACGTAGTCAGCATGTCCCGGGCAGTCAACGTGTGCATAGTGTCTGTTCTCTGTCTCATACTCAACGTGTGCTGTAGAGATTGTAATACCACGCTCTCTCTCTTCTGGAGCCTTATCAATATTTTCAAAATCAGTAGCTTCGTTTCCGGATACTCTCTCAGCCAGTACCTTTGTGATAGCAGCTGTCAGAGTTGTTTTACCATGATCGACATGACCAATGGTACCAATGTTACAATGCGGTTTACTTCTTACATACTTTTCCTTAGCCATTTCTAAACGTCCTCCTAACATTTTTTAATATAAATTTAGAAATCTTTTCCATATATAGCCTTATTATAGGGGAATCCTGCTAAAAAAGCAAGCCCTCTTTTCAAAAGATTTGTTTTACGGTTTCACAACGGATCAGCGTCCGTTTTTCTCACTCAGGACTTTTTCCTGAACATTCTTCGGACACTTCTCATATCTCTCAAAGAACATGGAATAGTTACCACGTCCCTGGGTAGCAGAACGGAGTTCTGTGGAATAACCAAACATCTCAGCAAGCGGAACAAATGCCCTTACGATTTTGCCGCCGCCCAGATCATCCATACCCTCGATCTGTCCACGTTTTGCATTCAGGCTTCCGATCACGTCACCCATGTATTCCTCAGGCATCGTTACCTCAACCTTCATGATTGGCTCAAGCAGTACGGCATCGCCCTTCTGCATCGCCTCTTTGAACGCCATGGAACCAGAGATCTGGAATGCCATCTCACTGGAATCGACTTCATGATAGGAACCGTCATAGCAGTTCGCATGAATACCCAGTACAGGGAAGCCGGCAAGGATACCGGACTGCGAAGCGTCCTGGATCCCTTTGTCTACCGCCGGGATATATTCCTTCGGAATCGCACCGCCGACTACGGTGGATTCAAACTCGTATGTCACCTCTCCATTCGGATCGATCGGAGTGAATCGTACGCGGCAGTGACCATACTGACCACGTCCACCGGACTGCTTTGCATACTTGGAATCCACTTCCACTTCTTTCGTAAATGTTTCTTTGTAAGCAACCTGGGGAGCACCTACGTTTGCCTCCACATTGAACTCACGGAGAAGACGGTCAACGATAACTTCCAGATGCAGCTCGCCCATACCAGCGATGATCGTCTGACCTGTTTCCTGATTTGTGTGGGCACGGAAGGTTGGGTCCTCTTCTGCCAGTTTGGAAAGTGCCTCACCCATCTTGCCCTGGTCGTTCTTCGTCTTCGGCTCGATCGCAAGCTCGATAACCGGTTCCGGAAATTCCATGGACTCAAGGATAACCGGATGCTGCTCATCACAGATCGTATCACCTGTCGTAGTCAGTTTGAAACCAACTGCTGCTGCGATATCACCGGAATACACCTTATCCAGCTCACTACGTTTGTTGGCGTGCATCTGCAGGATACGTCCCACACGCTCTTTCTTACCTTTTGTCGCATTCAGCACATAAGAACCAGAGTTCACAGTACCGGAATACACACGGAAGAAAGCAAGCTTACCAACGAACGGGTCAGTCATGATCTTAAATGCCAGAGCGGAGAACGGCTCGTCATCCGAAGAATGACGAACAACTTCATTGCCCTCATCATCCGTACCCGTGATATCCGGAATATCAGTCGGCGCCGGCATATACTCGATGACACCGTCTAACATCTTCTGTACACCTTTGTTTTTGTAAGCAGATCCACAGTATACCGGAACGGCGTCACAGGAAATCGTGCCTTTGCGGAGCGCCTTCTTCAGATCATCAACCGAAGGCTCTTCCCCTTCCAGATACTGCTCCAGAAGATCGTCATCCAGTTCGCAGATCTTCTCAACCAGATTGTTGTGCCACTCCTCCGCCTGTTCCTTCAGGTCATCCGGAATCGCTGTGATCTCGATGTCTTCCCCTTTATCATCTTTATAATAGTAAGCTTCCATCTCAAACAGATCGATCAGTCCGATGAAGCTGTCTTCTTTTCCGATCGGTATCTGTACTGGAATTGCATTCTTGCCCAGACGGTCGATGATCGTCTGTACCGAATAGAAAAAGTCTGCACCCATCTTATCCATTTTGTTGATGAATGCCATACGCGGTACATTATATGTGTCAGCCTGACGCCATACATTCTCTGACTGCGGCTCAACACCTGCTTTTGCATCAAACACACCGACAGCTCCGTCCAGTACACGAAGTGAACGCTCTACCTCAACAGTAAAGTCGACGTGTCCCGGCGTGTCGATGATATTGATACGATGCTCCAATGCACCCTGTTTTGCCTTATGGTGATCCTCCAGTGTCCAGTGACAGGTGGTAGCAGCTGAAGTGATCGTGATACCTCTCTCCTGTTCCTGTTCCATCCAGTCCATGGTAGCAGTACCTTCATGAGTATCACCAATTTTATAATTGACACCGGTATAGTACAGAATACGCTCAGTCAGCGTCGTCTTCCCGGCATCAATATGAGCCATAATACCAATATTTCTGGTACGCTCAAGTGGATATTCTCTTCCAGCCAAGGCTAGTTCCTCCTTTTCAAACTAAATGCACAAAATAAACTCAACTTTTGCAGAGAAAGTCTGCCTCCGGCAGACTTTGAACGGTGCGCTTCTCAGTCACCGTTTTTTACCAGCGGTAATGAGCAAACGCTGAAGCGTTTGTTTACAGAATCGCTTCTTTTACCAGCGGTAGTGCGCAAACGCTTTATTTGACTCTGCCATCTTGTGCATATCTTCTTTCCTCTTCACAGATGCTCCCGTATTATTGGCTGCATCCATGATCTCGTTCGCCAGTCTCTCTTTCATTGTCTTCTCACCGCGGTTACGTGAAAATGTAACCAGCCAGCGAAGAGCCAGAGCCTGTCTGCGATCCGGACGTACCTCGATCGGAACCTGATACGTGGAACCGCCGATACGTCTTGCCTTTACCTCAAGTTCAGGCATAACATTGTTCAAAGCCTCATCAAATACTTCCAGGGCATCCTTGCCGGTCTTTTCGGCAACCGTCTCAAATGCTCCGTATACGATTCTCTGGGCAACGCCCTTTTTGCCGTCCAGCATAATGTTATTTACCAGCTTGGTAACAACCTTACTCTTATAAACCGGGTCAGCCAGAACGTCTCTTTTCTGAATATGTCCTTTACGTGGCACGTTACTTCCCTCCTTAATAATAATTAATTCACAGGTACTCACTACTTGTGTCCGCACCAGTTTAAATCTTGCTCAATTCTATCAGCGGCAGCAGCATGCTGCCTGTTATAATAAAGATGCAAAAATTAATCCGGTACTTTTTTAACCATGAGCATCGCGCTTTCTGCGGGACTACTTACCTGCTTTCGGTCTCTTGGCACCATACTTGGAACGGGCCTGCTTTCTGTTCGCAACACCTGCTGTATCCAGAGTTCCACGGATAATGTGATATCTGGTACCCGGAAGATCCTTAACACGTCCACCACGGATCATAACCACGCTATGCTCCTGAAGGTTGTGACCTTCGCCCGGAATATAACTTGTTACCTCAATTCCGTTAGACAGACGAACTCTGGCAATCTTACGAAGTGCTGAGTTAGGCTTCTTCGGTGTAGCAGTACGAACAACAGTACATACACCACGTTTCTGAGGAGAACTTGCATTGACAGGTTTCTTCTTCAGAGAATTGTAGGATGACTGCAGCGCTGGAGAATTTGACTTCTTAGCAACTGATTTTCTTCCCTGCTTTACTAATTGGTTAAAAGTTGGCATTAATTTTCACCTCCTGTTTTTGAATTTGTATGCATCATCTGGAATATGCCCAAAAAGAGCGCAAAAAATCCACACGAACACATGCTAAATCATTATATCGTGCGGATTTTAGTTTGTCAAGAAAAATTTAAGGGGATCGATCTGCTGCAGCTGCGACAGAACCGGGCTCTGGCGGATGTATCCCGACACCTGCCTGCACCATTCTATTTCCTGCAGCGCGCCGACCAGCACGAGAAGGAGCCAGACGACCAGTATTCCCACGACCAGTCCCAGCGCTGCGCCGCCCAGCCGGTTGATCGTATTAACTACCGGGATATGGTCGACGATCTTCAGCAGACGCGCCACGATATGCAGGACAATGGCAGTCAGGATCAGTGCTGCTGCAAACGCGGCCCCGCCCCCCGCTGAAATGTCCTGCGGGATCAGGGGCAGGAGCACAGGAGTCAGAACCAGCGTCACCACCAGCAGCAGGATCAGCCGCACTAGCGAATATACCTTAAGGAGCAGACCCTTGTATGCTCCCTGTATGACACTGAGCAGCACTATGGCAAACGCTGTCAGTTCGGCAATCCTCACTTCCATATCGATTCCTCCTCGCTGCACCAGCAATATCAGGATGATGCCAGTGCGATCTTCTGTATCGTATCTGTTTTGACCAATGTATATATGCTGCCATTCTTTGTGGGAAAGAGATCCTCGATCCCGTCTTCAAATTCATGGGCAAACTTTTCACGCCCATTCGCACGCAGGATATGACAGCTGTGATTCGAGAGAAAAAATATCTCTTCTCCATAAATCTTCATATCAGTAAATGCATAAGAAAGTTTCTTCTCCATCCTCTTTTTGCCCCGTAAATTATAGAGAGAAAATGTCTGCTGCCCGGTCTCCGCTTCTCCCGTCACCACAGCGATATAATCCTCACTGTATGCCACACTGCGGATCGCTTCTTCTGATTTCAGCTCCGCTACAACCTCCGGCTGCTTCATATGTTCAAAAAGCGTCACGCCCTTTTCATGGAACACCGCCACTTCATCTTCCCCGACAAACTCGATCCGTCCGACCATACTGTCCTCAAAGGTCTTTCCGCCCACCAGTGTATTTTTGTCCTGTCCGACTTCCGTAAAATTATAAAAATTCACTTTATTTTCTACCGCACTGCCATTGACTGCCATATAGGAGACCACAATGCTCTGTCCGTCCGGTGAAATATCAAAGTCCAGCGGATATCCCTCATCACTGACATTTGTCGGTATCTCAACCAGCAGCTTTTCTGCCGTATTATAAGGATCATAGAGTCCAAGCACATTGGAATCGGCATCCTGTACCATTACCGCTACCAGACCACGCCGGGATATCTTCGCCCGTACAACAGGCAGTGCCGTCTCGATCGTCCTTCCCTCATCCCTGCCATTACAGACATAAAACTGTTTGCCTGTCACATCCGCTGCCACCACATATTCTCCCGCCATATCCACCTGGGGCTGGCTCATCTCAAAGCCTCCGTTTTGCAGGCTCTTTCCGGTATTATCCATGATGCTGATACCGCTCCGGCTGCACTTAAGCAGATCTCCGTTAAAATACAGATATCTGACATTGTGGCTGTCACTGCGGTCCAGTTTATTCTGTACCCGGTAATCATTATAACAGCGGTTACTGAAATAATACGACAATACCATCAATATGCCGATGCCAACGACCACGATCCCTGCCACTACAAAAAATATATGACGGTTCCTTTTTGAATTTTCCAGTCCAGCTTCCCTTCCCGAACGATAAAACTGTTCCACCACTGCTACCACCTCTTTTGTCTCTCCCTCATTTATCAGAAAACACATTTTATAGTATACCACAGGAAAGAATTATTTGGCAACCGGAGTTTGTCCTGCGTCCTGCGCTTTTCCCGCTTCTGCTTTCCCAGCAGCAGCCGCGGCACTTGCCGCCGCCGGGGTTGCAGTCGCTTTCGTAAGACCGGATCCCATCGTCTCGATCACCGTCTGCTGTTTTTTCTGCTCGCCCAGCGCCATCTGCTGCAGATGCTCTACCTGCCGTTTTACCTGATTCAGCGCATTCTGATTCCGAAACGTCGCCACGCCGATCACCAGGGCGATCAGCGCCACCATACTCCCCAGGCTGTATCCCAGACGACTCTCCCTGCCCTGTCTCTTCCTGGTCTTTTCCCTCAGCTGCTCCTTCTCTTCCATGATGCCCCGGATATTCCGCACTACCCGGTCATCCTCCTGCTCAACAATATGGACACGGCGGTTGTTCTCATGCTCCATATAGGCAAGCATCTCCGGATTCTTTTCATAATAAATGTAATATCCCTTCTGGCTCTCAAACCGTCCGTTGCGGTACAAAAAGAATCCGTCCTCTTTTTCATTTTCTTCATATATGTATAACACCTTATCTCTGTGCTGGAAATTCTGCTTATGGATCTCCAGCAGCTGCGGCGCCTGCTTTGCCGGAAAACCCCTGCAGGAAAAAAACCATCCCACGATTTCAAGATCTGTGAAGTTTTCCTTGATCTCCGTATAAATCCGGTCCCATATATTCTGCTGCAGAGCCGGTGCACCGCGGTCTGCAAACCCTGGGATCTCTACAATCCCGGAAATCTGGTATATCTTTTCTTCCTTATTCAGAAATGTATTCCCCAAAAGTACGGCCGCTTTTTCCAGTCCTCTGCCCTGTCCTGCCAGTTCTTTTGCAAAACGGACTACATAGTCCTCTATGTATATCCTGTCACGTCCCGGGACATCCCCGATCTGTCGTACACTTTTTGGTCTGTTCCACTGCATACCAATGCCTCCTGTTCATTCATATTGTCCCCATCATATCATGACATTTTTGCAGTTTTTGTCGATATGATTACCCGGATTAAATTTTCTCAAATTATTCTAATATTTAATGGTTAATTTAGTCAAAATGTGAGAATACTTTTCCTATAATTCTATGAATAGAAAGGCAGAATTCATTATGATACAGTATTTTAATCCTGGCGAGCGTCAGTCGCTCCTCCGCTTTACCCACTCCCTCCGGGATCTCCTCCAGAAACATTGCTGTTCCCAGCGGGAGACTGTTATTGTATGTATCGGCTCTGACCGTGCGACCGGTGATTGCCTGGGTCCCATCGTAGGACATAAATTGAAACCCCATGAAAGATATATGAAGAAAAACGGCTTCCATCTCTATGGCACACTGGAAAAACCCATCCACGCCAAAAATCTGGAAGCCACGATCCGCTTTATTCAGTTATACCACCCAGACGCACTGGTCATCGCCGTGGATGCTTCCCTGGGCGTCATGGAGCATGTCGGATATATCACGCTGGGCGAGGGTGCGCTGTCCCCCGGAGTGGGAGTCGACAAAAACCTTCCGGCGATCGGCGACATCTGCATCACCGGTATCGTCAATCTGTCCGGATTCGGCGGACAGATCCTGCTCCAGACCACTCATCTGAATCTCGTCATGCAGCTCGCCGAATTTATCTCCATGGGATTGTACCGCTGCCTTGCCTCACGGTCGTCACAGCTCCGTCCTGCCCTCCAGCGCGCGGAATAGTGTCATCTCATCGATAAATTCCAAAGCGCCTCCCACTGGCACGCCGCTGGCGATCCGCGTTACACGGATCCCGGCCTGTTTGACATATTTGCTGATCCAGAGAGCTGTCGCCTCCCCCTCCACGGTCGAGTTGGTAGCGATGATAACCTCACTGACCTCCTCTTTCTGGAGGCGCTGCATCAGTTCTTTCAATTTCAGATCATCCGGCTGGACGCCCACCATCGGATTTACCGCTCCGTGAAGGACATGGTAAAGCCCCCGGTATTGTCCGGTCTTCTCGTATGCGGCAAGATCACTGGGTTCCTCCACCACCATAATGGTAGAGGAATTCCTTTTAGGATCACTGCAGACCGGACAGACCTCCTGGTCAGACAGATTGAAGCATCTCTGGCACAGGCGTATTTTCTTTCGCGCGGTCAGGATGCTGTCTGCCAGATGCTCTACTCTCTTTTCCGGCAGATTCAATATATGAAAGGCAAGCCTCTGCGCCGATTTGGGTCCGATATTGGGAAGCCCCGCCAGTTCCTCTATCAGATTATTGATCGATTCACTGTAGTAATTCATCAGAACGGGAATCCTCCGCCCAGGTTCAGACCGCCCGTCAATGCCTCCATTGATTTGGCGCTGTCTTCTTCCAGCTTGCGCAGCGCCTCGTTGGTCGCCGCCATGATCAGATCCTCCAGCATTTCAATATCATCCGGATCCACAACTTCTTCCGACAGTTTTACAGAAAGCACTTCCTTTTTCCCGGAAACCTTCACTGTTACAGCACCGCCCCCTGCCGTTGCCTCATATTCCTTTTCTTCCATTTCCTTCTGTGTCTCTTCCATCTGGCGCTGCATCCGCTGCGCCTGCTTCATCAGATTGTTCATGTTTCCCGGCATACCGCCCTGAAAACCTCCACGCTTAGCCATACGATTCCTCCAATTCACTGTTTTAATCCAATATTTCAATCTCTACATTCTTTATCATACTCCGCAGCTCCGGCAGTGTGTTTAATTCACGACGGCTCTCCACAAAACGGACTTCCAGCTTTACCTCTTTTCCGGTGAGCTGTGCTGCTGCCTCGATCAGTTCCTGCTGGTTTTCTTCTTTTTTGAAATACTCTGCCGTCGTCCCCTGGGAAAATGCCAGGATCAGCATCCCTGTATCCGAAACCGAAAGCCTCACATCCTCCAGCATCGTCCGCGCCACAGCACTGATCCTGCCCAGGATCTGCTTCCAGTTTGCCACCACATCTTTGACATCGTCCGGCAGGGCCTCCGGGCGGATTTCCTTTTTCGGCGGCGCCGCTTCACTGCTGTTCGTTTTCTGCCCTGCGGCTGTCACAGCAAAATTGCCGGACGCCATGGTCTCCTGCAGTTCCTCTCCCAGCTGTTCCAGATTATGAAGGCGATTTACCAGAGATTCATAATCTTTCTCCATCTGCGGACGGCAGAGCCGGATCATCGCCACCTCCAGCATGACCCGCTTATTATTTCCATACTTCATTTCGTTTGCCAGCTCCGACAGCACACGAATATAGCGGAACACCATTTCCAGCTCGATCTCTCCGGCACAGCGCTCCATCTCCCGAAGATTTTCCTCGGACATATCCACCAGCTGACCCACCTCTTCCGCTGTTTTCACGATAAGAAGATTGCGCAGGTACCAGACAAATTCATTGACAAACTGCGTCAGATCCTTTCCCTGCTCTACCATTCTGCCGACGACATCCAGCATATGTTCCACCTGGTTGCGGACCAATGCCTCCATCAGTTCATGATACACAGTCTGATCCACCGCACCCAGAACCTTCAGCACATTTTCGTAGGTCAGCTTTTGTCCGAAATAAAAGGAGATACACTGCTCCAGAAGGCTCAGTCCGTCCCTCAGGGCTCCGTCTGCCTGTCTGGCGATATAGGTCAGCGCCCGCTCTTCTGCCTCGATCTGTTCCTGGTCCAGAAGCTCCCTGAGCCGCCCGGCTATCGTCTCCACGCGGATCCTCTTAAAATCATAACGCTGGCAGCGGGACAGTATCGTAAGCGGGATCTTGTGTGCCTCCGTCGTTGCCAGGATAAAGATCAGATACGAAGGCGGTTCTTCCAATGTCTTTAACAGGGCATTGAAAGCGCTGACAGAGAGCATGTGCACCTCATCGATAATATATACCTTAAAACGTCCCTCCGCCGGGGAATACTGTACCTCTTCGATCACCTGCCGGATATCGTCCACACCATTGTTAGAAGCCGCATCAATCTCCACAACATTCATGGAAGTCTGCTGCCCGATCGCCCTGCACATGGCGCACTCGCCGCAGGGGCCATCCGGTCCCGGGTTCTCACAGTTCACTGCCCTGGCAAAGATCTTCGCCACCGTGGTCTTTCCGGTTCCCCGGGTGCCGCAGAACAGATAAGCATGCCCGATCCGGTCTGCCTGGATCTGGTTCATCAGGGTCGTGACGATATGTTCCTGCCCCTTTACACCCGAAAAATCCCTGGGCCGGTATTTTCTATATAATGCCTGATATGACATATTCTTATTCCTTCACTCCAAAACTAATGCCGAGACCCTTTGCCTCTTTTATAATAGAAGATTCCGGATCCACCATTTTTAGTTTTCCTGCCACTTCCTCCAGCGGGACCGGCACGATCTCGTCATTTTTAAATCCAACCATATATCCGTATTTTTCTTCCAGGATCAGATGGGCTGCCGCCGCACCGAGCCGGCTGGAAATCACACGGTCATAGGCGCACGGGCTGCCTCCCCGCTGAGTATGCCCCGGAACAGTGATACGGATCTCCTGACCGGTACGCTCCTCGATCTCGGCACCAATCTTATAGGAAACACTTGGATACGGATTATTTTTCAGTTTCGCTTTGAGTTCCTTTTTTGATAATTCTGCGTCCTCCTTTGAAATCGCTCCCTCCGCCACGGCAAGGATCGAAAAACGCTTCCCTGCATCTGTTCTCTTCTGGATCGCTTCCACGACGGCGTCGATATCATAGGGGATCTCCGGAATCAGTATGACGTCCGCCCCGCCTGCGATACCGGCATGAAGCGTCAGCCATCCCACCTTATGTCCCATGACCTCCACGATGAAAACACGTCCGTGGGAATAAGCGGTCGTGTGGATGCAGTCAATGGCTGTGGTGGCGATATCTACCGCACTCTGAAAACCAAATGTCATATCGGAGCCCCAGATATCATTATCTATAGTCTTGGGAAGACCCACGACATTCAGTCCCTCTTCCCGCAGCATATTTGCCGATTTCTGGGTGCCGTTTCCGCCCAGGATCACCAGGCAGTCCAGCTTCAGCTTGTGATAGGTATTTACCATGGCAAGAACCTTGTCCATGCCATTTTCATCCGGTTTTCTCATGTTCTTAAACGGCTGCCGGGAAGAACCAAGGATCGTCCCGCCTTCTGTCAGTATGCCGGAAAAATCCGAAGGCTTCATCTTGACATATTTTTCATACATCAGTCCCTTGTATCCTTCCAGAATACCTATGATCTCTGTGTCAGGATCCGCATTGTACAAAGTCTTTGCCACACCGCGCATCGTGGCATTCAACGCCTGGCAGTCACCGCCGCTGGTCAAAAAAGCTACTCGTCTCATATTCCTGCTCCTTTCTTCACTGCAGATTATCTCTCTTTTTTTATTCTACCCTATTTTGACCAATATCGCAACGATATTTCTATACTGGACAGAAACCGGGGGCGATATCCGCCGCAATATTCATTGCAAAAATCTGCCGGCAGACGTATACTCATATATAAAAGGAGGGATTCGATGGATTTTTCAGTCGGACAGCATATTAAAATGAAGAAGCCGCATCCGTGCGGAGAAAACCAGTGGGAGATCCTGCGAACAGGTATGGATTTCCGTCTCAAATGCCTGGGCTGCGGACGCCAGGTCTTGGTTCCGCGGAAGACGGTGGAAAAAGGATTTCGCGGTTTTTTATAGAATTTTCCTTGCATTTCCCATTTGTCCGTGCTATACTGTATTTCCGTGATGTAAAAATCATTTTCCTTGTTCTTTCCCGATATTCCGATATCCTGGGAAGGAGCCAGAGACCAAAAGGAGGTGCAGGCAACTATGAATAAGTATGAATTAGCTTTAGTTGTTAGTGCAAAAGTTGAGGACGAAGTAAGAAATGCCACCGTCGAAAAAGCAAAAGAGTATATCACTGCTTTTGGCGGAACCATTACAAACGTCGATGAATGGGGCAAGAAGAAGCTTGCTTATGAAATTCAGAAGATGAGTGAAGGCTTTTATTACTTTATTCAGTTCGACGCCGAGCCGGATATGCCGGGTGAACTGGAACAAAGACTTCGCATTATGGACAACGTGCTCAGATACTTATGCGTGAGACAGGAGGCATAAGACAAGGAGGAGTCTTCCATGAATAAGGTAATTTTGATGGGTAATCTTACCCGCGACCCTGAGATCCGTTATAGTCAGGGCGAAAACTCATTAGCGATTGCTCGTTTTAGTATCGCAGTCAACCGTCGTTTTTCCCGTCAGGGTGATACTGACACCGATTTCTTCAACTGTACTGCATTCGGCAAACAGGCGGAATTCGTTGAAAGATATTTCAAACAGGGTTCCCGTATGCTCCTGACCGGACGTGTACAGAATGACAATTACACCAATAAAAATGGTGAAAAAGTCTATAGTGTTCAGATCATCGCAGAAGAGGTTGAGTTTGCTGAGCGAAAGAGTACCGCAGATGCCCATGCAGCATCCGGTGCTTCTGGTAATCCAGGCGGTGGTGCACCACAGCCGAATGCAGCGGCAAACGATGACTTCATGAATATTCCGGATGGGATCGAGGATGGACTGCCATTCAACTAGACAGCCTGACCGAGAACGTCAGACTGGCAGCAGGATTTTATAAGGAGGTTAGCAAGATGGCTTACAATAAGGAAAGAGGCGATTCTCCCATGAGGAGGAGAGGACCCCGCAGAAGAAAAAAAGTATGTGCATTCTGCTCTGACAAAGAGCATGATTATATCGACTACAAGGACATCAATAAACTGAAACGGTATATGTCCGAGCGCGGTAAGATTCTTCCAAGAAGGATTACCGGTACCTGTGCAAAACATCAGAGAGCCCTCACTGTAGCGATCAAACGTGCCCGCCACGTTGCCCTGATGCCCTACACAGTAGATTAATCCGTATAACTCCAAAGCCCTGTCGCATCTGCGGCAGGGCTTTTTTCAATTTGTTTGAAAGAAAGCGCCGGATTATCACAACGCTTTTTTTATTCAGGCTGTTTTCCCGTCTTTTTTCTTATAAAGGGCGATCTTTTTGATGACAAATCCATATTTGGCACTCTCATCCTTTTCCACATAGACCGTATACTTCTGGAAATATCCTTTGTCTTTCTTATTGCGTTCCGAAACAAGTCCCGCACTGACGATCAGCCGGTATTTGCCCTCTTTGTACTCAATGACCTTATCGGTCTTCATACTGTACGTTTTCCCGGTGATGCGTGTCACATTGTACACCATGGTATTTCCCGTTTTCACAAACACATAGTCCGGGAACCTGCCACTGTAGGTAAACCTGCACTTTGCATTTTTGCCAAAGAGGTTCTTTACCTCCTTTTTCGTCTTCTTCATGATGGTGTCTATCGGCGTCCCGTATTTCACTGTCTTATCCAGATACTGCAGATTATACAGTGCCATGGTCGAAGCGGACATATCATCCCACTTAAACGCATGTCTCCCTCTCTCGTAATACGAGGCACAAAAAGCAAGAAACGGCCGTATCCTCGTCGACAGCTCCTTCATTTCTGTTTTCATATCCTTTGTCACATCCACCGGATATGTTATCTCCGGTGTTGGTTCCGGCGTCGGTTCCGGCTCAGATGTCGGTTCGGATACCGGCTCTGCTGTCGCCGCCGGCTGCTGATCCCCCGCCCCCTTATCCTCCCGAGGCGTATTCCCTCCTGCCGTCACATTCTCCGTCCCCGGCTTGTCCGCATTCCGCTTTCCCAGGGAGGAAAGATCCAGTCTTCCCGAGACGATCATCCATGTCAGAACGGCCGCAGCCGCCACGATCACAATGGCGATCGTACTCCCTACGATCGCGCGGCTGGCAAAAAGCCGCTGGAATACCGTCGTCCGCTGTCCACAGCGATAGCAGAATTCATCGTCACTCCGCAACTCAGTCCCGCATTTTTTACACTTCATACCACCACTCCTTACTGATTATGTTCTTATCATACACGATTCCGTACAGAATTTCAACATTTGCATTTGTAAAGCTTTGAAATCCGTGCTATAATAATATTCTCGGGTATTTTACCCACCAGGAACTTATTTGTGGGGGAGGTGTGAAAGTGTCCAATAACAAAATCAGGGGAACCCTGCGCTCTTATCTTCGATGGCCCTTACTGCTGGGGATCCTCCTGATCCTTATGAACTTACAGATCTATCTGATCAGCCTGAAAGCGGCTCTTATTATGTCTGCTTACGTCGCCATTTATCTGATCATAGCGGTGCTCCTGTACTATTTTAAACGGGGCGCCCTGCTGCATGACCTTGTCGATTATTCTATGCGGTTTCATGTGACAGTCAATACGGTAGCATCGGAGCTTGATATCCCTGTGGCGATCATCGGACCGGATTTCCGCTGTATCTGGGAAAACAAACAGTTCCACAAAAGATTTTCCCCGGGGAAAAAAAGAAAATACCATATCACCGACGCCGTACCTGCCTTAGTGGAGGAATCCTTCCCTGCATCGACAGATACAAATGGAGAAATGCATTTCCACAACGAAGAGACCTATTACAAAGCAGTCCTCCAGCGGATTGAACTGGAGGATGCACCGGAAGAGACACGGACCGGTGCCGGAGAGATCGGGATTGGCAGCACCTTATACGCCATTTTTGTATATGACGAGACAGAGATCGTCCACTACATCCGGGAAAATTATGACCAGCGGCTTGACGTCGGTCTTCTCTATATCGACAATTATGACGAATCCCTCGCCATGGTCGATGATGTACGCCGTTCCCTGATCGCAGCGCTTATCGACCGGCGGATCAATAAATATATGCTGAATATTGACGCCATTATGCGCAAGCTGGAAAAGGACAAGTATATTTTTCTGTTCCAGCACAAATATCTGGCACAGCTGCAGATGAATAAATTTTCTATCCTTGATGATATCCGCAATATCAATAAGGGAGAAGATATCACTGTCACGATCAGTATCGGGATCGGCATCCAGGGAACCACGTTCCGCAAACGCCAGGAATACGCCCGGAGCGCCATTGATCTTGCCCTCGCCCGCGGCGGCGACCAGGTCGTAGTGAAAACGAGGGAAAATATACTGTACTATGGCGGCAAAAGCATCCAGCAGGAAAAGAATACCCGTGTCAAGGCGCGCGTCAAGGCACATGCCCTGCGGGAATCTATCGAGGCAGCGGACAAGGTTGTCATTATGGGACACAGTATCCCGGATGTGGATGCTGTGGGAAGTGCCATCGGTATATACCGCATTGCCCAGTTTTTTGGAAAGCCGGCACATATCGTCGTCAATCAGGTGACTTCCTCACTGGCACCACTCCTGTCGCTGTTCAAAGACAACAAAGACTATCCTGAAAATCTGTTTGTCCGCACAGAGGAAGCGCGGGAATTTATCGGCAATGGCGTAGGCGTCCTTCTGATCGTCGTGGATGTCAACCGCCCTTCCTATACGGATGCACCGGAACTCATCCCCCGTGTCAGTTCCCTGGTGGTCATTGACCACCATCGCCAGACCCGGGAATTTTTTGAAAACCCAACGCTCTCTTATGTTGAACCTTTTGCCTCTTCCTCCTGTGAAATGGTGGCAGAGATCCTCCAGTACGCCGGGGACGAGATCCATCTGAAGGCAGCAGAAGCTGATGCCCTGTATGCCGGCATCATGGTTGACACAAACAATTTTATGAATAAACCAGGTGTCCGCACCTTTGAAGCGGTGGCATTTCTCCGCCGCAATGGAGCAGATATCCTCCGCATCCGTAAAATGTTCCGCTCTGACATGGCGGAATACAAAGTGCGCGCTGAGGCGATCCAGAATACGGAACTATTTATGGACTGCTTCGCCATCGCACCATGCAATGCCGATAACTGTACTTCACCCACGATCGTAGGTGCGAAGATCGCAGATGATCTGCTGGATATCAACAGCATGAAAGCGACCTTCGTCCTGACATCATATGAGGGCAAGATCTATATCAGCGCCAGATCCATTGATGAGCTGAATGTCCAGGTTGTCATGGAAAAACTCGGCGGCGGCGGTCATATTTCCAGTGCCGGCGCCCAGCTGACGAACTGCACGCTGGAGGAAGCTGCCAATAAAATCAAAGATATCCTGATCAAAATGAAAGAAGAAGGTGACATAGAATGAAAGTAATTTTATTAGAAGATGTAAAATCTCTGGGAAAGAAAGACGAGATCGTCGAAGTGAACGACGGATATGCAAGAAATTTCATTTTCAAAAAAAATCTTGGCGTCGAGGCGACATCAAAAAATCTGAATGATCTGAAACTGAAACAGCAGAATGCGGATAAGATCGCCGCTGAAAATCTTGCCTCGGCAAAAGAGTTCGCCCAGGAGATCGGAACGAAATCCATTGAACTGGCGATCAAGGCAGGCGAGGGCGGCAGAGTATTCGGCTCCGTCTCTACAAAGGAAATCGCCACCGCTGCCAGAGAACAGCTCGGCTATGACCTCGACAAGAAAAAAATGCAGCTGAAGGAGCCGATCAAAAATCTCGGCACCTATATGGTCCCGATCCGTCTCCATCCGAAAGTAACTGCTGAGCTAAAGGTAATCGTGAAGGGCAGATAAGAAATACAAAACCTTGATTATGGAAAGGAAGAAGACACGGTCATGGATGATGCAGTCATCAAACGGATCATGCCCAACAGCCAGGAAGCAGAACAGTCCGTCATAGGCTCTATGCTGATGGATCAGGAAGCTGTGATCCTCGTCTCCGAAAAATTAAATGAAGATGATTTTTATAATCCGCGTTTCAGGGTTCTTTTTACTGCTATGATAGAGCTTTACCACGCCGGCAGTCCGGTGGATCTTGTTACACTGACAGAACGCTTAAAGACTGATAATGTCGCAGAAGAGATCGGCAGCATCGAATTTATCAGCAGCATTATCGCATCCGTTCCGACGTCTGCCAATGTCAGATATTATGCTGATATTGTAGTGCAGAAATCATTTATGCGCAAGCTGATCCGTACTACGGAAAACATAACAAACCGATGTTACCAGGATTCTGCTGATATTGATGAGCTGATAGAAGATACCGAACGTGAAGTCTTTCATCTGGTAAACAGCCACACAACGTCAGAGGAGTTTACTCCCATCAATGAGATCGCCCTGGAAACTCTGGAAAATATACAGAGTGCAGCGATGAATACCGGATCAGTCACCGGGATTTCCACCGGTTTCCGCGATCTGGATTACCGGACTGCCGGACTGCAGCCTTCTGACCTGATCCTCATTGCGGCGCGCCCCTCTATGGGAAAAACGGCATTTGCCCTGAATATCGCAGAATATGTCGCCATGGTGAACCATATCCCCACCGCCGTCTTCAGTCTTGAAATGTCCAAAATACAGCTGGCAAAACGTCTGATCTCCATGAACTCGAAAGTGGACTCCCAGCATATCCGGACAGGGACTCTCGAGGATGACGAATGGGCAAAGATCACGGAAAGCTCCATTATCCTGGGTGAATCTTCTCTCGTGATCGACGACACCCCGGGCATTTCCATCAATGAGCTGCGGAGTAAATGCCGCAAGCTCAAAACAGAGCGCGGGCTCGGGCTTATCATCATCGACTATCTGCAGCTTATGTCGGCGAACAGCGGCAGCAAAAATATCTCCCGCCAGCAGGAAATCTCTGATATTTCACGTTCCCTGAAGGCACTGGCAAGAGAGATCAACTGTCCCGTCATCGCCCTGTCGCAGCTCAGCCGTGAAGTAGAAAAAAGAGAGGACAAGCGCCCGATCCTGTCTGACCTGCGTGAATCCGGTGCGATAGAGCAGGATGCGGATGTTGTCATGTTTTTATACCGTGATGAATATTATACAAAAGATGCCTCCAACAAAAAAGGAGTCACCGAGGTGATCATCGGCAAACAGCGTAATGGTCCGACCTGTACCGTAGAACTGAAATGGCTGGGACAGTACACCAAATTTGCCAATCTGGAGTACATCCGGGAATAATGTCAGTTGCTGCCATAATATGGCATATGTTTTTCGGCACTTCCCGTTATCTCCCACAATTCGCTATTTTTCTCATGCTATAATGGAGAAAAACAAGCTATGGGAGGTAATCGTATGGACAAGATACATTACATAATATCAGATGCAGCCAAAGAACTTCATGTAGAAGCGCATGTACTCCGCTACTGGGAGGAGGAGCTCTCCCTGAAGATCCCGCGAAACAAAATGGGCCATCGTATCTATGGTCCAAAAGAGATGGATCTGTTCCGGCAGATCATGCAGTGGAAGGAAGAAGGGCTGTCATTAAAGGAAATCCAGCTTAAATGTAACCCGTCTGCCGCTCCCGTCCGGGACAACCTTCAGGTGATCCAGTATCCAGGAGAAGCTTCTGCCATGGCAGACACCCATGCCTCCAGTGAGGAAAAGATGGTCCAGTTCAAACAGATTCTGGGGCGGATCGTGACCGATGCCATCCGGGATAATTCGGACGAACTGACTTCCGGCATTGCCAGCAATGTATCGGATCATGTCAATAAAGAACTGGATTACCTCTTTCGCGAAAAAGAAGAGGCAGATGAACAGCGTTTCCGTCAGCTGGATGAGACGATACGCAGTTTTCAGATCGCCAGACAGGAGGCTGCAGCGGCACAGATCACAGAAGTCAAAAAAAGAAACCGCCGCCGGTTTAAAAGAAAGGGCTGATACAGCCCCTCTCACAACAGAAACGAGGACATATGGACAAATCAGAAAACCTGTTATATGAAATACATCATTCCTTCCCCATGCCGGAGAAGGACATCCGGACATATTCTCCCCTCAAGCTCGCTTACCTGGGAGACGCTGTCTTTGAGATCATTATCCGTACACTTATCACAGAGCACACGGGGGGGCCTGTCAAAAATCTCCATAAGAAGACAAGCTCCTTAGTCAACGCCAAAACACAGGCAGAACTCGCTGCCACCATGATGGACCAGCTTACGGAGGATGAAAAATCCGCTTACCGGCGCGGGAGAAACGCCAAAGCATCTTCTGTCGCGAAAAACGCAGATATACATGATTACCGCAGTGCCACCGGACTGGAGGCACTTTTTGGCTACCTGTTCCTTTCCGGCAGGTCCGCAAGGGCGGTAGCACTCCTGCAATATGCAATGGAACAGCGGGAGTTTACCATCTGAATCACAATACAGAAAACATGGGAGGAAATTATGCACGAGCCAAAGATGACAAATTCTTCAGAAGGATCTAAAATCGAAGGACGCCACAGTGTTCTGGAAGCCTTTCGCGCAGAACAGCTGATTGAGCGTCTCTTTGTTCAAAAGGGCTGCCACGACGGCCCTGTCTTATCCATATTACGGGAAGCAAAAAAAAGCGGCGTCATGATCGACTTTGTCCCAAAGGACCGCCTCGACCATATGAGCGAGACAGGACGCCATCAGGGCGTCATTGCCTGTATCTCCGCCTTTCATTACAGTGACATCGAAGAAATGTATGCCCTTGCCGAAAAGAGAAAGGAAGATCCTTTCTTCTTTCTGCTGGACGGCATCGAAGACCCGCACAATCTCGGCGCCATTATCCGCACGGCAAACCTCGCCGGCGCCCACGGCGTCATTATCCCCAAACGCCGCGCGGTCGGTCTCACCGCCACTGTAGTCAAGGCATCCGCCGGCGCTATTCACCATACCCCGGTAGCACGGGTGACCAACCTGACGGCTGTCATGGAAAAACTAAAAGAACAGGGAATGTGGTTTGCCTGTGCCGACATGAAGGGGGAAATTATGTACCGCCAGAATCTGACCGGACCCATCGGACTGGTGATCGGCAGTGAAGGAAGCGGTGTGAGCCGCCTTGTCAGGGAGCACTGCGACTATACCGCCTCCATCCCGATGAAGGGTGACATTGATTCGTTAAATGCCTCGGTGGCTGCCGGTGTCCTCGCCTTTGAGATCGTACGCCAGCGGGGGTATATGACATGATATCAGGAGAACACTATGCCAGCTGTTCCGATGCGCAGCTCCTTGCCCTCTGTCACCAGGGCGACGATTCTGCCACCGACTATCTTCTGGAAAAATATAAGGGTCTGGTCCGCAAGAAGGCACGCACCCTGTATCTGATCGGCGGCGAAAACGACGATCTGATCCAGGAAGGCATGATCGCCCTCTACAAAGCGATCCGGGAATATGAGCCGTCCAGGGAAAGTTCCTTTTCGGCATTTGCCGCCCGGTGTATCGAGCACCAGCTGTATAACGTGATCAAGGGCGCCAACCGCCTGAAAAATTCGCCGCTGAACAGTTATATTTCCCTCTACACCCCGGCAGAAAACGGGGAAACGACATCCCGGGAGACTCTGGCTGACACACTGCAGCCGTCGGAGCTGATCAACCCCGAGGACATCCTGATCGACCAGGAAAATGTCTCGGCACTGGAGCGCGCCATTGAACAGGAACTGAGCAGCTTTGAACGCTCTGTCGTCCATCTCTATGTCGAAGGACACAATTACCAGCAGATCGCCGGAATATTAAAAAAAAGTGCAAAGTCCGTAGACAATGCACTGCAAAGAGCCAAAAAAAAATTAGAGAAATTCGGAAGCTGTTAACGGGATTTGAACCCGTGACCTCCGCCTTACCAAGGCGACGCTCTACCACCTGAGCTATAACAGCATTTGTAAGAAAAACAAACCTTACGAATAGTTATTCTACCAAAAGAATATTTATCTGTCAACTAGTTTTTTGGACAACAGGAGGATAGTGTGAAAAATAAGCTTGATAGCTTATTTTTCACACGGCTATTTGTGCCGAAGCGCCACAAATAGCATACGAACCTGCGGTTCGTTATGCACTAGAGCAAAAAAAGAACAAAATACATTCTTTGCTTCGCTGCTTTTTGCTCGTGCGTCCTCCGCTAATGCTTCGGAATGGAGGATAAAATGAATCAGGCATCAAAAACAACGGGACAGATCATACGATCCCATACGATCACTTATTTTAATATACTGAACTTCATACTGGCGGGGCTTATCATCCTATCCGGCCAGTATAAAAATATGCTTTTTATGGGGATCGTCATCTCCAACTCCCTGATCGGGATCATTCAGGAGCTTAAAGTAAAAAAACTCATCGACGCCCTCTCTGTCATCACAGCTACAAAGGCAAAACGGGTAGAAGGAGACCAGATCCGGGAGATCCCCATCGAAGATCTGCGGACCGGGGACCGGATCCGGATCAGTGCAGGCGACCAGATTGTATCTGACTGTACGGTATGTGTCCCGGAAGGGCTGGAGGTAAATGAGTCCCTCCTGACAGGGGAATCGCTGCCTGTTGCAAAAAAGGCCGGGGATTTTTTATACTCTGGCAGCTTTGTCGTGGCCGGCAGCGGGCTCTGCGAAGTAATACATACCGGCAGTGAAAACTATGCCACGCAGCTGGTAAAGAAGGCACAGACCAAAAAACGTGCCACCTCCGAGATGCAGGATGCCATCCGCACCATCATCCAATACGTCAGCTATGCGCTCATCCCGATCGGTCTGCTGCTTTTCTGCATCCAGCGGTTCCGCGTCGGGCAAAATATTTCAAACTCTCTTGTCAATACAGTTGCCGGCGTCCTGGGAATGATCCCCGAGGGACTTGTTTTACTGACCAGCGTCTCCTTTATCCTCGGCGTCGGCAGGCTGGCACGCAAAAAAGCACTGGTGCAGGAGATGGAAGCCATTGAGGCACTGGCAAGGATCAATATCCTCTGTCTCGATAAAACCGGCACCATCACCACTGGAGATCTCAGCGTAGAAGAAGTCGTGCCTCTCGGACATCCCGGACAGGATTCCCTGCCAGACATTATGCACAGCCTTGCCTTTGCCTTTGAAGAGGGCAATGCCACTTCGCATGCCCTCCAGGCCTATTTTAAGGACGGTGCTCCCTGTCGTATCACAGATAAACTTCCTTTCAGCTCCCAGCGCGGATATATGGGGATCACCCTCGCCGAACAGGGATCCTTTTTACTCGGTGCACCGGATATTCTCTCACAGGATAAGCATATCCTGCAGCGTGCCGCCGGGTATGCGGCAAAGGGGATGCGCGTCCTCCTCCTCGCCTCCTGCAGTACGCTCCCCCATACCCGTGAAGAGCTAAAAAGGATGCCCGCCGCTCCCGATCCGGCAGGACTCATCATCCTCTCGGACTGCATCAAAGAAGATTCCATGGATACCTTTTCCTTTTTTGCCAGGCAGGGCGTCGCGATCCGGATCCTGTCCGGTGACAATGCCGCCACCGTCTCGTCGGTAGGGGTCCGCGCCGGCGTGGCAGATGCCGAAGCCTGCATCAACGCCAGCGACCTGCCGGAAGACCCGGACCAGTTCCGGGAAGAGGTATCACGGCACGCTGTCTTTGGCAGAGTATCGCCGGAGATGAAGCAGCGGATCCTGAAAGCCTATCAGGCAGAGGGAAATATCGTCGGCATGGTAGGCGACGGGGTAAATGATGTGCTGGCTCTGAAAGACGCCGACTGCGGGATCGCCATGGCAAAAGGGGCAGACGCCGCCAGGCAGAGCGCCCATATCGTCCTGCTTGACTCGGACTTTTCCAGTATGAAGGATATTGTAAAGGAAGGTCGGACGATCATCGCCAATATCGAGCGCGTCAGCGCCCTCTACCTGACAAAAACGATCTATTCCATCCTCCTCTGTCTGATCTTTATCATTCTGGGCAGAACCTATCCCTTTATCCCGATCCAGCTGAGCCTCATCGGCGCCACAGCGATCGGTATCCCCAGCTTTCTCCTTACCCTGGAGCAGCAGGAAGGAGTTACTACTACCGGATTCCTGCGACATGTACTTAAGATCTCCCTGCCCGGCGCACTGAGCCTCACAGTTGTCCTCACTGCCATCCAGTTCCTGGCAGATACCCTTCATGGCAGTGCCGCCCAGGTCAGCACCCTGAATGTACTTGCCGGCGGCATCATCAGCCTTCTGGTCGTTATCCGCGTCTGCCGCCCTATGACCAGAAGAAGACTCTTTATCTGCGCCGGGATCACGATCTTATTCGCCGGAGCCCTTTTGCTCTTTCCCTCTCTTTTCGGCGTTCTGCCCTTATGGGCGCTGTTCTGACAAAAGACAGACCGCCTGGGCGGATATACCCTCGCCTGTCCCGGTAAAGCCAAGCCCTTCTTCCGTCGTCGCCTTTACATTGATGCGGGAGAGCTCTACATCAAGCGTCCTGGCGATATTTTCACGCATCTGATCAATATAGGGACGCATTTTAGGACGCTGTGCAATAATGGTGGCGTCAACATTTTCCACGGAAAATCCCCCTCTGTGGATCAGCTCCCGTACATGTTCCATAAGCTGGATACTGGATACCCCTTTATACGCAGAATCCGTGTCCGGGAAATGTTTCCCGATATCTCCCAGAGCCGCTGCTCCCAGAAGGGCGTCCATAATAGCATGCAGCAGAACATCCGCATCCGAATGTCCCAGCAGCCCCATCTCATAATCCATCGTCACACCACCCAGAATCAGATCCCTTCCCGGAACCAGACGGTGTACATCATATCCCATGCCAATCCGCATAATCATCCTCTCCTTTTCTGATTTCTCTGGTTTATTTATTTCCTTTTTCATCTTCTATTCCCAGCTTTCCTGTTCTCGTTTTATCAGTTCCGCATATGGATATTTCTCGTATAACTGATCCAGTCGTTGTTTTATCTCTGGATCCTCTTTATATTCTTCAATATCATCACTAAAAGAATAAAATTCCGAACCATTTAGTGTATATATAATGACATTTTTACTTTCATATTCTACTAATGGAAGACTGTATATGCGGATATTTCCTTCATCATAAAGACATTTGATTAACTCCTGTCGTGATAAATGTTCTCTCATTTCCTTTTTTGTCATAAAGCCCATAAATGGAGTAACATATGTCACATATTGTTCATTTACAAATAAATCCCATTTATTACCACTAAAAGCTTCCCAATATGTATAACAAAACTTATCTTTTCCTATCTGTATATGTACATTATTGTTATGCTCTTTCAAATATGAAAATAATAACCATGATGCGATTATAACAAATATTACTGATACGATTACAACTATTTTCCTTTTCTTTTTCATTTCTACTCCCAGCTTTCCTGTTCTCGTTTTTCCAATTCTTCCTTTGGATATTTTGCGTATAACTGATCCAGTCTTTGTTTTATATCTGGATCCTCAGCATATTTCTCAGCATCTTTATTTAGAGAATGAAATTCAAAATCATTCAATGTATATACAATTTCATACTTACTTTTATATTGTTCCAAAGGAAGACCATAAATACGAATATTTTCGTTATCATAGAAACATCTAATTAATTCAGCTTTAGATAAGTGCTTTTTCATTTCCTTTTCAGAACATCCTTCAAATGGAGCAATCGAATATACATAAAACTTATTGATATATAACTCCCATTCATTTCCACTAAAAGCTTCTATTAATTCATATTCGAAAGTATCCTTGTCCTTTTTAATATAAACATTATAACTATTATTTCTAAAACAACAAAATAGCAACCAAATTACTAGCACTATAAATAATATAGTGAATACAAACACAACCACTTTCTTTTTCATCTCTACTTCCAGCTTTCCTGCTCTCGTTTTATCAGTTCCGCATATGGATATTTCTCGTATAACTGATTCAATCGTTGTTTTAACTCTGGTTCCCCTGTATACTCCACAATATCATCACTAAAGGAATAAAATTTTGAACCATTTAGTGTATATATAATGACATTTTTACTTTCATATTCCTTTAATGGCAAACTATAAATTCGAGTATTTCCATCATCATATAGACATTTTATAAGTTGCTTGTTCGACAAATGTTCTTTCATTTCCTTTTTTGACGAACAGGACTCAAATGGTGTTACATAAGTAACATAATGTTCATTTACATATAATTTCCATTTATTACCTGTGAACAGTTCCCAATAAGTGTATCGAAACTTATCCTTCCCTATTTGCATATGTACATTATTGCTATTTTCTTTAAAACATGAAAATAATAACCATGATGCAAGAATTGCAAATATAATAGAAACTATTACGACTATTTTCTTTTTCATTTACGATATCCTCCATAAAATTCATTAATAAATTTCTTATATTGGTCAGCTACACTTTCAAAAAAAGTATTAGTAATTATATTATTAAAATCTGACTTGTCAAAATCAATCCCTTGATTATCTAATATATCTTCTGCTCCTTTACTAATCAATTTCTTAACATTACGATTAGTTAATGCAGAAGCAACTATCTGTTTCCAATCTTTATCCCTATATTGAGACAAGTAATCTTCCTTAGCTTGTTTCACACCATTTAAATAGTATTGAGTAAAAGCATCATAAAATGTCAAATTCTTATTGCCTTTCAATTTCTGCGCAATATTATAAGCATCTATATCTTCCAGCAAATCAGATGGTGACATATTGGGGAACACCTTTTTATTTGTCTGATATAACTCTTTTAGATTATTAAATGAAAAATCTGTATTGTTCATTTTCACATAAGCATAATAATTTCCGATACCGCTCGCCAGGTCCCCCACTGTCGTTCCTGCCAAATCGATTTCCTCTTCATCCAGACCGGAAATTAAATTTTTATACGAAGGAGTTTCATATGTAACAACATGGATCGACGCACACAAATGTCTCATATCCAGATTATTTCCGAAACCATCTGCGTATAAATGATCTTGAAAATATCCTGTCCTATTCAATTTCTTTTTGAGTTCTTCTACCTTATCTGCGTCTATCTTTCCCGCCGCACATTCCCATAAAAAAGTATAATATTTGCCATAACGCATATATTGAAACACCAGATCATTTGCCTCTTCAACATTATTATCACACATTTCCATCGCACAGTCCATCAAATCCTTTAAGACAACTAAAAAGTTTTTGTTTTCTATGCTAAAATCATATTTTAGGGCCTTCAAATTGATCATGGTGACATCCAGGCTGGCGGCTTCCTTTATGTCCCGGTATCTTGCTGTAACTTTGATCTTTCCTTTCTTTTTCGGTTCAACCAGGATATTATTACGGTTTTTTACGACTTTTGCCTTATCGGCAGGCGTCACACTCCAGCTTACTACCTTATCCTTAAGGGTAGCTATACTCGCCCATATATTTATCTTTGGAAATTTATATGTGATCTTCCTTTCTCTGCCTGTTTGCGTCGTTATTCTCTCAATCACCAGTTTTTTGCTTTTGGGATTGATTTTTATATGGATATCTTTTATTGTCAGGGACGCCTTTCTAGTAATGATCCCTTTGCCATAATCATAGCTGACCGTTATAATGACGGGCTTGTTTTTTCCGGTCGGACGGTCTGCAGACAGCTTTATTGCTTTTGAGTTATTACTGTTTCCTGCTGTAACCTTCACCTTCATTTGATCGGACACAGCCAATGTCTGCTTCCTGTCGTCACTGCTGTTTACCAGATAAGCGTGATTCTCCACCGAATGATACCGGTACATGCTTTTACTGTACCATTTTAGGGAAATATACGTCAGTCTGTCCTCTTCCAGCCAGAACTTTTTATTTCCTCTTTTTACATACCTCCACCTGCTACCCATCCTTCCAATGATCGTACATCCTGTATTTTTATTGAGGTTATTGAATCGGACTCCTGGCTGGTCTTTATGCACGCCCCTGAGACTGACTGTATTGTCTCGGTTTACAAACGCCTCTATATCGTCTACCGCCGTATACACGCTGACATAAATATGAAATTGCAGGGGACCTTTTGTCAGACTGATCTTTGCCGTTCCTTCCCTCTTCGGATGAATATAATAGGTGCGGATGAGCTGGCTGGCTTTTCCCTTTTTTCTTGTTTTCTCATATTTTTTGATAAGAGCGGGCTCTTTTTTGGGATAAAAATCTATCGTATCATTGATCCCTTTTATTCTCACATTGATGGCATTGAAATACGTTATCTTAACCTCTTCCAGCCTTTTATTTTTATTGACGGATACATACTCCCAGCTGATATCGATGTATACAATATGTTCCTTTCGTACAAATCCTCTCGTCCCTGATCCCAGATTTCTATCCCCGGTCTGGACATAAAAATAGCTGCCGGTCTGTCCGATTATAGTCAGTTTACTGTTTTTAGGAAGGAAGCCAAGAACAGGAGAGTACCTGCTGTCACTACCCCCTCCCCGGATCCTGGTGTCCTTTTTCACATATCCCTGATAATGCTTCGTGGGCTTGTATACCGTTACCGGCATATGAGCAGTGTTCCTGCCGGCTTCTGCCGTTACAGTCGTATAGCCGGATTTCATTTGATTTCCGTCTTTGATCCCTGTCACCGTTATGTGGGAGGTTTGCTTTTTATTCACCCTGACAATTGATTTAGTCGTAGATAGTTTTGTTATTTTTTGATTGCCTGCATGTGTACGCCAGTCAATCTTCCTGCTTACAGATTTTACTTTTTTATCTGTCAGCCTGTTACTCATAATGACCGACGGCAGATAAAAATAGGAGAGGTCTGACTCATAGATATATCCCTCGTATGTTTTCATAACACCCTTACGATCTGCCTTTTTATACCCGATCTGTAATACCGTTCTTCCCTGGACTGCTGCTTTTCCGGTGATGGTTACTTTTGTATCTTCCGATAACAGCTCCATCGGGCAATCGGTACCGGCGCACTGATAAACCAAGGTCTTATTTTTCGTATAACCGGTCAGTACTCCCAGTTTTTCAGGGATGACGATATGCAGCCGGTAGTAAAGCGTCTTTGTCTGTTTTGGCTGAAGTTTATTTTTCTTATACTTTTTCACCGTCTGCCGGATGCTTAGTTCACAGCTTCCCCGCCCTCCTGCCATCAGCATTCCGTGGTCTGCTTTGACAAGATTTTGTCCTTTCAGGAAACTTACACTTATTTTGTATACTGTCTTCTGCTTCTTTTTCTTATCTGTCAGGGTCTGGTTCCGGATCAGTTTTACCGCTTTATTTTCTTTGGAACAGGGAGTATATTTTTGATTGATCACGAGTTCTTTATGCAGTAACTCCACCTGCTGGACCATATTTTTCTGTACAAATACCCGGTTCGTCTTATCCTTTCCATATTCGACATAATAAAACTTCCCACACGTCCCAATAACAGAGAGCAGTTCATTTTTCCGGATCTTATTATTTTTTGTATATTCCCTTTTGTCACTTGCCGCTATATATTGCGGGATATCCGCACTATGTGGCGATACATAACACTTTTTCAGGCTTTTCGTATATACGCTGATAAATGCCTCATCCTTCTGCAGCGGCCGCTGCTTCCCGATCGTTGGTTTTAATGCCAGGGCTGACACTTTTATGGTAATGGTGTTTTCACTCTTACCTGCAACTGTGCCAGCAGAAACAGAGGCAATCCTGTTATTGAATGATTCCCATTTTATTGTATTATATATGTGGGATACGGGATGGAAGGAGACTGCCAGTTTCCCCGTTTTTCCCTTTTCTACCGCTAACACTTTTGATGAAAGAGTAACTTTCGTAACAGGGATACAAACCTTTACGGTACATTGCACCGTCTTTCCATTTATCGTTGTGCCGGTTACTGTTGTCGTCCCCCCTTTTCCCGCTTTTACGACACCGTTGGATATACCTGCCACCCCGGAGTTTTTGCTGTCCCATTTGATGGATTTATTTGCGAAATCCGGTTCAATCGACTGGTTTAATTTTATGGTCTGATCAGGATACAACGATATCTTATGATACGAAATCGTGAATTTTGTCGGGAAAATATCTACATCTTTTTTGGGAAGAAACTGGTTTTTTCTCAGACAGTAATAATCCCCGCACTCTCCGGTCACGGTGATCGTCCTGCCCTTCTGTGCTTTGGATGACACCCTGACATCTTTCCCCGCCCCTGTCCTTATTACGCTGTCTCTTTTCACCCTGCCGCTATAGGTAACGGCTTTTCCCTTATTGTCATGAAACTGCTTATAAACGCTGAAGAATACGGTTGTTTTAATACCATTTTTCATACTGATTTCTTCTCCGGCACTTGTGATGGTTACTGTTCCCGTTCCCTCTGATTCGCCCCTGATCTCGTTAGAACCATCTGCGCTTCCGTCTGCACCGTGGGCTAAACTTATACTTTTTCCTGATTTTTTCCACGTTCCGCCTTTATGATAATGATCATCGGCATCATAAGTACCTGTCTTTGCCTTTTCTCCGGTTTTTAATGTAAAATAATATTGATGAACGGGTCTGTCATTATTTTCTTTACTGGAGATAAAGCCGTACCGGTCTCCGTATTTTACATACTGTGCCACTGTCCCCTCACTGGCTGTTTTGTCATTTACGCGCGCCAGTACGACCAGGGACTCCCCTTTCGCAACAGGCGTCCCTTCAGATCGGAAGAGCACACGTCTGAACT
>CAJUDA010000033.1:0-17951 GCA_910584875.1 uncultured Eubacterium sp.
ACAAAGGGAACGATTTCCTATGTACACCGTTATGCCTTTTATCTCACTCTGGTCAGGAGAGAAGGGCAGTTAAAGAAATCCGATCCTGTCAACCGGAAAGAATGGAGAAAACAGTATCACTATTTTGGATTTAATAAAAAGAACCGGAGATGGATAACCGGATACAGGGGGATCAACCAGTAACGAGAGAAAGACTCTCCCATTTCCACAAATAATAACCAAAAAAGCAGAAATCTTTTTCAGAATCAAAGTATCCTTCTAAACCTCGAAGGATACTTTGATCGAAAAGCAGTTTTTGCCCTCCACTTTGATATTACCCACTTCCAGCTCACCGCCATACTGATGGACGATCTTTTTTACATAATGCAGTCCCACGCCTCTGCCCTCTCCTTTGGAGGAGTAGCCGCGCTCAAAAAACTTTTTAAACGTCTCGATCGGTATCCTGTCATGCTCGTTGTATACCTGTATATGTACCGTGGACTTAATCTGATAGACGGAAAGATAAAGCTTTTCCCCTTTTTCTCTGGCAAGGATCTCATCCATGGCATTTCCCAACAGGTTGCCTAAGACTTCGATCAGATAGATCTCCGGAATCTTCAGGTCCTGCAGTCCGCACCTCAGATCCAGCTCCATATCAATGCCAGCTTCCCGCGCCTCATACATTTTCTGGTATACATGAGCCACCACCAGGGGACTCTCCAGTATGAGGATCTTAGCCGGCATCACATATTTCCTCAACTGCCCCAGCTGTTCCTTTTGTTGCTGCACCAGGTCATCATAATTGTGATAGACATTATACAGACCATAGATGGCATCCAGCTGATCCGAAAACTTGTGCTGGCGCTCACGGATTTCACGGATCGCCTCCCCGTAGACAGTCGAATACTGTTTATGCAGTTTCAGCTCTTTCTGGTAGAAGGTGATCCGGTATACGGAAATAAAGAGGATGCCAAGCGCTGCCAGCAGATAAAATCCTTCCAGCAGGCTCATTTCACGTCTTTCTTTGAAATAGATAATGGCAATGATCACCATGACAGACGCGATAACTGACAAATAATATAATCGATGTCTATCCATCTTCAGCCATTGTTTTAGCAATGATACAATGCGTTTTCTGGCGAATAATACACAGATACAAACCGTAATAATAACAGCGGTAAGTGTAATGACAGCATCACTTAATCCCAGCCGCCCCAATAAGTTTAATGGCATATAAACTATCAGTTCAATCATACTGACAGCTACTATCGCAATCACTGTGTACAAAAAGCCATCTCTCAGCCATATTCGATAATAAAAAGAAGAAAATAGGACGATAACTACATAATTTAGCATCAGCAGCATTCTATTATATTGGAATATATTCACCGCGCCCACTAAAATAGCGACTACCGCAAATAATAAAACGCACCAGAACCGTCTCCTTCTCTTTTCTAGCGGAGCTAATGACTGTATAAATAAAATTATACCTGTTATTTCAAATAATGTGTTTATAATAGCCGAATAATTTATCCCTTCCAACTTAAATAATCCTCTCGAAATGTTTTTTTCAAACGTCCTCCAATGGGGATGTCTTCTTCAATGCCCTTCATCCTGACACGGTTATGCCTAAAGTCTACCAGTTCAATATACCTGGCATTAATGATCGTCCCATAGGTCGGCTCAAAAAACTTCGTATATTGTATCTCACTCATAAACTTCTTTGTAGATAAATGAGGTATGCTCAAAGCTTCTTCCCGCATACAAATCGTCAGAATCCCTCTCCGGTTTGTCACATAGATCACTTCATCCAAAAATATCTCATATCCGATGCCGTCATGCTGTACTGCGACGGATTCCCTTTCCGGTATCCTTCTCTTCCCTGCATTCAGACCTTCCATCACTTCTTCCAGATGCCGCTTTACGATCTTCCCGTCACCGATGGGTTTTTCGATATAATCATAACAGTGTACTTTTTTTAGAAGATGCGTCTCCAGTCCCTGCAGCGTGGTTATAAATATGATCGGAGTCAGTTTGTACCGTGAATGCCCCCGCAGCATATCTGCAAAATCAATACCCGCATTTTTGTAATCTTTATCTGATTTTATCATGATATCAACGAGAAACACATCGATCACATGATTCATCGCACAGACTGTTGCATCCGGACGATTATCAAACGAAAATACCTCCGTATCTTTCCCGCATGACATAACTATATCTTCTAATGTTTTTCTGCTGTGTTGATTATCTTCCAGTATTAAAACCTTCATATTTCCTATCCTCCCGTAGGACTGCTGTATCTGACAGTTTCCATATCCTTCATAGTTATTTCCTTCCTTATTATACTGGACAACTTTACTGTTTTCGTACTCCTTTTATGTGTAATATTACTCCTGTCCTCTCTGTCAGACGATACTTTTATAAAACCGTATCACAAATCTTGCACCTCGGATCTGACCTCTGTCCATTACATTTTCTGCCGAGACATTACCATGCTGCTCCTGGATGATCATCCGTGCCAGCGCAAGACCGATCCCTACGCTTTTGTCTGAAGAATTTCTGCCCTTATAAAAGCGTTTAAACAAATGTGGTAAATCTTCTTTTGCAATACCCGGGCCGTTATCCTGCACGATAATTTCCGAGTACAGGGCATTTTCTTTGGCGCAGATCTGTATCTCACCGCCCTCCGGCGTATGCTCCATGCAATTTTTCACGATATTCATCAATGCCTCTTTCATCCATTTCATATCACCATGAAAGGATACCTCGGGAGCACAGGTTATCACCAGTGACTGCTGCCGCAATTCGATCGGGATCTCCAGTGTCTCCGTAGCACTGTGGATCAATCTCCGAACATAAACTTTGGCACTCTGCATCTTTATCGTCCCGGCATCCAGTTTAGATATCGTCAGAAGTGACTGGATCAGCCAGTCAATGTGAACCAGCAGTCCTTCCAGTTCTATCATCAGCTGCCCCCGCTTTGACTCTGTCAGTCCCTGCGAAGACAATCTGGACACGATAAGATTCATCGTGGTAAGAGGCGTCCTGATCTGATGGGAGATGTCTGCGATAGAATCCGAAAGATATCGCTTATCCTGTTGCAGCAGATCCGCCTGGTTACGGAGACGCAGGATCATCTTGCCAATCTCACTCTCCAGGATAGCAAGCTCACCTTCCTTCTGTTCCTGAATATATAGTTCCATATAACCATGCAGATAACGCCCCACTTTATCCGAGAGCCTGGCAATGTCCCTGTACCGGTGGTATGAGGATGCAAAATGAAAGATTCCAAAAACAATACCTGCCGCCAATACTGTCACCACGACCAGAGGATTTCCCCACATGCCCCCAGAGAGTATACCTACGGTCCATAGTATCACAAACACCAGAATCTCCCTCTGAACTTCTTTATTTCTAATATAATTCATTGGACACGATACCCCATTCCGCGGACAGTCTGGATGATCTCTGGTCTGGCAGGATCCGACTCTATTTTTTCCCTCAACCGTTTGATATACACCGTAAGGGTATTGTCATTGACAAACTCTCCTGCCACATCCCATATTTCTTCCAGCAGACGATCCCTGCCAAGCAACACCCCCTTGTTATTGAAAAGAATAAGCAGCAGCCGGTATTCAAGTGCTGAAAGGAATATTTCCTCCCCATCTTTCTTTACGACAGCCCGTGCGGTATCGATGGTAACTCCTCCCGCCTCCAGAACAGACTTTACCTTTCCGGTCCGGCGCAGCACACGATTGATCCGGGAGACCAGTTCCCGGGGACGAAACGGTTTGCTGATATAGTCATCTGCCCCCATATCCAGTCCCGATACAACACTGTACTCATCACCGGATGCGGTGAGGAAAATAACCGGTGTATCCGTATTTTGTTTTATGTAGGAACAGACCGCAAAACCATTTCCCTCCGCCAGGGAAATATCCAGAAGTACCAGGTCAAATGCCGTTTCCTCCAGAATCCGCACTGCTGCAGACTGCCCGGATACTGCCCGGATATGAAACCCCTCTCCTGAAAGAAATTCACTGAGATTTTCTATAATTGCCCTGTCATCCTCCACAAGCAGAATCGATGCCATAATAACCCCTGTCCTCTCATAAACCGAGTCACTCCTGACTGATCTTTTTTCTATCTGGAAATATTTTATCATTATCAACATTAAAAAGCAATTGTTTCACATATTTTTTCTGCCAGCGCTCCATAAGCGGGACGGTCTGCCTGGATCATGTCCGTCATCCCCAGCTGCTGCATCTGTCTGGTACATGCCGGCCCGATGCTGTACAACTGACTCCTGCCCTGCCGGTATCCCGCCTCATACAGCCTCTTCACAGAAGAGGCACAGGTAAAGGCTGCTGCATCATACGACCGGGCAGGGATCACCACTTCAATCTCACGATTTGCATAAACATTTATTTCTGTCAGTTTACAGCATAGGGACAGACGATCTGCAAGCTCTGGTTCTGTCCTCTCTGGCTTCAGATACCAGACCCTGTCCTCCGGCTGCAGGATCTCCTCCAGCATATCCGAAAGGGTCTGACTGTCCGCCCTCTCCGGTATCCTGTCCGGCTGTATGCCACAGAGTGCCAGGGCTTCCGCCGTTTTGCCGCCGATGGCTGCCACCCTGCTGCCGGAAAAAGACCGTATATCCACCCCCGCCTTACGGATACCATAAAAGAATCCCTCTACTCCGTGACGGCTCGTAAAGACCATCCAGTCCGGCCGCTGGTCCGATAACCTTTGATCCATCCAGTCCAGCCAGACGATCTCCCCAACCTGGACCTCCTCCACACAGATTCCATTTTCCCTCAGTAACCGGGTCAGTCCTGTCACCTCTGATCCTATCCTGGGTACCAGACATGTCGGAGTCTTCCTCTTCTTCCAGACGCCAGCCAGCTGTTGCCGCAGCCCCACTACCGGACCCGCCACGATCAATGCCGGCGGCGTCAGCTCTTCCTCCCTCACCTTCCCTGCGATATCCCGCAGTGTCCCCTGGCATACCTTCTGGTCTGGCTGCGCTGCGTGCGCGATCACTGCCACATCCGCCTGTTCCGGCATTCCTGCCTCCACAAGCCGTCTGACGATCTCCTCCAGCCGGCTCAGCCCCATTAAAAATACAGCCGTATCGCCACTCTTTACCAGGGCTTCAAAATCAATATCCGCGAGATGATCCTTCTGGTCATGCGCTGTCACAACATGAAAGCCGCCTGCCATTCCCCGGTGTGTCACCGGGATCCCGGCACATGCCGCTCCCGCTACCGCTGACGTCACCCCTGGCACCACTTCTACATTGATCCCCTGTTCCAAAAGGGCAAGTGCCTCCTCTCCCCCTCTTCCGAAAACAAAAGGATCTCCGCCTTTGAGACGCACCACTTTTTTACCCTTTTTTGCCTCCCGGATCATACGGGCATTGATATCTTTTTGTTTCATAATGTGATGATGAGCCTCTTTCCCCGCATACACCAGATCACAGCCTGCCTTTGCCTCCTGCAGTAGTCCCGGCGGTATGAGACGGTCATAGATTACGCAGTCCGCCTGTCTCAGAAGTTCCTGTCCCCGGACAGTGATCATCCCGGGATCTCCCGGTCCCGCTCCCACAAGATATACCGTTCCTTTTGCAGCAGAAGACCCACACTGACTGAGACCTGCTGCCGCTTCCTCTGCGATTGCGAGTGGATCCGTCCCCGCTGCTTCTGCAAAATACAACCGTCCCCCCTCTTCATCACCAGATACCGCACGGAGACGATACTGTCCTGTCGGCAGCCGTTCACATACCGCTCCGACCGGCAGATGACAGTCTCCCCCGGACAATCTCATAAACTCACGTTCTGCCGCTGCCGTAAAGCAGCTCTCTTCGTGGGCAAACTGATCCAGAAGCATCTGCAGTTCCCGTGCATCCTCCCGCACCTCCAGAGCCAGAACCCCCTGTGCCGGAGCAGGTATCATCTGGTCATAAGATAAGTACTGGGTGATCCTCCCCCGCATACCAAGGCGGTGAAGGCCGGCAGCCGCCAGCACGATGCCATCCAGCCCCTCCTCTTCCATTTTCCTCAGCCGGGTGTCTACATTGCCCCGTATCCCTGTAAGCCTGAGATCCGGACGCAGACGACGGAGCAATGCCTGTCGCCGGATGCTCCCGGTACCGATGACCGCTCCCTCCGGCAGTTCCTCCAGCGATGCTTTCTCCCTCAGGACCAGCACATCCCTTGGATCTTCTCTTTTCCATGTCCGGGTAAATACCAGTCCCTCAGCCGGAGATACCGGCATATCCTTCATACTGTGGACAGCCAGCTGGATCTCCCCCGACAAAAGCTGCTCTTCAATCTCCCGGACAAAGACTCCCCTGCCGCCGATGTCACCCAGTGGCCTGTCGATGATCCGGTCTCCCTTTGTAGTAATTGTTTTTATCTCAAAGGAATGCCCGGAACAGGAATCCCGAAGGATATCCCTGACATATTCCGCCTGAGCCAGTGCCAGTTTCGATCCCCGCGTCCCAATTAATACCTTCATATATTCAGTCTCCTTCTTTGACAAACAACCGTTGTATCATTTCTTTATATTCTTCCTGCTCTTCCTCTGTATCCAGCTGTTTCAGCTCCCGGATCGGTTCCCGGAGAAGACGCTGGAGCGAGGCGTTCAATACTTTCCTCACCAGCTTCTGCTCCCGGTCCGTCAGTTCCAGCTTGCGCTCCAGATAGGCATAGCTGTCCTCCACAATCGCATGACACCGCTTCTGGAGAGATTCTATTGTTTCGTCCATACGGCTGATATGAAACCATTCTTTCGTCTCTGCCACAGCATCCCGGATCATCGATGCACTCTCTCCCGCCAGACGTTCCCGCTCCCGCTGGTTTTGCCGGGCAATATCCTGAAGGGTGTCCATATCTATGATCCGGATACCCGGATATCCTGCCAGGCGCTGGTCAATATCCCTTGGCGCCGCCAGATCCAGAAAATATCGTTTTACCCCATCCTGTACAGCAGTCAGATCACGGTAACGTTCCTCTGTGATCACAAGATGTGGCGATGCCGTCGCAGATACAACAACCTCACACTGTTGTAGGATCTGATACCGGTCCTCATAAGAGACCACCCTCAGTTCGGGAAAACGTTCCCGGAGCTTCCCGGCACGCTGTCTTGTCCTGTTACAGATATAGATCTGTTCTGGTACATATTCTCTCAGATACATCAGGGCAAGCTCCGCTGTCTTACCACTGCCGATGACAAGCATCCTGCTGCCACATATCCTGTCACCCATCACCTCCGCCAGACGCCGTACGCCAACATAGCTCACCGACAAAGGATTCTCACTGATGTGCAGCTCTTCCTTTATCCTTTTGGAACAGCGGATGGCATCCCGGACCACCTTATTCAGTTCTTTGCCCGCCATTCCCATGAGCTGCGCAAACTCCAGTGCCTCTACAACCTGTCCCAGAATCTGGTCCTCGCCCAGTACAAGTGATTCTAGTCCGGCAGTGATCCGAAAAAGATACATCAGCGCCTCTTCTCCCTGTTTTTTCTGCAGATATCCTGCAAAATCTACATCCGGGAAGCTGCCTGAATAGCAGGTATCAATCTGCTCCCATTGTTTGTTCCCATCATAAAAAAAGAAAATCCCGCTCCGGTTGCACGTGGACAATACCATGCACTGCTTCACGCCGATTCTCTGTAACGTTTCAAATAATTCTGTTTTTTTGGAATCGGTGAAGGAGACAAGCTCCCTCACCGAAAGCGGCGTCTCATTGTACCGGACGCCCATATACCCTAATTCCATATTGTTCACTCTTCCGCCAGTATGGCATCCTTGCGCTGCAATAATTCATCCGACAAAATAAGCCTGTCTGCCTCTTCAAAACCGATGCGGGCGATCGTATCCGCAAACCTCTCGCCTGCCCTGCCTCTGTCACGGAATAACAGGATCGCTTTTTCCACTGCTTCCAGCACTTCCTCTTCTGACAAAAAGATCCTGGAGAGCGCCTGCCCGTGTGCAGTCCTCTTCCCCCACCTTCCACCTATGTATACTTTAAACCCTGGCACTGCGCCGTCATTTACATGGAATGGACAGAATTTGATACAGCGTCCACAATTGTTGCAGACTGTCTCATCAATCGTGATCTTACCATCCACTACTCTGGCCGCCTTCATCGGGCAGTTCAGTTCAATCTGGCATTTTCCACAACCCTTGCATAATTCTATATCATGGGCATGTACCATCTGACCCACGATACCTACATCATTCAGATCGGGTTTCACGCAGTTATTGGGACATCCACCCGTGGCGATCTTAAATTTGTGGGGAAGCTTCACGCCTCCGTATCCTTTGTAAAAGCGTTCATGGATCTTCTGCGAAAGATCATAGGTATCATACAATCCGTACTGGCATGTCGTCCCCTTACAGGATACGACCGGGCGCACCTTTGCCCCTGTACCACCTGTTTCCAGACCCGCTTTGGCAATAAACTCCCGGAATGGTTCTATATCATCATAATGGACGCCCCTCACCTCTACGGTGAGACGTGTCGTAAAAACCAGTTCCCCATTGCCGTATTTTTCTGCCGCCTCTGTGATCACATGTGCCTGTTCTGTCGTAATTTTGCCATTAACCGTAATGACACGGACATTAAATAAATCCGTTCCTTTGTTGTGGAGACATCCCAGTGCCTTCACCCTTTTAATCTCATCTGCATGAATCGTGCAAGCCATGACTACCTCCTATTGAATCACTCATTGTATGTTACCTGTGTATCTTTTGCCGCTCACATTACTGTATATGATTGTAGCATGATTTCATATGTTTGTAAATACACCGCCCCCTAAAGTTTGAGATACTCCCGAAGCCGCTGGCATGTCTCTTCAATATCTTCCTGCGTGTGGGCGTCGGATACAAACATCGCCTCAAACTGCGATGGAGCCAGATAAATTCCATGGTCCAGCATATACCTGAAATAATCGGCATAAGTCTCTGTATCTGAACTGACTGCCTTCTTGTAATCATTCACACCATTTTCTGTAAAAAAGATACTCATCAGAGAACCGATCTGATTGACAGACACCCGGTCACCGCCAGCCTCTCTGGCAGTATCGGCCAGCTGTCTGGTCTTCTCTTCCAGACGGGTATAAATCTGCGGATCTTCTTTCAGAATCCTGAGAGTTTCCAGTCCTGCTGCCGTAGCGATCGGATTTCCCGATAATGTGCCCGCCTGATATACCGGCCCCACTGGTGATACCATATCCATGATCTCCCGTCTGCCGCCGTATACCCCCAGCGGCATACCGCCTCCTGCGATCTTACCAAGAGTGGTAAGATCCGGGCGCACTTTATAATATTCCTGTGCCCCGCCCGGCGCCAGACGGAAGCCGGTGATCACCTCATCAAAAATCAGCAGTGTCCCATTTCTGTTGGTAATATCGCGCAAAAACCGGAGAAACGGCCACTTGGGCATCACAACTCCCATATTTGCCGGTACCGGTTCCACGATAACCGCTGCGATCTTACCCGGATTTGCCAGAAATAATTCTGCGACCGAAACCTCATCATTGAACTCTGCGATCAGCGTATCCTTTGTCGCCCCTCCCGGCACCCCCGCACTGTCCGGCACTGATGTTGTGAGCGCTGCCGATCCGGTCTTCACAAGAAGGGCATCCGAATGCCCGTGATAGCATCCACGAAACTTAATGATCTTATCTCTGCCCGTATATCCCCTGGCAGTACGGATCGCACCCATAACTGCCTCGGTGCCCGAATTCACCAGTCTGCTGACCTCAATAGAAGGCACCATCTCTGCGATCAGCTCTGCCAGCTCCACCTCACGCTCCGTCGGCGCGCCATATGACAATCCTGATTCTGCCGCCTCCTGTACGGCGCGCACTACACGGGGATGTGCCGCCCCAAGGATTCCCGGTCCCCAGGAACAGACATAATCGATATATTCCTTACCATCCACATCCCGGATCCTGGACCCCTTTGCCGATTCGATAAACCGGGGGGTACAGCCTACCGCTGTGTATGCCCGGACAGGGCTGTTTACCCCGCCGGGAATACGTCTTTTCGCTCTTTCAAATAATTTTTGAGACCTATCCTCCATCTAACATTCCTCCTCTTCTCTCAGCCACGCTGCCACATCCAGGGCATGATAGGTAATGATCATCCTGGCACCCGCACGTTTCAATCCTGTCATATTTTCCATGACGACTTTCTTCTCACTGATCCAGCCCTTTGCCGCCGCAGCCTTCACCATCGCATACTCTCCGCTGACATTATATGCCGCCACAGGGACATTAAAATGATTTACAATCTCTTTCAGCACATCCATATAGGCAAGCGCCGGCTTGGCGATGATCATATCTGCCCCTTCTGCCAGATCCTGCTCCACCTCACGGAGAGCCTCCCTGCCATTCGCCGGATCCATCTGATACGTTTTCCGGTCTCCAAATCCCGGTGCCGAATGCGCCGCATCACGGAAGGGACCGTAATAGGCAGAAGCGAATTTCGCCGCGTAGGACAGGATCGGTATATCCGTAAACCCCTTTTCATCCAGTGCCTGCCGTATCGCCGCGACCCGTTTATCCATCATGTCACTGGGCGCAATGATATCCGCTCCTGCCTCTGCATACACCACAGCCGCCTTAGCCAGCAGAGGAAGAGTCTCGTCATTCAGTATTATGCCGTCCTTTACCAGACCGCAGTGTCCGTGGGACGTATATTCACACAGACAGACATCGGCAATTACCAGCAGATCTTCATAACGCTCCCGGATCAGCCGGACTGCCCTGGGTATGATCCCCTCTTCGTCATAAGCACCGCTTCCTGTCTCATCCTTATGGTCAGGAATGCCAAAAAGCAAAACTCCCCGGATCCCGGCATCGACTGTCCTGTCCAGTTCCTCCGGCAGCCGGTCCAGGGAGTACTGACAGATCCCAGGCATGGATTCCACCGGCTGGCATATATTTTCTCCTTCCGTCACAAATACCGGGTAAATAAGATCATCTGCCCGCACATGATTCTCCCTCACCATATCGCGCAGCGTTCTATTCATCCGCAACCGTCTCATACGGTCCATCCTCCATCACCTCCCTCATTACATTGAGGATCTCCGTCTCTTCCGGGATCCTGTCCTCTGCCAGGCCAAGCTGCAGCAGTTCATAATAGAATTCCCTGCGTTTATGTGGTTCTCTGATCTGCTTTTTTGCAGTCTGCCGCAAAGATCCGAGACACTCTGCCAGCTGTCCCAGGGTGTCCGTCAATACCGTCTCGTTTTTTTGTCTCAGGTACTGTGTGATCACCGGGCTCCTGCCTCCACTGGAAAATGCCGCCACCACCTCTCCTTTCCGAAGATACGATGGAAAAATAAAATCACAATCCTCCGGCTGATCCACAGCATTGACCGGGATCCCCCTGGCACGGCAGTCCTGGCTGATCCGGCGGTTCATGTCCTCATCATCTGTCGCCGCCACCACTAAGCACCGTCCCCGCAGATCCGATTCCCTATAATTTCTAATACAATATTCTATCCCGTCCATCTGACAGAGTTCCGGGCAGATCTCCGGAGCAACGACTGTGACAAGCGCTCCAAAATCACATAACACCATTGCCTTACGGTGTGCGACTCCTCCGCCGCCCACAACCAGGCAGGACACATTCTCTAATTTGATAAACATCGGGAAAAACGACACAGTAACCTCCTTATTTCCGAAAAAAAGCCGTCGTATTATGTACCCGGTACACAACACGACGGCATCACTTCCTGACAAATAATTGTATGATAATACGAAAACAATCGTTACACTATTTTGCGTAATCAACAACACGACTCTCTCGAATTACATTTACCTTGATCTGACCAGGATACTGTAATTCAGCCTCGATCTGTTTTGACACATCACGGGCAAGAAGTACCATCTCGTCATCATTGATCTGATCCGGTACTACCATCACTCGAATCTCTCTACCTGCCTGAATAGCAAAAGACTTATCAACTCCCTTAAAGCTGTTGGAAATATCCTCTAGTTGTTTCAAACGGTTTGTATAGGTTTCCAGTGTTTCACGGCGGGCGCCCGGACGTGCCGCAGAGATCGCATCAGCAGCCTGCACCAGACAGGCGATCATACTCTCTGCCTCCACATCACCATGGTGAGCCTCTACCGCATTGATCACCAATGCTGATTCCTTAAACTTACGGCACAGGTCCACACCCAACTGAATATGCGAACCCTCCATGTCATGATCCACTGCTTTTCCTATGTCATGCAGTAATCCCGCACGCTTTGCCATGCGGACATCAGCACCCACTTCTCCTGCCAGCAGTCCTGACAGATGCGCCACCTCAATGGAATGTTTTAATGCATTCTGTCCATAACTGGTACGGAATTTCATCCTTCCCAGCAGACGGATCAGTTCCGGATGGATACCATGTACACCGACCTCAAGAGTGGCAGCTTCGCCTTCCTCCCGGATCATCGTCTCTACTTCCTTTTTCGCCTTTTCAACCATTTCCTCGATCCGGGCAGGATGAATCCTGCCGTCTACGATCAGTTTTTCCAACGCAATTCTTGCCACTTCCCTGCGAATCGGATCAAATCCTGACAAAATAACGGCCTCCGGCGTATCATCAATGATCAGATCAATACCGGTAAGATTTTCAAGAGTCCGTATATTACGTCCCTCGCGGCCTATAATTCTTCCCTTCATTTCATCATTCGGCAATGACACAACAGATATCGTCGTCTCTGACACATGATCTGCTGCACATTTCTGAATAGCAGTTACCACACAGTCCCTGGCTTTCTTATCTGCCTCATCCCTTGCCTGACGTTCCAATTCTTTTACCATAACTGCGGTCTCATGCTTTACATCTTCTTCCACAGTCTTTAACAAGTACTCTTTTGCCTGTTCGGAGGTGAGTCCGGAAATCTTCTCCAGTTCACGAAGATGGCTCTGCCGGAGTTCTTCTACTTTCTCTTTTTCCTTCACAAAGCTTGCTTCCCGCGAACTTAATTTTGATTCCCTTTTCTCGAGTGCTTCCGTCTTCTTGTCTAAAGTCTCTTCTTTTCCTAATACACGTCTCTCATAACGCTGCACTTCCGCTCTGCGCTCTTTGATCTCTTTATCCAGGTCGTTCTTGGCTTTCAGATTTTCCTCTTTTGCCTCAAGCAACGCCTCGCGCTTCTTTGTCTCAGCGGTTTTCAGTGCGTCATCAATGATCTCTCTGGCTTTCTCCTCTGCACTCCCCACCTTTGCTTCACTAACCTTCACATGGTATGAGATCGCCATCTTCCATGCGATAAAAGCTGCGGCAGCCAGAAGGATTACCACGATGACTATCGTTACGATTACCTGCGCAACCGATAACTCTAGCACTTAGGAGCACCTCCATTATTATAGTTCGCCGCGCCCATCGATCCATACGAATGGGCATACGTACGACAATTTATATTGTACACGTTTTTGACACAAATGTCAAGGTTGCAAAAGTGCCGCCTGTAATGACTCTGGCGAATACACTTCCTCAAAGATAAATTCCTCTGCCAGATATTCCAGATTATTTTCAGAATGTTCCACCTGTCTGGCATACAGGCGTGCCACATCCACGCGGTCCGCTCTGTCATAGCTCCCCTTCACAGCAAATCTCACGGCATCAAGATCACGTATCATCAGAAAACTTACCACCGCCAGCTTTGCCCTGCCGATAAAATCATAGTCATCCACACAGCGTGCCTGACACATAAAAACATAATATACCATCAGATGTTCGTATTCATATTCCCTCTGCTGCCGCGCAAGTTCATCTTCCAGCCGCCGGACTGCCTCCCGATAGACCAAAGCACCATCTGCCCTCTCCACAAAATTTTTCTGCAGCTGCCGGAGCGCTTCCTCCCACTCCTGACTGATGCTGTCCATTCCGGTAAATGTCACCATCCTGTTCAAAAACATCTCATATTGCTTTTCTTCCAGATCCTTTCCTGTCGCTTGTGCCGATTCTGTTATTTCCTCCTGATAATCCTCCCATGACAGGGCGCTTATCTTTTCCGGATCATTTTTATTGAGACATTCCTGCACCTTCCCGGCAAAGGATAAATAATGAATGATCCTGTCTGCCAGCGGCAGTTTCCTGTTCTGCAGTATTTGCAGCGCCTGGTCACGGGCAGTCCGGATCAGGCGGGCAAAACAGCTTTCCTCCTCACTCTCTTCCCAAGGAAATTCTTCTGCTGTCCTCTTTTCTACAAAAGTAATCCGCTTCCTGCTTCCATAGATCAGACGTCCCGCCTCTGCACATGCCGCACTGAGGGAGATCTCCCGTTCACCCCCGTATTCCAGAAAGTTCCTCGGTGTGTCGGTACAGACCGAACACAATGCATCTTCCCCAAGCTCACGGTACAGCTCACAAAGTCCCCTCTCATCCAGAAAAGGACAACGTTTGTCTTCTTTCAATATAAATCCATGCATCTCATATATATCTTCATCATCACTCTGATATTCACGGATATTCTGGCGCAGCCGTTCTCCAAACTCCCCTTCTATACTCATGTAATACTGGTAACTCTTATCATCAATATCAATTTCCCAGCCCGCACAGCAGGTATCTTCACATTCACCGGCAATGCAGGAAAAGGAATCATAATATGATGGGTAACGTATAATCACACGATCACTCCCCTGCTAAAAATAGTATACCATAATTCGCTTATGCACAGAATGCAACTGGAAGAAAATACCTGGAGCCCTGCACAGTCTGTGGTGTTCTGTGGTATATTGAACATTAATCAGCACCACCCGTCTAACGGGTGGTTTGCTCTACGGCTATAAGCCTTTGTTACCGGCTAGCGTCTAAAGGCGCTAGCTTTCACTTTGTTCAAGCTATCTTGCCTTTGCCGCTTTTGCCTGCCCCTGGAAGGGGCATTTGTACTACTTGCTACCCTTAAAAGGGTTTTCGTACTCTCTTACACTTAATTTGTCCATTGCTATGTCATGTTGTTTCCTGTTCCTGAATGTATTTCTTTATCGTTGCTTCATTTAATCCCACTGTGCTGACATAGTACCCTTCTGCCCTAAAATGACGGTTTCCAAACTTATACTTGAGATTTGCATGTTTGTCAAAAATCATCAATGCACTCTTAACCTTTAAGTATCCCATAAAACTGGAAACACTTATCTTAGGCGGTATACTGACCAACATATGCACATGATCCGGCATTAAATGTCCCTCTAGTATTTCCACGCCTTTATAACCACACAATTGTTTTAAAATATCACGAATGCTATCTTTGTATTGATTATAAATTACTTTTCGCCTATACTTAGGTGTGAACACAATATGGTATTTACACATCCATTTCGTGTGAGATAAACTATTTGCTTTTTTAGCCATTAAAATCACCTTTCCTTTCGTTATAAGATAGCTTGAACAACTACATTATAACGGAAAGGTGATTTTTTTGTATAACAGCTTATCTTCCACCCGCATAGCAGGTGGTTTTGTGTTTCCTACGGCTCCGTTTCTCTTTTGAGAAACTCCGCTCGTAGTCAACAGACTAAAGTCCATAAAATAAAAACACCTGCAGTAACAGGTGCCCCACAGGACTACCAATAAACAATTAGTTCGAAAATATTATGTATAACTAAAATAGTCGCACAGTCTTTCAGAAGGGGTAGCTATTTTTGTGCTTTATTACTATCCTTAGCTCAGCCCTCCGAAGAGGGCTAACCGCCCACTATACCCCATTTTAAGTAGTCCCAAAGAAATACTACCACAGGCCGACCGGAATTCCAATCAGATTCTCTTTTCACGGAATATGGAAAGTATTTCAAAATCAATTTCACGAAGAAAAATATTCCCCCAAAAATTTTCATGTATTTATGGCAATCAAAATTTTTAGAGTCAAAATAGAGCCAATTTAACTATTTGGCGAAATAATCTTTTTCTCAATGTCTTTCTTTACTTGACGCATTTTTTTAATTGATCTATTCCCATTACTTTTACTTGCCATTTCAATCTCCAACCACTCATTTGCTGTCTCAATATATTTTTCTACTTCATCATACCCATAAATTTTGTAAAACTTTAAAACCAACTCCCCGAATATACGAGCATGAAATCCTTTTCTCAAGTCATTTTTATAACAATCTTTTAATATTTCCAAGCTCTGATGTAATGTAGCAATAACACTTCCATCCTCATTTTCTTTACTAATATTTGCATTAAATAGAATAATGGCATGGGTATTCCTAATGGAAAAAATATTTCTTCTTTCACAATTCTTAGCCTTATCAATCCATCTAAAAGCATCACTATACTTTCTTTTTCTACTCGCATATAAAGCAATTTGTTGATACATAAATGCTGAATCTTCAATTTCTAAACATTTTTTATAAAACTCTATCCCATCTTCATATTTAGTAAAATATCTTGTAACTATGTCTGCATCAAACGCTGTAAATTTAAAAACATCATATCTACATATTTTAAATACTGGAACTCTTTCAACAAATTTGTTCAAAACCAAACGCATCAATTTATAATTAGGTACTTTTTGAATTATAAGTTCTGCCAAATATCGCGTTCTACACTTATAATAATCTTGATCATCTAAACTTATTTCTCCAAGAAAACCAAAGTCTTGATTATAACATTCTGTTATCAATTTCCCTATGTTCTTAATATCTCTATAAACATCTTGATAATTATCTTCTTCTAAGTACGAATAAATCATATCATATGAAACAGGCACACCACATGAATGTACATACGAAATCATCAAAAACAATTCTGTCGCTTTTTCATCATATGAATACAAATCCCTTAACACTTCCGCAAATCTATCTTCCATTACAGGAACTTTTGTATGTTTTCGAATGGTTTCAAATATAGTGTTATCCTTAAGTTCTATTATTTTCCCCGAAAACATTCCTTTAGGAATAGAACCTATGATCCTAGTAATATCCTGTTCATTCACCTCACTTACATCATATAACTCGAATCTAAGTCCGCTTTCCATCAACCGATATGCAATACTTTCATACCGATTATCCCTTTCAAAACCTATAACTTGAATAGGGGTCTTATTCATTAATTGAGCCAACGCTCTATAATCATTTAAACAGTTATCTACAAAAACCATAACATTCTCATTACCAACCATCTTACAATATCTATCTACTTCTGCAATAGTCGGCGTGTACAAGATATGTTTCGGCTTCTCTGATTCCATACCACTAGCTAATTGCATAAGCAATGTTGTTTTTCCTGAAGCAGGAATTCCTATTACAATGATATTATTACCACTATGAATTAAATCAGCTATTTTTTTGTAATGGTGTGTTTTTATAATCTGTCCTGAATATATATATGACCACCTAGGAATATCTCCCATAAAGAAACTTTCAACAGGATATGATGCTTCCTTTATTGCTGACGGAACTTGATACTGCGCAGGAATTTTAATTTTACTTCTTATCTTCTCATCTTTTTCTAATTCAATTTGCTCAAAATATTTCAACAATTGTTCTGTATCCGCAATAATAATACTAAAATTTAGTGATTTGTAAAATTCTATCTCAAATTCCTCTGGATTATACAAAACAATCCATTTTCTAGTATTATCTTCTACCATTTTCCCTCGACTTGAATAAATTGCCTCTATTATATCTGAATCATTAAAACTCCATCCCCAAAAAAGTATTGGGGCATTACTAACTGTTAATTTCAAGCTCTCCCAACTTCCATCTTGAGATGAGTAAGCAGATGCAATTTTAATATTCGAAAAAATATATTCTTTATCTGGATTCAAAACGCATCCATGTACAGGAAAATAATTAATTGCTAAATTATCATTACTTTCTCCTAAATTCAACGTATTATTAATATAGCGCTGTGATTGATTATCGTTTTCCCAAATTTTAAAAATCAAATCATCAATATTAGTTGAAAATATATTTTTAATATTAATTCGGGTCATATTTT
>CAJUDA010000033.1:17961-29545 GCA_910584875.1 uncultured Eubacterium sp.
TACAATTTGTCATATTCATCCACTGTAAATCTATTAGTTAAGTACTGTTTAAATTCATCTCTTTCCATAGATTTTTCTAACACAGTACTTACCTTGCTTAAATCATTAAATACTGCTATTTTGGGGAATTTTTCTTTAAGATTTTCTAATAACCCATTTCCGCAAGGCAAAATGCTTCCTTGTTTATCCTTAGACAGTACAGAAAATCCCGAACCTAAAAACACACTAATCCCTGTTCTTAGCGCTTTATCAAATGTATACTTTTCTTCAATCCAAATATTCATTTTTCCTCCTTATTATTTACCAACATGAAATTAATGCCACACAATTATTATCTACAAAAAATACTGATATTTTCTTATGACAAAACATTTTATGTAATAATATAACAAATACATTTTCCTCAGAAAAAGCTGGAGTAGATATTACCTTCCCCTATTCTTTTCTTTCCTTTTTCGCTGTTTCTTTGCTTCCCGCTGTTCCCTGCTCTCAATCTCTCATTCAGTTTTCAACTGCTTCTGCTACAATTCAAATCCTATTGCGATTTTATACCTATCCCCGTATTCTATGCCTGTTTCCTTACTTCTCCTTGTATCCGTTTAGGTTTGCAACTTGTTTCTTTTAAATCAGTTGCCACAACCGGACTAAATCGTAAGTGATAGTAATTTTTCAGAACGAGATCATAAACCCCATAGTCTTTTGATTCTGGCAGAGCATTTTCTTAAAATTCGCACAAATAATTGTGATAAACAAAGAACGGACGCCCCTAAAGAAGAAGGGTTACTTACACCAAAATGGTTCAACTGGACTACCTATCAATTCTGCAAAGTTTCCTTGCATTGTGTTGTTATCCTTACTCTTATATATTACCACATAAACGCCCATTTTTCCACAAAAAAATAGCAATCAACATAATACTACAAACTGCCATATTATCAGTTCTCTTATCTGCCCTAACTTACTTTCTTCACAGGAAATGCTGCAACCTTTTCCAAAGAGTCAAGGTATGCCCCCAGGTCAGTAGAAGGATAATAAGCAAACAGAATATCCTTATAAACCAAATCACTAGTAAATAAATAACCTCTGCTTTTTTCCAAAAAGAATATATACCCCGGAGAATGTCCGGGAGTTTGCAGCACTTCAATTTCTCGACTGCCAATATTAATAATGTCATGGTCTGTCAGCACTTTTATTGGCCATACCCAGAAATACTTCATAATCATACACGCAAAACCCTTTGATTAAATCACAGCGGTCAACAACCATTGCTTTAACCGTTTCGACCGATAAAGGGAATTTACCATTCAGCCACTCCAATTCATCAACGTGAGCATAAAATTCGGAAAATACCTATGTCCTCCGATATGATCCCTGTGAATATTCGTGGCAACTGCCGTTATTGATTTATCGGTTAGATTCAACACTTCCTCATATATATTAGAAATGCCAAGCCCTGTATCAATTAGCAGACTTTGCGTATCTCCATTCAACAGATAACAATACGTTTTCTCCCAATGCCAGTATTCACTGATAATATATGTATCTGCGTCAATTTCATCTATTGTAAACCAATTATCCTCCACATTTATTATCATGTCATTCCACATCTTAAATCACATTTTTGATTATAGCACTTTTTCTCTGCATCCGCACTAAAAATACAAGGCAGATCTACCGCCACGCCCCACATGACAATGCAAATGCTATCCGGGTGTCCCGAAAGTCATAAAATATCCTATTGCAATCGCAGTTATCCAGTGTTAAAATATGTTTAATAACCCGGTAAGCAAGTAATCCACAAATTCTATACAAATATTCAAATAATCTGACATTCTTGCTTAAAATCCAAAACTGTAACTTTGAAACCAGGCAGGAATGTAGAAGATGTTTTTCTCTTTGCTCTCCTGCCGTATATTCATTTATTTAGGAGGAGACGCCCTATGGAGAAAAAAGCAATACAAAATGGGAAAGAAAAAACAGCCGTAATAAGGGAGTATAAAGATTCCGTTTTTCGCATGATATTTAAAGAAAAGATAGAACTATTATCCCTTTTCAATGCAATTAACAATACACATTATACAGATCCAGATATTCTGGAGATCAACACACTGGAAAATGCAGTTTATATGTCCATGAAGAATGACATTTCCTGTGTACTGGATATGCGGATGAGTTTATTTGAACACCAGTCAACGATCAACCCCAATATGCCTCTTCGATACCTGATGTATGTATCTGCATTGTACGAAAAACAGATTTGGAACAAAGATTTGTATTCCCGCAAAAGGATTTTACTTCCAACACCTAAATTCGTTGTTTTGTATAATGGCGAAGAATGCCAGCCAGCAAGGAAAGAAATGCGCTTATCCGACTGTTTTATGGCTGATACGGGAGAAATCAATCTTGAGCTAAAAGTCCTACAATTAAATATCAACAAAAACTTAAATACAGAACTTAAGGATAAATGCCAAAAACTTTATGAATATACTTTGTATGCTGATCTGGTACGTACTTACAAAAAAGAATATGGTCTGGAAGAAGCAGTTGAACGCGCTGTCACTGAATGCATCCACAATGGAATACTAAAAGAATTCCTGATAAAAAACCGGGCGGAGGTAATAAAAATGAGTATCTTTGAATATAACGAAGAATTACATCGAAAAAGCTTACTGGAAGAGGGCAGAGAAGAAGGCTGGAAAAAGGGATTAGAGGAAGGCAGGAAGGATGTTTACTGCCATATGCTGAATAATGGGAAAACCCCGGAAGAAATAAGTTCCTTCACCGGGGAATCCCTTGAATATCTCCGCTGTCTGCAAAAAGAACTGGCGAAAAAGAATAATTAGAACACAAGGGGGATGATCCGATGGCATCAGAAAAAGAATTATTTGTGACAAAACAATATGTTCCCACCGGAGCACCGATTTCCGAAAACGATCATGCCCTGATCTATAAGGTAAAATGTATCGCTGAACCCGGACATCCGGACGGTGTCCTGAAAATATACCGCAAACAGAATATCAAAAAGCTTTATAATCAGCTCAGGCTGCTGGATTATAGTGAATGGCCGCATATTTATAGTGTCAGATATTTTGATGACAGCACTCTTGTCGTAGAAGAATACTTAAAGGGGAATACCCTTGCTGAACTCTTAGAACGCAACCGGGCACGGAACACCACCTTCAGCGAAGAGGACGCCTATCACATTATGGAACAGGTCTCCCGCTATATCGGCGAGCTGATGAGTCTGCAGCCGCCTGTCATCCACCACAATCTAAAGCCGAGCAATATTTTTGTCACCACAACGGGACGGGTAAAATTTCTGGATTTTGCACCGGAATACCGGAAAAAGAAAACCTCCTTTTCCAGCATTCTGCACACCCTTGGCTCAATATTCCATGAAATGCTCACCGGGAAAAAACCGAAGAACCAGAAATGCACCTGCGGCAAACGGTATGAACCCATTATCCGCAAGTGCATGGAAAATAACCCGGAAAAACAGTATCAGAATATGCAGGAAATGCAGTCTGACCTGAAAGAAGCCAAAAACCGTGTCCTGGAAGATGACAGCCGGGAGGGGATCGGCATCCCCTATACCCTGACGATACCTTTTCAGGGCATCCTCCTGTCCTTTGAATGGCTATTGCTGATTTTCTTTTATGAAAAAGAAAATCTTCCATCAGCCATTCTGTTTACTGCGATCTTTCTTATACACGGCGGCTGCTTTGCCGTACGCCGTTTCTCATTTCTCCACAAAAAGGGAGTCTCTCTGGGAGTCGTGCGCACCCTGCTGCCGCTTCTGGCACTGGCTGCTGTTTTTGCAGTTCTTTATCTGGCCGTAATAAACATTATCGTTCCTTCCACCTAGCCGGGCAGCGCCAAACTAAACCAGCTTCGTGGTCTTAAGGGCAATGACCCTGTCTACCGGATACTTGCAGCTGCTGTACTGGCAGGATGAAAATACCGTGTACATATAGCTTCCATAAATCGCCATTCCCTCTACTTTCGGCGGCATTGCATTTTTAACGATCATTGTATTTTTCTTGATCTTTCCCGTACTGCTGGCACTGCCATAAGAGGGTCGGTATGTGCGGATCTGGGATACATATCCGCTCTGTGAAGGCTTGGTCCGGTAACTTCTTGACACAAACATTGTTCCATCCGAGCCGAATGTAATGCCCTGTGTCCTCGAAGGCATCGCCATACTATACTGTTCTGTCAGAAATGGTACCGTATCCTTATCATTGACGCCGTAACCATACATTCTCGTACTTCCTGCCGCATATGGTCCGATCCACAATACACCATCATAATATCCTACATAGGACGCCGTCGTCTTTACCTTGCAGACACTTGTGTAGGCAGTTAATGTTTTATATGCACTCCCGCCTGCCACCGCCTCTGTGATAAACGAATACGGGAAGCATCCGACCGATCCACCCTTGGAGATCCAGATGTTTTTGCCATCATATGCCATGCCTCCTACCTTTGCCTTATTAGGAAGTACAAGAGTCATGATATATGACTTCGCCGCCTTGCTCACAACATAGATCACAGAATCCTCTACCCCTTTGGAATCATAAGCAGAGATCAGCAGATAATTACCTGCGTAACAGATCGCCTGGGGAATCATCGTCTTGCAGGCAAAGCCGGCTACATTTGTATTTTTCATACCCGGTATGGCGAAGCTCTTACTGTAATTCATCTTACTCTTCATCTTCGTATATTTTTTATATGCCGGGGATTTGGTAAACGTCTTTTTGGTGCTGTACTTCTTAGCCGCCTTGGAAGTAGAAGATACCGCTGCCGTTGTTGCGGAAACTGCAGAAGATAATGTCCCCTCCACCTCTTTATCACCTACTTTGTGGTATGCTGCAACCTGAAAATAATATTTTGTATTCTGCAGCAGGGACTTCTTCACATACGAAAGCTTCTTTCCATCCGTGACCGTCGCCGCCTTTGTGTAGCTTGCAGATGTAGATGGACGCATATAGATATAATATCCATCGGCATTGCTGACACCGCTCCATGTAAGACGGACACGTTTGGATCCACTCTTTGCTTTCACCGTTGAAGGTGATGTCGGTGCATACTGTGACAGATCCACCTCCACAGCTCCCCCCGTTACCGTATTGGCATCATCCGGGGTTCCCCCGGGCAGATCTGCCGCCTTTGACTCCTTTACCGCACCGGCAAATTCCGGCATGCTTCCCAGGACCATCGCCATCGTCAGACACACGGCAAGACCTTTTGCCAGTTTCTTTCCTTTTCTGTCCATATAAACTTCCTTCCTTTCTCTCAGCCCGTCGGCCGGAACACTCCGATGCCGTCAGGTTATCGCTTTTCACTTTCTGATTGTCATCATATCAGCCCTTCTTGTCAGGAAAATGAAAAAAGAATGGCAGAAATTGGTCAGGTTGGAAATTATACAGATTCTTCCGGTGCACAATAGCGATCCCACATAGCCGTAGAACGATCAAAGGTCAGGCACAGCCAGAATGTATCGACCTCTTCTTCATCCTCTTCCCGGGGAACATCAATGCCAAATTCGCAGGCATAACCATGCTCCACAGGATCTTCCACAACAGTAAATACGGTCCCTCTGGACAGCCGCCGGAGAACAGCATCCTGTGCCGGCACCGGAACATCCTCATCCGGGATTTCCCGTTGAAGCGTGCCGTCTGCATCATAGTATTTCATACCCTCCTTCATAAGCCGTGCGATCCTGACATGTTCCAGTTTTAGGACGATCTCGCCGCAGGGCATATCCTGAAAGCGTTTGTTTTGGGAATTTCCCGCCCGTACCACGGCTCCGGCAAACGTAATTTCCAACCCGCCTGCCGCCGCCTTAAGCTCTGTAATCACCGAATCATCAAAAGAAAACTGACTCATCTCATCAACTGCCTGAAACCTCATACTCTCCAAAAACCTCCTTATAATATTTCTGATATTCCTCCACCAGACGATATTCCGGCTGCCGCCGGAAATAATCAGCAAAGATCCTCCCCATCTCGCCATAGTACCATGCGTGCATGGATTTCTCCTTTTGGTTAAATTTCTTCCATAGATGTTCACCCGTCTGCCGGTACTCATATACCATGGAATAAAGATTGGCAAGCTTATCACCCAGCGCAATGTGCATGGCAGCACGCTGGGACTCTCTCCCCAGTGCCCCTCTCAGCCGCTCTACCGTCTCCTCCTTGCGTATCTTCCAGGTCAGTCCCGCCGGGTATTCTTTTCTCTTGCACTCACTTTCACCCTTCACCAGCTCCTCCACCCGGTTTCCGAAAGCATTTCTGATCTCCCCGGCAGACACTGCCGTATCCTCCAGGACATCATGCAGTAATGCCGCCACCAGTTCATCTTCATCCTCCGTCATGCGCCTGACATAATCCCATGTACGGATCAGATGGATCAGATAAGGGATATCCGTACCCTTCCTCATCTGTCCCTGATGTGCCTCCGCGGCAAAAGCGAGCGCTTTTTCCAGATTGCAGTTCTGGGCAGATTCGCATAGGATCCTCGGGCAGATCGAACAGATTTCTTCATCTCTTCCCGACCGCTCTGCCTTCAGCATGTGACAAAAATAATGCTCCGATGGTGCTGGTATTGCCGGACATTCCGGTGATATTTTCATTGACATTCTCCTTTTCGGGCATTTCCTATATTAGCTCAACGGCGCCAATCTGAACCTGCCGTTGAGCTATTTGCGTTTCTGTATATATCCTCTTTTCACAGCAAATACAAGCAGCAGACTCTCCACAGCAAGCAGCGTCTCTGACAGCCTTTCCACAAAATAGTACCCATTGAAGGCATAAATCCCAATAAAGGAAAGATATCTCACGGCCTCTTCCAGCTTTAATGCCTCTGCCGCCACAACAAGAATAACAGCACAGAGAGTCATGGCAAAATTTCCGATCCCCTGATAGTATAAAAAGCAGATCACAAAACAGACCAATTCAATCCCACCCAGAATAAACAGGCTGAGAGAATCTCCTTCATTATGAATAGAGATATAAACAAGGTTATCCACTGCCGCCATAAGCATCATGGCATACCCAAGTATCAGCGCCATATCACCATTGGCTGTCTGTGCCATACGGTGAACACTATATGCCCAGAATAAAGAAGCGGCAAAAGCAAACGGCGTCACCAGCACATAAATCATAACAACCAGCATCGATACATTCTGCAGCTCCCAGTCCCGGATCACCAGAAGTATCGCCTGTACAAGTGCATAGGAACCGGCAAACAGTGTCACCAGGGTAAGTACACGGAGAACTGTCTGCCAGATCCTTCCCTCGATCGTATATAAATGATTCATCCTTCATCCCCCTTTTCTATATCCAGTAAATTTATTTTACCATAATTTATTTTGATTGGAAATAGAAAAGCGTATATATTTGGGAATTTCCGGCAATACTGAAAAAAAAAAGAAAAGGAGAATCCAATTATGCAATTAACTGAAGCAGAATCAACCGTAATCAAAGACTTACAGACACAGGAAAAAACCTGCGTGGAAAAATACCGTTTTTATGAGGCATCCGCCAACGACAAGCAGCTCAAAAACCTGTTCCACCGTCTCGGTGATGAGGAACAGGAACATTTTGATTCCCTCAGCGAAGTATTAAAAGGAAATGTACCCAACGTGGCATCTGCACAGACCGGCATGGAGGGATATAATCCGACGGTAACGTATTCGGCAGGAGACAATTCGGAAGAAAAGAAACATGACCAGTTCCTGTGTACCGACTGCATCGCCACAGAAAAACTTGTTTCTTCCACCTATAACAATGATCTCTTCCGCTTTGCAGCGACGAACGTAAGAAAACTGCTGAACCACATCCAGACAGAAGAACAGAATCATGCAGAGATGATCTATAAATACAAGACAGCCAATGGAATGGCATAATCCTGTCATATTTTTCACTTTGCATGCATAAAATAGTAGTAATGCGCGGGCAATGTATTTTGCCCGCCCATGCATTACTACACTATTCTGCAAGGAGTTGATCATTATGAAACCTTACATAAAACCAAAACTTATCTTTCTTTTTTTCACCGGTGCTATTATCATCCTTGCTGCTTTTGAGCATGATACAGCATTTCCCACCTCTCTGACGCCGGTTACAGGGAGCGTTGTATCCCAGGATCACATAGAGGACAGGCCCGGCAGAGAGATCCCTCTCCCCCCGAATGAAACAATAGAGGCATTCGCCTACAATGCCGTAAAAAATTCCCTCTGTGCCATCAGTCATGCCCACAGCACTTACCGCCTCTACTCCCTGGGTCAAAATGGCAGCTGGAACACTCCCCAGCAATGGAATGTCTCTCCTGACGAAGAGCTTCTCCATTTTGTCTACGATCCGGACGGAAAGCTGTACGCCTGCCGTAAAACTACCCGGGGCAAAAAAAGCCGCCAGTCCCTTGTCCGCCTTCACAAAAATGGCAGAATCACCAGTATAATACTAAACGATCTGGAAAAGGTGCCAAAAACATCTTATGATAAAAATAGAAAAGCCAACGGTATCCGGAATCCCCATGATATCACAGATATCCGGTTCAGCGGCACGGCTCTTGCTATTACCTACCGCAGCCACGCAGTAAAATTTTACAATATTGCCGAAGGACAGGCTCTCGGTCCTGACTCTGTCACGGGTGCTGCCGGGCAGAATATTTTTTATGATCTTCATTACCTCTCACCCGGCACCAGTACAAATTCGGACATGCTGCAGCTAAATTATTATGATATCCGTACCGGCGAGACAGAATACACAGCCGATATCCCCTCGTCATCAAGGCATACGATATGGCTTGCCAATTACCGTAACAATGTCTGTCTGCTGACCAGTAATGGTCTCTATACCGGAACCTGCACAGATAAAACCTTTACCAGGAAATTATCTTTTATCCTTCCCTCCGGAATCCGCATCCTCTCCCTGCAGGCCGCCCGTGATGATGTCATCTATATCGCCTGGATGGATGAAGAGGACGCACCTCATCTGACCAGTTTGACTGCGCCGGTCTGACCCCGCCGTCAAAAGAAAACCCGTTGAGCTAGCTGGACTCTTTGTCTTCTATATGATATAATAAGTTCATCACATAGAACAAGGAGAAACACAGATGAAGAAATTTTTACAGGAATTTAAAGAATTTGCACTGCGGGGAAATGTGATGGATCTGGCGATCGGTGTCATCATCGGTGCCGCCTTCCAGGCGATCATCAACTCACTGGTAAAAGATATCATATCCCCGATGATCGGATTGATCGCCAATACCGATCTGAGTGCACTGCAGTTTCAGTTGCTGGATGTTCCGATACGGTACGGATCCTTCCTCACTGCCGTCATCAATTTTATCATCATGGCGCTTGCTATCTTCCTGCTGGTCAAGGCAATGAATATCATCGCCAGCCTGGGCAGGCGCAAAGAAAGCGGGGAACCCGAAGCCCCTACAATCAAAATATGCCCGTTCTGTATGAGTGAAATCAATATTGCAGCTGCCCGCTGCCCGCATTGTACCTCGAAACTGCAGATAGCGGAAGACACGGAAGAGACGCCGGGTGAATGATCCACCCGGCGCCTTTTGTTATCTTGCCAGCATCTTTTCTGTCGTCAGCATATCAATCTTATACTCATGAAACATCATATATGCATCTCCCAGTTCATTTACGGTCCATGCATTCACAAGCCTGCCGCCCTTATGCAGACGCGAAACCGCTGATTCCGTCAGCAGGTTGTATCTGGCATCCAGATCGATCTCGTGCTCTATACACCAGTCCACTGTCGCTCCATCAATCTCAACAACCCGGTTTACCTCTTCCGCACCATATACATACTGCAGCTGTCCTTCTTTTAAGATTTCCATATTCTGCAGCACGATCAGATTGGTCTGATATATACTGATAAACAGAGTGCGCCCCAGCAGGCCATAATCCCTGACAAGCTCTACAATCTCCTCAAGCTCCTTCTCTGTATACACATCCTTGAGTTCAATCACCGGATGGACTTTGGAATTTCCCGCCATCACAGCAAGGTATTCTTCCAGAGAGGGAACCTGCAGTTCCGGGTATGAAGATATCTTCTCACCGGCAATAATTGGATACTCTTTGATCTCCTCCAATGTCAGCGCCTCAATCTTTACATTATAGCCGCACATCCGTGCCAGATTGTCGTCATGCATGACAACAAATTTTCCGTCCCATGTCTTATGGACATCGCACTCCACCCCCCAGAATCCGCTTTCCACCGCCAGACGGAATGCCGGCAGGGTATTCTCCGGAGCCCTGGAACTATAGCCGCGGTGTGCGATCATTTTTTTATCCCTTACTTCCATCTCGTACACCTCAACTTTCACACTGGCAGAAGACCTTCCATCCGCCGCTTTCGCCTTCAGTGTAATGGTACCCTCACTGAGTCCGGTCACGGTCCCTGTTTTGGACACCTTCGCTACCTTCGGATTGCTGCTGCTATATTTTACTGCTTTATTGCTGGCATTGGATGGTTTTACACTTGCATCAATCTCTACCGTGCCGCCTACTGGTACCCGTACCGGCAGATCCTCTGCATCCAGGGCTACTGCCTGGCTTGGTATACGCACTGTCACTTTACAAAGTGCTTTCTTATCCGTTCCATCCATACTGGATGCCGTGATCACTGCTGTCCCTTTCGCACGCGCTTTCACCACGCCTGACTGGCTGACACTCACCACTTTTTTGTTGGATGATTTATATTTTACCGTTCCCTCTGTCGCATCCATCGGAGTGACCACTGCCGGCAGAGTAGTCTGGGCATTGATATCCAATGCCAGAGATTTGGCGGGCAGGCTGACCTTCTTTACCTTGTGCCCTACCTGGATTCTGATCTTTGCCTTCCTGCGGGACCCGTCCACTGCCTTTGCCGTGATATACGCCGTCCCGTATTTTTTACCTTTTATCACGCCTTTTTGCGTTACAGAAACTACCGATTTTTTTGATGACTTCCACTTTATCTTTTTGCGTGATATCCCGGAAGGTTTTACCAGAAGCCGGAGTTTCTTTTTTTCTTTCCTGTTAATCAGGTATCCCTTGTCCTGCCCCTTTATCTTCAGTGATCTGGTCCTGACAGCCGCCTTTGCCATCACCGGACCATAATATATCCGCAGTGCCGCTCCTGACAGTATCATAACGGCAGAAAACAATACAACAAATTTTTTAAAATTTTTTTCCTGCATTTTCCTAACACTCCCTGTTACAAAATAATCCATATTTATTCTGCCACGTTACAGCTGGATTGTCAATAGAAAGTAAGCTCAGGGCAATGACTTACACATAAAAAGAAGTGCATGGATGGAGCATATTTTAGTATATTCAGATATAAAAAACTTATTCTCCATTGCTGAAGCAAAGAACATCATCTTTTTTTATAAAAAAATATTAGATTTGGTCGTTAGAAAGGGGAACCAGTCATGCCGGTTCCCCTCTTTGTTTTACTTTTTTCTTTTTATTTCTTAACAGTCAGTTTCAGTTTGGCACTCTTCTTTCCACATTTTACCGTGATCGTTGCCTTACCTTTTTTCTTTGCCTTTACCTTACCATATGCGTCTACTG
>CAJUDA010000034.1 GCA_910584875.1 uncultured Eubacterium sp.
TGTCAATATGGATGTAAGTTTTGGTAAGATTCTTGTAACTTTTGGTAATTTTTTTATGTTTTTTAGAATTTTTACTCAAATACTGACCGATCTTCCCATTTTGAAATCGGCATTTAAAAAATATTTTTTAGTATAGTTTTCAGCTCTTCTGGTATAAATTTTTGCATCTAAATTTTAAAATCCTCCCTTTCTCGGGAGGATCACTGTCGTTATATATATTCCGTTTTCATATTCCTGATGCAGATACCCGCTATATTCACGGATTAAACGCTTTACATTCTGCAGCCCGATTCCGTGCTGCCTTGCCTGTGTCTTTGTCGTCAACATCCTGTCTCCCCTCTGCCGGATCTCCCCTGTATATGTATTTTCAATACGGCATACAGAAAAACTGCCTCCATTCTCCATATACATTGCAGCAGAAACCCAGCCTTTTTCGCATTTTTGTGCCGCCTCTATGGCGTTGTCCAGCAGGTTTCCCAGGATAGAGATAAGATCCTGCTCCTTTACAAATTCAATTTTAAATCCTGCTTCGACAAATATGTCTGCCCGGATATCTTTTTTTACCGCCTCGTTTTTGAAATCCATCAAAAGAGCATTCAGAAATCGGTTACTGCATATACTATCCTTTTCCTGTTGATGAATTTCTATCTGCAGTTCTGATAAAACGTCTGCAATCTTTTTATACTGTCCTGTGTCCAGATAAATACCAATCTGTTTCAGATAATATTTGATATTGTGGATACACTCTTTATACCTCTGATCCAGTTCCTCTTCCTTAGTCATATCTGTTTCTCCTTATACTTCTTTCTCGTAAATCGCGCCAGATCATTGAGAAAAGTTTTCTTTTTTCCCCTGGACATGGTAAATTCCTTTCCCTCCAGGACGAAAAACTCCTTCTCTGGATCAAAATATGTAATATAACGCAGATTAACCATGTAACTGTTATGGGGAATTGCAAAATCTGCAGATTTCAGAAGACTATATAATTTTTTAAAATTATACGGGACAATAATCTGTCCCCTGCGATAACGCATCGCCTTTTCTCTTTTTAGATGCAGCACACTTCCCTTTTGATGATGTGTGATAAAAACGATATCGGATACCCGGAAATACATCTTTTTCCTCAAATAAGATGCTTCGATCTGATAGCAGTTCTTCCGCCGTACCATCTGCTCTACTATTTCCTTTATCTCTGATAAATTTTTATCTCTTGAATCCTGTTTTAGCAGATAACGGTAAGGTGAGATCTTAATCGTCTCCGGCGTCGGCATATAAATCCCGGAGCACTGCACCATTACTCCCTGATAACCACTTTCATTTAATTGGACAGCTGTTTCATTTCCATCCATTCTGTTCATTCTGATATCAAGAAAGATCGCATCCATCTCATCAAATTCACTGGTCAGCAGTTCCTCTCCTGAGCCGTACTCATAAAACTGAAAGGATAAGCTGTCATCGCTGCCCTCCAGGATCATATCCTCCAATTCCCTAATATAACTATTGTCATCATCACAAATAGCAATTTTATACATACCAATATTCCTCCGGTCATAGCTCAACGGCGCCAATGCAAAAATCTTTTCTTTATATAATAATATAAAATTGCCAGCCTGAACAGGAACTATAGTTCAAAAAATTCAGAAATTTAATTTTTTTTGACTTTTACCCGGAAATCTGTTATTTTTTAAACAAACAAAAGCGTCGGGATGATCCGATGCTTCCGGGAATCAGCATCGACTTTCAGGAGGTGAAGAAATGTCCCGTAGAATACAGAAACCGTTTCTGAATAAATATGATATTATAATACTTGCTGTCCTTACCCTGACTGGTATCGCCATCACGGTCTGGATCTATTTTCCACACCAGAGTAATGCCACCCATCTTGAAGTCCGTCAGAATGGATCCGTTATCCTGTCACTGCCGCTGGATACAGAAACCGAGCAGACCATTACCACAAAAAATGGCGGCACCAACCGTTTTCGGATCCAAAACCAATCCGTCATTATGCTGGAAGCTGACTGCGGAGACCACACCTGTATCCGTACAGGCAGGATCTCCCATACAGGAGAATCCATCGTCTGCCTCCCCCACCGGCTTACCCTGCAGATTACTGCCAAAGACAGCCCGTCACAGGATCAGGTACCCGACGCTGTTGTACACTGAAAAAAGGAGAATCACCATGAATACCCGAACCCGTCATCTTGCCGAACTCGCTGTCTTTACAGCAGTGGCATTTTTGTTTAGCTATATCGAAAATTTATTTCCCCTGCCGGTACCATTTCCCGGCATCAAGCTGGGATTTGCCAATCTGGTGATCCTGATCCTGCTCTGCCGCAGCGGTCTGAAAGCCGCTTTCGGCGTATCTATGGTGCGGAATGTACTGAATGCCCTGACCTTCGGAAGCCTGTTCGGACTGCTTTACAGTCTTGCGGGCAGCATCCTCAGTCTGCTTGCCATGGCACTTTTATTTTATAACAAAAAACACCCACAGCTCTCTCTGATCACTATCAGTGCTGTGGGTGGTATCATCCATAATATGGGACAGTTCATCGTAGCTGCCGGTCTGACTGGTGGTCCTGCCATCCTGCCTTATCTGCCCTTTTTATATTTTGCCGGTCTCTTCACCGGTGTGCTGATCGGAATCCTGTCCCGTCTCTGTCTGCAGCGGCTGCCACAGTCTATCAGCAATAAGAATTGAACAGCATCCCGCTATACAGGGAAGACTCATATGCCGTACCGATATCATTGCGGTACAGATGTGCATAACTATACACCTTCTGTTCTACATATTCCATCGGGTTCATGCTCATATGCTCACACTTGTCTGCGAGCTGTTTCATAAATTCTTTCGGAATCATCGCCTTTTCTTCGGATGGAGCCGTCAGAAATCCTTTTTCATCAATGGCAAATCCTGCTTCGATCAGCTCACCGGCATTCCGCTCTACCAGATTGCGCAGTTCACCGCCAGGACGGGACGGTTTTCTCGTCTTCTCACCATAACGGTCGCTTCTTGTCAGAAGATCATTGAAAATGTCTGACATCTTGCGCAGATCATCCGGTACATCTGCCTGACGTGCTTCAAGTGCTTCACCTGCCACCTCGCCCAGTTCCATAGACAGTTCCTTCACCTTGAGGGCATAGGACTGTGTAGCGTCTGAAAGCTTCACCATAACAAGGGGAATCGCATTATTCAGACTAAGAATATTTTTATATTTTGTTTTCAGTTCACGCTTGTCATGAACGTTTGTCTTCGGGGACACCTTGGGAAGGTATCCGCCCAAATAAAAATTGTATGCTTCTACCATAATATCACGCGCCTTCCGTGGCCTCCAGTTTACTGGTACACCTTACTACAATATATTATAACGCGCAGATGAAAAAAGTTCAAGATTTTTTTCACAGAAACTTCACAGTTTTCTGTATTACCGCAGCAGCACCATCGGATTTACTGTCTCACCTTTTTCTTTGATCTGGTAATACAGGTTTGCCCCTTCCACAGAATAATATTTGGTCGGCGCCGCTATTTTGCCAAGAACCTGCCCTTCCGAAACACTGTCGCCCTTCTGCACAGTAATATCGGTCAGCTGACCGTAGATCACGCTGAAATCGTCCCCGATATCCATGGTCACGGTACGTCCCGTCTCCTCGGAAGTCGAGATCCCTGTCACCACGCCGTCGGCACTGGCTTTAACTTCAGTTCCCTTTTTGGCAGCGATCACCAGTGCCGGATTCGTCCGGTACTGCGCCAGCGTTTTAAAATAGACAACCTTATCCGCACTGTACTCCATCAGTATATTTCCGTTAACCGGCCAGAGCAGTCCTGTTTCCTGATCAAAATGAAGTTTATTTTTTACAGGTTTTGTATCCGTCTCTACGGTTTTGGGTGCAGGTGTCGGATTTGCTTTTTTCTTTGCCGGCGCCGGCGTTTTTACTGTCGCCTCTTTCTTTACCGGATCCGAAGATGTCTCCTTTGTTTCCGGTTGTTTCGTCTGCGTCGGGGCAGGTGTTTCTTCCGCCACAATGGGAGACTCATCGCTGTTACCTGTGTCATCCCCCATCAGATTCAGACAGATCGCGGCAAATGCCACCAGTGCCACGATGCCGCATGCCAATGATATATAGAACCCTTTTTCCTTATAAAACAATACTATCACCTCGTTCCTTATTTATGGTGATAGTATTGTCCAAAAACGTTATATTATTCAGTGAAATAGATCACAGTGTTACTTTTTGCAGATGCCAGATCTCCTTAGCATACTCTTCAATTGTACGGTCAGATGAGAATTTACCACATTTCGCTGTCTGCAGCATCGCCATCTTCGCCCACTTATCCTGATCCCTGTAAGCTTCTTCTACCTTCTTCTGCGCTTCTGCATAGGAGCGGAAATCTTTGAGGATGAAATACTGATCGGCACGCTCTCCGCCATTCTTCTCCAGAAGAGAGTTGTAAAGTTCGCGGAACAGCTCCAGATTTTCCTGAGAATACGTTCCGTCGATCAGCTGGGTCAGTACAGCACGGATATCCGAATCCATATTATAAATCTCTCTTGGATCATACTGGTCATTATGCTCAAAATCAATGACCTCCTGTGAAGAAAGTCCAAAAATAAAGGCATTTTCTTCTCCCACTTCCTCCACAATCTCTACATTAGCGCCATCCATCGTACCCAGTGTCGGCGCGCCATTCAGCATAAATTTCATGTTTCCGGTACCGGAAGCTTCCTTAGAAGCCGTTGAGATCTGTTCTGACACATCTGCTGCTGCAAAGATCATCTCGGCATTGGAGACACGGTAATTTTCTATAAATACAACCTTTATTTTACCATTGATCGCTTCATCATTGTTTACCACTGCCGCTACATTATTGATCAGCTTGATGATCGCTTTGGCACGCCGGTAGCCGGCAGATGCCTTAGCTCCGAATATAAAGGTACGCGGATACATATCCATACCCGGATTCTTTTTCAATTCATTGTACAGATACATGATATGAAGAATATTCAGCAGCTGGCGCTTGTATTCATGAAGACGCTTTACCTGCACATCAAAGATGGAACGCGGATCCACCTCAATACCGTTGTGTTCCTTGATATATTTTGCCAGACGCACTTTATTCTGATACTTGATATTCATAAATTCCTGCTGGCATTTTTTGTCATCCACATAAATCGATAATCTATCAATCTGGGACAGATCCGTGATCCACTCATCCCCGATCTTGTCTGTCACCCAGGCAGCCAGTTTCGGATTGCCATGAAGCAAGAATCGACGCTGTGTGATACCGTTTGTCTTATTATTGAATTTCTCAGGCATCATGTCATAAAAATCCTTTAATTCCTGATTCTTTAAGATCTCTGTGTGGAGCCTTGCCACACCATTGACGGAAAAACCTGCGGCGATGGCAAGATGCGCCATCTTGACCTGTCCGTCAAAGATGATCGCCATACTCTTTACTTTTTCAAAATTATCCGGATACTTCTCCTGGATCTTTGCCTGGAAACGGCGGTTAATCTCTTCCGTGATCTGATAAATCCTCGGAAGCAGACGCGAGAACAGCTCCAGAGGCCATTTCTCCAGTGCCTCTGACATAATCGTATGATTGGTATACGCGCAGGTTCTGGAGGTAATATCCCAGGCATCATCCCAATCCAGCTCATATTCATCCAGCAGGATGCGCATCAGCTCCGGTACGGTTACGGTCGGATGCGTATCATTCAGCTGGAAACATACCTTATCCGGCAGACCATGGATATCTTTATGCGACTCCATGTACTTCTGTACAGCACGCTGTACACTGGCAGACACAAAGAAATACTGCTGTTTCAGGCGCAGTTCCTTCCCTGCCATATGATTATCATTGGGATAGAGGACCTCACAGATCGTCCTTGCCAGATTCTGCTGCTCCACTGCCTTCTGATAATCTCCCTTATCAAAGGAATCCAGATTGAACGTATCCATCGCCTCAGCATCCCAGATGCGGAGTGTATTGACGATCTTATTGCCATAGCCCACAACCGGCAGATCATACGGAACCGCCCGGACGGACTGATAATCTTCCTGTACGAAATGATCCCGCCCGGTCTTCTCGTCCTTGCGCACAGCCACATAGCCGCCAAACCGCACTTCAACAGCATATTCCGGTCTCTTCATCTCAAACGGATTTCCCTCTTTCAGCCAGTCATCCGGCGCTTCGATCTGGAACCCATTTTCGATCTTCTGCATAAACATACCGTATTTGTAACGGATCCCGCAGCCATATGCCGGATATCCCAGCGTCGACAGGGAATCCAGAAAGCATGCCGCCAGTCTCCCCAGACCGCCGTTGCCAAGAGCAGCATCCGGCTCTTCATCTTCCAGCTCATCCAGATTGACACCCAGCTCATTCAGAACTTCGCGCACTACTTTATCCTGCTTCAGATTAATGATAATATTCCCCATGGCACGTCCCATCAGGAATTCCATGGACAGATAATATACTGTCTTGACATCTTTTTTTTCATATGCCTTGTGGGTCGTCATCCAGTCGTCTACCACAATGTCCTTTACCGCATATGCCACAGCCTGGAAGAGCTGCTGGGAACTGGCTTCCTCTACTGGTTTGCGGAATAATAATTTCATGTAATTCTCAATGGCTGATCTGAGTTCCTTCTTCTTGTCCTTTTCTGATAAAAATGTCATAATTGCACTCTCCTTCTATTAAAATATCTAAATGGAAACCTTGGTGACACCAAACATAACGCTCTCGCCGTTGATCTTCCACGTCGCTGTATGTCCTCTCATCTCACCGAGGAAAATCCGGTCAGCAAGAACCTCCGACTTGATCTGCTCCGCATTTCTCATGATAATATCATGGATCTTCTGGTTTGCATCCTGATAGAGGCGGATATGGTCTGTCACTTCAAAATCATTCTCCTTGCGCATGGTCTGGATCTTGCTGATGATCTCACGCACAAATCCTTCTTCGATCAGTTCCTTTGTCAGCATGGTATCCAGCACTACTGTGATTCCGTGATCGGCTTCGCTGACATACCCCTCTTTCTGTGCTGTCTCGATCAGAAGATCTTCTTTTGTGAGAACCTCGTCAATCCCGTCCACGTTTACCGTAAGCTCTCCTGTTTCATTCAGCGACTCCATCGCCGCATTGCCGTCGATGCCGGCAAGCACTTCCTTCAGTGCATTGATCCTGCTGCCGAAACGGCGTCCCAGTGTACGGAGCTGCGGCTTAAAGCTGTAAGACGTAAAATCTTTGACATCATCTGTAAAGACAACTTCTTTAACATTCAGTTCTTCGGCAATGATCTCCTGATAGAACCCGGACAGTTCCGTCTCCGCCTTAACAAACATTTTACCGATGGGCTGCCGGTTTTTGATATTTGCCGTATTACGGCAGGCACGACCGAGAACGACGATCTCCAGCAGCTCTTCCATCGTGCTCTCCAGATCCTGGTCGATCCACTCCTCTCTGACTTCCGGAAAGTCACAAAGATGGATACTCTCCGGCGCCTGCGGATCCAGACCACACACGAGATTGCGGTAGATACTCTCTGTCATAAACGGGATCATCGGGGCTGCTGCCTTGCAGATCGTGACAAGCGCCGTATGCAATGTCATATAGGCATTGATCTTGTCCTGCTCCATCCCTTTTGCCCAGTAGCGGTCACGGCATCGCCGCACATACCAGTTACTCATATCCTCGACAAACCCCTGTAATGCTTTTGCCGTCTCCGGGATCCGGTAATTGTCCAGATCTTCGTCCACTTCTTTGACCGTGGAGTGCAGCCTTGACAGAAGCCATTTGTCCATCACGGACAATTTGTCGTATTCCAGTTTATATTTTGTGGCGTCAAAATTATCAATATTAGCATAGAGAACAAAAAATGCATACGTATTCCACAGGGTTCCCATGAATTTGCGCTGCCCCTCTGTCACCACCTTGTCATGAAAACGGTTTGGCAGCCAGGGAGCGCTGTTGATATAGAAGTACCAGCGGATCGCATCGGCGCCGTACTTCTCCAGTGCCTCCATCGGATCTACTGAATTTCCTTTGCTCTTGCTCATCTTCTGCCCATTCTCATCCTGCACAAGCCCCAGGACGATGACATTTTCATACGGCGCCCGGTTAAAGAGCAGCGTAGACTCTGCCAGCAGGGAATAGAACCAGCCGCGGGTCTGGTCCACCGCCTCGGAAATAAACTGCGCCGGGAACTGCTCCTCAAACAATTCTTTATTTTCAAACGGATAATGATGCTGCGCAAAAGGCATGGCGCCCGAATCAAACCAGCAGTCGATCACTTCCGGCACACGATGCATCGGCTTGCCACAATGCGGACACGGAATCGTCACCTCATCGATATACGGGCGGTGCAGCTCCACCTTTCCGGCATCCGGGTCACCGCTCAGCTTCGCAAGCTCTTCACGGCTGCCCACAGACTCCATATGTCCGCACTCACATTCCCATATATTCAGGGGAGTTCCCCAGTAACGGTTGCGGGAAACGCCCCAGTCCTGGATATTTTCCAGCCAGTCGCCGAACCGTCCTTTCCCGATGGATTCCGGGATCCAGTTGATTGTTTTATTATTACGGATCAGATCTGCCTTCACCTCAGTCATCTTGATGAACCAGGACTCTCTCGCATAATAGATCAGCGGCGTATCACAGCGCCAGCAGAACGGATAGTCATGCTCAAATTTCGGCGCCGAGAACAACAGACCCTTGGCATCCAGATCTTTCAGAATCAGGGGATCAGCATCCTTCACAAATGTACCGGCATAGTCCGTCTCTTCTGTCATCTCGCCTTTGCCGTTAACCAGCTGTACAAACGGCAGGTCATACCTGCGGCCCACCTGGGCATCATCCTCACCAAAGGCAGGTGCGATATGGACGATACCTGTACCATCCGTCATCGTAACATAAGTATCGCATACAATATAATGTGCTTTTTTATTTTGTTTCTTGCAGAGCTCTACCGCACAGTCAAACAAAGGCACGTACTCCCTGCCCTCCAGATCTGTACCTTTATACGTTTCCAGCACCTCATAGGCACTGCCCTCCTCTGTCAGTCCGCCCAGCACCGTATCCAGAAGTTCCTCTGCCAGATAGTACGTATACCCGTCTGCTGCCTTCACCTTGCAGTATGTCTCATCCGGGTTTACACAGAGCGCCACATTACTCGGCAGTGTCCATGGCGTCGTCGTCCAGGCAAGAAAATACGCCTCTTCTCCCACCACTTTGAAGCGGGCGACCGCAGAACGCTCTTTTACCGCCCTATAACCCTGCGCCACCTCATGGGAGGACAGCGGTGTCCCACACCGTGGGCAGTAAGGCACGATCTTAAATCCCTTATACAGGAGCTTCTTATCCCAGATCTGTTTGAGCGCCCACCACTCGGATTCGATATAATCATCCTCATAGGTCACATAGGGATGATCCATATCCGCCCAGAATCCCACTACATCGGAGAACTCTTCCCACATACCTTTGTATTTCCATACAGATTCTTTACACTTGGAGATGAAAGGATCCAGACCATATTCTTCGATCTGCTCCTTCCCGTCCAGTCCAAGCATCTTTTCCACTTCCAGTTCCACCGGAAGTCCATGGGTATCCCAGCCCGCCTTGCGGGGCACCTGATACCCCTTCATCGTACGGTAACGGGGAATCATATCCTTGATCACGCGGGTCAGCACATGACCGATATGCGGTTTCCCATTTGCCGTAGGGGGACCGTCATAAAACATATACGTAGGGCTGCCTTCACGCAGCCTGATGCTTTTTCCGAAGATGTCATTTTCTTTCCAGAAATGTTCAATTTCCTTCTCGCGTTCAACAAAGTTCATGTCTGTTGATACTTTTTTGTACATCATTCTCCTCCATTTCCAAAAGAAACAAAAAAGACTCCCATCTCAAACGAGGATGAGAGCCATATTGCTTCCATTTAAACCACCTGTCTGTATCCATGCTCTTCTTAACATGTATCCCTTCTAACGGGGGATCCCGGCGCAGCCTACTTATGATCTGTTCATGATTTTCAGCCTTGCAACTCTGGAGTGATCTTCACCAAAACTTACTGGTACCGGGTTTCCACTATCCCCTGCTCACTGTGACACTTCAGCCATGGATACTCTCTCCGTCTTCGTTTTTCTTATCTATCATAGACAAAAACGGGCGGCTTGTCAAGGGAAAACCTCTTCCTATTGCAAATTTTTTACTGAAAGCGGATCAGTTCTGCCATGGCTGACCACTTCTCCTGCCTGTACCATTTGCGGTTTCCGATCGTGCCAGACTTTTCTTTGCTTTTCCCAAGATTTTCGACAAAGTCTGCCGACCTCTCCTGATCCCCTGTCATCCAGGTGATCAGTCCCGTCAGATCCTCCTTTTCTGCCTCTGTAAACAGTTCCCCAACTTTCCCCCGGAATCCCTCATCAATCGTGATATTCATCTGGAGCGGCTTACCATCCTTAAAAATAACCTCTGCCCGTTTTGTATATTGATTGACCGGTGACCATCTGCTTCCGGTAAAGCTGACCAGCTCCAGATCCCCTCCGCAAAAAACAGCAGACAGGCAGAAGGCATTTTTCATATGACCATCCAGGAGATCCCTGTACTTCTCAGGATAGACAAGGCTGTACACAGGCACTTCGACTGTGATATCATACTTTCCACTGCTGCCATAATCCTCGTCTTCCCCATCGGATGCGTAGTTCATCGTAAAATTCATTCCCTGGGAAACCTGCTCGGAATACCCGTCTTCCTCATTTTTTGCCGGAACTGCCAGACCGGTAAAACCAATCCCAGTCATCCCATTCAGAAATTCTTTTATTTTATCTGCTGCCACACAGAATGAGGCGGTAATACCAGAAGAGGAACCCATAAAAATACAGGTTTTGTCTTCGGCAAACGTACGCCAGTTTTTTAAATCCTTCACTCCCGTCTCGTCTTCATCCATGTCTTCTTCCCCGTCGCCATCCCCGACACCAATCAGTCCCTCTGCCATCGCTTTTTCCAGAAATGCTCCCAGCTTCTCCATACGCTCTGCCGTTTTCTGTGATACAGCAACCGTTGTACCTTCCGCATGTTCCTCTGCCTCGGTAACAGCCCCGACAAATGCGTCTCTCTGCCATTCACCATATACTGCCATCCCTGCCGACGGAGATACCCGCTCCAGTTCATCCGCCACTGCATCCGGCATACCGCATCCGGTAAAAAGGACTGCCATGCAGATTCCTGCCATTACTATTTTCTTTCTCATAGTTCCCTCCTATCGTATCGACAAATGCAACAGTTTCCATGATAAAAATCCGAAAAATGCAGTTGCAAACAGCCAGCTAACAACAAATGTAACCATATTACCCCTGATCGCAAACATCAGCATCGGGAAGAACACAGCGGCGGCGCCGCCAAAACAGAGCCCGATCCCGGCGCTCAGGAAGATCCTCGCTCCCTTATAGGATACCAGAACATAATTCTTCGTCATATCATGTCCCTTTGACAGTTTCCATGTGATAAAGGAACAAAGCAGGATCACCACCAGAAGCAAAAGCACTGCCAGCCCTGTCTCCGGGTAGGAGATATGACAATAATTGTGGTACATTCCGTTGTACTCCCATAAATTCTGCTGACCGTTAAAATATGCCAGGGAATCTCCCAAAAAGATCCCTGCCAGAGGTCTCAGTATCCTGTTTTCAAGCAGCGAGGATCCGCCACTGAGACAAACCTCAAACTCATAAGCAACAAAAAGCAGCTCCAACGGCGCCATCATAATGCCCAGTGTGATCACAGAGGCAGCCGCGCTTTTGTTTACGACCAGATGGATCAGTAAAAACAGTGCATATACGGCAAGCATCTCCAGTCCAAATAATCCCAGGGTGCGCAGCGTATGCCAGATCGTCTCATTGGCAAGCATTTGCTTGTAAAAAGGAAATAACAGGGACTGTTTATGATACTGGGTAATGACATTCTGGCGGACGATCAGCGTCCCCGCCGACAACAGAATCCAGCTGACTGCGATGACCACATATCCGATCAGCGACTTGGTGAGGAAACGCTCTCTGGCGGTAAACGGCAGGGAACTCATATACTCCTCTGTCTTTTTGTTGTGGAAATCCTGAAACTGTACCGTGACGATAACAGCAAACAAAAGCCATATATAGATATGATAATCATGCAGCAGATTTAATAACTCATTGCTGAAACAGCTGCCAAAGTTCCCGCTTCCTGAGTCATGCCAGAGCAGCACCTCTCCGCCGTTGCTGACCCTGCCATACAGATGCATCACAAAAAGCAGGGAACCAAGTACTGCGATCAGTAAAACCCATTTCATCTTTCTCATCTCGTATGATAGTAAGGCCCGTCTTCTATTCATCCCTCTGCCCTCCCTTCAGATTCCTGTTCATATATACAAAACTTTCTTCCAGTCCCACTGGCATCTGTTCGACAACGACAGCTCCCTTCGCTTTCATTGTCTCCTCAAATTTCTCTGAGGCTCCCGGCAATACCACAGTATATACGCTTCCTACATTGGACAGATCCAGCACATCTTCTCTCTGATACAGCTCCGGCGGCGCTCCCTCTGGAAATACCACCTGATATTTGGCGATCTGTCCTGTGACCTCATCAATCTCATTGTCGATCTGAACCCTGCCCTGGGTGATCATCGTGACAGAATCACAGACCCGCTCCAGTTCACTCAGGTGATGGGATGAGATCAATACGGTCATATCACGGTTTTCCACGGCGCTGACCAGCAGATCCAGCAGATCCTTTTTTGCCATGGCGTCCAGTCCGGACGTCGGCTCATCCAGGATCAGCACCCTTGGGTTGCGCGCCATATTCAGCATAAAGGATACCCTCATCTGCTGTCCCTTGGATAACTGTCCGATCCTTTTATAGGGATTGACATTAAAAATACGGTTGAGCGCCTCAAAATCATCCAGCAAAAATTCAGGAAATATGCGGTTATAAAATGTTACCAGCTCCCGGATCCGGTAGTTTGTAAACATCTGGTTACTGTCCGCTACATATCCGATCTTTCCTTTCGTCACCGGATTGTCATACACCGGTTCGCCGTCGATCAGGACCTCCCCCCTGTCCGGCTGGTAGATCCCGGTAAGGCATTTGATGATCGTAGTCTTGCCAGAGCCATTGTGCCCGATCAGACCATGGATCGTCCCCTTTTCTACCTGAAGGCTGACACCCTTTATCACATATCCCTCTTTCTGCTGATAGCCTTTATAAAGGTCCTTTACATCAATCATCCGTGCCGCCCCCTTTCAGTTCCTCCATAATCTCTTCTACCAGCTGGATGATCTCTTTTTTGTCCATCCCCTGATAAATCAACTCCATGCACTGTTCTTTTAATTCTTCTTTCACTTTTCCGATCACTCCCTCGTTTCTGATATTTTCTTTCATTTCGGCAACAAAGGTGCCTCTCCCCCGCACCGTTTCAATGAGGCTCTGCTGTTCCAGTTCACGGTATGCCTTTGCCACGGTACCTGGCGTCACATTGAGCTCCAGCGCCAGCTTGCGCACCGATGGAACAGAATCTCCTTTTTTGAGATATCCCTGCAGCATCATATACTTATACTGGGAAATGATCTGCTCGTATATCGGCTGTGAACTGCGGAAATCTAACTGAATCAACCTATCACCACGCTTTCTGTGTATTATCTGTATCACTTTATGTGGTACACTTGATACACTCATCATACAACGGTTTCCAGAGAATGTCAAGAGGTATTGACAATAATTTTCGTTTCATGTAGGATTAGAATGTTGTTTATCATTTAAGAAGAAAAGAATCAGGAGAATTTCAATGTTAGTTAAATACCTTATCGTACTTGTTGTATCCATGGTCCCGATCATAGAACTCCGCGGCGCGATCCCTTATGCCGTCGGTATGGGCCTGCCGCTGCTGCCGTCTTACATCGTCGCCGTGATCGGCAATATGATCCCGGTTCCGTTTATCTATCTCTTTGCCAGAAAGATCCTGGTCTGGGGCGCCGACAAGAAATATATCGGAAAATTTTTCACATGGTGTCTGGACAAAGGAGAACGCGGCGGGCAAAAACTGCAGCAAAAAGCAGGACGCGGATTATTCCTTGCCCTGCTGCTCTTCGTCGGGATCCCTCTGCCGGGGACAGGCGCCTGGACGGGCACACTTGCCGCCAGTTTTCTTGATATGGATTTTAAACCCACAGTATTTGCCGCCATGGGTGGCGTCCTGCTCGCCGGCGTCATTATGGGCGCAGCCAGTGCCGGATTATTCAGCGCACTCGCCGCTTTATTCTGATCAGGTCAGAAAATTATTTTTTAAATTCACACATGGCAAACTCTGCCTCCCCGTCTTCACGGATCGTCAGCACCGTGTAGGTGGGGATTTTTCTCTCCTGTCTTGGCCGGGAGATACTCCCGGGATTCAAAAGCACGGGTCTGCCCTCCCGGTCCAGAAAGGGAACATGAGTGTGTCCAAACATAGCAATATCTACATTCTGCTCCAGCGCCCAGTAGCGGAATGCATCAATCCCTCCATAATTCAGATAGCGGTGCCCATGGCAGAGACCAATCTTTTTCCCGCCAAATTCCGTGACGATCTGCACAGGCAGATCCGGACCGTAATCACAATTTCCCCGCACAATATAGACAGGATAGGGAGTCGCACGACGCAGACGGTCTGCATCTCCCCCGATATCACCCATATGGAAAACCGCCTCTGTATCCGGATGCCGCTTTAATACAGCCAGAAGATTTTCCAGCATGCCATGGGAATCACTGAAAACCAATGCTTTTTTCATACACTCCCCCTTTTCTTCAGGATCTCCACCATTTTCCGCACCGCAATTCCCCGGTGACTGATGGCGTTTTTCTCCTCCGGGGGAAGCTCCCCGGTCGTACATCCCCGTTCCGGCAGATAAAAGACCGGATCATAGCCAAAGCCGTTCTCCCCCTTTGGCTCATGGGCGATCTTCCCTTCGATCACCCCGGTGGCAGTATCCACGGTCCCATCCGGGTAAGCACAGGCGATGACACAGACAAACCTGGCATCCCGCTTATCCTCCGGCACTCCCTCACACCGCCGCAGCAGTTCTGCATTTTTCACGGAATACGGAGTATCTTCTCCCATATACCGTGCGGAATAGATCCCCGGTTCGCCGCCCAGACAGTCCACTTCAAATCCCGAATCATCGGCAAGTACCATCTCTCCTGTCGCTTCCATGACGGCCTTTGCCTTTATGACGGCATTTTCCTCAAATGTCTTACCATCCTCTACGATCTCTACCTCCACATCCAGGTCTTTCATAGAGAGAATCTCATAGGATTCTCCCAGCATCTGCCTGAATTCATTTACCTTGCCCTGATTGCCCGTGGCAAACACAAGCCGTATTTTATTCATTTCCTTTTCGCCCCTTCCCTGGTGGTTTTGCTCCCATATACTGATACAGATATGTCTTCATCATACCATTGTATATCTTGCGGTTTTTCGTCGCTTTTTTGCGTGATCCGCCGGCTCCGATGGCTTTTTGCGCCTCTTCATAGCCGCTCAGCAAAAAAAACGACCAGGTATCATTGCAGTCCATCACACTGCCCAGCGTCTGATACAGTCCATACATCTCTTCTTTTGCGGAAAGCCTTTCCCCATAGGGCGGATTGCTAATGACGAATCCGTATTTTTTCGGACTGCTGAAATCCCTGATATCCCGGCGCTGGAAATGGATCTGCCTGTCCACTCCGGCAAGCACCGCATTGGCTCTCGCCATCTTCAGCGCTTCTTCGCTGATATCATACCCCTGTATATTTAATTCCATGTCCCTGTGCACCCGGTCATCTGCTTCCTGCTTGGCTTCCCGCCAGGCACGTTCCGGCACCAGATCCGTCCATGTCTGCGCCGTAAACTCCCGATTGCGCCCCGGCGCCATATCCATGGCGATCATCGCCGCTTCAATGGGGATCGTGCCGCTCCCGCAGAAAGGATCCACGAGAATACGGTCTGATTTCCAGGGTGAAAGCAGAATCATCGCCGCTGCCAGTGTTTCTGTGACGGGCGCCGGCGCCGTATATTTCCGGTATCCTCTTTTATGTAACGATTCGCCGGTCGTATCCATACCAATCGTCACGATATCCTTTACAATGCTGATCCGCAGCGGATACGGAGCGCCGCTCTCCTCAAACCAGTTTACATGATAGGTCTGTTTCAAGCGCTCTACCATCGCCTTTTTCACGATTTTCTGGATATCGGATGGACTGAACAGCCTGCTGCTGACTGAATTTGCTTTTGCAACCCAGAATTTTCCATCCCTCGGTATATATTCTTCCCACGGTACCGCCTTCACCTGCTCAAAAAGTTCATCAAAGGTCTCTGCACGAAAAGATGCCACCTTCAAAAGAATCCTTTCTGTCGTCCGCAGAAAAAGATTACCTCTTGCAACAGCCGCATCATCCCCGGCAAAAGTAACTTTGCCATTATCCACATCTGTGATCTCATACCCGAGATCTGTGATTTCTCTCTTCAATACTGCTTCCATACCAAAATGGCACGGTGCGATCAATTCGTATCCTTTCATCCTTACCTGTCCCGTCCTCCGGTTCAACACCGGATTTTCTCATTATGCGTTCTATTATACGTCAACAGGATCGCCGCCGTCAATATCTTTTCAGAAGGACCTCCTGACGCTCCGGAGCGTCATATCCCCCCGCCACACTATAACTCTGCTGCCCACGTCGCGCCAGAATCCTCGCTGCCGACAGACTGTGGTTGCCGCGGTCACAATAGAAAACCACTCTCTCATATCCCCCAAAGTCCTCCCAGTGATCTTCCAGACTGTCATAGGGAATATTCCATGCCCCTGTGACATGTCCCAGGTCATACTCCTCTTTATCACGGAGATCGACAAACAATGTATCGCTCTTATAAATATATTTTAAAACCTGCTCCCAGGAAACTAATTGTGGTCTCATACGCAAACCCTTTTTCTTACACTCTATTCACCGGGATTCCAAAATAGAACTATAAGAAAGAGACCAGTCCGCACCGGACCGGTCCCTCACTAATTACACATTCACAAATCACAGCCTCAATCGCAGTTGGTAGAATTCTTACTGCTGTTTCTGCTTGCGTTTTTGCTGCTGTTTTTGCTTGTATTCTTGCTGCTGTTCTTGTTTGCATTGCTGCTTGTGTTGGTACTGTTTTTACTTGCATTACTGCTCGTGTTCGTGCTGTTTGTCGACTTGTTGGAATTTGTCTCATTGTACTCATCCATAAAATTTCTAGCCATGTTACTGCCTCCTATCTTGAAAGTGCTCCTTATGCCAAAGCACTTTTACTCGTTACAGGAGATAGTATCTCTCTCTGACAGAAATCTATTCATAAAACCAGATGTCAAGCTTTTCCAACAGATCCAAATAAGTCCATTTTTTCTTTCACTGTTGCCTTGATCGCCTCAGTACCGGGAGCCAGCAGTTTGCGGGGATCAAATCCTTTTCCTTCCTGATCCTTGCCCGCCTCGATATATTTGCGGGTCGCCTCCTGGAACGAGAGCTGACACTCTGTATTTACATTGATCTTTGACACGCCAAGAGAGATCGCCTTCTGGATCATATCAGCCGGAATACCTGTACCACCATGAAGAACAAGCGGCATCGTCCCCGTCTTCTGCTGTACGGCATCCAGTGTCTCAAAACTGAGTCCCGCCCAGTTGTCCGGATATTTCCCATGGATATTTCCGATCCCGGCAGCGAGCATCGTCACTCCCAGATCGGCGATCATCTTACATTCATCCGGATCGGCACACTCACCAGCGCCTACGACTCCGTCTTCCTCTCCACCGATGGAACCTACCTCAGCCTCGATGGACATTCCCTTTTCTTTGCAGATCGCCACAAGTTCCTTCGTCTTCTCAACATTTTCCTCAATCGGATAATGGGAACCATCAAACATAATGGAAGAAAAACCTGCCTCAATACACTGTTTTGCTCCCTCATAGCTGCCGTGATCGAGATGAAGGGCAACCGGAACCGTGATATTGAGTTCCTCAAGCATTCCATTCACCATGCCTACTACGGTCTTATACCCGCACATATACTTGCCGGCACCCTCTGAAACACCAAGGATCACTGGCGAATTCAGTTCCTGTGCCGTGAGCAGGATCGCTTTCGTCCACTCAAGATTATTAATGTTAAACTGACCTACGGCATATTTGCCTGCTTTTGCTTTTGTAAGCATCTCTTCTGCTGAAACTAACATATTCGTATCCTCCATATCCTTTTAATTTTTCATGTCTGTCTCTGTAAACTAGCATAGCACAATTCTCTTTTGTGCGCAATACAGAAAGCGTCATGAAAATCAAATAAAATTTCTGACGCAAAACTCCTCCTGTATGATCCCCTGATCTCCAAAATTCAATCAATCTTCAGCAGAATGATTTGGATTTTTTCCGATTGTTTCAATCGCCTTCGTAACAGCAGTCGTAATCTCTGCATCCGCCTGCACAGACAACGAATCAAATTTCTGAAAGACAACCCCCCGGTCTGAGTGAACATACTTCGCCGGCAGCCGGTTCAGTGCATACGCTTCCATATCCACTCGGCACTTTTCGCAGGAACAATATTGTTCCATCATAGGAAGTATACTATTTAGCTTTTGTTCTACACAATCTTCCATCACATTATGTAATTCCTGCATACACATATATCTCCTTTGTGGTTTATATACGTCATTATAACATATTATGTCCAAAAATTAAAGCCAAACTTTTTTCGAGCAAAGGGAAAGGAGCATCGCTCCATAATCAAATCCGATTATTTCACAACACTCCCTGCCGATCCATTACTTTGACTTTTTCATACCGGTCACTTTAACACCTTTATCCACATCGATTGTTTCCAGGTTCTTATATTTGGAAACATCTACTTTTTTCAATTTATTTCCATAGAGCTGCAGCTCCTTCAATGTCTTTTTATTGATATTTTTGACATCAAATTTTTTCAGTTTCGCATTCGCATAACGGAAAAATACCAGTTTGTTCTTCTTGCTCAGCCGGATCGTCTTTATCTTCATCCCATCCAGTCTCAGCCAGCTCAGCTTATGATTGGCACTCAGATCCAGTGTCTTTAGCTTTTTACAATTCCATATATCAACCTCAGCAAGCTTCTTGTTTTTCTTCGGCGCCAGTTTCGTGATCTTGTCACAACGCTCTATAAAGATAGAACGAAGATTTTTATTTTTGGACAAATCCAGCTTTTTCAGATTCTTCATCCACTCCAGCCCCAGTTTTTTCAATCCTGTCAGCTTTCTGAGATCCAGTGTCTTCAGATTTTTGCAGTAAGTGTTTGCATAGTTGGTGATCCAGAGTTCTTTCAGTGCCTTATTTTTCTTACCAAATTGGATTTTTTTCAGTTCAACGCTCTGCAGCTTCATAAAAGTCATACCACTGAGTGAAGAAACATTCAGGCTGTCCAGCGTCATATCGGACAGCTCAAGCTTCTTTAATTTGGTGTTTCCCTTAAAGGTAATCTTTTTCAGTTCTTCAAACTGAATGAGCCTCAGCTTCTCAAGCTTTGGAAACTTCGAGCAGTCAAACCCCTTTAAATCTGTCTTGACGATTTCCAGTCCTGTCAGATTTTTAAGCTGATACAAAGAACCTTCATTTGTAACTTTGACCGGATACTCTTTGTTGTCTGCCGTCGCGCCCCCCACCAGATTAACGCTAAGTACATTCAGGTTCGTAAAATGTTCCAGACCTTTGAAATCAAATGTAAATTCTTCTTTTGTATAAGGACGGTACTGTTCATCCTCACCAAAGTCGTCCGCATCCTTAAATTTCTTCAGTGAAATTTCCCGGACTGCCTCCGCTTCTGCCTTTTGAAGAATTTTGTCTTTATTTGTATCAAGCTTCTCAAGAACATAGGTCCTGAAATATTCATCCGGAAACGCTTTGGCGTTGATTTCCACATCACCGGCAGTTGCCGCCTCTGCACGAGGCCCGCCTGCAAAGATAAAGCAGGCACACAGCATGAAAAATGGTATTAACTTTTTCATAAGAATCATCTCCCTTTTGTTTTATCATTTTATTTCAGAAATTTAACTTTCATTTATAAAACGATCGCCTCATACAAAATGTTGCAACATTTAAAATTTTTTTTAAAAAAGACCGCTTCATAACGAAACGGTCCAAAAACTGGGCTAGCGGGATTCGAACCCACGAATGCAGGAGTCAAAGTCCTGTGCCTTACCGCTTGGCGATAGCCCATCAACTTATATATGAAAAGCCTGCCATACATCGACAGACCTTTTATAATATAGATAAAGGTGGGTAATGGGATTCGAACCCACGGCCTTCAGAGCCACAATCTGACGCGCTAACCAACTGCGCTATACCCACCATAAAGGAAATACCAATATGGTCTTCCAACGTGTCAGGAGGGATTCGAACCCCCGACCCACGGCTTAGAAGGCCGTTGCTCTATCCAACTGAGCTACTGACACAAACACATCGGGAAACTTTCCGCTAAAGCAAGTGAATACCCCCGCTAAAGCGGGTGATGGGAATCGAACCCACGTATCTAGCTTGGAAGGCTAGTGTTCTACCATTGAACTACACCCGCACAAATTAAATGAGAGATAAAACCTCATATCTGACAAAATACGAAAAATGTCATCGGGGTGACAGGATTTGAACCTGCGGCCTCTTGATCCCAAATCAAGCGCTCTAGCCAAGCTGAGCCACACCCCGCTTCTGGTATTATCCAGACCTTTTCACGTTTTTTGCCGTGACGCAGAACTTATTATATTATAGATTCCTGCCGTTGTCAACAAATTTCTCATTTCTTCAGCGAGAAAGTCACCCGCCGGGAGAGCCGGACCGAAGAATTCCTTAAATCCTGCATTTTCTTTTGCTTTAATTTCTTTTTCGGTATCAAAAACGTAAACCATTTTTTTCTGCCAGGCTTCACCTTTGCTTTCACTCTCTTTTTCCTGTAAGTAAATATTGTTTTTCCCTTCTTGTTTTTCATCGTGATCTTCAGATTTCGGAATCGGACAGCCGTATGATCCGTACGATTGACAAAGACTGCCTGCACTCTCAGTGCCTTCTTCTCTGGCAGCACATAACAGACTTTCAGCAGACTGGTTCCCTTTTCCACCGAACGGACAGCGGGTATCTTCGCCGAATATTCATTCTTTTTTACCCTGATATCACAGTAATCCTTCTCTCCATTCGACTGTTCGACCGTGATCAGGGCAGTTCCCGCCTTTTTTGCCTTTACAACACCCTTTTGGTCCACAGAAGCGACAGAGGGAGAGGAAGACGACCACTTCAGCGTATACCCATACTTATACACCAGCCTGAGTGTTTCTTGAAAGCCTTTTGTCAAGGTCAGTTTACTCTTGTTTAACTGCGGTTTTGGCAATGGCGGATACCCGCTGTTACGACTCTGCTCTGCCGACAACGTGTATTCTGTATCCTCATCAAAGGAAAAGGTAAGGCGGTATTTTCCGGAATAGCGTTCCGGCATATCCTTCTCACTAAAACCAAATGTATAGATGTATGCTGTTTCCTCCTGATCCCCGGTCCCAGTCTGTTTCCAGTCCACTGAGTCCGCCGCAACTGTACTCTCTTTTATGATCTGCTTTGTCACAGTATCCTGAATCTCATATGTCAATCCTACAGGATGCGGCACCCGGAAACGAAACACCGGATTTTCTGCCTTAAATTCACACCATTTTTTCTCCGCCTTCTTTGCCTGCCCTCCCAGGGGATAAATTACCTGCTCAGTCCACACCATCATGGCATCCGCTTTTCGGCCCGGGTACACGGTCCCCCCAAAAACAAGTGCCATGATCAGAATCGCTGTGATACTATATTTACCATATTTATTATTCATAAACTCCCTCCTCTTTTTCCCAAAAACCTTTTTCTTTCTCCAGATTATCCCATTTTATCCGATTTGTCAACTCCGTCAAACCACACGCTGATCCTGATCTCCCCCTCTTCATAAACTGCCCCGATGTGTCCTCCCATCTGCTCTGTCAGGGTCTTTGCGATAGAAAGTCCCAGTCCTGTTGACTGCGCGGCATCTTCGACCGTATAGAAACGGTCAAAGAGCCGCCCTACCTGGACCTGATCCAGGGCGGCGGCATGATTGCGGAAACAGATTTCTCCCGCCTCCGTCAGTGTGACAGCAAGATCACCATCACTGTATTTCACGGCATTGCTGATAATATTTTCAAAAATACGGATTACCGCCCTTCTGTCCAGCTGCCTTATCACCTTCTGCTCCGGCAGCCGGATCTGCGGAACGATACGATGCGCCCGGAACAATACATAAAAATCAGAGAGGCATTCCTCCAGTGCATGATTCAGGACCACTTCTACATAGTTCATTTCATAGGAAGGCGCTGTGACTAACGCATAACAAAACAGTTCCTCCATCAGCTGCGTGAGAACCTCACTCCGGTCCCGGATCACAGCAAGATAGCGGGTAACGGTTTCGGACGTCTGCTCTGATTCCAGCAGATCCAGATAACCACAGATCGCTGTCAGCGGAGTTCGGAGATCATGGGAAATATTGGTCACTGCCTCTTTCAGTTCCCGGTCTCCCTGCTGAAAGCGGTGCCGTTCACTCCGGAACAGCCGCAGCTGTTCATTGATGCTCTCCGCCAGCCGCCGCATACAGCGGTCCCGGCTGGCAATATCGATCAATGTATTGGTCTCTGTCTCAAGCCGGTCACGAAATGCCTCTTCAATTTCCCTGGCTGACTTGCGCAGCAGACAGATCTTCAGGCACAGTACAAACACCGTTATGAGAAGAATCACGGTCAGAATCCACAACTATTTCACATCCTTTTTCCTAAAAACAAAAATTCCTGCCGCTGTCACTACAATAATAATACTAAGGGAATACAGCATCAGCCGCCGGGTATCTATCTCAGAGTGCATCATCGTATACTGGTACATCTGATTACAGGGGAGGAAATCCTGTAAAAACTCATAGGCCTCTCGTTTCGTCCCTGTCAGATAGTTCGGATTTGGCTGTGCATCCTCATGCTCTGTCACCCCTGCATCCGTCATATAGGTATAGCCCTCATAAAACTCTGGTTCCTCCAGACGCTGTGCTATGTCCATTGCCATAAAAAACATGACACAAAACAGGATCAGACAGATACAGACTCCCGTCGTTTTGTTTTGGCACAGCATACTGATCAGGGTAAATATGGCTGAAAACGCAAGCATCGTAACGATACTCCCTGCCAGCATCAGAAGGATCCGTTTATCTATCACAAAGCCGCCAAGAAGGGGAAGTCCCAGTGCAAGATCAGCAAGAAGGAATGAGAAGAGACACAACAGGATCTGAGCTGAATGAACAATCAGGCTGGACAGATAGTCAGACCATCTTGTGTGTCCGGCGATCAGTTTGTTCCGTATCGTCCCGTCGCTGTATTCCGTTCCGCCAAAAACGCCGCAAAACAGTGCACTCAAAAACCCGATCATCATCGGGTATCCCTGCAGGGCAGCGTCCAGACCCGTCTGAATTCCCTCCAGCCTGGCACGATAGACCGTGATCACACAAAATATCCCCAGCACAAACATAAATAGCATCTCACCCCAGAACAATTTATTTTTCCACATCCGTGAAAAATGCACCGTTAACAGTCTACTCATCCCCGCCACCTCCGATCAGATTTATAAAATAACTTTCCAGACTCTCATCCCTTTCCCGCAGGGACAGGATCTCACAGTCTTTCTCTGCCAGAGCCAGCGCCATCTGTGTAATATTTACTTTGGCAAATACATCCGCCTGCCGGTCGGATACTATACTGTATTCCCATCCCATATCATCCATCACCCGGATCAGCGTATGGATATCCGTCACTTCCAGCCTGGTACATTTCCGGCATTCTGCCTCAAGCTCTTTTGCACTGATCTCTTTCACCATGTGCCCCTTGTCGATAAATCCGTAATGAGTGGCAAGGCGTGACAATTCATCCAGTATATGGCTGGATATCAGCACGGTGATCTGCTGTTCCCTGTTAAGCCTCAGTATCAGTTCCCGGATCTCTATGATCCCCTGGGGATCCAGACCATTGACCGGCTCATCGAGTACGAGAAAATCCGGGTTACCGGCAAGCGCTACAGCAATGCCCAGACGCTGGCGCATACCGAGTGAAAAATTCTTCACCTTTTTCTTTCCGGTATCCTGCAGCCCGACAAGCTCTAACAACTCCGGGATTCCCTGGAAAAAGGGTAGTCCCAGTGTGCGGTACTGCATTTTCAGATTATCCTCTGCTGTCATATTCTGATAGAGCGACGGCGTCTCCACCACGGCTCCCATCCTGCGCCGTGACCGGTGGATCTCCTTCTCCGTATCTGCCTTTCCGTATAAAACATAACCACCAGAAGTGGGGTCCTGCAGCCCGCAGACCAGCCGGATCAGCGTAGTTTTGCCTGCTCCGTTTCTACCGACAAAACCATAGATCGCCCCCTTCGGGACGTGCATGGAAAGCCCGTCCAGCGCCTTAAACCTCCGGTAATGCTTACTGAGGGCATCTGTCGTCAGTACATATTCCATGTAAAAACCTCCTTACTTTTTGATGCTCCCAGTGTAACGGATAAAGGTTAAGAAAGCAGTTAAGAGAAACGTTAAGAAAAAGTTAAGAAATATCATACAGCTTAAAACCAATGCCCCACACCGATTCTATATACTCTTTGTGTCCGGCGTCCCGGAGCTTCTTCCTGAGATGACTCATATGGACTTTCAGGGAACTCTCCATGCAGTCCGGCGTATCTTCACTGATCCGGTCAAGCATGACTGACTTTGTGACCACCTGAGCCGGGTTCTGCATTAATAATTTCAGAATGGCGTACTCTGTCCTTGTGAGCCGGATTTCCCGTGCTCCGACCGTGACCGCATGGGAAACGGTATCCATCACGATATCATCAAATGTCAGACATTGCGCTGTCCCACCGGCGGCTGCTTTTCTGAGCTGTACCGTGATCCTTGCCAGCAGTTCCTTTGTATCAAACGGCTTTGTCACATAATCTGCTGCCCCGCCGAGCAGGAGCTCGATCTTGTCCTGCACATCCGTCCGGGCACTGACGACGATCACCGGAATCCCTTGCAATTCTGGCAGAACTTCCTCCCCCTTTAATCCTGGCAGCATCAGATCCAGCAGTACCAGATCTGGTCTGTGATCTGCCAGCACAAGAAGTGCCTCTGTCCCCGAGTACGCACGGCATACCCCGTACCCCTCCTTTGTCAGCACTTCCTCCAGCATATTCCCGATGTGGACATCATCATCTACGATCATTATTGTCTTCATATACGATCCAGCGCCTCCAGCAGTCTGCCCATCTGTTCGTCTGTCCCAATAGAAATCCGCAGATACTCGCGCACCCTGTCCCCACCAAAATGGCGGACAAAGATCTTCCTTTTTTTCAATTCCTCAAACAAATAGCCGGCAAGCTTGTCTTTATGCCGGGCAAATAAAAAGTTTGTCCGGGAATCCAGGCAGGCAAACCCTCTTTTCTCCAGCTCGCCCTTCACCCTGTCCCTCGTGGCAGTAATCCGGTCCAGACAGGAACGGAAATATTCCTCATCTTCCAGCGACGCCGCCCCGAGACGGATTGCCTCCATCGTCATTGTATAAGAATTAATGGACTCCTTTACATTTGTCAGTGCCTGGATCAGGCGCCTGCTCCCAAGGGCAAAGCCGATCCTGAGTCCCGCCAGGGAACGGGATTTGGAATACGTCCTCACGATCAGGAGATTTTCATATTTATCTAACAGAGGCAGCGCTGTCTCCCCGCCAAAGTCCACATATGCCTCATCAATGATCACGATCACATCCTGATTCGCCTGTACGATCTTCTCGATCTGGTCTAAGGGCATACTGATGGACGTCGGTGCATTCGGATTGGCAATGACGATACCTCCATTTTCCCTCTCGTAATCCTCCGGGCGGATACAAAAATTTTCATCCAGCGCCGGGCACTCATAAGGAATCCGGTACACCTGTGCCCAGACCGGATAAAAGGAATAGGTCACATCGGGAAATAGAACAGGTTTTTTAGAATTAAAAAATGTGAGGAAGGACAGAGAGAGTACATCATCTGAGCCCACTCCTACAAAGACCTGACCCTTCTCCAAACCATAATACCGCTCCAGAGCAGATACAAGATCAGAAGCTGCCGGGTCCGGATACAAGGCATAACGCCCTACCTCTAATTCTGCGTGCGCCTTATATACCTTCGGCGACGGCGGGTAAGGATTTTCGTTGGTATTTAATTTAATGATATCGGTCTCCTGCGGCTGTTCTCCCGGTACATAAGGTTCAACTTCCCGGATATTTTCTTCCCATCGTTTCATATCGTCTGCTCCCTCTTTTTGTATTTTCTTAAATGTACCCCATTCCTGTGCGTCTGTCAATAGTTCGTAATACTTGCATAGGCATCCACGATGCCAAAGCCCCATTCTGTATTCGGTGAGGGAACCCCCCGCGGCACAGCCCCCTGTATAAACATTTCCCGCATGGCGATTCCTGTGATTCCGTCTCCCCCCGCATTTTCCATAAACAGGGCGCCGATGCCTGTCGCCAGCGCCGCCGCCACACTGGTCCCGGTCATACTGCCATACCGCCCCCTGGGATATGGCCCGGTGAGTTCGACTCCCGGCGCCGCCACATCCGGCTTGACGTCTCCCTTCGTTGTAAATCCTCTCCCTGACTGCAGATAAAGGGCGCCATTGGACGAATCATAGGCAGCGATCGCCATCGTATTCGCCCCGGTGCCGGGATTACAGATCGTATAATCAGGACTCGGCTCCAGAAACACCACCTCATGCTCGAGAAACTGCTGGATGGGCAGCCACATATGAAATCCCGGATTATCGGATTCAAAATGGGTACGCACTTTCCATATGCCGCTCTTAGGTAAGATAAAACGAAACACCACAACCTGTTCCCTTGTCTGTCCCTGTGACACACCAAAATAAATTTCTATATCTGTATTCTCCTGAGTAAAATGATGCTGCTGGCGCACCCCGGATACAGCCCGTATATTACTGAGTTCTTCCCCTCCCGGTGAGATCAGGTCGAGAGTCAGCCTTCCCGGTGTTGCCCACCACAGCTGCGCCATAAATCCTTTCATACTACGCTCAACATTTATATTAATGGTCTCATCTTTTTGGCGGATCTGATGATGGTGTCTGGCGTTCCCCTCATTACCTGCACTGGTAAAGATAGAGATTCCCTGATAGGTCATATAGCGGTCCATAAGCACTGAAAGATTGCTGGCGCCGCTGTGATTGCCCATGCTGGTCCCCATACCGACACAGATCACGATGGATCTGTTGGCGACCTTTGCCACCTCCAGAAGATACATGATCCCCGCCATAATATCGTTTTCCTGATACGCCGGCACATCATCCGGGATCCCGTAATAATCGCGGTAAGCCTGTTTCGCCTGCTTGCACTTCACGATGACCAGTTCCGACAGCGGCGCCACACCCGAAAACTCTGCACTCCGGTTTTCGTTCCCGGCAGCCACACCCGCCAGAAACGTCCCGTGACCGGATTCATCCCGCTCCGGCACAACAGAATAGGGATCCTCACTCTGCAGCGCCTGATTCAGCTGTTCCCTGCTGTATCCCTGTCCGTACTGGAAACGCCCCACACCTTCTCCCTCCTGAACTGTCTGATCCCAGATCCCCACGATCCGGCTTGTGTTGTCCGCATTGCGGAATGCCTCATGCGTGTAGTCAATGCCAGTATCCACCAGGCCGATCAGGATCCCGGAACCGTACAGATCCACATAGGGCTGCCTGCGGATCCGCAGTACACCACTCGCTTCCAGCGCCTCTTCATTCATCAGCCCGTACACATTGGGTATCGCGGAATACCCATATTTTTCGATCATCTCACTCCCGACTGACGGCAGTTCCTGATAGATCACCGCCTGCAGCGAATCCAGACGGATATAACAATCCGGGTTGTAAAACTCCTGTATATAGTTCTCCCCTCCATAATTTCCTATAATATAATCCAGAGCGGTCTCTGAATACACGACGTCCTGACAAGGCATAAAATCCTCCATTCCGAAGCGCAAGCGGAGGACGCACGAGCAAAAAGCAGCATAGCAAAGAATGTATTTTATTCTTTTTTTGCTCTAGTGCATAACGAACCATAGGTTCGTATACTATTTGTGGCGCTTCGGCACAAATAGTGGTGTGAAAAATAAGTGCATCAGCATTATTTTTCACGCTAAAATCCCCCTGCGTTTTCTACTAATGTACGCAGGAGGCCGCAAAGTTATGACGGGATGGAACGGATCAGGCAGACAGTACAGCCGCCCAGACAGATTTATCTGCCTTATCACAATAAAATAACAGGTCAAATTCATTGGCACCTATCCCCAAACTCTGTGTATAAGGAGCAAACCAGGATACCCCTTCCGTTTTTCCGGTATCTTTTTTATTCTGCCTTTCATTACAGCCTGTCAGACACAACACAAGCAGGCAAATAATCCATCCATGCCATATTTTTTTCTTACTATTTTTCATCTGCATCCATCTACCTTTCTCAGCTACTGGTTGATCCCTCTGTATCCGGTTATCCACATCTGATTCTTCTTGTTAAATCCAAAATAGTGATACT
>CAJUDA010000035.1 GCA_910584875.1 uncultured Eubacterium sp.
TATATCGTTTGCCATACATATGTATAACCCTGAAACATCATCGTACACAACCTTCGCCTCTACTGGAAAACAGGTATTGTTGATACGGTACGCCAGGAGATTCTGCACTTCATTTCCAAATGGGAATGACGTCTCCAGACCATTGGCGCAGGCTTTGATCATGTTAGGAAAAATTTCCCCGATCCGTCTGCCGCACAGGTCTTCTTCCCTGCCCCCCAGCTTTTCTTCCGCCACAGCATTTGCATAGGAGATGATCCCCGCCTGATCAAAAGCAATGATTATCTCGAGTGCGTTTTCAAGAAGATATACTATTTTCAATTTTTTATTCATGAAATCAACCCCCTTGCAACCACGTAAATAAAAAAGGCAACAAAAAAACTTTTTGCTGCCTGCTGTCCACTTTATGTATCATTCAAACTCAAACATTTTGATCACTTCAACTACATTAAAGAAGTCTACCTTAGCAAGCCCGAAACACTCTAACATATCTGGTGAGAATAATCCACACTCACCACCCATAATCATATCAAATGCTATATTATTGGCATATACGCTCTTATATACTCTCGGACTAACCAATGCATCATATACATCAGCAATCGCAACAACCTGCGCACTAATCGGAATCTCTTCTCCCACCAGGTGATCCGGATACCCGTTTCCATCCCATCTTTCATGATGATACCGGCAGATCTCATAGGAGTAGCGGTAAAAATCACTGTCATGGTTCTCATAAAACTTCTCCAGAATGTCGCATCCAATCGTCGTATGAGTCTTCATCACTTCAAATTCCTGCGTCGTCAGACGTCCCGGCTTCAGCAGAATGGAATCTGGAATGCCGATCTTTCCTATATCATGCAGGGCAGATGCTCTCGTGATCTCTGCGATCTGGGCATCTGTAATGCCATATTTGGGGAAATACTGCTGCAGGTATTTGAGCATGATCCGAGTAAAATACTTGATGCGTCTTGTATGCTCTCCGGTCTCTGCGCTTCGGAATTCAACCACAGAACTGAGTGCATCGATCATATACTCATTGGTCTTGCGGATTTCTTTTTCCTGGCTCCGGATCTCCCGTTCCTGTTCCTTCAGGCGGAGTTCCATATTCCGTTTGTTCTGATACAATTCAATAATATTACTGCTTCTTCTCTTAACAATACGCGGATAAAACGGCTTATGCATGACATCCGCCACGCCATATGCATATGCTTTCCCCTCGCTGTTGCTCACACTCTCGCCCGTGATCAGTATGACCGGAATCTTCTCGATCAGCTCTTTCTCTTTCATATAATCAAGAACCTTGAATCCATCCATCACCGGCATAACAATATCCAACAGGATCAATACAATATCAGAATTGTTCTGAATCTGGTCGATCGCCTTCTGCCCATCTTCCGCTTCCAGAATTGTATACTCCTCACGGAACATCTCTGCCAGCACAGCGCGGTTTACTTCTTCATCATCAACAATCAATATCTGCTGCTTATCCATACTATCTCCTCATCACTTTTTGTACTGTTTCTAATATGCTATAAATCTACCACTTTTCCTTACAGATGTCAAGTGGCAGATTTATGAACACCGGGACTGACGCCAGCTGATTTTCATCGGTGTGGCAGTAACCTGCCAACCCCTGTCTGCGCAGGATCAGCTCAGGATCTCATTTGTCTCCTGCAGCACCTTCCGCATCTCATCAGTCATCCTGGTAACACTGGTCATATAATCCTTGATCATTAGACCCTTATCTGACATCTGCGTCGCATTTTCAGCCGCTCCCGACACCGTCGCCAGCATCTCACTGGTAGCATCGTTAAAGTTTTCCACCACCCTGTTTACATCATCAATGGCTCTGTGGATCCCCTCATCACTTGTCTGGGCATTGCTCACTGCTGTCTTGGAGTTTTCTGACAATTTCTGGATGCTGGAAGCCACCACGGCAAATCCTCTTCCCGCTTCCCCGGCTCTCGCTGCCTCGATCGAAGCATTCAGGGAAAGCAGATTGATCTCTTCAGCAATGTTCTCCACATTACTGGTCATAACATTATACTGCTCCACACTGTCATTGATATGATCCATGGAGCCCACAATATTAGAATTAAGTTCCTGCAGCTCATTCATATGGGTAATGACATTTTCCATCTCGCTACTGCTTTCAACACCAGAATCCCGGATCACATCGGCCTGTTCCTTTACCACAGCGATCTTCTCCGTCAATTCCTCAAAAATCTCTTTTAACCGGTTGTTCATATCCAGGACTTTTTCGTTAATATCACTTACCTTATGGCGCTCACGGCGGATACAGTCAAGCATATACTGATAACAGTTTTCCTTTTCATTGATCCCCCGGGAGAGAGCGATCGCCATCTCACGGCAGGAACGGTATCCGCAGGCATGACAGTCAAAATTCCTGTCCTGCTCGGTAAACTTGCCAAGTGCCTCAAAGCTTTTCTCGATCTCTTCCTCAGAAATCGAAACCACATTTTCATTTTTCTTTTTATAGCTGCGCAGAAAATCCTCCAGCCGGAGTTCTTTGTCAAACCGGGCAAACTGTTTGTCCACGCCTTTTTTCGTCGTATTTTCCTTACGCCTCTTCCTGGCATGTTTTTCCACATCATACATAATATCGTTCATGGCAAAGAGATGATAATTCACTCCTGTTGCCGGACCTCCGTTGCAGCCGTTTTCACAGTTCAGCACATCAAACACAGCCGGCATATCCTCTTTTTTCAGTTCAGAATATGTATTAAGGTCTTTATACAGTTTTTCTGTCCCTTCCGAAGTGATGACTTCCATCTCCGGGGCATGGATCAGAAGATTGCTCATAAGACCGCCGGGTTTGGGATAGATCGCTCCTTCCATGCCCTGCTCCCCGTCAAACTCAAATTCACTGTAAATTTTTACCTTTGGAAGCTCCACACCATTTTCCTTGAAATAATCCTGCAGATGCTCCATCGTGACATTATAATCAATCACCCCGGTATCATGAAATTCATCAATCTTGGCAATACAGGGAGAAAGTGCAGCGATCTTTCCCCGGAATCCCAGTACCTTTCTCATATATATGGCAATACACATCATCGGGCTCTGGATCGGTGACAGCTGTGGAAGCAGTTCATGTTTATGTTTTTCTATATAGTTCACCACTGCCGCACAGGGCTGGGAGATTACCTTTGCTCCGGGATTTTTCTGCATATAACGGATATGCGCCCATGTACAGATATCGGCCCCCAGACCAACATCATAAATCGCTTTTACACCCTGGTTGCGCAGCCACTGCAGGGCATGGCGCCAGTTTCCGTCAAAAGCGATCTTTATGGCAGGTGCTGCGATCATCGCCACTTCTTTCCCACTCTTTAAATCCTCGAGAAAGGCATCAATATCATCACGGAAAAATCTGGCGCCGTGGGTACAGGCATTGATACAGGCACCACATTTGATACACTTTTCATCATCAATCTCTATCCTTAATTTCTCGTCCTCATCAAAACGCCCCACATTGGCATCTCCCACAGGACATACCCTGACACAGGCATTACATCCCACACACTTGTCCGTCTTTACACCTATAATACTCAAAATCCCTTCCTCCTTATGTTTTTAATACCTCACCGGTCATTTTCACAAACATTATATATGATAAAATTATAAAATAATAACACCTCTGTGTCAATGGGATTTTCCTATCAGATCACTGCAGAAATTCTTTCAGGACCGAGATAAATACATCCATATCCAGCGGTTTGGCGATATGGGCATTCATACCATTTTTCAGGGCAGCTTCTTTATCTTCTTCCAGGGCATTTGCCGTCATGGCGATGATCGGCAGATCCCTGACATCCTTCCTTGGCAGATTTCGTATCGTGCGTGTCGCCTCATAACCATTCATGATCGGCATCTGTACATCCATCAGTATCGCATCATAATAGTATTCTTCTGCATTCGTCACCATTGACACGGCATCCGTTCCATCCGGTGCCGATTCCACCAGAAATCCAGCTTCCGTCAGTATCACTTCTGCAATTTCGCGGTTTAATTCTATATCTTCCACAAGAAGGATCCTTTTGCCGCCAAAATCTGCCATTGTCCATGCATCCGCTTCTCTCCCGCCTTTCTCGATCAGATTGTTTGCTGCCAGCAGCGCCGACTTCAAATCCGACATAAATAACGGTTTTGCACAGAATGCCGTGATACCTGCCTCCTTTGCATCCTCTTCAATATCTGACCAGTCATATGCCGTCAATATGATGATGGGAGCCTCATCTCCCACTGCCCGGCGGATCTTCTTTGCTGTCTCAATGCCGCTTGTTTCCGGCATCTGCCAGTCAATAATATAAGTGTGGTAAGAGTCTCCCTCCTCTCTGGCGCTCTTTGCCCGGTACACTGCCTCTCTGCCGGAAGTCGTCCACTCCGCACGCATACCGATCTGCTTGAGCATTTTACTCACACTGTCACATGTATTGAAGTCATCGTCCACCACAAGGGCACGCAGTCCCTGCAGCTCCTGGATCTGCTCTGCATTTTTCTCCACATCCTGCAGTTTCAGGGTCAGTTCAACCGTAAAGGTACTTCCTTTGCCCACTTCACTGTCGACCTGGATCGTTCCGTTCATCATCTCAATAATATTCCTGGTGATCGCCATACCAAGCCCCGTACCCTGTATGCCGGACCGGGTCACGGTAGACTCCCTCTCAAACGGCTCAAAAATGTGCTCTACAAATTCCTGCGACATCCCAATGCCATTATCTTTTATAATAAAAACATAATCGCCGTATCCATGACGGAATGTGGTCTTCTGCATGATGCGGAAAGAAATGGTCCCGCCCGCCGGCGTGTACTTCACGGCATTGCTTAACAAATTAATAAACACCTGGTTCATTTTCAGGGCATCCGCGATCACGTCCTCATTTGCCACCTCAAACGTGTCAATAAACAGCTCCAGCTGCTTTGCCTTTACCTGTGGCTGGATAATATTTACCAGGTTATGCATCAGTTCGGATATGTTACATTCCTGTTCCTTGATCTGTACCTTCCCGCTCTCGATCCTGCTCATATCAAGGATATCATTAATGAGGCTGAGAAGATGGTTGCTGGATGACAGTACCTTCTGCAGGCAGTCCTGTACCTGGTCTTTATTATCAATATGGCTGACTGCGATCGTGGCAAAGCCGATAATGGCATTCATCGGTGTCCGGATATCGTGTGACATATTAGAAAGAAATGTCGTTTTTGCCCGGTTAGCATGCTGTGCCTGCATCAGCGCATCCTGCAGCGCCTGGGTCTGCTCCCTCTGTTTTTGTACCTGTTCGGTAATATCCCTCGATACCACCATCACCATAATATCATCCGTATCATTATCCCGGGTCATGACAAACGACTGACGGACACACATCTGTACCTCTGGCGCAGCCTGTGCCCAGTAATCAACGATCACTTCGGCATCACCGTGTTCAAAATGTTCCATCAGTTCTTTTGTGCCCACTACGGCATCATAGTCTTCCAGCGATTCCTCCAGCACATACTTCCTCCAGTGGGCAAAGCATTCGGATGCGCGGCACGGCGCCTGAAGCCCCGATCTCTCCAGAAGAGAAATCTTCCTGCCGTCAAATTCCCGGACAATATCGTCTTCGATCCTGTCCTGTGACAGATTAAATTCAAATGTACAGAAAGCATTGGAAGCTATAGCGATCCGGTACTGCCTTTCCTTGCGGTCTGCCAGGGACATTTCCTCCTGGATACGCAGTTCCTTTTTCTTTACCTCTGTCACATTCTGACGGATAAAAAGAACTTTACATGCCCTGCCATCCTTTCGTTCCAGACAGATAATATTCATATGTTCCCATTCTGCACGGCCATCCCGCATCACATAACATTCCAGAAGCATACCGTCCTGTGCCTCCAGCGCTTTCCCGATCGCCCTCCTGTTAATGGACTCGGCAAATTCTTCCCGGTCATGATCATTGATCATGATCGAACACAGATGCTGAAACAGTGCCTCATAATTACCACTGATTCCAATCCCGCTGTTCTCCGGCTGGGTCCCCGCCAGATACTGGTAGGTCCCGTTTTCCAGGTCAACCATCGTATAACGCGTAAACAATGTATTAACGCCATGAATGATATAACCCATCTCCCGGTTTTCCCGCTCCAGTAGTTTTTTTCTCCTGCCCGCCTGAAACAGTAAAAAAATAGTACAGGATACAAAAAGTATGATCAGCATGGTCTCCAGCCGGATCCCCACTAAATTTTCATCCCGTATCATCCTCTGCGTCACATTCTTGGGGAATGTCTGTACGAGAATAAATTCATTTTTCTTCAGAAACGAGACACAGATATTATCTGTTTTACACTCCGGGCTGCAAAGAAAGGAACCTTCCCCCCTGCTTTCAAAAATCTTTTTGGCACTGTCAGCCGTATCCTTATCGATCACGCGGGACTCAGTCATCACATCAAGCAGATGTTTATCATATCTGGATTCCTTTGAACCGGCTATGACCATACCCGATTTTGTACACAGATACACGTCTGCCTTTTCACCAAAATAAGTAGTTGTCAGCATCTCCTTTAAATATTCTTCAGCCAGATAAGCCCCCCTCAGCACCCCGATCACTTTATCTTTATAATAGACCGGCGCATAAAAGCTCGCCATCGTCTCATCAAAAAAATGGGGATCAAATATGATCGAAATTCCCCTTTGTCCTTTTATTCCCTTTTGATAAAACTCCCGTGCGGTGACATCAGCAGTACGTCCGTCTGAGGCATAATCCTTTCCCGAACGGTCTGTAAACATCAGTGCATCAAAGAGTGTATTTTTCTCCATTTCTTTCAGCATCTCAGCTGTAACTGCCGGCTCATCCAGGCTTTCTCCCAGAAAATAGGCATGAGCATTGATGCGGTTCAGCGCATCGCTCAGTTCTTCATCCAGCTGTTCCGCCTTCAGCCGTGCCGAATCCGCTGCATAATTTTTATTGCGCTCTTCCATCCTTCTGCTGTTTTGTGTTGTATACCATCTAAACAGGACAACTATAGCAGCCAGCAGAAAAACAACACACAGAATATCCTGTAATAATTTCTTTTTTTTCATGAGATGACTCCTCCGTGATGTATCAAATGACCAAAAAACAGACGGCACAAGCTGGCTTATCAAGCTTGTAAACCGCCTGCTCTTCCACGATCACAACGCAGATCCTATGCGTTTACGATCCTGCCAAAATCCGGTTTCAGAGAAGCCCCGCCTATCAGGCCGCCGTCAATATCCGGTTTCGCCAGAAGTTCTGCTGCATTGCCGGCATTCATGGAACCGCCATACTGGATACGGATCGCTTCTGCTGTCGCAGCGTCATACACTTCTCCGATCACCTGACGGATCGCCGCACAGACTTCCTGTGCCTGGTCTGCCGTAGCAGTCTCTCCGGTACCGATCGCCCAGATCGGCTCATAGGCGATCACCGCCTTCTTTGCCTGATCTGCCGTTACATTCTGAAAAGCAATCTTGATCTGCATACGGATCCAGTCCACATAAATCCCCTGTTTCCTCTGGGTCAGTGTCTCACCACAGCAGATGATCGGCGTCAGATCATGTTCAAAAGCTTTTAACACTTTTTTGTTTACCGTCTCATCTGTCTCAGCAAAGTATTCCCTTCTCTCTGAATGCCCGATGATCACATATTTTACTCCGGCATCCACCAGCATACCAGGAGAAATCTCTCCGGTATAGGCGCCGCTCTCTTCAAAATACAGGTTCTCAGCACCGATGCTTACATTGCTTCCCTTTACTGCCTCTACGGCAGGTACAATATCTATGGCAGGCACACAGAACACGACATCCACATCATCATTTTTCACCAACGGCAGCAGTTCATCGATCAGAACCTTTGCCTCACTGGGCGTCTTATTCATTTTCCAGTTGCCTGCTATAATTCTTCTTCTAGACATTCCTGATTCCCCCCTTGATCTAATTATTTATCATTGGCTGCGACTACACCGGGAAGGTCTTTTCCCTCCAGGAATTCCAGGGAAGCGCCGCCGCCTGTAGAAATATGGGTCATCTTATCCCCAAATCCAAGCTGGTTTACTGCCGCTGCGCTGTCGCCGCCGCCGATAATGGTAGTAGCACCGTCAAGTTCTGCCATAGCTTTCGCCACCTCAATCGTACCCTTGGCAAAATTCGGCATCTCAAAACAGCCCATCGGTCCATTCCATACTACTGTTTTTGCCCCTTTGATGGCATCGGCAAAAAGTTTTGAAGATTCCGGTCCGATATCAAGTCCCTCCATATCAGCAGGAATCTCTCCACGGCCTACCGTCTTATAGTTGGCGTCATTGGAAAAATCATCCGCCACTACCGTATCAATCGGAATCAGCAGTTTAACCCCTTTTTCCTCTGCTTTTTTCTCCATATCAAGAGCATACTGCTTGTAATCCTCTTCAAGAAGGGATTTCCCCACTTCCTCACCATGTGCTGCCATAAAAGTATACGCCATACCGCCGCCGATGATCAGCGTGTCTACTTTGTCGAGAAGATTGTTGATCACAGAGATCTTGGAGGAAACCTTTGCACCGCCAAGAATGGCAACAAAAGGTCTTTCCGGATTATTTACCGCATTTCCCAGGAAATCAATCTCCTTCTGCATCAGATAGCCAACCACAGCGGTATCGACATACTGGGTCACGCCTACATTCGAGCAGTGTGCCCGGTGCGCTGTACCAAAAGCATCGTTGACAAATACATCCGCCAGCGAAGCAAGATCCTTTGAAAATGCCTCTTCATTTTTTGTCTCTTCCTTGCGGTAACGTGTATTTTCAAGAAGGACAACCTCTCCCTCTTTCATTGCCTCTACTGCTGCTTTTGCATGATCTCCGACTACCGTATCATCTGCCGCAAACTTCACATCCTGTCCCAGAAGCTCTGAAAGACGGACTGCCACCGGCGCCAGGGAAAGCTCCGGCTTCGGCTCCCCTTTTGGCTTGCCAAGATGGGAGCAGAGAATCACTTTGCCGCCATCTGCAATAAGTTTCTTAATCGTGGGAAGCGCTGCCACAAGACGGTTTTCATCTGTAATCTTTCCGTCCTGCAGGGGTACATTGAAATCACAGCGGACAAGAACCCGCTGTCCTTTTACATTAATATCATCAACTGATTTTTTGTTAAGCATCTCATAACCTCCATTTCATTGAAAACAAAGGGTCCGGTCCTGACGACCGGACCCCTTTTAGGATCATTGCAATATCTTGTCCTGTAAGCTTATGCCAGCTCACTGAAATATTTAATGGTACGTACCATCTGGCTTGTATAAGAATTCTCATTGTCATACCAGGATACAACCTGAACCTCATACAGATCATCCGATACTTTGGATACCATGGTCTGTGTAGCATCAAACAGAGAACCATATCTCATACCTACGATATCAGAAGATACGATCTCGTCTTCATTGTAACCGAAAGACTCGTTTGCTGCTGCCTTCATAGCCGCATTGATTCCCTCTACTGTCACATCACTCTTCTTCACAACTGCGGTGAGGATCGTAGTAGAACCGGTAGGAGTAGGTACACGCTGTGCAGATCCGATCAGCTTGCCGTTCAGTTCTGGAATAACAAGACCGATCGCTTTTGCTGCACCTGTACTATTCGGTACAATGTTCACAGCAGCAGCACGGGATCTTCTCAGGTCACCCTTTCTCTGCGGTCCGTCCAGTGTCATCTGGTCACCGGTATAAGCATGGATCGTTACCATGATACCAGACTGTACTTCTGCATACTTGTTCAGGGCATCCGCCATCGGAGCCAGGCAGTTTGTCGTACAAGAAGCCGCTGAAATAATGGTGTCTTCTGCTTTCAGTGTCTCGTGGTTGGTGTTGAATACGATCGTAGGAAGATCATTCCCTGCCGGAGCAGAGATCACTACTTTTCTTGCCCCTGCATTGATATGAGCCTGTGCCTTCTCCTTGGATGTGTAGAAACCGGAGCACTCCAGAACTACATCAACGCCAAGATCACCCCATGGGCAGTTATTGGCATCCGGGAAAGCATAGATCTTAATCTCTTTGCCATCCACTGTGATGGAATCATCGCTGGCAGATACAGTATCTGCTTTCTCATATTTACCCTGGGAAGAGTCATACTTAAGAAGATGAGCAAGCATCTTAGGGCTTGTCAGATCGTTGATCGCTACTACCTCATAACCTTCTGCACCAAACATCTGTCTGAATGCAAGACGTCCAATACGTCCAAAACCATTAATCGCTACTTTTACTGACATGATATTTCCTCCTAAAAATTTAGTTAAGTAAGTTTGTTAAATTTTACACAAACTTGCTTTTCTTTAATAATACCCAATTTTTCCAAAAAGTTCAAGCACTTCTGCATATTTTTTGGAAAAAACTTCTTACATCCTGTTATACAGCTCCTCATATTTTCTCGCCGAATTATTCCACGAAAAATCCATCGCCATGCCGCGGTCGATAATCTTATTCCACTCTCTCTTGTTTTCAAAATACACTCTCTTGGCATAACGGATCGTATCCAGCATCTCATGGGCGTTGTAATTGGCAAAAGAAAAACCAGTACCCTTATTTTCATATTCGTTATAGGGCTCCACCGTATCCCGCAGTCCTCCGGTCTCACGCACGATCGGGACCGTACCGTAACGAAGGCTCATCAGCTGGCTCAATCCGCACGGCTCAAAAAGCGACGGCATCAAAAAGGCATCACAGGACGCATAGATCTTGTGGGAGCGCTCATTGGAATAGTAAATATTCGCCGACACGCGGTCCGGGTATTTCCACGCAAAATGACGGAACAGATGCTCATATTTCTCATCCCCGGTCCCCAGTACAACGAGCTGGGTATCTTCCGCACAGATTTCCTCGATCACATAATCGATCAGGTCAAATCCCTTCTGGTCTGTCAGCCGGGACACAATACCGATCATAAACTTCCTGTCATCCTGTGCCAGCCCCAGTTCTCTCTGCAGCGCCCTCTTGTTTTTGATCTTCTCCTTACGGAATGTCCGGGCGTCGTAGTTTGTATCGATCATGGGATCCTTTGACGGATCATATTCATCATAATCCAGACCGTTGACGATCCCGGTAAGGCAGTTTGCCCTGGCATTGATCAGCCCGTCCAGCTTTTCACCGTAAAACGGCGTCTTGATCTCCTGTGCATACGTCTCGCTCACCGTCGTGATCTGGTCCGCATAGACAAGTCCGCCCTTCAGGTAATTGGCGTCGCCATATGCCTCCAGTTTATCCGGCGTAAAATAGTAGGCATCCAGCCCTGCCGTATCCATAACAGTCTTCTTGTCCCAGATACCCTGGAACTTCAGGTTGTGTATCGTCATGATCGTCTTGATCCCACGGTAAAAATCCCCCTGCTGGAAGGAATCCTGCAGATACACCGGCAAAAGCCCTGTCTGCCAGTCATGGCAGTGGATAATATCCGGCCGGAAATCAATCACCGGAAGAGTCGAAAGAGCCGCCTTGTCAAAAAACGCAAATTTCTCGATATCCTGATAGATCTCCCCATATGGTTTATCTCCGCTGAAATAGAACTCATTATCAAGGAAATAGAAAGTAACCCCATTGTAATCCAGCTTAAAGATCCCGACATACTGCTGTCTCCAGGCAAGCTCCAGATAAAAATGGGTGACATACTCCATCTGATCTTTGTACTCCTGCGGAATGGACGTATACTTGGGCAGCATAACCCGTACGTCAAATTCCTTTTTATTGAAATATTTAGGCAGAGATCCTGCCACATCCGCCAGTCCACCGGTTTTTATAAACGGCACACATTCCGAAGCAACAAACAATACTTTCTTCAATATTTTTCTCCCCTTTCGGTTTGGATTCATATTATGTTTCCATTATACACCAAATTGTGTGCCATGAAAAGTGGAATTTAAATTATTTAAATATTGAGAAAACATTGCTACCACATTTTCAATTCTCCCCAGATTACCTCCCATTCTCTGATCAGCGATCCATCCACCGCATTCATAAAATAAACCTCCTCGCCGTTATTATTGCGCAGACGCCACGCCGGAACATACGTAAATCTATTTCTGCTGTCCGGATCTGACACCCTGCAGTAGACCAGTTCCATCCGGTCAAAACGGAGTGACTTCAGTTTCTTCGTGGAATAATACTCTTTGTAACAATACGCCGCATATTCCGTCATCTGGCTGCGGATGATCTCCCTGACCGTATCAAAAGGAAGTAATTTCACACCCGTTACAGAAGAGAGGATCCGGATCGGATTGTCCCATTCCGCTTTGATCACGCCTTTGTCTGTCACACAAACACGGACTCCGCAGTTCGTGGGATATCTATGGTAATAGGCATCGTCCGACCTGGCACCTCGCTCAACACCGGAAGCCGTAAAAGCAGCTCCTTCCACACCTGGTGAATAAGCAAAATACCAGCCATCTATCGCTGCTCCTCCCTGCAGATCATCCGCTGCATCGCCATCCCACCGCAGCACCCCCTCATCCGTTTTGACCAGATCCGGAAACCCCGCCTTCTGCAGAAAGTCCCCTGCTGCCTCTTTCGCTTCTTCTTTTGACATCTTACACTGGTTTTCCGACTGCCACCGGATATCGGCATGCCCCACCCCGATATCCGTATATTCCTTCATAGTATCCGGGGCCACATCCTTCCAGTCATAGGGTTCCAAATAGATAAAGCTATTCTCACTTTCTACATGACTCGTTTCATAGGAAAGTCTGTACCGGATTCCATCCCGCTCCCCCAGATACTGGTTTCCTTTATAATCATTTTCTTTCAGCTTCACAAAATCCTTCGGCGCCTTTTTGGATTTATTCTCACAATACCAGATCTCTGTGCCAAAGAGACCTTCCAGCAGTTCTTTCTTATTCTTATTATCAAACTCATACTTCTCTACCTCTACAACGGACATCCGTTTCAGGTCTGGTATCGTCGTATAGGCATTTATATCAATATTGACCGCCACGCCGCTCGCCGTCTTCTCCACCCACGAATCCTGCCACGTTGTCCCGTCGATATCCGAAAACTGACTGACCTCTGCACTGCTCTCCTTTTTCTGCCGGGTCTGTCCCAGCTTTTTTTCTTCCTCCCTGCCGGCACATGCTGACAGGAGAAAGAGCCCCAGCACAGTTATAATCATCCCTATCCTTCTACTTTTATTCAAAAATATCCGACCTCCTGCAGAGCAATCAGTGAAACATATTCATCTCTGTCCACGGAATATCCCATTCTGTGATCAGCGAACCGTCCACTGCATTGATGAAATAAACAACATCGCCCACTGCGCTGGCGTTTCGCAGACGCCATGCCGGAACATAAGTAAACTTATCTTCATCATCCGGGTCCGGCACTCTCCGGTATACCAGTTCCATTTTACTGAATGTGACTGCCTTTTTATTTCGATGCTGGTAACAGTATTCCGCATATTCTGTCATCTGGCTGCGGATACTCTTTTTTATGGTATCAAAGGACAGCAGCTTCACCCCTGACACAGATGAGAGTGTCCGGATCGGATTCCCCCATGTTGCCTCGACAACACCCTGATCTGTCACACAGATATGGGAGCGGCATTCCATCGAATACTTGTGATAATAACTATCCGGATCTACAGTACCCGGGCTGTCTGAACTTTCAAACTCCATGACAACCCCTCCACTATCATAGCCAAAATCCGTAAAGGCAGCTCCTTCCACTCCCTGTGAATAATCAAAATACCAGCCGTCACAGACCCTTCCTGCCATCTCTCCGTTTTCATTTGCCCCATCCCACATGAGCATGCCATCACCTGTCCTGACCATATCCGGGAATCCTGCCTTCTGCAGAAAATCTCCCGCCTCCTTTTCTGCCTCTTCCTTAGATATCTTACACTGATTTTCCAGCTTCTTCGCCGCAGCACACGACCCCGGACTCCTTCCCACATAAACACACTCTTTCAGGGCATTCGGGGCCACATCCTTCTCATCACAGGGTCTCATACTCATATAGATATGCTCACCATGCTCATAACTTGTTTCACATTGAAACAGATACCGGACTCCATCGCGTTCTCCCAGATACTGATTCCCTTTATAATCATTTTCTTCCAGCTTCACAAAATCCTTCGGCGCCTTTTTCTGATCATCTTCATAATACCAGATCTCTTTGCCAAAGATCCCCTCCAACAGTTCTTTTTTATTCTTTTTATTTAACTTATATTTTTCTACCTCCACAACCGACATCCGTTTCAGATCCGGTATCGTCGTATAGGCATTTACTTCGACGTTGACTGACACGCCGCTCGCTGTCTTTTCCACCCAGGAATCCTGCCATGTTGTCCCGTTGATTTCCGAAAACTGACTGACGTCTGCACTGCTTTCCTTTTTCTTCCTGGTATCTTCTGTTCCTCCCCTTCCGCTCTTTCCCGAGCATGCCGGCAGACAGCAGATTCCCAGCAAAACCATTCCCAGCAAAACCCATTTCTTTTTCATAACTATCCGACCTCCCTTTCATCTGGCGCAACGGCGCCAATTTAAACTTTTAGGGCAATTTTATCCTGCTCTTGTAAATAAAATGTATACAGACCGGACCTTACTTTTCAAATATCGTTCCGTCTTCCAGCATCCAGACCGTATAAGTCTCTGCCTGGTCAAACCGTTCAAACAAAATTTCCCAGAAATATGCCGTGTGGGTATGAAAGGTAGTATCTACCGCTTTATATGATTTCGCCTGCCACCCATGCCAGTTCTGATACACTTGTTCTAAATCCGCCGGAAACTCTCCCTTGTTATAGAGCTCCGTCAGTTTTTCCCTCGCCAGCTTCACCGCTTCATACTCCTGTAATTTCATTTCCTGCTCTCCTGCCTCTGAGATCTCACTATCCCAACTGCCACGGATCAGCTGCATTTTTTCCTCGTTGGAAAGCTTGTCCGGTGCCTCCCCGGCAAAGGCAGAATTCCCCGACCGGTAACGGTCCTCCGGGACCATTTCCACCACATCCAGTTCCCGGCCGCTCTGCCATATCAGGATCTCTCCCGGCATCACAAGGACGGCGCACACAAAAATCAGGATCCCTGACACGCATATAACCCGCTTTTTCACACAACCACCCCCTTTATCCGGATACGGATCGTCGTCCCGATTCCCGGTTCACTCTCCGTTTCCCACTCTGCCCCGTGCTTCTCCAGGATCAGAGATACGAGAGCCATCCCGATCCCGGCGCCTCCTTCTTTGCGGGAACGGGATTTATCTGCCATATAAAACTCATCACACATCCGTCTTACCTCCTCCCCGCTCATCCCGATCCCCTTGTCACAGATTGAAAACAGATACACCGGATCATCCTCTTCTCTTGTACATCTGCCGGAAATCTGTATCTCGCCTCCCGGCTCCGATGCTTTGCAGGCATTATCAAGAAGATTGACCAGTACCGTGGCAAAAAGTTCTTTATTGATCGTTATCACCGCCTCTTCCACATTATGGACAAGAACGATTTCCTTTTTCTCCAGTATAGGTTTTGTGGTCCGGACCACTCCGGTAATCAGATCTGTCACATGCACCGGTATGCATTCTATCTCCGTCCGCTTCAGGCAGAGCAGTTCAAACAGCTTGCCCGACATATCCTCCAGCCGTTTTCCCTCAGAAAAAATATAATTCAGGGCAAGAACCTGCTCCTGCCGCGGCAGTTCCATGGAACGCATCGTGTCCGCATAACCGATGATAGCCGTCATCGGCGTCTTAATCTCATGGGTAAAACCGGCAACAAACTGTTCCCTGCTCTGGATCATTTCCCGCAGCTGCATGATATGGTCCTCCACGGCATCCGCCATATGATTGAACTGTTCTGCCAGCTGTCCTACCTCATCTTCCGAGGATATCCTGACCCGTTTCGCATAGTTTTCCCTGGCGATCTCTCCGGAAGCCTGTGCCAGCAGCTCCAGATGCCGGGTCAGAAAACGGCTTACCATAGTCATTAGCATGGATGCTGCCGCCAGCACCAGCAGGATTACCAGCCGGAAATACCAGATCTGTTCTTCCAGCAAACGGTAATTCTCAGAAATATCGGATTGATTGACCACATATAATAATTTATCTTCTACCAGGCTGCATGAAGTGACATAGATAAAATATCTCCCCTCTTCCTCACAGAACAAATAATTTTTCTCCCCTGCTTTTAAATTGTAAAACAGCTCCATGGGAAATCTGTCCGGTCTGCTGTCACTGCTATACACCCACTGGTCATTATAGCGGATAAAAAAAATAGTGTCTGTCACTATCGTGCTGCTTTTTATGCGTCCTCCAATCTCCTCCAGTTCCTTTCGGATCTGAAATACCTTCTCCTCTTCTGTCCCTGTCTGGTACTCTGTCTCATTTATCACCTGGAGAAGATCGTATTCCACCGAAGACTGCACAAGATGATTGCCGAGGATCGTCTGTGAAAGCCCTGTCTCCTGGATCATATCAAAATTTCTGCGGACCATAAGATACCCCACAATCCCCAGTGCTGCCGAAAGCAGAACGATATTCATGATCAGCATTTTATTTCGGAATTTCATTATTTATCCTTTCCCTCCAGCCGGTATCCCACCTTAAAAACAGTTTTCAGCTCCTCTGTCAGTCCCAGTTTTTTCCGGATCCTCTGAATATGCAGATCCAGCGTCCTGGATTCCACCGGAAACTCGGACCCCCATATTTCCTCATATATTTTTTCCCTGAATAGTGTTATATTTTGATTCCTCATAAAAAAAACCAGCAGTTCAAATTCCTTTGGTGCCAGTTCTACTGTTTTCCCCGCCCGGGTTACTGTCTGATTTTCCACATCGGCTTCAATATCGGCAAAGGTAAGCAGCTGTCCAAGCTTATTGTACCGCCTCAGAACAATACCCACTCTCGCCAGCAGTTCTACGATTTCAAAAGGTTTTATAATATAATCCTCAGCACCCGAAGTCAGTCCCCTGATCCGGTCCGTAAGATCTCCTTTCGCTGTAATGAAAATCACAGGCATTTTTAGCGGCCGGATATACTCCATCAACTCATAACCATTAATATAGGGCAGCATAATATCTAAAAGTACAAGATCAAAATCTCTCGACTCTAAAATATCTGCTGCCCTTTTTCCATCATATGCAACCGTGCATTCATAACCCGCACGTGTCAGGTTCAGGCGTATCAGATCTGAAATCGCCCTCTCATCCTCTACAATCAAAATGTGTATCATGGGAAATCCCTTCCTCTATGTATCTAATCTGATTAAAGTCTCATTTTCTGTTCCAGACGTATCTTATCAGCAATTAACGCCACAAACTCCGAATTTGTCGGCTTTCCCTTGCCATTATGTACCGTGTAACCAAATAATTCATCAATCGTATCTACCTTTCCCCTGCTCCACGCCACCTCTATGGCATGACGGATAGCACGTTCTACCCGGCTCGGCGTCGTTCCATGCTGTTTGGCAATCGACGGATACAATATCTTTGTGATGGAATTCAGCATCTCACTGTCATCCACAGACATCATGATCGCATCCCTCAGATACTGATATCCTTTAATGTGTGCCGGAACACCGATCTCATGGATAATGTTTGTGACATCTGACTCCAGATTGTATCTTGCCATTTCATCACTTCTTCTGTGTTCTTCCGGCGAAGCAATAAATTTCCTTGCTCCCGGTTTAAATTGTCTGACGTGATTCAGAATCATTTCATTATCAAATGGTTTCAGGATGTAATAAGCCGCTCCCAGATTGAATGCCGTCTCTGTAATGCGTTCCTGGGCAATGCCGGATATCACGATCGTTTCCGGTCTCTTGCCTGGTTCCTTATTCTTATACAATCTTTCCAGTACTCCAAGCCCGTCCAGCTTTGGCATGATCAGATCCAACAGCAAAAGATCTGGTTCTGTCTCTTCAATCATCGCCATGGTCTCTAAACCATCCTCTGCCTTCCCCACAATTTTTATCTCCAAGTCTTCCTGCAGGATATGCTCAATCTGGGCAGCTATCCTTGGATTATCTTCTGCGATCAGAACCTTTAACTTCTCCAATCTCATATCCTCCTTACCATAAAATATAAAAATTTTATAAAGTGTCGACAAGCGTAGTATAAACTGTTATTCGCCAGATTTCAAGCATAAAATGCAAGTTTAATAATATTTTTTTAATTTTTTATTAATATCCTATTTATTATTCTGTCTTTTTCGACTTTGTGTCTCATAAATCTGCCCTGCTCGACGGCAGATTCGGCAGTCAGCGCAGATGGACCGCCACAGCACACATATTTTCTGACGGATGATAGAACAATGTATCACCTTTCACCTCAATCTCTGCTTTTTTGTCATAAGAATAGGTGTTTACGATCTCTGTAGCACATCCTGTCAGATCGACCGGTATAACCTCCGGCAGACTGCCATAAAAACAATGGATCACGACCAGCGTCTCTCCCCTGTCTCCCGTTCGTACGACAACCTGATACCCCTGTGGATGACGGTCACTGGTTATTTTCGACCCCTGTCTCCTTGTCATCCCCTTCTGTATGACTGGTGTGATCTCCCTGTAGAATGCAATTCCCCGTTCTATCACATCCCACTGTTCACTGGTTAGTTCTGTCACATCACCAGACAGGCACATTCTCCCAAGAAATGTATTGGCAATCGAATAACCGATCCGTTTGAGAGAATCCTTCTGTCGGATCACTGCCCAGATCTGACTCTGGCGCGGCAGGATCGCACGGTGCAGATTTGCCGCTATGATCGGAATCTCTTCGGTCTCATGGGCATCGGAAAAGGATGCCATGGCACACAGGCTCATCATCAGCGGCTCCAGCTTATGACCACCCGAAGAACAATTCTCCAATACAAGATCTGGCAGTTCTTCCTTTACCTGACGGACAAAATCGACGGATGCCTCCATATTCTGCCGCAATCCTTCGCCCAGCGATTCCTTTCCGTCACAGCCGATACCGATGGTGTCGTTATAATCCATCTTCATATAGCCAAACCCATACTGGCGCAGTGTTCCGATCACCTTTTCTGTCAAATATTCTTTCACCCAGGGATCCTGCATATCGAAAAAGCGACGGCTGTATGTAGTAAGGGGACGCCCGTCCCTCTTCAGCAAATGATCGGTATACTGATATGCCTTTGCCGCAGGGCCTACATTATCAATCTCAAACCAGATCCCCGGTCTCATACCGGCATCCCGGATCAGGCTAACCGTCTTATCCAGTCCTTCTGGAAACAGCGTATCGGACACATTATAATCACCCATACTGATATCCCAGGGAACATCATCCTCTTTAAACCACCCACAGTCAATCACGAAATAATCAAACCCTTTGTTCCGGATGGCATCAATGATCCCGGCAATATTTTCATGGGAAGGACACCCCCAGGTTGTACAATATTCATTAAATATGATCGGTAGATTCTGCTCCTCCTCCGGTCCAGCCTCCACATATTTTTCTCCGGCGCTCACCAGACGGTGGCACAGCAGATCGATATCTCCCTGGCACACACTGAGGATCGCCTTTGGCGTCTCAAAACTTTCCCCTGCCCGGATTTCCTTCATCCAGTGTCCGAATTCCCTGTCAGCCAGACCACCGGAGAGATGCAGTCCGTCATCCTGCCGGTAAATTTCCATCTGCCAGGATGCCTCATGCGCCAGCTGTACTCCCCACAGCACCTGATTTTTTGTGTCTTCCACTGCCACGAAAGGAAAATATTTCATCACCGGCATAGAGCCTCTCTGTCCAAACCGTTCCACTCCCACGGACCAGTTCGACCAGCTTGGTTCCAGCTGCAGATCTTCCACGGTCTCCGTTACCAGTCGTCCCTCATGGCTCCACTTGCTGCGAAGTCTGTGTACCAGAAGTGTATCGGTGGCAATCCCCTCCACAAACGGCGTCACATTCCCCATCTCAAAGCTTGACAGCATCTCCAGCGTTACGGTGTCTTCACTGTTGTTTGTAAAAATATTCTTCATCTCAAAGCTGTCTTCCCCGTGATACCAGGTAATGACATTGACAAGTCCATAGCCTCTCTGGTCCTTCATCACCGTACGGATATATGTTTTCCCCTCCGCCTCTTCCGTTGTCTGAGAGTCGTATTCAAACAGATTCGCCGTCTCGCAGTTATGCATCGTCTGCCCGCTTCCATAACAGTTAGGATAAATATCTCCCACCAGCTTGAGCTGCGCCAGACTGTTGATCCGGTAGAATTTCTTACTGCTGACATCCTTCTCCTTCATATCTGCCGGTATCATATAAAAACCGACGCGGCGGTAATCCGTCTCCTGCTCAAAGATCAGCAGCATATCCCCCAGCTGGATTTCTGATATTCTCTCAATCGCCATGTTCTTTTCCCTCCGTTTACTATTCTTACTATTTTTAACTACTCAGCTCTCCAGGATCTCACCCTCCAGATAACATTCCCTGATATAATCCCGGGGCTGGTAAAAAATCGAATGATTTCTTTACTTCCATGATATAAAATATTTTCACTCATAGTTTTGTCCTCTGCCTGTCCTTTTAACATCTATTATACATGAATGCAGTAACCACTGCAACCTTCTGTCCAAAACATCAAAGAAATCCTATTACCGTTTCCTCCGTATTTTTTTTACAACCATGTAAATACTGGCAAACGCAATCAGAAACGATATTGCCAGAAGAAGGACACCCACCAGTGTATCTCCCTGTTTCAACACATGTATCCCGGCAATAACAATCAGAAGCGTAATCCCTCCAAACAGCGCCAGGATCAAAAGCAGTGCCAGAATACGTACCACTACCGGAACCCTCCTGCTGGTACCCAGTTCCAATGTCCCCTCCAGTATGATCTCAAATAATAATTCTAATAATTCCAATAAAAATTCCATTTTAATCCCCTCCCTCAGGGCAAAGAATCCAACAGATAGCTGTATTGTATCATATCCGGTAACTTTTTTGAATCAATTACTAAAAATACAAAAAAATAATTTTTTCACCTATAGTTCCTGTTGGGATCCTTCTTTTTATAGTATAATTTACCTAAAGTTCAAAAATTTCCCGGGCTTATCCGACCGTCCGACGGGATCGGAAACCGCACCCGGGAAAGAACAACAACACTCACGAAAGGAAGGCACAACAGTCAATGAAACAAAGAAAAACGCAACAGAAAAAACAGCGGCGGAAACAGTCATTTCTCTGCCTCATCCTCACTGCGGCGGTGCTCACCGGCATCACCGGACCGCAGACTCCTGCCCGGGCGGCTGCCGAAGTGACGCTGAAGATCATGGAAGGCGAGACCGGGCACGCCATCAACCGGAACCTGCACACCGGGGAAGTGCGGACCGGCTGGACCATCCAGTTAAGCCACGACCGGACCGTAAAAAAAGCAGAATGGAAGACCTCCGATCCTGCTGTCATGACCGTAGACGGCGACAGCAGCGGCGCCACCGTCACCGCCCACAAAGAAGGGACCGCCATCCTCACCCTGACCGTCCGGACAAATAAGGATGAGACCGTCACCAACGACTGTCTCATCTCCTCCATGACCAGGCTGGACGCATCCCGGCAGGCGGCAGGATCCCTGACCGCCGCGGCTGAGCTCTACCGCGGCGCCCGCACCACATCCATCGTGCGCAACACCGCCCCGGCAGGACAGACACTCACTGTTATCGGACTGTGCGGCAGCTTCTACCGCGTGCGCCTGCCCGAAAGCTTCGACTTCAACGACACCCTGACCGGGCAGATGACCGCCTACGTGCAGAAAAACAAAGTACGGATCCCCGTCACCTCCGTCTCCATCCCCAACGCAGACCGCATCCGCAGCCTCAAAGTGGGACAGAAAGCAAAGGCTTCCTTTTCTTTCCTGCCGGACCTGGCAACCGGAAAAGAGATGGCATGGAAGAGCAGCGACACAGGTGTAGCAGCTGTGGAAAACGATGGCAGCATCACGGCAAAAAAAGCCGGCACCGCTGTCATCACCCTGACTGAAAAAAACAGCGGCAGACAGGCCTCTGTCACCATCACCGTCAGCGATGTCCTCGCCACATCATTAAACATAACCAATACAAAAGAGCTGAAAAACCTGTCCGTGGGCAGCACCGCCACAGCAAAAACCAGCATGGCGCCGGCAGACATCAGCAAAAAGAAACTCATGTGGAAAAGCAGCAACACAAAAGTGGCATCCGTAGACCAGAACGGCACCATCCGGGTGCTGGCAGGGGGGAGCGCCGTCATCACCGTGACCGAACAGTACAGCGGGCTCACCGCCAGCGCCGCCATTGGAGCCGGTTACTCCCTGGGCGCCCCGAAGGGAAAGAGCCAGCCGAAGATCCGGCTGAAAAAGAGCACCGACTTCCGCGGGAACACCATCACATGGAACAGGATCAGCGGGGCAAAATACTACCGGGTCCACGTGGAGCACTGGGACAAAAACAAAAAGAAATACATCCGCATATACAAAAACGGAAAAAAGGTCAAAAAGACAGCTTACTACGACCGGAATGTGACAAAAAACCAGAAATGCCGTTACTGCGTGGTAGCATACGGCGCAAAAAACAAAGCCCTGACCGCAGGAAAGAAAAAAGCAAAAAAAGTCACCATAAAAGCCACGGCGCCCGACCTGTCCGTCACCGTGGGACAGCTGGGAAAGCTGAAACTCGACTGGAAAAAAGGCTCCACCAAAAACCGGAAAGGGATCCAGGGCTACAAAATCTACCGAGGCACCGCAGAAAAAAGAAACCAGCTCCCCCGGAAATACACCCTCGTCAAAACGATCAGAAAGAAAAACACCCTCACCTGGACCGACACAAAACTCCGGGAAGGGACATCCTACTACTACCGGATCCGTGCCTACGGGAAACAGAAAAAGAAAACTGTCACCGGGGCATACAGCGACATAAAAAGCGCCCGCACCATATCCGGGACAGCAAACTGGAACTACTATAACAAAATGAAAACAATCTGGCAGGGCGTCTGCATGGAAAAACGGAGTATCACCGAACAGCAGTCCACTGAACGGATGAAACACTACACCGTAAAAAAAGACGGCACTGACGTCAGTCCCTACATCAAGTACCATCTGACCACCGACACCCTCTACATCCACGTCTATGTCCGGTTCTATACCTACGACCGGAAGACCGGGAACGAGACAGCCGCCCCCGTGGCAAAAGGCACCTATGCCAATGACCCGGGCAAAAAGGGAGGGAGCTACCGGGAGGAATTCGTCAAAGGCGTGACCTCCACCTTCAGCACCTTTATCCAGGGAAACAAAGATAAAAATGATCCCTATGACTTTGATGAAGGGGTGGCATTCCGTACGAAGCTGGTACTGCATGAAAAGGATAAAGATCACTATCCAGATGCGCAAGAATTTTTAAGAGTCAGCATCAGTGGGGACTGTGAAAACTGTACCAGTGGGAATTTTGATGAAAAAGATCCGGGATATAATTACTGGTTTCATGCGTATTACTGTGGTGACGGTTCTGTTTTCTCCCATGACAATTTAATTCATATACCTGATAACAGCCGAGATCTAATAGTAAAAAAGAAAAAACAACCAATGGAATCCTTATCTGGTTTCCGGTCTACCTGTGCCCATGAAATGGGGCATATACTGGGACTGGGAGATGGGTATAAAGATACCGATCAAAATAATATCTCCGTGAGCCGGATGACTTACAACACAGAGACATGTTTTCGTATTAAAAAAACATATCATAATATTATGCTAGATGCACGAACATGCGAAACTATGACACCAAATGACCTGGAAATGATACTGCTGGCATATGGACTGAGTTTTGATCCAACACAAACATGGGATACTACAAGGCAAAATTATAGAGATCATTATTGGGACGCAGCACCCCATTATAAATCAAAAGTTATTAAAAAAGGAGACGATAAAGATGCACAGTAAAAAAATAAATATAATATTAACCAGCTTCCTCTTATTATTTGTATTCGCCATTCATTTTCCGCCTGTTATCCAGGCAAAGACCTCACCTCTGCCTGCCCCTGTCAAAGTCCGGGCAAAAAGCTGCCAGGAAAAACGGCTAAAACTGACATGGAAAAAAGTAAAGGGCGCTTCCGGCTACCAGATTTACCAGTACAAAGCAAAAGTAAAAAAATTTGTTAAAA
>CAJUDA010000036.1:0-13784 GCA_910584875.1 uncultured Eubacterium sp.
GAACAAAGAGGCTGCGGACGGACATTTTACAGAAACAAAAGCGACAACAATCTGATTATTGAACAATTACTTGCTGATACAGATGAAATAATTGATTATTTGCGGGAGCGTTTTGGTAAAGACAAAATTATCGTCATGGGGCAATCGTGGGGAACAGTACTCGGAATAGATTATATCAATCTCCATCCAGAAAAAGTAGCTGCATATATCAGTATTGGACAAGTAACCGATTTTTTGCAGGGGAAAATCTATGCAGCGGAAAGTGCAGCACAAATAGCAGCAGAAAATGGCAATAAGGAGGATACTGAATTTTTGGAACAGTGCATTGAGCGATTATCTAAAACAGAGGGCATTGCAAAGTTGGATATAAAATCTCTTGAAGAAATGATTATCACATCTACAAAATACTTGAAATGCGATGGAGAAATGTCGGGGATAAAACGAATATTTGCTGCGATTACATCCCCAGAAATGTCATGGAATGACGCAAGATGGTTTTTATTTGCAAGTGATACACAGAATATAATCACTTTCCAAAACAATCTTGTGGACTATATGTATTTTCAGTTTGATGTTATGAAGTTGAGCAAAGAATATGATATTCCGATTTGCTTTATACAAGGTGACAGCGATCCTATTACTCCAACAAGTTTGGTAATTGATTACCATGAGATTATTATGTCTGATAAAAAAGAAATGATTGTTATTAACAATGCAGGACATACTCCGTTCTTGGATAATCCAGAGCAATTTTGTGAAGCAGTTAAAACTTTTTTATCCGAGTGCGAAAACGAATAATACAGGGGAAAATTGCAGAGGTGATGATTATGGCTGAATGGGTACACTGCCCTGTCTGCGGAAATAAAATAAGGTTGCAGATACGGGCAGATACAGAGTTGAAAAACTTTCCTCTCTACTGCCCGAAGTGCAAACGGGAAAGTTTGATTGACGCAAAAGATTTACAAGTAACGGTTATTAAAAGGCTTGAAGCAAAAACGCAGAGCTGATTAACTTAGCGACAAATCGGTGTTTGTTCAGGAGGATACTATTGCACTTAATATAGCCGAAACATTTGAATTGTTATTATATTGCTAAAGCAAAAGTTGGGAAATCCAGGGGATCTGACGTTGTTAAGAACTGGATGCGAAACAGAGCGACATTGGAATTTTTGGGTACATGGGAACAGATTTATAATCCCGCTTTTCAAGTGGTCGAATTCGACCACTTTAAAAGTGAAGCAGGTTTACATACCTTTGTTCTGAGTGTAGCAGAATGGATTGAAAAGACAGAAGCGATAGGATTATTTGTGAAGCGTGGAAAATATGGGGGAACATATGCACATAAAGATATCGCATTTGAATTTGCTTCAGCAATTAGCCCTGTTTTTAAAATATATTTGATCAAAGAATTCAAAAGACTGAAAAAAGAGGAGAATGATGACAAAAGATTGAGTGGGACCATTCGTGCACGACGCAGACCGTTCGTGCACGATTTTTCTTTTTTCGGATCAAATGTGGTATAGTATACATATCAGACCGGTATCCGGTTTTGGGAGGAGGAGTTCTTTTGCAGGCAGCAGAGCACAAAATCAAGCATTATTCCATCGTAAGTGATATCGTATATTTTATCCGGCACTTCAAAAAGCATGAACCATGGGTGCTGGTCTTTTCCGTGGCAGAAATCCTGCTGCGGTCTGTTATTCCGCTGTTGGGGATCTGGCTTCCGAAGATCACGGTCGACCTTGTGGTGCAGGGAGCTACGGTACCCCGGGTGGCAGCTGTGCTGGGATCGTTTACCCTGCTGATGATGTCGGTCAATATGATCAGTACGGTTTCCATGGCGGGGAAATATCATCTGTACAATATGCAGCGTGCCAACCAGATCGGAATGCTGTTTTTAAAGAGCCTGCGGATTCCGTATTCGTATACAGAATCCGGTGAGGTAAAGCAGCTTTACTGGAAGGCATACAATGCCTTTGAGATGGGAGACTGGTCGGCAAGTTCCCGGATGGTCACAGGAACCGTTGGGATTATTATCAGCGCACTGAGCTTTCTTTTGTATTCGACGGTGATCGGGACGCTGAGCAGCTGGCTGCTGCTCTGCCTGACAGGACTTGCTTTTCTGAATTATGTGGTGAATATGGGAAGGATCCGGTATGAGGAAAGTCTCCGTGACGAGACGGCACAAGTGAATAAGCGGTATAACTGTGTCTCCAATTCCATGGGTCATGTAAAAGGAGCCAAGGATATCCGGATATTTGCGATGCATCACTGGCTGATCCGGCTGAGGGACAAGGTGATCGGAGACCAGCAGGAAGTGAACCGGAAATTGTACCGCAAACGGTCTTTGTATGAGAAAATTGGTTTTCTGCTCTCTTTTGGCAGGGATCTGGGCGCTTATGGATTTTTACTGTATCAGGCGCTGGAGGGACGGGTGTCTGTCAGTGAATTTGTACTCTATTTCGGCGCCATAACTGGTTTTTCAGGCTTTGTCCTTGCTATCATGAATTCGTTATCTGAACTGCGGGCGGCGGCAAACTCGGCGGATTATCTGCGGGCGTATATGAACCTGCCGGAAGAGGATGTGAGTAAAGGGGACCGTCATATCAGCGAGCTTACCATGCCGCTGCAGATTGAATTTGTGAACGTAAGTTTTTCTTATCAGGATGCGGTGGAAGACGGAGAGGAAGAAATATCAGAGGAAGCGGCGAAAGGAAAAGTAGTTTTTGAACATCTGGATCTGACGATCCATGCCGGAGAGAAAATCGCACTGGTGGGGGTGAATGGAGCGGGAAAAACGACTCTTGTCAAGCTGCTCTGTGGTATGTATGATCCTGATGAGGGAAAAATCCTTCTGAATGGCATTGACCGCAGGGAATTCCCGAAAAAAGAACTCTATCAGTTGTTTTCTGTCGTCTTTCAGGAACCGCTTGTGCTGCCCTTTACGGTCGGCGAAAATCTGGTGATGGATAAAGCGGACCGGGTAGAGGAGGACCGTGCCTGGGAGGCGCTGGAGAAGGCGGGACTAAAAACAGTTTTTGAGGAAAAAAAGATCCGGCTGGATACCTATATGACTAAGAGGCTGATGAACAACGGCATAGAGCTTTCCGGGGGACAGCAGCAGCGGTTTCTCCTCGCCCGGGCATTGTATAAGGATGCACCGGTACTGGTGCTGGATGAGCCTACAGCAGCTCTGGATCCAATCGCTGAGAAAGAGGTATATGAAAACTATAACCGCTACAGCGGGGGAAAGACGGCGGTGTTTATCTCACACCGGCTTGCCAGTACGAGGTTTTCGGACCGGATCGTGCTGTTGGAAGACGGGAAAATCACAGAGATGGGGACGCATGAGGAACTGCTGGACAGAAATGGGAAATATGCGGAAATGTTCCGTGTCCAGAGTAACTATTATGAGAAGGAGGCATAAAAATGGGAACAGATCTGATGGGGAAACTTCCCTTGCGGGAGCATATCAGAAATATGAAGAAAATCCTGAGAGTCGTGACGGATATGGACCGGTGGTACTTTTTCTTTACCTCCTTTGTGCATCTTATTAATGTTGTTGTACCATATATCCAGCTTATGCTTTCGGCGTATATTCTGGATGCCATACTGGAGAAGCAGGATTTTCACCAGGTATTTTTCATTACAGCACTGGTACTGGTGATCATTCTGGTCCTGAATTTTATTGCCAGTTCGATATGGAACCGTATGGAAGTGAGGAGGGAGAGGATTTTTTCCCTGTATTCCTGCATTACACAGACTAAGATGCTGAATATGGATTTTTCACAGATCGACAGTCCGAAAGTAAAAGAACTGCAGGACAGGATGTGGCGGGATAATAACTGGGGAGCAGGGATCAATTCTCTGTTCTGGCAGTTTAATGCGATTCTGTATGGCTGTTTCAATATCATAGGTGCACTGGTTGTAGGCGCTCCTGTTGTAGGATATGTGCTGCATTCCAGGCAGTATGAACCGTTCCTTGTGTTGCTGCTGCTTATTCTGCTGACTGCTGTGGGGATGAAGGCCGGGGTTTATTTCAAGAAAAAAGATCATTTCTTTATGTTTACTTTTCCCCAAGAGGAAGAAAAAGAGGATCTGAGCGATTTTAGCTGGGAATTTGCTGAAGGCAGGGGGTTTCATTATAAAAATGGTAAAGATGTCAGGATCTATCACAGCTATGATCTGTTGAAACGTTGGACGACAGATGTGTATCACAATAAAAAATTCCGCAGGAGACTAAAAGATGGTGCGGTCGGGCTGGCTGGGTCAGAAGCGGTCGTAAGTGTGCTGCATACTGCCATGGAGGGCGGCGCATATCTGATGGTGGCGATGATGGCGCTGGCAGGGGGGATCAGTGTGGGAAATGTAGTGAGGCTGTCAGGATGCCTCAAAAATCTTTTTTCTGCTATCTATGGGGTGATCCAGGATACAGCGGAATTTGCACTGACTGCGAGAAAGCAGGTCAGCACCCTGGAATTTCTGGAGATTTCCGATGAAATGTACAAAGGGAAGCTTCCGGTGGAAAAGCGCAGTGACAATGAATACCAGATTGAGTTTAAACATGTTTCTTTCCGGTATCCGGGAAATGAACAGTACGCCCTGAAGGATTTCTCAATGAAACTAAAGATCGGGGAGAAGCTGGCGATCGTCGGCATGAACGGTTCCGGCAAGACAACGATGATCAAACTTCTGTGCCGGCTGTACGATCCGGACGAGGGGGAGATCCTGCTGAATGGCGTGGATATACGCAAATTTAAGATGGATGAGTACAGCAGGCTGTTTTCTGTGGTGTTCCAGGATTTCGTGCTGTTTCCTTATATGCTGGCGCAGAATGTAGCGGTGGATGTGGACTATGACAGGGAATTAGTGAGAAAGTGCCTGACCGACGCCGGGTTCGGGGAAAAACTGCAGGAGTGGGAGAAGGGAGAAACGACATATCTCAATAAAGAGTTTGATGACAATGGGGTGGAGATCTCAGGAGGAGAGGGACAGAAGATCGCGATCGCCCGTTCTGTCTATAAGGATGCACCTTTTATCCTGCTGGATGAACCGACGGCTGCACTGGATCCTTTGGCGGAATATGAGATCTATTCTAATTTTGACCGGATCGTGGGGACAAAGACAGCGATCTATATCTCCCACCGGCTCTCATCCTGCCGCTTCTGTGAGAGGATCGCCGTCTTCCACGAGGGAAGGCTGGTGCAATACGGCAGCCACGAAGAGCTGGTGGCGGACACCCGCGGAAAATATTATGAGATGTGGCATGCCCAGGCTTCTTATTATCAGACAAAAAAATAAGGTTGCGGGAATGGTTTCTTCCCATTATAATAGAGTAGAATAAAAAAGCAGGAGGAAACCATGAGCACAGAAATATACGAAAAAGTCTATCGTCTTGCCACGATTGATTTTCACAGTAAGACACTGAAAGGAATGTATCCCTATCTCCAGGTGCTGGATGAGATATTGTCGTATACGACGATTGTTTCCAAGGCGGATCTTGGACTTGTGGATATACCGATCGACCAGATCGCAGGTACAAAAACAGCAGGAAGGACCAATGCCTTTGCCAGTAATTTTATGCCGCTCCTTCCCAAAGATTCTGAATTTGCCGCCAAGTGGTGCCGTCTGTATGAAGCACATCTGGAAGAGGGGATCCGGGAGCCCATCCGGGCATATGAATTTATGAACCGGTTTTATGTCCAGGAGGGAAATAAGCGTGTCAGTGTTCTGAAGTACTGTGATGCTGTCACAGTTCCTGCTTATGTGACCCGTCTGATCCCGGAGCCGGATGATTCGGACGAGAGTAAGATCTATTATGAATTTCTGGATTTCTATGAAAACACCGGGATTAATTACATTAATTTCAGTCAGCCGGGCAGCTACAGCAAAATAGTGGAGCAGACTGGCGCAGAATCTGACCATGTCTGGACGGATCTGGAAAAGGAACAGTTTCATTCCTCTTATATCCGTTTTACAAAAGTATTTGAAAAAAAGGGTGGCAATAAGTTGTCCCTGACGCTGGGGGACGCTTTTCTGATCTATCTGGAAATATGCGGCTATGAAGAACTGGAACAAAAGAGCGAGGATGAGATCCTGCAGGATATTACAAAGATCTGGAGTGACTTTGTTTTTTATCCGCAGAAGCCGGAGGTCCGTCTGCTTATGAATGCGGATCCGTCTGCAGAAAAGAAGACGCTGGTGAAGAGAATCCTTCCCCAGAGCTCAGAGCCGCTGAAGATCGCATTTATTCATGCCAAAACAGCAGAGACCTCCAGCTGGACGTACGGACACGATCTGGGACGCAGCCATCTCGAACAGGTACTGGCGGACCATGTTGAGGTACGCTCATATTTCCAGGCAGATTCCCCGGAAGAAGAGGCGGCATGCTTTGAGCAGGCGATCGAGGATGGAAATTCGGTGATTTTTTCCACCTCGCCCAAGCTTCTCGATATCAGTATCCGATATGCGATCAAATATCCCAAGCTGAAAATACTGAATTGTTCGCTGAACACCAGCTGCAAGCATCTTCGTACTTACTATGGCCGGCTGTATGAGGCGAAGTTTCTCATTGGCGCTATCGCAGGGATTATGTCCCAGTCGGATAAGGTGGGATATATCGCAGATTATCCGATCTATGGAATGATCGCCAATATCAATGCCTTTGCACTGGGGGCGCAGATGGTAAATCCACGGATCCGGATATATCTCGAATGGTCGAAGCTCAAGCCGGAGCACAGGACAGATACCCTTTCGGATATCAGTGTGTCCTTTGTATCAGGGCGGGATTTTATAAAACCGGAAGAAGGTTCACTTGAGTTCGGATTATATAATACAGTGGGAGATGAGCCTGTCAATCTTGCCATGCCGGTATGGAACTGGGGTGTTTTTTATGAGCAGACCGTACGGAGCATCCTCAATGGGACGTGGAAACAGGAACTTCCCAAGGGCAAAAACCAGTCCATCAATTACTGGTGGGGGATGTCCTCCGGTATGATCGACGTCATCTGCTCGACCCGGCTGCCATCCGGTATGGTCCAGCTCGTCGAACTTCTGAAAAAGAATATTTCTTCGGGAGACTTCAAACCGTTTCCTGACATCACGGCAGAAGAGATCGTCACCATGGACTGGCTTGCCGATAATGTTGACGGCACGATCCCGACGATAAACGATCTGGCAGAGGAGGCAAGACCAGTCGTGGAAGTGCAGGGTGTGGCGAAGGCGAAGGAACAGGACACAGCAGATGTGCAGGAGGATGACGGAGAGAAGGACGAATGAAGAAGATAAAAATACTTTTTATATCAGATGAACCATCTCCGGCGCTGTGGGATTATTTTGAGCCTTCCCGGCTGGATGGCATAGACCTGATCATATCGTGCGGCGATCTTCCGCCGCAGTATCTGTCCTTTCTGGCGACGTTTTTTATAGGACCGGTCCTGTATGTCCACGGCAACCATGATGCGTGTTACCTGGATACGCCTCCGGACGGATGTACCTGCATAGACGGTAAAGTTTATGAATTTGAGGGAATCCGTATTGCCGGACTTGGCGGGTCAATGCAATATCATCAGGGAGAATTCCAGTATACGGAGAGGAAGATGCGGTACCGTATAAGGAAACTCCGCCATAAAATCCGCCGCCGGAAGGGGCTGGATATACTGATTTCCCATGCTCCCGCCTTTGGGATCAATGATGGTGAAGATCTGCCGCACAGAGGATTCCGGTGTTTCCTTCATTTACTGGACAGGCATCAGCCGAAGTATTTCGTCCATGGCCATATGCATTTATCTTATAACCCTTCTTTAAAACGGATAACGAAATACCATGATACAACAGTGATCAATGCATGCGGCAGGTACGTACTGGAATATACAGTGGGCCGGTAGTTGATGTCAGTTTTTGTTATTGCTTGCAACCGCATTTTTTTTGTGATATAATCTTAACTGTATGTGTGTATCACAATTTAATTGAAACAGTATAAGAGTAAGGGAGGACATGAATTGGCGGCTGATAAGACGGGAACAGAACGAGCAGAGTACCGGAAAAGAAGAGTGAAAAGGATCAAGAGGACGATCGTTACCCTTTGTATTTTACTCCTTGTTTTGCCGACGATATTGTCAATTTTTCTTATGGCAAAAGTTTCCTCGCTGCAGCGTCAGATCAATGATATCGTTGCCGGCAGGGCTATGGATCAGGAAGAAGATGAGCAGTCTGGTGTTGTACAGGCAAGTGTGAAAGGATCTGTATCCCACGCATCTGTGGCGGCATCGGAAAGTGCCATCGCATCTGGCGGGGGGATCGCTGCATCAGAAAAAGAAGTATATCTGACATTTGATGATGGTCCCGGTACCCATACGGGTAAAATATTGGATATACTAAAGAAGCAGGGAGTAAAGGCGACCTTTTTTGTTACCGGCAAAGAGGATTCTTACTCCAAAAAAATGTATAAGAGAATCGTGGATGAGGGGCATACACTGGGGATGCATTCTTATTCTCATATATACGATACGATTTATAAATCACCACAGGCATTTTCAGCTGATTTTAAAAAATTGTACCAGATGTTGTATGATGCGACCGGGAAGTATCCGGAATGGTACCGTTTTCCAGGTGGCAGCAGTACGGGTACAATGAAATCCTCTCTCGGGGAGCTGGTCAGTATACTGGAAAAAAAGAACGTATCATATATTGACTGGAATGTTATTACACCTGAAGCAATGAATCCCCGGGTATCGAAATCGGAAATGGTGGATACAATTATGGATGATGTGAAGGAGTACGATACGGCGGTTGTCATGCTGTATGATGCGGCAAACCGTCCGATGACATTAAAGGCACTTCCTTCCCTGATAAAGAAAATGAAACAAAAAAATTATAAGTTGCTGCCGCTGGATCAGAATGTTGCGCCTGTGCGGTACAACCAATTAAATTAGGAGGATGAAATATGAGTTTTTTCAAAGAGTTGAAAGAAGATATTGCTCAGTCGGTTTCCGAACTGTCCGATGCTCTCGAAGATGATCTCGAAGGAAAAGCAGAAGAAGACATAACGGAAAAAGGTCCTATAGAAGAAATCATTCTGGAAGAACCAAAAGAAGAGCCAGAACAGGATGAGCAGCTGGAGATTGAGCAGGAAACACTGGCAGATCTCACAGCCATGTACGATGCTGAACTCCATGGCGGGACAGCAGAGCCGGCGGAGGAAGAAATATCTGCTGAACCAGAAGAGCCTGTGTATGAGGCTCCAGTGACAGAGGAAGAAGATCTTCCTGTGGTGCAGGAAGCAGATACGACAGAAGAAGCGGCAGAGCCGGCGGCCGGGATTTTGCCGGAATACGGGCAGTCAGACGAGGAACAAACTATGATAGAACAGGAAGGATCAAAGGAGGATTCAATGATGAATGAAGAACTTACAAGTGAAATAAATGTATTGGATGAGACAGAGGAGATGGCAGTAGAAATGCCGGCAGAGAAAGAAGAACTGTCACCGGATGAAGAGATCACCGTAATTACCCAGGGCACTACCATTAATGGTAGCATCAAATCTGACACGTCCCTGCTGGTAAAAGGTACGATCGAAGGCGATGTGGAATGTCAGGGCAAACTGACGATCGTCGGTCGTGTTGCCGGTAACACCATTGCCAAAGAAATTTATGTAAACACGCCTCGTCTGGAAGGAGATATCAGCAGTAAGGGCATCGTAAAGATTGATGTGGGAACGGTTGTGATCGGTAATGTAAACTGTACTTCTGTTGTTGTGGCAGGAGCAGTAAAGGGCAATATTGATGTCAATGGTCCTGTTATCATTGATTCTACGGCAGTTGTCAAGGGAGATATCCGTGCCAAATCTGTTCAGGTAAACAGCGGCGCTGTTATCGAAGGAAGTTATTCCCTTGCTTATGCAGATGTGGATCTGGATGCATTTTTTGAACAGTAAAATGTGACGGAAGGATAGAGGAAGATGGCACAGTATAAAAGAGTTCTATTGAAACTGAGCGGTGAGGCGCTGGCAGGAGAACGGGGTACCGGGTTTGATGAGGCAACCTGTATCCCTGTGGCAGAGCAGATCAAAAAACTGACGGATGATGGTGTCCAGGTGGCTGTCGTGATCGGCGGAGGTAATTTCTGGCGGGGGCGTACGAGCAAAAATATTGACCGGACAAAGGCTGACCAGATCGGCATGATGGCGACGGTGATGAATTGTATTTATATGTCGGAGATCTGTCGTTCTGTGGGATTGATGACACAGGTTCTGACCCCGTTTGAATGCGGTTCCTTTACAAAGCTTTTTTCAAAGGACAGAGTGAATAAGTATCTCTCAAAGGGAATGGTCGTGTTCTTCGCCGGGGGTACCGGTCATCCGTATTTTTCAACCGATACAGCGACCGCTCTCCGTGCGATCGAGATTGAGGCAGATATTATCCTGGCAGCCAAATCCATCGACGGTGTATACGATTCGGATCCGGCAGTCAATCCGGGGGCGAAAAAATACGATACCATGGCGATGTCAGATATTGTGGATGACAAACTTGGTGTTGTGGATCTCGCTGCTGCCGTTCTTTGCATGGAGAATAAAATGCCGATGTGCGTCTTTGGATTAAATGAAGAAAACAGTATTATCAATGCGGTAACTGGTAACTGTAAGGGAACTATGATTACTGTTGATTGATAGGCAGATGGAGGAAATCAGTTATGGAAATCAGTATATATGAAGATAAGATGGAGAAATCGATCTCCAGTCTGGAGTCAGAGTATACGGCGATTCGTGCCGGACGTGCCAATCCGCGTATCCTGGACCGGATTCAGGTGGATTATTATGGAACGCCCTCACCACTTCAGAGTGTGGCGAACATATCTGTCCCTGAGGCAAGGATGCTGCAGATCCAGCCATGGGAGAGCAGTCTCATCAAAGACATTGAGAAGGCGATCCTTGCTTCGGATATCGGGCTGACCCCGGCAAGCGACGGTAAGGTGATCCGTCTTGTGTTCCCGGAACTGACCGAGGACAGACGTAAGGAGCTTGTGAAGGATGTCAAGAAAAAGGGAGAGACTGCCAAGGTGGCTGTCCGTAACATCCGCCGGGATGCCAACGATGCAGTAAAGAAAGAATCCAAGGCAAATGAGATTTCAGAGGATGAACAAAAACAGATGGAAGACAGGATCCAGAAACTGACAGATAAATATATAGCACAGATTGATACAATGATCGAAGGCAAATCCGATGAGGTTATGACTGTGTAGTGTGAAAAAGTTCACTAGTAAGGACAGAGGCTTCTGTGGGAGTAGGATTACTCTTTGGAGCGACTGTCCTTCCTTTGGGTTTTGAGGAAGGGGAAGTACAATGGAGCGTTCTGAATTGAAAGCGCCAAATCATGTGGCGATCATTCTGGATGGAAATGGAAGATGGGCAAAGAAACGCTTTCTGCCAAGAAAGGCGGGGCATGCTGCCGGAGCCAGGACTGTGGAACAGATTTGTGAAGATGCCTATAATCTGGGGATTAATTATCTTACTGTATATGCTTTTTCTACAGAAAACTGGAAACGTCCGCAGGATGAAGTGGATGCGCTGATGAAACTGCTCCGCCAGTATCTGAAGGACTGTATCAAACGCAGTACAAAAAATAATATGTGTGTCAGGGTGATCGGGGATACGACGCCTCTGGCGGAGGATATGAAAAAAAGCATCCGGGAACTTGAGGAGGCGACGAAGGATAATACAGGTCTCCATTTCCAGGTAGCACTAAATTACGGCAGCCGGGATGAGATGCTTCGGAGTGTCAGGAAAATATGTCAGGAAGTAAAAGAGGGAAAACTGGAAGAGCAGGAGATTTCAGAAGAAGTGTTTGCCTCCCATCTTGATACAAAAGGGATTCCAGATCCGGATCTGATGATCCGTACGAGCGGCGAGGAGAGGCTGTCTAATTTTATGTTGTGGCAGCTGGCTTATGCGGAATTTTATTTTACCGATGTGTTATGGCCGGATTTTGATAAAAAGGAACTGCAGAAAGCGATTGATTTCTATAATGGAAGAGACCGTCGTTATGGCGGTATCGGTTCAGCAGAGCGGAACCAATAAAGCGGAAATAAAGCGGAAAAAGAATCCGCATAGCAGATGAAATAGTCTCGCCAGAGGCGAGCCATTGCAAGTTTGCCGGAGGCAAACTTGGGTGATGCGGAAAAAGAATCCGCATAGCAGATGAAAGGTTGGATTTTATGTTTGTCACACGTTTACTGAGCGGGATCGTGCTTGTGACCGCAGCTGTCATATTGCTGTTTTTCGGTGATGTCTGGCTGGCAGGGGCGCTGCTCATTTTATCGCAGATCGGTATATTTGAACTGTTGCGGGTATTACGGCTTATCAGGCACCCGATGGCGCTGGTGGTTTATCTCGAAACAGCGGCATACTATATACTATTGTATCTGGGACTGGGCTGGTGGACAACGGGACTTCTTGTGCTGGAGCTGGTAATCCTTCTGATGATTTATGTGATGCGGTATCCCAGAGACCGGATTGATATTGTGGCAAAGTGTTTATTTGTGTCTGTCTATGTGACAATGCTCCTGTCATTTATTTATCAGACAAGATGCCTTCCGGGGGGACTCTGGCTGGTCTGGCTGATCATTATTGCTTCCTGGGGATCAGATACCTGTGCCTATGTCGTTGGCGTGCTGATCGGAAGACATCATTTTTCAAAACTGAGCCCGAAAAAAACACTGGAGGGATGTGTCGGTGGTGTAGTGGGGGCGGCGTTGATCGGTTTTGGATATGCCTGCTTTTTTCCCTATCAGAATATGTTCCTTTTTTCACCGAAGATTGTCTTTCCTCTGGTGGTCATCGTCGGTGCCGTGATCTCACAGTTTGGTGATCTGGCGGCATCTGCGATCAAGCGGAACTATGAGATCAAGGATTATGGCGACATTATCCCGGGACATGGAGGGATAATGGACCGGTTTGACAGTGTGATATTTGTCGCACCATTTGTATATTATCTTCTGGTGCTGACTTCATATTTGTAGGCTGACGCTTCAGAATGGAGGTTATTTATGAAAAAGATCACGATTCTTGGAGCTACCGGCTCCATTGGTACCCAGACACTGGATGTGGTACGGCGTAATCCGGGGGATTTTGAAGTGGTAGCGCTGACAGCCAGTGAAAATGTGCAGAAGATGGCAGAACTGATCCGGGAGTTTTCTCCTGCCTATGCTGTTATGAAGAATGAAGAAAAGGCAAAAGAATTAAAAGACATACTTTCTTCGCCAGACTGTCAGATCCTGCACGGTATGGACGGATTTATCCGGGTGAGCACATTGCCGCAGGTTGAGGTGGTGGTGGCCGCCATGGTAGGCATGATCGGACTGCGGCCTGTGATGGAGGCGATCCGTGCCGGGAAGGATATTGCCCTTGCCAACAAAGAAACACTTGTGACAGCAGGGCATATTATTATGCCGCTGGCAGAGGAATATGGTGTGGATATCCTGCCTATTGATAGTGAGCATTCAGCGATCTTCCAGTGCCTGAACGGAGAGAAGAAAAGGCAGATTGAGACGATTTATCTGACGGCGTCCGGCGGACCATTTCGTCATAGTACAAAAAAGGAACTGGAGAGTGTCACGGTAGAACAGGCACTGGCACACCCCAACTGGTTTATGGGTCCGAAGATCACAGTGGACTCGGCTACCATGATCAATAAAGGGCTTGAGATCATTGAGGCGAAATGGCTGTTTGGTGTGGAACTGGAACAGATCCACGTATTGGTTCAGCCACAGAGCATTATCCATTCTATGGTT
>CAJUDA010000036.1:13794-22918 GCA_910584875.1 uncultured Eubacterium sp.
TCCCTACACGACGCTCTTCCGATCTTCCATTCTATGGTTGGGTTCTGCGATGGAGCGGTGATGGCGCAGATGGGTACGCCGGATATGAGGCTGCCGATCCAGTATACGTTGTACTATCCGGACAGGAATGGACTGGACGGTGAGAGGCTGGATTTTGAAAAAATCGCAGAGATTCATTTTGAGAAACCAAATACTGAGGTTTTACGGGGGATTCCGCTGGCAGTGGAAGCGAGCCGCATCGGTGGAAGTATGCTGACGGTGATGAATGCGGCGAATGAATATGCCGTGGCACGATTTTTGAAAAAAGACATAGGATTTTTACAAATATATGATATGATAGAATTTGCGATGAACCATCACAACAAGATAGGAGATCCGGATCTGGAGACGATCCTCGCTGTAGAGCAGGAGACGTATGAAAAACTGGAACGGGATTTCCACATATAAGGAGAGAGATATGAGTTTAGGAACGATTTTACTTGCATTACTGGTGTTCAGCCTGGTAGTTATTTTTCATGAATTTGGTCACTTTATTGTGGCGAAATACAATAAGGTGCGGGTCATTGAATTTTCGCTGGGGATGGGACCCCGTCTGGTGTCCCTGGCGAAGTCGGAGGCAGGAAGAAAGGTGTTGTTTTTAAAGAGCAGCCGTTATTTTGAAGAACATCCCGAGTATGATGACTACACGGTTTATTCCTGGAAAGTCCTTCCTTTCGGGGGTTCCTGCATGATGCTGGGCGAAGAGGAAGCGATGGACAGTGAAAATTCATTTAGTAAAAAGTCGGTCTATGCCAGGATGGCGATTATCTTTGCCGGACCGTTTTTTAACTTTATTCTTGCCTTTCTACTGGCTCTTATCCTGATCGGGACAGTAGGATACAGTTCGGCATCTATCACCATGATAGAGCAGAATTCACCGCTGACCGCAGCAGGCGTGCAGCAGGGGGACATGATAAAGGAAATCAATGGAGAAAAGATCGTTGTCAGCGGGGAAGTTGGATTTTATCTGGCGCTCCATCCCATGGATGGCAGTCCGGTAGAAATGACGTTAGAGCGGAATGGCGAACGGTTTACAAAGACGGTCACTCCGGTTTCAGTGCAGAACAATGATGGTTCACAGTCGTATAAGCTGCTCTTTGGTTATGGGGCGAGACAGAAGGTGGGCGCCTGGAAGACAATCGGGTATGCCGCTTACGAGGTGAAATACTGGATCTCTACCGTAGTCAAATCACTGGGGCAGATGATCACGGGACATGTGAGCAGGAAAGATGTATCCGGGCCAGTCGGAATCGTTAAAATCGTGGGAAGTTCGGTAAACACAAGCATGAAAGCGGGAGAGAAGACCGGCACCAGTGTACAGAATGCGATATTTACGCTGATCAATCTGTGTATCATGCTGACTGCCAATCTCGGTGTTATGAATCTGATCCCGATCCCGGCACTGGACGGCGGAAGGCTTGTATTTTTGATCGCAGAGTGGATCCGGAGAAAACCACTGCCTCAGAAGTTTGAAAGCTATACCAATACGGTTGGCTTTATGATGCTGATGGCACTGATGGTGTTTATCCTTGTCAATGATGTAGTGAATTTGTTTTAGATTATGATGTAATATTTTACAAGATAGCGAAAAAATATCAAAATGCAGAGACGGTTTTCCATCTCTGCATTTTCTTATCCGTTATCAAATTTTAAGACTTGCAACAAAAAATATCGTGATTCTAATATTGAAATGTGTTAATATAGTTTTATCTGAAGTTTAGGGAAGGATTGATTATGCAGTTTAATGATAGAATGGAAGTATGCTTAGTTCTACAGCGCCAATTAAAAACTGCTGTGGAGCTAAACACAGATTTTTGGGAGGAAAATAAATATGGCAATACCTACCAATATTAAAACTTTATTGTCCGGTGATGTAGTCGAATGGGCGAGAATAGAATTTAAAGAAACATGGGATGCGGCAGCATCTTTAAAGACGGTTTGTGCATTTGCCAATGACCTTGATCACTGGGGTGGCGGATATATCGTCATTGGAGTAAAAGAAGACAATGGCAGACCTGTGTATCCGTTAAAAGGTGTTCCAATGGATAAATTGGATGCATATCAGAAAAGCATTTATGCAAAATGCAAGCTGATAAGACCGGCATATATACCGATAATAGGTATTGAGACATATCAGGATAAGCAGTTTATTGTGATCTGGTGCCCGGGTGGTGATAACAGACCATATTCTTCTCCTAAAACGATGGAAAGAGACAAAAAAGAGCGTAGTCATTATATTCGTAAAGCATCCAATACTGTTGAGCCATCGGATGATGAAGAAAAGGACTTGTTTAATCTTGCCAACCGTGTGCCATACGATGACAGGATAAATCATCAGGCAGAAATGTCCGATTTAAACATAACACTTATACAGAATTATTTAAAAGAAATTAAGAGTTCTCTGTATAAAAAGGCAAAGACAGGTGACTTTATTGAAGTATGTAGTGATATGAATATCATTAGTAACCTTCCAGAGTATATAAAACCGAAAAATGTTGGACTGATGTTTTTTAGTATGGAGCCGGACAAGTTCTTTCCTTATACACAAATAGATATTGTGCAGTTCCCGGATGGTCTGGGTGGCGACAATATTATAGAGAATACATTTAAGGGACCGATTCATCAGCAGTTAAGGGAGGCACTTCAATTTATAAAAAATACAATTATAACGCAAAAAGTGGTGAAGTATCCTGACAGAGCAGAGGCAGACCGTTTCTTTAATTATCCGTTTGCTGCGGTGGAAGAGGCATTATCCAATGCTGTTTATCATCGTGCCTATGATGTTCGGGAGCCGATTGAAGTGCGCATTGAATGCGACCGAATAGAGATTGTTAGTTTTCCGGGACCAGACCGTTCGGTAACGCAGGAAGGTCTGAAGAAGTATCGCGTGTCAAATCGTAGATATAGAAACAGGAGGATTGGTGATTTCCTGAAGGAACTGCATTTGACAGAAGGCAGAAATACTGGCTTCAAAAAAATTTTGGACGCACTGGAAGAGAATGGATCTCCAAAGCCGATATTTGAAACAGATGATGATCATAGTTATTTCATATCAAGATTGTTCATTCATAAGGGATTTTTAAAAGAAGAGCCAAAAAGGAGCCAAAAAGGAGCCAAAAAGGAGCCGAAAAGAAGCCAAAAAGAAGCCGAAAGAAGCAGTGTGATATTAAATCTGTTGAGAGAGACTCCAACGATGACGCAGGCAATGCTTATGGACCGATTGAAATTAAGCAGAAAACAAGTACAAAAGGATATAAAGGAACTGAAGGAGCAGGGTTTTCTTAAAAGAGAGGGCTCGAATAGAAATGGGAGATGGATTGTTAAGAGGTAGCTCAACGGCGCCACAAAAAATATTCGCGCTTGTCATCCAGACCGGTGCATATTATAATAAAAAATAGTGAAACAAATAGGCAGAGAACAGGGGTGTATAAGGATGCGCAAAAAGACAAGAGAGATCAGGATCGGCGATGTTGCGATCGGCGGGGGAAATCCCATCGCCATCCAGTCTATGACCAATACAAAGACAGAAAACATAAAAGAAACAGTGGAGCAGATCCATGCGCTGGAGAGGGCGGGATGTGAGATCATCCGCTGTGCCGTCCCCACGATGGAAGCGGCGGAGGCACTGGCGGAGATCAAAGAACAGATCCACATTCCCCTGGTGGCAGATATTCATTTTGATTACCGCCTTGCCATCGCTGCCGTGGAGCACGGTGCGGATAAGATCCGCATCAATCCGGGCAATATCGGGAGCCGGGAGCGGATCCAGGCAGTGACGGACTGCTGCAAAGAACATCGGGTGCCGATCCGGGTCGGGGTAAACAGTGGTTCTCTGGAAAAAGAATTGATCGACAAATATGGCGGTGTCACAGCGGAGGGACTGGTGGAAAGTGCCCTGGATAAGACGGCGCTCATCGAGGATGTGGGATATGACAAGCTGGTGATCAGCATTAAAGCCTCAGATGTCCTGATGTGTATCCGAGCCCATGAGATCATTGCCGGGAAGACAGAGTATCCCCTGCATGTGGGGATCACGGAGTCTGGTACGGTCTATTCCGGCAGTGTGAAATCGGCGGTCGGTCTCGGCAATATATTGTACCAGGGGATCGGCGATACGATACGGGTATCCCTCACCGGCGATCCTGTACAGGAAATCTATGCGGCGAAGATGATATTAAAGACGCTGGGACTGAGACAGGGTGGGATCAGCGTCGTATCCTGTCCTACCTGCGGGCGTACCCAGATCGATCTGATCGGGCTTGCCACTCAGGTGGAAGAAATGGTGAAAGAATTTGACCTGGACATCAAAGTAGCCGTCATGGGTTGTGCCGTGAACGGACCGGGAGAGGCGAGAGAAGCAGATATCGGGATCGCAGGCGGCATCGGAGAGGGTCTGCTGATCAAAAAGGGAGAGATCGTAAAGAAGGTGCCGGAGTCAGAGCTTCTTGGGACGCTGCGGCAGGAACTGGTGAACTGGAAGAAATAGGAATGGAGAGAGCAAAGTGGTTCATTTTTTTGAAGCATTCCCGGATCTTTCCGTGGATGACAGATTATATGATTTTTTTGCGGGGGCACAGGTCGAGAAGATCAGTGCCTCCAAAACAAAGATGCTGGCGTTTATCTATGTGAGAGGCGACCAGCTTATTCCTTACCGTCCTGTGAAAAATATGGAGAGAAAGCTGTATAAGCAGGTATTTTACCGCCTGGGCTTCCGGCCGAAGCTGGAGATCTGCTATCCGTTTGCCGGGGAATATGATCTGGACAGGCTGGTGGAATCCTATGGGGATACATTGCGGGAAGAGCTGCGGGAGATGAATGCCATTGATTATATGAAATTCTGTACCGAGCCGTTTTTGACTGAGGGAAATGTGCTGACCCTGACCTGTGACGATGATTTTCTCTGTCATGAGCGAAGCAGTGACATCAAAGAATTTTTTACGGCCAGGATAAAGCGTCGTTTTGACATGGATGTGGAAGTACAGTTTGATTACCGGGAAAGAAAGCATAAAAAAGCGTATGAACCGGAAGTATACCGGATGGTTAAGCCAGAGGAAGAGGCCGAAGAGGCGGCAGAGCAAAAGGGAGAAGGGAAAGGCACCGCTCCGGCAGGGGCCGGCAGCACGCAGGATGGTACCGCTCCCCAGAAGCCGTTTGTGCCGAGGAGAAGCAATTACCGCAAACCGGCGAAGGATCCATCCGTTTTTTATGGAAAGAATGTGGAGGGAGAGGTCATTCCGATCAAAGAGATCATCGACGAGATCGGCGAGGTGGTCATCGACGGGATGATCCGCTCGGTGGACCAGAGGGAGATCAAGGGAGAGAAGCTGATCGTCACCTTTGCCATCACGGATTTTACAGATACGATCATCGTGAAGGTATTTATCAAGAAAGAGCTGGTGGAGGAATTATCCTTTTTTGAATTTGTCAAAAAGGGCAATTTTATCCGACTGAAAGGGGTAGCGTCGTTTGATACCTATGACAAGGAGATCCGCATCGGAAATATTATGGGGATGAAGGAGATCAAAGATTTCCAGGTGGGGCGTACCGATCAGGCGCCGGTGAAGAGGGTAGAGCTTCATGCCCATACCCAGATGAGTGATATGGATGCCATGACGGATACTAAGAAGATGGTGAAGAGGGCGCAGCAGTGGGGCCATCCTGCCATCGCGATCACAGACCACGGGGTGGTGCAGTCCTTCCCGGATGCGGAACATGCCATTGGAAGCGATGATTTCAAGGTGATCTATGGCTGTGAAGCTTATCTGGTAGACGATCTGGATGATGCCGTCCGTAATGGGAAGGGGCAGTCCCTGCAGGATGCCTTTGTCGTATTTGATCTGGAGACAACGGGATTTTCTCCCACAAGAAACCGCATTATCGAGATCGGCGCCGTCAGGGTGGAACAGGGAAAAATATCGGACCGTTTCAGTACCTTTGTCAATCCGGGGGTACCGATCCCGCCGAGGATCACGGAAGTGACAGGCATTACCGATGATATGGTGGCAGATGCACCGGAGATCACGACCGTGCTGCCAGAGTTTCTTGCGTTTTGCGAGAGGTGTGTCCTGGTGGCGCACAATGCGGACTTCGATTACAGCTTTCTCTGCAAGAAGGGAGCAGAACAGGGACTGGACACAGAATTTACCGTTGTCGATACCGTAGGGGTGGCGCGGGTGCTGTTTCCCCATATGGCGCGGTATACACTGGATAGTGTGGCGAAGGCGATGAAGATCTCGCTGATCAATCATCACCGTGCCGTGGAGGACGCCGAGGCGACGGAAGAGATCTTCGAGAAGATGATCACCCTTTTGGCAAAAGAGGGGATCACGGATCTGCAGGCACTGTATGAGCGGACGCACTGTGCGCCGGAGATCATTAAGAAGAAGCCGTATTATCATGCGATCCTGCTGGCGCAGAATGAGGTGGGGCGGGTGAACCTGTACCGTCTTGTATCCCTGTCGCATCTGAATTATTTTTTCCGCCGCCCGCGTATACCCAAAAGTGAGCTGATGAAATGGCGCGAGGGGCTGATCGTAGGTTCTGCCTGTGAGGCGGGGGAACTGTACCGTGCCCTGCTGGATGATGCGGATGACGACCGCATCGAAGAACTGGTGGGATTTTATGACTATCTGGAGATCCAGCCTGCCGGGAATAATGGATTTATGCTGGAGTCAGAAAAGCGTCTCTATGAAAATATAACGACATGGGATGACGTCAGGGATATCAACCGTCGTATCGTCCAGCTGGGGGAGCGTTATAACAAACCAGTGTGTGCGACCTGTGACGTTCATTTTCTTGATCCGGAGGACGCCATTTACCGGAGCATCCTGCAGGCGGGGCAGGGAATGAAGGATGAGAAACAGCCTCCCCTGTATCTGCGCACGACAGACGAGATGCTGCAGGAATTTTCCTATCTGGGTGAAGAGAAGGCGATGGAGGTAGTAGTGACCAACACCAACCGGATCGCAGACCAGATCGAGAAATTCTCCCCGGTGTACCCGGATAAGTGTCCGCCGGTGATCGAAAACTCCGATCAGCAGCTCCGGGACATCTGCTACCGGAAGGCGCATTCCATGTATGGAGAACATCTTCCCTCCCAGGTATCGGAACGGCTGGAACACGAGTTGAATTCCATTATCAAAAATGGTTTTGCCGTGATGTATATCATTGCCCAGAAGCTTGTATGGAAATCGAATGAGGACGGATATCTTGTGGGGTCCCGTGGTTCAGTAGGATCTTCTTTTGTTGCCACGATGTCCGGGATCACAGAGGTCAATCCGCTGCCAGCGCATTATTACTGTGAAAAGTGCCATTATGTGGACTTTGATTCGGAAGAGGTGCGTGCGTTTGCCGGAAGTTCCGGTTTTGATATGCCGCCGAAGAACTGTCCGCAATGCGGGGAGCCGCTTGTGCGGGACGGACATGACATACCCTTTGAGACATTTCTCGGTTTTTATGGAGACAAGGAGCCGGATATCGACCTGAATTTCTCCGGGGAGTACCAGAGCAAGGCGCACAACTATACGGAGGTGATCTTTGGCGCAGGGCAGACGTTCCGTGCCGGAACGGTCGGTACGCTGGCAGACAAGACCGCCTATGGTTATGTCCGCAAATATTTTGATGAACAGGAGATACATAAGCGAAACGAAGAGATCGAGCGGCTGCTGGAAGGCTGTGTCGGGGTGCGGCGCACGACCGGACAGCACCCGGGAGGTATCGTTGTGCTGCCGATGGGATGGACGATCTATACGTTTACGCCGATCCAGCGCCCGGCGAACGATATGGAGACCTCCATTATCACGACCCACTTTGACTACCATAAGATCGACCACAACCTGCTGAAGCTGGATATACTGGGACACGACGATCCTACCATGATCCGTATGCTGGAGGATATCACCGGGGTGGACGCCCTCAATATTTCGCTGGATGATCCGGGCGTGCTGGCTCTGTTTGCCGACACTTCGTCTCTGGGAGTATCGCCGGAAGACCTGATGGGCACGGATCTGGGGAGCCTTGGCGTACCGGAATTTGGCACGGAGTTTGTCATGCAGATGCTGCGGGATACGAAGCCGCAGAATTTTTCGGATCTGGTGCGGATCTCCGGTCTGTCACACGGTACGGATGTGTGGCTCAACAATGCCCAGTATTTCATCGCCCGGGGAGATTGTACGCTGTCCACGGCGATCTGTACCCGTGATGATATCATGACCTATCTGATCCACACTGGGGTGGAAAATGGTCTCGCTTTCAAGATCATGGAGAGCGTGCGGAAGGGCAAAGGCCTGACGCCGGATATGGAAGAGGCGATGACAGCCGCCGGCGTGGAACCCTGGTATATTGAATCCTGTAAGCGGATCAAATATATGTTTCCGAAAGCCCATGCGGTGGCATATGTGATGATGGCGTTCCGTATCGCCTATTTTAAGGTGTATTATCCGCTTGCGTATTATGCCGCCTTTTTCTCGATCCGCGCCAAGGCGTTTGATTATGAGATCATGTGCCAGGGAAGGGAAAAACTGGAGGAGACAATGAAGGATTACAAAAAGCGTATGAATGAGCTGAGCCAGAAAGACCAGGCGGCGTACGGGGATATGAAGATCGTGCAGGAAATGTACGCCAGAGGATATGAGTTTACCCCGATCGATATTTTTACGGCACAGGCAAAACATTTTCAGATCGTGGACGGGAAACTGATGCCGTCCCTGAACAGTATCGAGGGAATGGGAGACAAGGCGGCAGAAGGCGTCGTGGAAGCAGCAAAAGACGGTCCCTTTACTTCCTGCGAGAATTTCAAAAACCGCAGTAAGGTCAGCGGGACCATCGTCGATAAGATGCGCGAGATGGGACTTCTGGGAAATATGCCGCTGAGCGATCAGATGTCGCTGCTCGATTTCATGTGATGAAAAATTCTGAGTTAGTCTGGTGAGAATTCAACGGTCCGTATCCGTGGACCGTAATTTCCGTACCGCCCGGATCCCCATGAAGATGAGAAGGGCGTACAGAAGGCAGGATATCCCGGTTTCAAGGTTGAAATAGAGATGTCCTGCTTTTATATAATTCCGTATATCGATGCCGATGCATA
>CAJUDA010000037.1 GCA_910584875.1 uncultured Eubacterium sp.
TCAAGGTCCGTCAACCGCTCATATACTGTAAAACGGTTGTTTCTCAGCTTCCGCTCTTTGTTTTATTACCGCGTCAGCAAAAACTATCTTACCAGAAAGATTTTCAGTTGTCAACACTTTTTTTCAATTTTTTTCATCTTTTTCCACAATGCAGTTCTGATCAGTCCATACTGTATTACCTCCATGGCTATATCTCCCCTCTGAACTAGCTCAACGGCGCCAATTTGAACCCGTTTCTATAACTGCTATTTTGTGAATGCGTGCGTTAGTTTCAATCGCCGTAGCCACCGCTACGACTCATTCAACTGCCTTCGCATTCGCAAAATAACAGTTTAGAAATCTCCGACCGTGGATGGTGGATTTTGGCGAAATACAAGGCTGGAGGACGCAGTCTTGCTGACGCAAGACAAGGACGAAAAACACAGTAGTTCGCCAAAATACGCCGTCCACGGCGGGTTCAAATTGGCGCCGTGGAGCTAGACAATGACAGTGAGAGTACATCCAATGTATCCATACAAATAGCCGGACCAAATGCTGACACTCTCTATGAAAAAAGATGCCCCTGTTCCGGATACTCTCCTTCACTAAGACATCTTTTTCCCATGAATTTATTACAAAGATCACTCTTCAAGCGTCACCAGTTCATCCTCTGCTTCTTCCTGAACCTCAAATTCATCTACATCTTCTATTTCTTCTGCCACTTCCATTTCCTGCTGTACGTCCGTCTCCTCTGCCGTCGTTGCAGCTTCTTTCTTCTGTTCTTCTTCCGATGATTCCGGAACCTCTTCCTCATATACCGGTTCCGGCGGTTCAAGACTATCCACCAGGTCGCTGTGCAGCTGGATGCTCCGGTAGCGTTTCATACCGGTTCCAGCCGGAATCAGTTTTCCAAGTATAACATTCTCTTTCAGTCCAATCAGCGGATCAATCTTACCTTTGATCGCTGCATCTGTCAGAACTTTTGTCGTTTCCTGGAAGGATGCCGCCGAAAGGAACGAATTCGTAGCAAGAGACGCTTTCGTGATACCCAGTATGATCTGTTTACCTTCTGGCGGTTCAAGCCCCTCATTCGTCAGACGTTCCACTTCGTCCTCGTATTCCAGCACATCTACCATAACTCCCGGCAGGAAATCAGAATCCCCGTTGTTTTCGATACGAATCTTCTTCAGCATCTGACGGACGATCACTTCAATATGCTTGTCATTGATCTCAACACCCTGCAGACGGTATACGCGCTGTACTTCACGGAGCATATAATCCTGCACGGCACGGACGCCTTTGATCTTCAATATATCATGCGGGTTGACACTTCCCTCGGTCAGTTCGTCACCAGCTTCCAGCTCCTGCCCGTCAAGAACCTTAATACGTGAACCATAAGAAATCAGATACGCTTTACTCTGTCCGGTCTCATCGTTCGTCACGACAACCTCGCGTTTTTTCTTTGTATCCCGAAGCTGCACTTTGCCGGCAAACTCCGAGATAATGGCAAGTCCCTTTGGTTTTCTCGCCTCAAAAAGCTCCTCGACACGGGGAAGACCCTGTGTGATATCATCACCAGCCACACCACCGGTATGGAAGGTACGCATCGTCAGCTGGGTACCCGGTTCACCGATCGACTGTGCCGCGATAATACCGACAGCCTCACCGACCTGCACCGGTTCCTTCGTTGCCAGGTTGGAACCATAGCATTTCGCACAGATACCGATATGGGACTTACAGGTCAGGATCGTACGGATCTTCACCTGTGCTTTGTCACCGGCATCGATGATCGCTTTTGTATTTACAATGCGGGCTGCGCGTTTCGGAGTGATCATATGATTTGCCTTGACGATCACATCACCGTTGTCATCCAGAATGGTATCGCAGGAATAACGCCCTGTGATACGCTCTTCCAGTGTTTCAATCACTTCTTTTCCATCCATGAACGCACTGATCCACATTCCAGGGATCTCACTGACATCACGGTCTTCACAGCAGTCATTTTCACGGATAACCAGATCCTGGGATACATCGACCAGTCGTCTGGTCAGATATCCGGAGTCCGCAGTACGAAGCGCTGTATCGGACAGACCTTTACGGGCGCCGTGGGCAGATATGAAATATTCCAGCACATCCAGTCCCTCACGGAAATTGGATTTGATCGGCAGCTCAATCGTACGTCCCGATGTGTCCGCCATCAGTCCACGCATACCAGCCAGCTGTTTGATCTGCTTATCCGAACCACGGGCGCCGGAATCTGCCATCATGAAAATATTGTTGTATTTATCCAGACCGGTCAGCAGCGCATGTGTGATCTCATCATCCGCATCTTTCCACGTCTCAACCACGGATTTGTAACGTTCTTCCTCTGTCAGAAGACCACGTCGGTATTTCTGTGAGATCACTTCTACCGTATCCTCGGCATCCTTGATGATCTCCTTCTTTGCCGCCGGCACCTCCATATCAGAAATGGATACGGTCATCGCCGCACGGGTTGAATATTTATATCCGAGCGCTTTTATGGCGTCCAGTGTCTCTGCCGTCTTGATCGCGCCTTCATTATTAATACATTTCTCAAGGATCTGTTTTAACTCTTTTTTGCTGACATGAAAATCCACTTCCAGTTTGAGGAAGTTTTCCGGATCGTTCCGGTCCACAAAGCCCAGATCCTGGCTGATGATCTCATTGAAGATAAATCTGCCCAGTGTCGACTCAATAATACGGGATTCCATGACACCTTCACTGTTTTCACCGCAACGCCTTACTTTGATCTTCGCATGTAAGGTGATCTCATGGTTTTCGTAAGCGATCATCGCTTCATTTACATCTTTAAACGACATCCCCTCGCCTTTGGCACCTGGTCTCTCCTGTGTCAGATAATAGATACCAAGGACCATATCCTGGGAAGGAACTGCCACCGCACCGCCGTCTGACGGTTTCAGCAGATTGTTGGGCGACAGAAGGAGGAACCGGCATTCTGCCTGTGCTTCCACAGAAAGCGGAAGATGAACCGCCATCTGGTCACCGTCGAAGTCCGCATTGAACGCCGTACATACAAGCGGATGCAGCTTGATCGCCTTACCTTCCACCAGAGTAGGCTCAAATGCCTGGATACCAAGACGATGCAGGGTAGGAGCACGGTTCAGCATAACAGGATGCTCACGGATCACTTCCTCCAGAATATCCCATACAGCCGGTTCCAGTTTTTCTACCATCTTCTTTGCATTTTTTATATTATGCGCCGTGCCATTCGCCACAAGTTCTTTCATCACAAATGGTTTAAACAACTCAATCGCCATCTCTTTGGGCAGACCACACTGATAAATTTTCAGTTCCGGTCCCACGACGATTACCGAACGCCCGGAATAATCGACACGCTTACCAAGCAGGTTCTGACGGAAGCGGCCCTGCTTTCCTTTCAGCAGGTCAGACAGTGACTTCAGGGCACGGTTACCCGGTCCCGTCACCGGACGGCCGCGGCGCCCGTTGTCAATCAGGGCATCTACCGCCTCCTGCAGCATACGTTTCTCATTGCGCACAATGATGTCCGGAGCGCCCAGCTCCAGCAGTCTCTTCAGACGGTTGTTCCGGTTGATGATCCGGCGGTACAGATCGTTCAGGTCAGATGTGGCAAAACGCCCGCCATCCAGCTGAACCATGGGGCGGAGATCCGGCGGGATCACCGGGATCACCGTCAGCACCATCCAGTCGGGTGAATTCCCTGACTCGCGGAATGCCTCTACGACTTCCAGTCTTTTTATGATCCTTGCCCGTTTCTGTCCTGTTGATTCTTTCAATTCATTTTTTAACTGTTTCGCCTCTTCCTGCAGATCGATCCTCTGCAGCAGTTCCTGAATGGATTCTGCTCCCATCCCAACACGGAACAGATCTCCATATGTCTCCCGTGCTTTTTGGTATTCCTGCTCACTGAGCACCTGTTTCACCTGAATCTCCGGTGTCTCAGAATCCAGTACAATATAAGAGGCAAAATACAATACCTTTTCCAATACCTTTGGTGAGATATCAAGCATCAGCCCCATACGGCTCGGAATTCCTTTAAAATACCAGATATGGGATACCGGGGCAGCCAGCTCAATGTGCCCCATGCGTTCCCGGCGGACACTTGATTTCGTAACCTCTACACCACACCGGTCACAGACCACACCTTTATAACGGACCTTCTTGTACTTACCACAATGGCATTCCCAATCCTTGCTCGGACCGAAAATGCGTTCGCAGTAGAGACCGTCTTTCTCTGGTTTCAGAGTACGGTAATTGATCGTCTCTGGTTTTTTCACCTCACCCCGGGACCACTCACGGATCCTCTCCGGAGAAGCAAGCCTGATTTTTAATTTGTCATATGTTAATGTATTTACGGCATCATTTACAATCTGTGACATATTGTAACCGTCCTTTCTATCAATCTGCACTAATGCTGCTGTCATCATCCAGACCATCTACGGTTGTTTCACGGAATCCGGCCTCTTCAAAGGATTCTTCCTGGAGCTCAAAATTTTTGTCATTGATCAGTTCGCTGACATTTTCTGATGCTCCTTCATCCAGTGTTTCACCCATCTGTACCTCATTTCCTTCCTCATCCAGAACGGTAACATCCAGTGCCAGAGCCTGCAGCTCCTTCAGCATGACACGGAAGGATTCCGGGATGCCCGGATCTGAGATATTATCACCCTTGATAATAGCCTCATACGTTTTCACACGTCCCACTACATCATCCGACTTCACAGTCAGGATCTCCTGCAGCGTATAGGCGGCGCCATATGCCTCCAGCGCCCAGACTTCCATCTCACCGAAACGCTGTCCGCCAAACTGTGCCTTACCGCCGAGAGGCTGCTGTGTTACCAGTGAATAAGGACCAGTCGAACGGGCATGGATCTTGTCATCTACAAGGTGATGCAGTTTCAGATAATGCATGAAACCGATCGTCACCTCACCGTCGAAAAATTCACCAGTACGTCCATCACGAAGCTGGACCTTTCCGTCTTCTTTGATCGGTACGCCCGCCCATTCCTTTCTGTATTCTTCATTCGTCAGCAAATATTCCATTACTTCCGGATCCAGAATATCTTTATATTTATTTTCAAACTCATCCAGTGGTGTGTTGACATAATCATTAGCCAGTTTCAGGGTATCCATAATATCAATCTCGTTTGCCCCGTCAAAAACTGGTGTTGCCACATTAAAACCAAGTACCTTGGCCGCCAGGCTCAGATGGATCTCCAGAACCTGACCGATATTCATACGCGATGGCACGCCCAACGGATTCAGCACGATATCCAGCGGACGTCCATTCGGCAGAAACGGCATATCCTCCACCGGAAGCACGCGGGAAACGACACCCTTGTTTCCATGGCGGCCTGCCATCTTGTCACCCACCTGGATCTTTCTCTTCTGTGCAATATAAATCCGCACAGACTGATTGACACCTGGCGGCAGTTCATCCCCGTTTTCGCGGGTAAATACTTTGGCATCCACTACGATACCGAACTCACCATGCGGCACCCTCAATGACGTATCACGCACCTCGCGTGCCTTCTCCCCGAAGATCGCACGGAGCAGTCTCTCTTCTGCCGTCAGCTCTGTCTCACCTTTCGGCGTCACTTTTCCGACAAGGATATCACCAGCGCGCACTTCTGCACCAATGCGGATAATACCCCGTTCGTCCAGATCTTTCAGGGCGTCGTCGCCGACTCCCGGCACGTCACGGGTGATCTCTTCCGGCCCCAGCTTTGTATCTCTTGCCTCCGTCTCATATTCGTTAATATGGACAGACGTATAAACATCTTCCTGTACCAGACGCTCACTCAAAAGAACGGCGTCCTCATAATTATATCCTTCCCACGTCATAAAACCGATCAGCGGATTTTTGCCGAGTGCGATCTCGCCACCGGACGTGGACGGACCGTCAGCGATAACCTGACCTGCCTCCACACGGTCGCCCTTTGAGACGATCGGCCTCTGGTTCATGCACGTTCCCTGATTGCTGCGGACAAATTTCTGTAATCTGTATTCATCCAGGTTTCCATCCTCTTTACGGATCAGGACACGGCTGGTCTCCGCACGTTCCACCACGCCGCCTTCTCCCGCAACAACACAGTTCCCAGAGTCCACCGCCGCCTTCATCTCAATACCAGTACCTACAACGGCAGATTCTGTCACAAGAAGCGGCACTGCCTGACGCTGCATGTTCGATCCCATCAGGGCGCGGTTGGCATCGTCATTTTCCAGGAACGGGATCATCGCCGTCGCCACGGAAAATACCATCTTCGGCGATACATCCATATAATCGATCCTGCTTTTTTCAAATTCAGACGTCTCCTCGCGGAAACGGCCGGATACAACTTTGCGCACAAAATGACCATCATCGTCCAGCTGTTCATTCGCCTGCGCCACATGGTAACGGTCCTCTTCATCGGCTGTCATATACACGACTTCATCGGTCACACGCGGATTCTTCGGATCTGCCTTATCCACCTTGCGGTATGGCGCCTCCACAAATCCGTATTCATTGATGCGGGCATAAGAAGCCAGGGAGTTGATCAGACCGATATTCGGTCCCTCAGGGGTCTCGATCGGACACATTCTTCCATAGTGGGAATAGTGTACGTCACGAACCTCAAAACCGGCACGGTCACGGGACAGACCGCCTGGTCCAAGCGCAGACAGACGTCTCTTGTGAGTCAGCTCACTCAGCGGATTGTTCTGATCCATAAACTGGGACAGCTGGGAACTTCCGAAAAACTCTTTCACAGCTGCCGTCACCGGCTTGATATTGATCAGCGACTGCGCCGAAATCCCCTCAATATCCTGTGTCGTCATTCTCTCTCTTACCACACGCTCCATACGGGACAGACCGATGCGGTACTGGTTCTGGAGCAGTTCACCGACCGCACGGATACGACGGTTACCCAGATGGTCGATATCGTCATCGTTTCCGATGCCAAACTCCAGATGCATATTATAATTAATGGAAGCAAAAATATCTTCCTTCGTGATATGTTTTGGGATCAGCAGAGGAACGCTTCTTCTTATCGCTTCATAACGATCCTCGTCTGTCCCGTTTTCTTCCAGGATCTTCTTCAGTTCCGGATAATATACATCTTCCGTAATACCGAGATCCTTTTTGTCTGCCTCTGGCAAAAAGGCATGCAGGTCCACCATCATATTAGAGAGAACCTTCTCAATATGACCTTCTTCGGTATCCACCCATACAAACGGGACAGCCGCATTCTGTATTTCCGTTGCAAACTCTTCGGATACTACCGTACCTGCCTCCGCCAGCACCTCTCCGGTCTCCGGGCTGATCACGTCTTCTGCCAGCGAAAATCCTGCGATACGGTTGCGGAAAGCCAGTTTTTTATTGAACTTATAACGTCCAACCTTGGCAAGATCATAGCGCCGCACATCAAAAAACATGCTGTTGATCAGATTCTCAGCGCTGTCTACCGCAAGCGGCTCACCCGGTCTCAGTTTCTTATACAGTTCCAGAAGACCATCCTGGTAATTATCCGAAGGATCTTTTGCAAAACTTGCCAAGATCTTCGGTTCCTCACCAAACATGTCCAAAATCTCCTGATTCGTCCCCACACCAAGGGCACGGATCAGTACCGTGATCGGAACTTTCCTGTTTCTATCTACACGAACATAAAAAATATCATTGGAGTCAGTCTCATACTCTAACCATGCACCGCGGTTAGGGATGACTGTAGCGGAATACAATTCTTTACCGATCTTATCGTGGGCGATGCCATAATAAATCCCCGGCGAACGCACCAGCTGGCTTACGATGACACGCTCTGCACCATTGATCACAAACGTACCGGTAGCGGTCATAAGAGGAAGGTCGCCCATGAAAATATCATGCTCACTGATTTCTTCTGTCTCGTTATTATGAAGCCTTACCTTTACCTTCAGAGGCGCTGCATATGTTGCATCTCTCTCTTTACACTCTTCGATGGAATATTTCACATCATCTCTGCATAATTCAAAACTTACAAATTCCAGACTCAGGTTACCGTTGTAATCCGCGATCGGTGAAATATCGCGGAGAACTTCATTTAAGCCCTCTTCCAGAAACCATTTGTACGAATCTGTCTGAACCTCGATCAGGTTTGGCATCTCCAATACTTCTCTCTGCTTTGAGTAACTCATTCTGACGCCTTCGCCAACCCGGATCGGACGTATTCTGTTTTTCTCCATTGATGATTCACTCCTTGTTTTTTTTACAGAATTGTGGTATACTGCAAATTAAGTAGGGCTAGTTCGCCTACCATACCACAATAGTGCATTTTCCATCCTACCACAGTTGTAGAGTAATGTCAAGAGGCTTTTCCAGATTTTGCTACAAAATAAGGAACGATTTAGAAAAAGAGAAATAAAATTTCTCAAGCATGCTTGTAAGAAATTTTATTTCTCTTTTTCTAAAAATCAGGGACTCCCCTTCTGCATAAGCAAAACATGAGCTGCGTAGCAGCGGCAGACAGCTTTGCTGGCTGGTTTTGCGCATGCAGACCGGGGGAGTTCCTGTAATCGTTCCTTATTAATTCCCAGTCAGTATCCCCTTCCGCATAAACAAAACGTGAGCTGCGTAGCAGCGGCAGACAGCTCTGCTGGCTGGTTTTGTGCATGCGGATAAGGGGATGCTGTGAATCGTAACTTTGGGGAACAATTCAAAAAAAGGGACTCCCCTTCTGCATAAGCAAAACACAAGTACAACGAAAATTAAGTCTTTGACGCATTCACGCAGAATAATTGTTTCAGATACAAGGAAGAAAATCGACGGTGTAGCGGTGGCTACAGCTAGATTTTCTGACGCAGTAGCTGGACAATTAGACAAGTGAATGTGTCAATTATTTAATATTCGTTGTACTGGCTGCGCAGCAGCGGCAAACAGCTCTGCTGACTGGTTTTGCGCATGCGGACCGGGGGAGTTCCTGTAATCGTAACTTTTCGGGACGATTTCCCTATTTCGTTATCCTTACCGTTTTTTTCTGTCCTTTTTTCTTAAAGAGTTTTTTATATTTTTTCAATTTCGATGAAGGAACTTTGATCTTCGCTTTTTTATGGATTCCCTTCAGCGCGCTCTTACCCACGCTGGTGATCTTCTTACTCCTGATCGTAATCCTGTTCAGCTTCTTACAATTATAAAATGCTTTTTTGCCGATTTTCGATACATTGGAACCAATCGTGACCTTTTTCAGCTTTTTACATCCGGCAAATGCACTGGAACCGATCTGGGTCACTTTGAATTTCGTCCCCTTGATCTTAACTGTGGCACCGACTGATACCGAAGAAACCTTTTTCGATTTCACACCGGTGACGGTAACATAATTTTTCCCTTTCTTCATCTTCGTTACTTTATATTTCAGTTTACCAGACGTATATGTCTTGCCGACCGCTGCTTTATCTGTCGTTTTCACCGGAGTTTTACCAGTATTGTCCGGCCCCGCTGTCTCGTACTGGTACAGGCGCAGCACTTCTGCGTCGCTCAGTGACTTGCTGTAAATCTTTAAATTGTCCACAGACAGTTCACCGGAACCCCAGAAGCCGCCATAACCAATGTAGAAATTGCTGCAGCTGTTAAACAGATAAAGCAGACGGCCTCCCATCTCTTCATCATAGCTGCTTCCAGCGTATGCCGCATATTGATTTTTGTCATATTTCAGTTTCCCATCGATATAGATGGCAAAATTATTCTGGTCTGCCGACACCGTCACCAGTTTCCATGCGCCTTTCCCGATGGCGTTTGTCACAGTGGCACCATTATTGCAGTCAAAATAGACCATTCCTTCATTATATCCCAAAAATGCATTCTGCGTCAGGAACAATCTTGACTGGCTGTCATCAAAGAATGACCAGATCTCTCCCCACACATTATCATCATCACACTTTACCCACAAAGAAACGGTCGCCCCTTTTGCATTTTTACCCAAAAGAGGATTTTTGATCTGGGCGTAACTATTTGTTGATTCGTCTCCTTTATATGTATGCAGAACTTTGCTCTTCCTGCCCGCATCATCCCTCTGGACTGGTTTGGCCACAGATCCTCTTGACATAAGTTCTGCCTTCTGGGATGTATTTTTTGCATTTGCCAGGCTGGCATCATCGAACGAATAACTGGCTTCCAGTCCTGCATTGATATCGATCGCTCCCATCCCTTTCGCATATACCCTGGTCTTATATTGCTTTTTCACAGAATATGCTCCGCGGTTTATCACAGCCGTCAGGGTTACATCGGTATCTTTTGCCGGAAGTGTAACTTTTCCCGTATTAGAAATAACCGAAGGATGGGAAGACGTCCAGTCCACCTTTACGTCATCCGGCAGCGAAGTTTTGAGCCGGATATCACCATATGTATATGCTTTGATCCCGCCGTCAAAATTGCCCGCATTTTTCACAACAACCGCCCTGTCGTCCACGATACGGTAACCCCATATGGATATGTCGTTATCTCCCACGACAGTCAGACACATCGCCGGCCACTGACTTCCTTCCACAGTCTGTTCCACAAACACGCCTTCATACGTAACGCCGCCGCATTTTAAAGTGACTTCCGGTCCGTTTGTCCCCTGTTTCCAGGTCCCGGTATATGCCCCGGAAACCGTACCGTCCCCTTTCAGTACGATTGTCTTCTCTGTTACACATTCCTTAGCCTTATAGTCGACATCTCCCATCGTAAGAATCCGGTAACTTCCCGTGATCTTAGACGCATGATACGGCCGATCCGCCAGCGTCTCACCGCAATATTCAAACGGCGCCGTAACCAGGCCGCCATTTTTTGCCGTAAAAATCTGATGTACACGGTCTTCGTAATTCCAGCCGTCCACAAAGCGGGTGTGATAGATGACATAGTTCTTCCCATCATCATCCGCCAGCACAGAATTATGCCCCTGCGCCGTATTGCCATCACTCATAAAATCCCATTTGTAATAACTCATCAGCCGGTTTCCTATCGTTCCATTGATGTTATCCTCATTAACCGTGATAAGGTTATACGTGCCATCCTGGTAAGAAGAAGCCACATTTCTCTTGGCAAATCTGGCGTCATCACCCGACAGGTCTTTATAAGGCCCTGTTATATCGTCAGAAGAAAATACACGCATATTATATCCGCCGTCAGCATTCAGTCCGCCATTCGTTATAAACAGATAAAATTTCCCATTAATCTTCTGAATATAGGAAGCCTCTCCTGATGCAAAACTTCCACCGGCGATCTTCCGTCCCATATATGGGTCGGATTCGTTTGCCTTTAACGCATACTTCGTCGTCTTATCACGGAGTCCCGTCGCCTTATCCATTTTGATCATATAGATTCCGCCAGACCACGATCCATATGTCATCCAAAGATCATTTCCCTCGAAAAGGATACACGGATCTATGGCATGGGCGCCGTATTCCGTATTCCATTTGGAAGCAGTGCACTTTGTCTGTCCATCCGACCACTGGAATGCTCCTCCCAGGTAACGGTCCGGAAGGGCAGTATCTCCGATTATCTCCTGATAATCAGTCTGCCGGTAATCATAGGTCGTGCCATTGTCAAATCCAGAATAGATCACTGTACCCTGATAAGTCCAGTCGCCGTTCAGCGATGCTGAAGTCAGCAATACGATAGAAGAATTCCAGGAGCATCCATTCACACTCATGTACATCATCCAGGCTCCCTGTGTTCCGTCCGCATTTACATAATACGGATTCCAGATCACATCCGGCGCCCACAGATTCGATGACCATTGTGACGCAAGATTATACGCGGAATCCCCTCTGGCAGACCATGCCGCCTCTTTTTTAAAGATCTCTCTTGCCGTCCCATCATTGTTTAGATTATTGCGAAAATTGTTCCAGTTCTTCAGATCGGAAGAATAGGCAAACGAACGATGAGTCCCAAATATAAAATACATCTTCTTTCTCGTCTTCGCCGCATTCTGTTCTCCATATACTTTGGTCGACGCGGAATAGGTATCTCCCTCATAATACCCCGTAACAACGGAAGGGTCGTGTACCGAGACCCGTTTGTAATTTGGACTTGCCGAGTATTCCTCACGCCATGTACTGACTTCTGCATCCGTCAGTACAGCCGCCTCCGCCTTCTGTCCGGGCGCAGCCGATATCACAAGAACTGCGGCAAGCAAAAAAGCTAATAACCTGTTTCTCCTTTTCATCAAAAATACCTCCTGATTAGTTTTCTAATTCAGAGGTTAGTTCTTATTTATGTCAGAAATATGTCAATTTTTCACAAAAAAGAAACCCCGGACCTAACCGGAGTTTCTCTTGTCTGTTTGCTGGACAGGATGTTATTTCAATGTAACCTTAGCGCCTTCTGCCTCAAGTTTTGCCTTGATCTCTTCAGCCTCTTCTTTGCTTGCGCCCTCTTTCACTACCTTCGGAGCGCCATCTACTACTTCTTTTGCTTCCTTCAGTCCAAGGCCAGTTACCTCACGCACTACTTTGATAACCTTGACTTTAGCTGCGCCAACCTCTGTCAGCTCTACGTCAAACTCATCTTTTTCTGCGGCACCGCCTGCTGCATCGCCGCCTGCTGCTGCAACGACTACGCCTGCTGCTGCAGATACGCCGAACTCTTCCTCACATGCTTTTACTAAATCATTTAATTCCATAACGCTCAACTCTTTGATCGCGTCAATAAATTCCTGTGTCGTCATTTTCATTTCCTCCATTTAATTTTTGATAGTTGCCGGTAAGAACCGGTTGAAATAATACCAGATTATTCTGCCGCCGCTTCGCCCTGTTTTTCTGCGATCTGGCTCAGAACACGGGCAAGATTTGCCATCGGGGACTGCAGGCTTCCCAACAGTTTGGAAATAAGCACATCCCTGGACGGAATCGTCGCCAGTACCTTTACACCTGCTTCATCGTAATAGGTACCGTCTACCACAGCACCCTTGAACTGAAGCGCCTCTGCCTCTTTGGCAAAGTTGTTCAGTATCCTTGCCGGAGCCGTCTCATCTTCGATGCCAAAGGCGATCGCCGTCGGTCCTTCCAGATGCTGGTCAAGCTGTGCATAATCTGTACCGTCAAAAGCAAGATGAAGCATCGTATTTTTGTATACTTTGTATACAACGCCAGCCTCTCTCAACTCTTTGCGGAGTCTCGTATCCTGCTCTGCCGTAAGTCCACGGTAATCTACAAGCACTGCTGATTTGGCATCTGTCACATAACCTTTGATCTCGTCAACGATCGGTGCCTTTAATTCGACTTTAGCCATGAGCTAGTTACCTCCTTATAAAATTTAGCCTGAGCTATCTATTTTATAAGCTGCCATATAAGTAAGGCTCTTTGCCCGCAGACAAAGAGCCATGTTTCACATAATAATGCAAACATAATCTTCCTCGGCAGGTGCTTCGCTTACACCGGATCCTCCGGTACCTGCTGTCTACGGCAGTTATAAACTTTTGTTAGTGTACCATACGCTGCCTGTCCTGTCAAGAAAAATATCAGCCAAGTTTCAGCGTATTTACTTTGATGCCAGGTCCCATGGTCGTCGTAATGGTCACACTCTTCAAATACGTTCCTTTTGCACTGGATGGTTTTGCCTTGATGATGGCATCCATCAGTGTCATAAAGTTTTCGGTAAGCTGCTCTTCGGTAAAGGAAGCTTTGCCTACCGGACAATGAATAATATTTGCACGATCCAGACGGTATTCAATCTTACCTGCCTTAATATCATTAACAGCCTTTGTAACATCCATTGTAACCGTACCCGCCTTTGGATTTGGCATCAGACCCTTCGGTCCAAGGACACGTCCCAGACGCCCCACAACTCCCATCATATCCGGGGTTGCCACTACAACGTCAAACTCAAACCAGCCTTCATTCTGGATCTTCGGGATCAGTTCCTCACCGCCGACATAATCGGCGCCGGCTGCCTCTGCCTCTGCCACTTTGTCACCTTTGGCAAATACAAGAACACGGACGGTCTTTCCTGTTCCGTGAGGAAGCACAACAGCACCTCGTACCTGCTGCTCTGCATGACGCCCATCCACACCAAGACGGATATGGGCTTCTACGGTTTCATCGAATTTTGCAACTGCTGTCTTCTTTACAAGGTCAACTGCTTCAGCCACATCGTACTGTGTAGTACGGTCGATCAATTTTGCGGCCTCTGTATACTTTTTACCTCTTTTCATTTTATAAACCTCCTAGTGGTATTAACGAACATTTTTCATCAGAATCCAGGTTCTGATATGCAAATGCGTTTCTCTGAAACGCAATGGGAAAAATCTGTGATTTTTCCTAAGTGTTTTTCTACGAAAAACACTTTTTCTCCCACAACGTCCAAATGACATTAGTTCTTTGCGATTTATGCCTTTTTTGTTTTTTGTTACTCTTCTACTGTGATTCCCATACTTCTGGCTGTACCAGCGATCATGCTGATCGCTGCTTCCATACTGCCTGCATTCAGGTCGGGCATCTTCATCTCAGCGATTTTCTGAAGCTCTTCTTTTGAGATCGAAGCCACCTTTTTCTTATTCGGCTCACCGGAACCAGACTGGATCTTGCATGCCTTCTTGAGAAGAACCGGTGCCGGCGGAGTCTTTGTCACAAAGCTAAAGCTTCTGTCCGCATAAACTGTGATCACAACAGGAATGATCATTCCTTCCTGACCCTGGGTCTTTGCATTAAACTCCTTTGTAAACTGAGCAATATTGATCCCGTGCTGTCCCAGTGCCGGACCAACCGGCGGTGCCGGTGTCGCTTTCCCTGCCGGAATCTGTAACTTGATATATCCTTCAACTTTCTTTGCCATTTTAAATCCTCCTACAATTAAACGAGTTTCAATTCAGAGAAATCAATCTCCACCGGCGTATCGCGTCCAAACATATCGATAACAATAACTGCCATCTGCTTCGCCGGATGAACCTCCTGAACAACACCGTTGGTATCCTGCCATACTCCCTCTGTGACAATGACCTGATCGCCGATAGAAAATGGAGATTCTTCTGCCTGTGCCAGAAATCCCATATTAGCAATTTCTTCTTCCGTCAGTGGAACCGGTTTGGATCCCGGACCGACAAACCCTGTCACGCCACGCGTGTTTCGCACAACATACCATGTCTGGTCATTCATGATCATATTGATCAGAACATAAGCGGGAAACATCTTCTTCTGAACCTGTTTCTTCTCGCCGTTCTTCTCTTCCACAACCGTCTGCAGCGGAATCATAACTTCCATGATCTGATCCTGCAGGTTGCGGTTCTCGATTGTTTTCTCAATATCTGCTTTTACCTTATTCTCGTAACCGGAATAAGTATGAACTACATACCATTTTGCTTCTTCTGCCATGGCGACCTCCTATGAAACAATGTTAAGCATCTGCAGACCATAACGTATCACCCAGTCAATGCCTGCGATCACTACGCCCAACACAACCGACACCACGATAACCAGTGCGGATTGTTTCACAAGCTCTTCTTTCTTCGGCCATGTACACTTCTTGAATTCACTCTTCAGGTTCTTAAAGAAGCCCGGTTTTGAAGCCTTTTCTGCTTCACTCATGTGACACACATCCTTTCCGAAACATCACACGGACTATTACTTAGTCTCCTTGTGTAATGTGTGTTTCCTGCAAAATCTGCAATACTTCTTTGTTTCCATTCTGTCCGGATGGTTCTTTTTGTCTTTGGTCAGATTGTAATTGCGCTGCTTACATTCTGTACATTCCAAAGTAATCCTAGTACGCATTTCGTTACCTCCGTGATATTTTGTTATCAAAAATTTAGGCATAAAAAAAAGACCTAATTCATCGCTCAATCACTATAACACATCTGTCACCCGGATGTCAACGGTTATTTGATGGATCAGGTCCTTTTTTTCATCATTTTTTATGATTCAGAACTCATATAATTGTACGATTATAGCATACCCGGCGCCAATCGTACAGAATATGATCCGGTTCCCCCGGACGGCATAGGTATCCCACATACGGTTCAGACACATGACCGGACAGGTATTTCCCGTATATCCATACTCTTTGCCGACAAAGTGGTACTTCTCCTCTCCCACTCCTAAAATTTTCAATGTATTCATATTATAATCATCACTGAGCTGGGAGAAAATATAATAATCAACATCGTCTACGTTCAATGAATTACGGCTGAGTACCAGTTTGATCTGCTTCGCCCAGTATTCCGGAACAAAGTCCAGTGAAAAAGGACTCCATTCCAGTCTTTTTTCATTTGGCTGGACCGATTTCAATGGGACCTTTGACATACCACACTTGGGATAGGTGACATACTGATGATATGAGGCGTCAATATAGACCTCCGTGTCGATAAAGCCTCTTTTTTCCTCTTCCTCCTCTGCCGAGATAGCTACGCATGCCGCCGCATCAGCAAAATTTGCATACACGACCGTATCCGACCACAGGGTGATGGGTGAGATACAGAAACAGCCAATGACCAGTGCATTTTTAATATTACTGTTCATCATATATTTATGTACAATATCCATCCCCTGTATCATTCCGGTACAATTAGAATTCAGATCAAACGCAACGTGCACATTCTTCATCTGTTCTCCGTAAAGCCCTGTCAGCTTCAGGGCGTTGGAGGGTGAAGCATATTCCGGCGTATCCGAACAAAATACAAGCATCTCAATGTCTTCTAAGTTAATGTGATTCTTTTTCACACAATTATTGATCGCATTTTCTGACATGGTGATCGCATTTTCTCCTTCGGAAATAAAATATCGCTTCCTCCTTCCCAGATGCTCCATCAGATTGTGAGCGCTTAATCCCATGGATTCAAAGTGCTCGTCCAGTTCCTCATTATACACTTTGTGCTTCGGAATATACACTCCCGTGCCTTTCATAATAACATTTTTCATAGCGTACTCTCCTTTACTTTAAATTTTTGTTTTATTTGTAATAATAATTACCACAGCAATTTCCCTGCCCTTTTTTTATGATTGAATCCACCTGCAGCAGCGGAAGGGGTTGTCATCCTTTTTGTTTCATATAATGATCAATTTTTCTTCCTATGATCCATGAAACAATTAATAAAACAAATTCCCCGACAATGATAAATCTTTTTCGCTTTCTATTTTCTATTTCCCCTATCCGCTTCAAAACGCTTTCCTTCTTTTCAATATTAACACCATCCTGAAGTTTTCCTACAGTATACCATTCATATACCCGGCTTCCATAGTCAGCTAAACATGTCTCAGTCGTCTCCCTGGGATCCATACACCGGTAATCTTTTCCATCATTTGAAAATCCTTCAAGAACTATCCATCGAAAATCCCCTCCCTTTTTAACCTTCACAATATCGAAAGCCACAGGTGGATCGTTTAAATCTTTTGATTCTTCAGAATTTTCCAGTGCAGGATCAATAAAATAGTGATATGTTACATTTTCTGCGATTGCCTTCAAAACATCTTTTTTTATATCACCGTGTTTACTATATCCATAGAGTTCACACAAAAGAGCATTCACTTTATCTGGTGTAATGAAATAGTTTTCACCAGCTGCCGCTATAACAGAACAGACACAACATAAGAAATCCCCTTCCTCTCCAATTGTGATTCCAGAATCTCCCAATTTTTCTTCACACCATATTCTATCAAGTATCTTATATTCCGGGAAACTACCCCAGTATACACAAGTCGTATCCTTGTCTACCGGAATCTCTATAGCAGTTCCCCGACCAAGACTAATCTTCCAGCCAGTAAAACATAAAAGAAGCAAAACAGCAATTATACCCGCAATTATGAACCGTCGCTTTTTTCTTTTCGACATAATCTTTTCCTCCCTCTGCGAATCTCATTTTGCTTTATATATCTTAAATTTCTCCCCCTCTTGTCCTACCGAATAGTAATTCGAGGGTTTCGGTCTATTGATCCTGTTTCTTACCGCATTAACAAATCTCCAAAAAT
>CAJUDA010000038.1 GCA_910584875.1 uncultured Eubacterium sp.
TGGCGGCTCTTAGTGCAAACGTGCTGTCAAAAGTCAGAAAAAACGACAGCAGACACCTCAGACAATGCTCGGGCGGCAGATTTGCACAGAAAGGCAGCGATGATTTTTCGGGAAGTGGTACAAGGACGGGCGCTTGGGAGGAGCCCGCCCTTGTACCTGCAAATAGATCATGCGATTGCCCTTCGGAGCTGCCAAAATGCCAGAAAGCATTTTCTCTACACTCATCATCTGCAATGGGGTTCCGATCAGAAAATATTATCTCTTTCGGATTTTGCCGCATCTGCCAGAAATTACTATCTTCAATGGGGCGGAAGGATCTTTATATACTGTCTGGGGACCCTCTCATACTACTGCTCCCCCTTTGTATTTGACGTCATTAATACCCTGATCTATCTGTGTATGGTCTTTTTCGTATACCGCATCATCCATACCGGACGCTCAGGAAACTGGATCCTTTACCTGTTCTTACATCTTGCCGTATGGATTCTTGTGCCGGATTACGGTCAGGTCATGTTCTGGCAGTCCGGCTCCACCGCTTATCTGTGGGCGTCAATCCCTGCCCTTGCGGTACTGTGGCTTTTCCGGATCAATTCTGTTTCTGAGAACGGTTTTATGAAATCATGGTATGCTGCCTTCCCCCTGTTTCTCCTCGGTGTACTGGCAGGGGTTGCCATGGAAAATATAAGCGCAGGGCTTTTGGTGATCCTGACACTGTCCCTGATATTTTTTTATCGGAACGGGAAGCTGTTTCCTGCGCATATCGCCTGCTACATCGGCGCAATATCTGGTTTTCTCATCCTGATCCTCTCTCCGGGCAGCCAGCGGAGGGCGGAATCAGGAGAATCCCTGTCTCTGCTCTTTAAATTCTTTATCCTGGATTACTACTGGATATGGATATTCGGAACGGTCGTTATACATCTCTGCCATTTTCCTGATCGTCGCTGTTTCTATCCCGGCGGCAGACTGGATGAAATCTCACCGGGTGAAAATACAGCGTTCTCTCTGTATTGTCTGCGCCGGAGCCATGATCTGGTTTTTTGTCAGCATATGTGATACTCTGATCTGCTCACGGGAGATCTATATCCAGACAAATGAGCGGGATGCTTACATACTGGAACAGAAGGAAAAAGGGATCCAGAAGGTCACCGTCCCCATTATCACGATTTCATACCCCTTCCGCTCCCGGCATCATGCACTGGAGGGCTTATCCGATATCTCCCAGGACCCGGATTTCTGGATCAATACCAGTCTGGCACAGCACTATGGCATCAAAGAGCTCCGGGGATTTGATAAAGAATGACCTTGTATTTTCCCGGACATACTAATACAATATCTGTAGATACCAGAATGATCGCATTTGACAGGAGGCTGTTATGGACAACAGAAATTTTACTCTTCTCACAGATTTTTATGAACTGACTATGATGCAGGGATATTTTAACAACAACGCCAGTGAACGGGTTGTTTTTGATCTCTTTTACCGGCAGAACCCGGATGACGGCGGCTATGCGGTATGCGCCGGACTCGCCCAGGTGATTGACTATATCAAGAGCCTTCATTTTGACTATGATGATATCGACTACCTGCGGAGTCTGGATACGTTTAGCGAGGATTTTCTTGATTATCTTGCCAGTTTTCATTTTACAGGGGATGTCTATGCCATCCCGGAGGGGACAGTGGTTTTCCCCAGGGAGCCGCTGGTGAAGGTCGTGGCTCCGATCATGGAAGCACAGCTGGTCGAGACTGCACTGCTGAACCTGATCAACCACCAGTCCCTAATTGCCACAAAAGCGTCCCGGGTCTGTTATGCCGCCAGGGGCGGGGGCGTGATGGAGTTCGGACTGCGCCGGGCGCAGGGACCGGACGCCGGCACCTTTGGCGCCCGGGCAGCCGTCATCGGCGGCTGTATCGGCACCAGCAATGTGATCTGTGCCAAGGAATTTGGTGTTCCTGCCCTGGGAACCCATGCGCACAGCTGGATCATGAGTTTCGGCGACGAGCTGACTGCATTCCGCCGTTATGCAGAACTGTATCCCTCTAATACGACACTGCTGGTGGATACGTATGATACGCTGCGCTCCGGTGTGCCCCATGCGATACAGGTTTTTGAGGAACTCCGGGCAGACAACCGGATGCCGCTCAAATACGGCATCCGTCTGGACAGCGGCGATCTCGCCTATCTATCAAAGAAAGCAAGAAAAATGCTGGATGACGCCGGATTTCCTGACGCTTCCATCTGTGCCTCCAGCGACCTTGATGAATATCTGATCGACTCCCTGCTCTCCCAGGGAGCCCGCATTGATTCCTGGGGCGTCGGCACCAACCTCATAACCTCCAAAACGACTCCGGCTTTTGGCGGGGTATATAAGCTCGCCGCCGTGGAAGAAAGTGGGGAAATGAAACCAAAGATCAAGCTTTCCGAAAACCCGGTGAAGATCACCAATCCCGGAGATAAAACGGTCTATCGCATCTACGATAACGCAACCGGTAAAATCCGCGCCGATTATATCACTCTGGCAGAAGAGCACTTTGACGTGACACAGGATCTGATCCTGTTTGATCCTGACGCCACATGGAAGAAAACAAAGCTGGCAGGCGGTACTTATAATATGAAAGAACTGCTGATCCCTGTTTTCCAGAGCGGGCAATGCGTCTATGAGACGCCAGACGTCATGGAAATCCAGAACTATTGTAAAGAGCAGTTAAATACCCTGTGGGAAGAGACGAGACGTCTCGTCAATCCACAGGCGGTCTATGTGGATCTTTCTGACCGCCTGTATGAGATGAAAACGGCATTACTGAATCAGGCACTGTAGTCCGGTGGACTTCAGTGCCTGATCGATAAAAAAGGAGTTATGGTAAATTCCAAAATGTTAATTCATACGAATGTTAATTCTTACGAATTTTTAATTCGTTATTATCCGCAGTACCGAAACAGAATATTTCGGCACGGTATAGTTAAACTGGTTCTTTATGCCGGTCACCTCAGATGTTTTCAGTGTCACGACTTCCGGTTGTGCCAGAATATTATCATCCGTCAGGCTGTTTCCTGCCACCAGATCCAGTTTTGCCGCAGCGCCGATCTTCCCTGCTCCGGCTATATCAATGGCAAATGTCTTTGCATAGCCGGTTACATTTACCATCTTAATGATAATATCTCCCGTCTCATCGGTACTGACAACCTGATAACTTTCTGCCTCTGCTGTCTCTTCCAGAGTATGATCCATATAGAGCGTATCATCCACATAGCATTTGATATTGTATCCATTTACCACAACTTTCAGTTTGTAGGTTTTACCTGTCTCAAGCCGGATCCTCTCTGCTGTTCCGGCGATCTGATCCGATTTGACGCCGTCTGTCACCTTTTGCAGACAGGATGTGGTATTATTCCAGCCGCCTATGTTCCAGAAATAGTTATTTTTGCTGTTCTTTACAGCGATGGGGATCAAAAATCCCTCGTCGCCACCGGTCTTGGTGGCATCGACTGTATAGGTGTAATTTTTCCAGTTGACGTCTCCGAAATATACCGTGCTTCCTGTCGCCCCATAGAGATCCGTATTTGTCACCGTACTGGACTGAACCAGTTTTCCGCCGCTCACTGACCAGTTTCCGTCAGACACCTTCTGCCAGTTGAGGTTCAGATTATCCTTACTGTCAAAGTTGTCATAGGCGATCAGCTTCCCGTTGGCATTGTTCTGAATCCTCACATTATCAAATGTTGCTGATGTGTTCCAAGTACCCACACCCACTTTGCCTTCCAGTGCTCTTCTTCCTTTTGATGCTCCTGTAAAGGTAGTACCCAGCAACGCCGTCCCTGCATTATTTGAAAACGCTTTCTGAACATAATAGTTGACAGAAGCCGTGGATGTATGGTTATTGAACCAGATCAGATCCGGTGCCCAGTGAAGCGCTGTCAGATTGCCAAATAATGGCGCATAGGCAGCCATCCGTACAATATCGCCGTTTCTTTCCAGCCCGGTCATGTACGCCGCCTCAGACAACGCCGAATTCCATGTATTGCTCCGCGACGCATATTCGCCGAGAAATACCTGCATCCCGCCGCCATACTGGGTTTCCGTCAGTTTCGTCCGGCTGTAATTTTTCTCGTCATAATAATCCGCGTGGCTGAAAAACCATGCCGGATCATTGTAGTAATGATGGTCTACCGCCCCGGCAAAATCCCGAATCGTCTTACCTGGATGGGCATCCAGCCATCTCTGTGCCTCACGGTAAGACGCCATGTAGTTGATCTTGTCACTGTCGCCGTCATCGACACCCGAAGAATACATCAGCTCAATATCCCCATACATCTCCGGGTTCTTCTTTTTTGCCTCGTCAAAGGCGTCCACAAATCCTTCATAATGCTGATAGAAGTCGCTGCCCCACTGCTCATTGCCGATACCGATGTATTTCAGCTTAAACGGCTTCTCGTGTCCCATGGCGATGCGCACAGCGCCCCATTTCGTATCACTGCCGCCGCGGCAGAATTCTACCAGATCCAGGGCGTCCTGGACATATCTCTGGTATTCGCTGCCATTCGTGATCTGGGGATGCCCCGGGATCATACAGCTGATACCGCAGTTGACGATCGGTACCCCAACCGCTCCCATATCCTCCGCAAGCTGGAAATATTCATAGAAGCCAAGACCATAACTCATAAAGGCAGGATTCTCGTCGTTGGTGATGTTCTCATTGGTCCAGAGATTGCGCCCCTGTCTTCTCGCTGCCACGTCCCCGTAAGTACCGTTGAATTTAAGAGGTTCGCGGTCCGGTCCCACTCCGATGGATGCCTTCCAGTCATATGCTTCATCCAGTGTGCCGCCTTCGATCACACATCCGCCCGGAAAACGCAGGAATGCCGGATGCAGGTCTGCCAGCTTTTCTGCCAGATCCTTTCTCAGTCCGTTTTCCCTGTTCTGGTACGTGTCTTTCGGAAAAAGGGAAACCATATCGATCGCAGCCTTTCCCTTATCGATCGTCACCTGAAGCTTTACGTTTTCGTATTTTGTTGCGGAAGAAGTCAGCTCCAGCTCGTATTTCGCCCATTCCGATGTGAGCGCCGGGATCTCTCCACTGGCAAGGACAGCGTTGCCCTGTGTCACAGCCACGTGAAGCGGTCCTGTATAGCCATCCTGTCCCTTAGCCCAGACAGAGAACTTATATTTTGCTCCTTCTTTTACTGACATTCCATCCAGGAAGCCTTTGTTAGCGATACCCGCTGGTGCGCCGGATGTATTTTCCAGTATCATATAATTGGGGTTGTTGGCATTGAGGCGCCCTGTCGTGTCATTCTTTTTCACTGTCGCCGTCACTGTCCCCACATTGTTCCATGCATGCTTCTCATTCCCTGCTGCCAGCTCTGTAAACTCGAAGGAACGGTTCTGCACCATCTCAGCATACAAACCGCCGTCTGCCGCAAAATTGATATCTTCAAAGAAAACCCCGTAGAGCATATCACTGATATTATGTACTTTATCTGCTGCATTGATATTCAAACTGTAATGTGACTGGCTTTTGTCATAAGCTGAAGCTTTCCCCGGCGTCCCGTATACCTTCGGCTCCGTCTCCGGCTTCTCCGCAGATACTGGCATCTTTGTGGCTGAAGGAGTCTTTGGCACAGGTGTTGCCGTCGTTGTTTTTTTCTTTGTCTTTTTCTTTGTTACCGTTACTTTCAGTTTTTTTGTATATGTTTTTTTCTTTGTTTTGATCTTCGCTGTGACAGTTGCTTTTCCCTTTTTTAATCCTTTGATAGTCACTGATTTTTTTGACTTTTTTGTCAATTTGATAATCTTTTTCCCTTTTTTGTTCACCGACCATTTCACTTTTTTTACTTTCGCCTTTTTGCCGTTTTTTACGGTGATCTTTTTCTTACTCCCCGCCTTTACCGACACCTTACTCTTACTCAGCTTCGGCTTTGCTTTTTTTGCCGCACTTGCACTGACCGGCTGCAGACATCCAACTGTCAGCGCCGATATTATGGCAATTGCAAGCACCTTTGCCCGCTCTTTCTTCATTTTTGATCCTCCCGGTACATTTGTTATTGCAAAATAATCATTATTTGTTACAATATAAACAGACGTCTTTTTATAAAATAAGGATAACGCAAAAAAAGAGCTGCGTCTATGATGTTTGCCGCTCTGAACTTGACTTATCCTGCTTGGAAGGGATGGATAAATTTGATCAAAATCGTTGATCTGGGATACCAGTATGTAAATTTTGGCGCCTTTGACATCCAGCGCCCGCAGGGTACCGGGGATTTTCTTTTTCTCTATTTCCGGTGTCCGACTGAGGTGTGGCTGGATGGCAGATATCAGCTGTTACCAGAGAATACTTATTTTCTCTATCAGAAGGGGGCACCGCAGTATTACCGTCATATGAAGGGGAATTTCATCAATGACTGGATCCACTTCGATATCGAACCCTATAATGATTTTTTCGAGAAGCTGGACATCCCTTTCCAGACACCCATAACACTTACCTACAACAAAGAAATCTGCGATATGATCGGTGATCTGCAGATTGAATATTTCAGTTATGGCAAGCAGCACGATCAGATCATGTCACAAAAGGCAGGTGCCCTGTTCCATAAATTCAGCGACCTGTATCATTTTTCCAAAAAAAGCAATGCGAAAATGACAGATTATAAACGAGATTTTGTCGATCTTAGAAGAAGGCTGCAAAATTATGAGTACTGCCCGGCAAACGCCGGAGATGTCGCTGATTCGCTCAACATCAGTGTTTCCTATCTGCAGCACTTATACAAAGAATTTTTCGGCGTTTCAATCCATCAGGACATAATAAAGGCGCGGATCGACCACGCCTCGCACCTGCTGCATGGTACAAAATATCCCATTTCAGAAATCGCCGCCCTCTGCGGGTATGACAATCTGGAACATTTTTCAAGACAGTTTAAAAAGTGGAAAGGATGTTCTCCCCGCAATTACCGGAGCCAGTTAAATCAGATAGCCCAGCCGGACGGGAAAAAACCTCCTGTTAATTAAATCCATAGATCTTCTGTGACAGGGAATATCCCCAGACAACGATCTTCTGCCCGACACGGTTTCTAAACTGCATTGGCTTGCTGAGAGCCATTCTATTTACCATGCGGTACATCGTACGATTCTGTTCTTTCAGATATTCCCAGAGTTCCGCACGCTTGGCAAGACTCTCCTCTGATCCTTCTTTGATCAGAAATACGGAACTGATCGTCATCATCATCGTCAGGTATTTCACCATATAATCCTGCAGTTTTTTATTTTTGATCTTCGTCAGGTCATAGGCATCGATCATCAGTTTATTGACTTTGATCTGCTGGTCGATCCTGCCGATCATCACCTTTTCGTTTACAGACTGATCCTCTCTTCCGATGAAATAACGGTAAAGATCTACATTCAGATAGTACATGGTCTTCACATGGGGAAGCGGATTGTAGACAAAGATATTATCGACATAAAACGTATGCTCCGGCAGCTGCAGTTCACAGTCACGAAGCAGCTTGGTCCGATAGATCACGGAATGCATCAGTATGTTCTGGCTGATCTTAAACCGTTTGATATCGCTCCAGCCAAACACTTTGCGTTCCGGGAAAACGCCGTCGTACCGGATCGCCTTATGTTTATGAAGACTCGGCTTCTCATACACATAGTTGGCGAGGAGCATATCCACACCATGTCCCTCCTGCACAAAATCATGGAGTACATCCAGCACCCGCAAAAATGCTTCCCGGTCCAGCCAGTCATCACTGTCCAGCACCTTATAATAGACCCCTTTTGCATTGGCAAGCCCTGTATTGACAGCGCTTCCATGTCCCCCGTTTTCTTTGTGGATGGCACGGATGATGGTCGGATGTTCTGCCGCCAGCCTGTCCGCAATCTCTGCCGTGCGGTCAGTAGAACCATCGTCCACCAGAAGGATCTCTACATCTTCTCCTCCTACGAGTGCCGTCTCCACGGCATGTTCCATATAGTCCTGCGAATTATAGCAGGGAATCGCTACAGTCAAAAGTTTCATACATACCTCCATTAATCCATCTGCTCTGCCACAGTCAACGCCCGGTCAACAATGGCATCAATATTATAATACTTATATTCAGCAAGTCTCCCCAAAAGATAAAAGCCGGGGATCTGATCCACCAGGGTTTTATATTTTGTAAAAAGTATATCGTTTTCTTCATTATTGATGGCATAGTATGGGATCTCATCATCCCCGCCGCCATACGGCATCGGATACTCTTTCACGATCGTCGTATCCGGCGCCTCCAGCTGCCCGGAAAGATACTTGAATTCCGTGATCCTTGTAAAGTCTTCTGACACTGTATAATTTACTACGCCATGGCTCTGATAAAATTTTCTGTCGTAGTGTTCAAAATCAAAACGAAGGGAACGATATGGCAGACGCCCATACCGGCAGTCAAAAAACTCATCCAGCGCTCCCGTAAAGATAATATTGCCATGATAAGGCTGCCCCTCAAACACCACCGGCTCATCGGCCCCCGGATCCACGGCCAGCACACTTTTAGCCTCGCATCCAAGCCGGATCTCTATGCCGGGATGATCCAGCATCTTTTCAAAGAGAGGGGTAAATCCCCGGGCAGGGAGTCCCTGGTATTTATCCTGGAAATACCGGTTGTCCCGTGACAAAAGCACCGGTACACGCCCGGATACCGCCGGATCGATCTCCCTGGGAGTTTTCCCCCACTGTTTCATCGTATATTTCAGAAATATATTTTCATAGACATACTCTGCGATCTCCTGAAGCTCCTTGTTTTCATGATTCATCAGTTCCAGGATCGGAACCCTTGCACCCTCGCCAAAATTGTCGATCAGCAGTTTCTCCAGATGAGGCGCACGCTCTCCATACACTTCTTCCAGTGTGTTCAGATTAAAGGGAATTGGCAATTCCCTGCCATATATATTTCCCACAACTTCATGACGGTATTCATACCACTCTGTAAAACGTGATAAATAGTCGTATACACGCCTGATATTTGTATGAAAAATATGCGGTCCATACTGATGGATCAGAATCCCGTGTTCGTCCTCACGGTCATAACAGTTGCCGCCGATGTGGTCTCTGGCATCCAGCACCAGTACGCTCTGCCCCTTCATTTCCGCCAGTTTCCTCGCCACAACAGCCCCGGCGAAGCCACATCCGATCACGATACTATCGTACATAATCCCTTCTCCCTTTCTTCGATTCTTTATCTAATAGGAAATTTCATTTTGTGCGGAGCAAGAACGACCGTAGGTCGTTCTTGGAAGCGTCGGATTATCACGACGCTTTTTCTATATATTGTATCAAATTTAACGAATAATATCTACTACTAATTTTACTGGTTCCGGTTTTATGTCCGATATCTGACAGCATGCCCCCATATATGCCTCTGCCCTCATAAGCCTTTCCTTGTCTGCCGTATACAGTTCAGCGATCACATCGCCCTTCTGCACCCGCTCCCCCAGCTTTTTCTTCATGATGATACCGGCACTGTAATCAATCTTACTCTCTTTCGTATCTCTCCCGGCTCCGAGAAGTCCTGCTGTAATCCCGATCCCCTCGGTGTCCATGCTGACCAGATATCCGTCTTCTTTTGCCTTCACTTCACCCTGAAATGCCGCCCTTTCAAACCGGTCCGGGTTTTCTATATACGAGAGATCTCCGCCCTGCCCTTTTACCATCGCAATGAATTTGTCATAAGCAGCGCCGCTTTCCATTGTTTTTTCAGCCAGCTCCCTTCCCTCTTCATAGGTCAGTCCCTCTCTGCCCAGGGAAAGCATCATCCCGGCAAGGGCGAGGCAGACTTCTTTCAGATCCGCCGGACCGTCTCCCCGAAGTGTGCGGATCACTTCTTTTACTTCCAGATTGTTGCCGACGGCGTACCCCAGCGGTTCATCCATGCTGGTCAGCATCGCCACGGTCTCCCTGCCGGCGCTTTTGCCGATCGCCACCATCCGCCGTGCCAGCTCTCTGGATTGATCCAGATCCTTGATAAAAGCCCCGCTCCCCGTCGTAACATCCAGCAGGATCTTATCACTTCCTGCTGCCAGCTTCTTGCTCATAATAGATGAGGCAATGAGTGGAATGCTCTCTACTGTCCCTGTCACATCACGCAGTGCATAGAGCATCTTATCTGCCGGCGCCAGATTCCCGGTCTGACCGATCACACTGATGCCTGTGGAGTTTACTGCCTCAAAAAATTCGTCCTCTGATAAACCGATGCAAAATCCTGGAATGGACTCCAGTTTGTCCAGCGTCCCCCCGGTGAATCCAAGTCCCCTCCCACTCATCTTCGCCACCGGCACACCGCACGCCGCCACCAGCGGACCAATGACCAACGTTGTCTTGTCACCCACACCGCCGGTCGAATGTTTATCTACCTTGATGCCTTCGATCCGGGACAGATCAACGGTTTCCCCGGAATCTCTCATCGCAAGCGTCAATGCCGTCAGTTCTTCATCATCCATGCCCTGAAAACAGACTGCCATCAGCATCGCCGACATCTGATAATCCGGAATCTCTCCCGCCACATACTGCCGGATCATAGTCAGGATCTCCCGGGGCTCCAGCGCCTTCCCTTCCTTTTTTCTGTGGATCAGATCCACAAACCGTCCTGTTCCTGTCTGCATCCGCCTGTTACCTCCTTCTGGTTTTATGCCGATCATACTGTTATAGGTAATCATAACATGTCAGGAGAGGTTTGTACAGATTCCGAAAAATTCTTCGATTTAATTCAGGTTCCGTATTTCATAATAAAAGATTACCCGCATGGTATTTAATCACGCAGCGGTATGGGCAACTGCAATACAGATGCCTCATACCGGCGCACTTAAAACCCATGCTCGGTAATTCTTTTATTATGAAATACTGCAATCCTGAATAGATCAGAATGTTCTCCCTTTGCAGTAATCTCCTTTTGACAAATTTCTGTCATAGTTTCTAATCTGCTAAAAGCGTTACCTTAAATCATCGTTTGTATCATCCAAATTAACAAGCTCAACCAAACTGATTGGAGAGCGGACACATTTTTCTTATCTTATTTATAAGCAGTATTTGAGCAGGAAAAGATTCCATGAGCAGAAAATATTTCTGCGTCGTTGTGAGAAGCATGTACTATATGCTTCCACAACGCGACGTAGAAATCCTTAGCGGGAGCGTTTCTGCGAAGGAACCTTTTCCCTGCTCAAATACGGAAATAAAGAAGCCATAAGAAAAAAATCTTTGCCTCTTCCCCCAAAATATGCTATACTTTATTTTTGACATATTACATAAAGAAATGAAAGGAGTTTAATTATGTCCGGAAGTACAATCGCTATTCTGATCGCTTTTATCTGCTACTTATGTATGATGATCGCAATCGGAATCTTATCTATGAAAAAAACAAAAAGCACAGAGGACTATTTCCTCGGCGGACGCGGACTGAACAGCTGGGTCGCCGCTCTCTCTGCGCAGGCCTCTGACATGAGCGGATGGCTCCTCATGGGACTGCCTGGTTCGATCTACGCTGCCGGAACCGGTAAGGCATGGATCGCCATCGGTCTTTTTATCGGAACCGTCCTCAACTGGCTTCTTATCTCAAAACGGCTCCGCCGCTATACAATCGTGGCAAACAATTCTCTTACCCTGCCGGAGTTTTTCCAGAACCGGTTCCGGGATAAGAATAAGATTCTGCTCGGCATCTCATCTGCCGTGATCGTGATCTTTTTCCTTGTGTATACCGCATCGGCACTTGCCTCTGGAGGTAAGCTGTTTAATACCGTATTTGGCATTGATTATCATATCGCACTGCTCATCGGCGCCGCCGTGATCCTCATTTATACGTTCCTGGGCGGCTTCCTGGCAGTATGTACTACCGATTTCATCCAGGGGACACTGATGCTGATCGGACTTCTTGTCGTCCCCATCATCGCATATGCGCTCGTAGGAAACGATTTCTCCGGCGCGCTGCTCGCCCATGGAGTCGCTCCAGGCAGCGACTATATGAGTCTCTTCTATGTCAATGGGGAACCATATACTTTTACCCAGATTATCTCCGACCTTGCCTGGGGTCTTGGATATTGCGGCATGCCTCATATTCTTGTGCGCTTTATGGCAGTTAAGAGTGAAAAGGAGTTAAAAAAATCAAGCGCCATCGCTATCATATGGGTTGCCATTTCATTATTTGCCGCCTGCGCCATCGGCGTGATCGGCCGTGCCTATCTGACAAACGTGCTGGCGGACGGTGCTACAGAAACCGTATTTATTTCCATGATCCAGCAGATCTTCTCCAACGGATTTGTCCTGATCTTCATCGGCGGTCTCTTCCTCTGCGGAATCCTCGCCGCCATTATGTCAACAGCAGATTCACAGCTTCTTGTCTGCGCCTCTTCCGTATCCAAGGATATCTACAAAAATATCCTCAAACCAGATGCGGATGACAAAAAGGTGCTGAATATCAGCCGGATCACTGTACTCATCGTCGCCGTGCTCGCTTTCCTGATCGCCTGGGATCCTGACAGCAGTATCATGGATCTGGTATCGGATGCCTGGGCAGGACTTGGCTCCGCCTTTGGACCGCTGGTTGTCTGCTCCCTCTTCTGGAAACGGACAAACCTGCCCGGTGCCATCGCCGGTATCCTGTCCGGCGGACTCTTCGTCATCGTCTGGGACTATCTCCCCATCGTGGGCGGACAGACACCATACGCTGCCACCGGGATCTATTCCCTTCTTCTGGGATTCTTCGTCAGCCTGCTCTGTATCGTCGTAGTCAGCCTGATGACAAAAGAACCGGAACAGGAAATACTGACGGAATTTGAAAAGGTAAATAATTACACAGAATAGTAAAATCGGACAGCACTAACCACACAATATCTTACTGGCGGCTCCAGAGATAACAGTATGCCTGCGTCCTCGCAGCAAAAATCTCTGCCGCCAGTAATTTTTTTACCTCTTCCCTGGTGTACCATCCCGCTTCAATCTCTTCTACCGCAGAACTGCTCTTCTGGAATGTACCGGATGCCGTACCTACCAGACATATATTGCTCTCATTGGAAAAGCCCACCGCACTGTAGCTGAGCGCCATTCTGTCACGGATCGCCAGCAGATCCAGCCCGGTTTCTTCCTTGAGTTCACGGGCAGCACTCTGTTCCGGGGTCTCGCCCGGATCAATGAGTCCGGCAGGAAAATTGTACACCCAGTTTCCCAGTGCCATGCGGAATTCCCGGTTGAGAAGGATTTTTCCCCCGGTCTCGTCATGCATGATAAGTACCACCGCATCCGGCTTTTTCTTCTGCAGCTCCTCCTGCGTATCGATCGCCGGATTCCGGCTGATCATTTCATAGACTTTCTTTTTTCCTTCTCCTGTCTCATACGTGATATCGTAGCGGTGAATAAATCTGCCGCTGTGGATTTTTTGGATGGATTGAAATTTCATATTGCATTTCCCTGCCTTCTGTGTTATATTTTGTTACAAACCTCCCAATACTCCTTTTCGAAAAAGGAGGGAGTTTCTATGATGAAATATCATTCTAATGTTCGATGGATCGTTTTGACACGTAAGCTGTCTGCTATCCTTATCCTGTTGGCGGTGACCGCCGAGGCATTGTATATTCATTCGCCTAAGTCACAGGCTTCTGGTTATTCCGTTATTATTCTATCACACTATAACAAAACTTTAAAGATTGGACAATCCTTTTATCTTTCTGGAATTTCCAGCAACTTCAAAAGAATCTCGTGGAAGAGCAGCAGTTCTAAAGTTGCCTCTGTCAACACATACGGCCAGGTTACGGCAAAGAAGGCGGGCACCTGCAAGATCACAGCTAAAGTAAGCGGCGGGGAAGCGAGCTGCCGGGTTACCGTCCAGAAAACTGTTCTCACGCTTTCGGCAGCCTCTGTATCTATGGAGAATGGAGCCTCTTTCCGTCTCACGGCAAAGACTTCCAATGGCTCGCCTGTTACCTGGCGGTCATCCCGATCCAGCGTGGCAGCCATCGATGAATATGGAAGGATTGAAGCTGTGAAGGTTGGCGAGACGGTCATCACCGCTGCAGCTGACGGCACCAAAAAGAGCTGCCGGGTCACCGTAAAAAAACCAAAGGTGACGCTGAACCGCAGCACTCTGTCACTATACCGCACACAGAGCTGCCGTCTCACGGCAAAGGTTTCCTCCGGGCGCACGGTATCCTGGAAATCCCGCAAAAAAAGTATTGCCACAGTGGACGCCAAAGGACTTGTGACTGCAAAAAAACATGGTACTGCTACGATCACTGCCACGGTGGACGGAGTGACAAAGGAATGTGAGGTCACAGTTGTACCGCCTGCGATCTCGCTAAGCAAAACATCCGTCTCTCTCAAAAAGGGCAGATCCCTGGTACTAAATGCAAAAGTAAGCTCTGGTATCAAACCGGTCTGGACAAGCAGCAAAAGCAGTGTCGCCTCCGTAAGCAAAGAGGGAAAGGTCACGGCACGGAAAAAAGGAAGCTGTTACATCTATGCCGCAGAAGACGGAACAAAAAAAGGCTGCCACATCACTGTGACGGCCTGAAGATCACACAAACCAGACGGATCCATGCGGGACTTTACGATGCCCGCAGGATATCTGACTGATCACTATATGTAAGAGTATTGGGAGGTCCGGTCTGGCAGCATCGGTTTCATATATTTCATGCCGAAGCTGCCGGACCTGGTATTTTTTCAATCCATTTTCCTGTTTTTAATAATTTCCCTTTCACATCCAGTACCACTTCATAGCGGTCTGGTGGCAGCTGATCCAGCCATGTACAGACATAATAATAAACATTTCCAAACACATCTGACATCGTCTGTTCTGTATCGTCATAGAAGGACGCATAGATTTCCTTTTTCCCGACAAAATAAATCCGTCGTATATCGTGATCGATCCCCCCGGCAAAAAGAACATCTTCTTCTATAAAAATATCTTCCGGAAAGACCGATTTTCCTGTATTTTGTCGAAGATCTGTCCCTGCTCTCTCCTTTTCTGAAAGAAGTCTCGGCCGCTGCAGATCCCCGCAGAAATAGTCATCCGTTTCCGGATTATAGCAGAGCGGCTCAGCAAGCCGGGCAGCATCCGGGGTAAAATCATACGCCCGGAAAAAGCCTGGTTTTACATAAATCCTGGACAGACATTTCCCCGTATCATGGTCAAATTCATAAATCCCTCCGTTATAGCCCTCCAGCGGTCTGGCAAACATACCTGCCATGGAATAAACCCGTCTCTCCTCAGGACAATAGATACCATTGGAACGGATCTTTGATTTGCGGTGCCCAAAGCTCTGTGCCAGGCGGACAGTCTTTTCCTTTTCATTGATCTCATAAATGCTCACATAGGACTGCTTATCATCGTCAAAGCTTTCGGCACTGCGCCGTCTCGCCCAGTGGTTGTCAAATACCATCATCCGCCTGCAGTCCGGATCATCACCTTCTTCTCTCTCCAGAAAAAGAGCCGCGTGCTGCTGATAGATCCAGCGTACATTACCAACCGGTTTGAGGAGCTCTGACTCTACGGTACTCCCTTTCCAGAAATCCGGAGGGGCCAGGATCCAGCGAAGCTTCTTCGTCGTATAATCCACACTGACAACCGAATGAAGATTGCGCAGAGAGATCAGCAGCGAATCATCCTCTTCATAATAGACAGCCGAATTGATGTGCGCCCAGTCAAACCAGTCAACATAGGACGGATCAAACAGCTGGTCCATACGGAGATTATACACGACTTTCCCGGTTTGCCGGTCCAGCTCTTCCAGCAGGTCCTCGGAATGTCCTTCCATCGTCCCGCTCCCCACCAGAAAGTTTCCTCCCGGTGTTTTCTCCTCCAGGGTATGGTGCATTCCCTTCTCAGAAAAATACGTCTTATGCACCCTTCCCAGGTAATCCATATCATGTCCCTGTACTGCTGTTGGATTTGTATAAGTCGGTCTGGATACTCTCTTTTCCATGAAAAAGAAACGTCCCCCGGCAAGCGGAAAGATGCCATATCCTTTGACCTGACGGCGCAGATAATAGCGGATTTCACCAGCCTTATCAAATGCACAGGTACGGATATCCAGCCCTCCCGATATCAGGATGTTTTTAAATGCCGGCTCCTGCGCCATCTTTTTTATGTCGAAGAGGTCATTCAGATCGGAAGGGATCCGTCTTGTCTGAACAGGGATCGTCCGTTTCCCCAGCACATTCCCCTTTTCATCAATCAATTCAATCTCTACTGGATTCTCCCTGCCTGCATACAGACCAAGGATTGGCACCCGGTGCAGTCTCGATGGCGGAAGCTCAGCACTGTAGGCATTGTCCCCCTGTACTGTGACACGCACCCCGCAGACTTCGGAGGTCTGGAACAGCGCCAATGCTGCCAGAGGCGCCTCACCGTATGGATTACGGATCACAAACATATGCCAGAAGGTATATGTTCCGCTTTCGAGAAGGATCTGCAGATAACGGTCCCGGCAGAGTGTCTTCATCGCAACCGACTGATGCCGTGAAATATTCGTGCGCAATGCTGCCGTGCCGGGCCGCACAAAATCCTTTTCATAAAGATTTGCCCGTTTCGTCAGCCACTGGATACCGGCATAGGTTACCTTGCCTTTATCTGGAAGGGTAACAGTCCATTTTCTGGCATCCCGTTTAAATAAACTGCCGAGCTTCTCGATTCCCCTCTCTAACATCTTCCTGTAATACAGCATAGGTTATTACCTCCAAGATACTTTATTTTTCCCTACTCTGCCAATGATCTCCTGCCAGACTTTTTCGGCACACTCCTCCGGCGTCGTCCCCTCTGTCT
>CAJUDA010000039.1 GCA_910584875.1 uncultured Eubacterium sp.
CCGAAAAATCATCGTTTTCTTCCTTTGCAAATCTGCCGCCCGAGCATTGTCTGAGTTGTCTGCTGTCGTTTTTCTGACTTTTGACAGCACGTTTGCACTAAGGACCGGCGGGCGGCTATGCTGTAAAAGTCAGAAAAACGACATGGCAGACAGCGAGTTTTGCGAAGGGCGACAGAAGAATTTTGCAAAGGCAGACAACGATTTGATTTTTCGCAGGAAGTGGTACTGCGGACAGGCGATGGGATGATACCGTCTCCCTCTCAGTCTGGCAAGACATCCCTGCTATCCCGTATACCCCCACAGGTTTTTGATCTGCGGTCTCAACTGGTCAAAGCTCCAGCTGACCGCACTTCTCTGCCTGGAATTGGGGTCATTTACCCGGAATCCTTCCTCATCATATCCGTAGATCACGATGAAATGTCCCTCTGTCGTAAAATCTCCCGGTCCCATGGCACAGATGATCATACCTGAAGAATCCAGTACCGATCTCATCGATTGCTCACTTAGGGAAATCTCGGAACCATTTAGTCCAAAATGCGCCGCCCCCTCTGTCATCAGCCGCCAGGATGTCCCCGAGCCCTTCACATAATATTTTTCCCGCTCGCTGAATTTCGATATTTTAGAAGGCAGCACCGCCTCATGCTTCACACCCAGTATCACCATGGACAGACACACCGGACCACAGCCCGACACAGCTATGATACTCTCGCCATATGGGTAATAACCCCACCTTTTATCCCACTGCAGCAGCAGGGGATGATCTGCATCTATCTCGTCCCTCGAAAAACTTCCTACCTTTTTCCTATCCGCTTTCGGATATCCGGCGACAAAATCTGCCATATCCGGATTCCTTTCTAACATCTCCAGCAATTCGCTAGGGATACCTCCTGTCATCCGCCAGAATTTTCTTTACCACTTCCTGATTATCCCGGCTCTCTTTTTCCTCCGCCACCTTGTGTCCCGGTTTTCTGTCACTCTGATTGCGGTTTCTCTGTGTAATGACAAAACCCAGAAAGACAAGAAGCAATACCGTCACAAGAAACAGCCGGAATGCATTGATTTTGAATTTTCTCCTGTATCTTTTACTCTTCATGTAGAAAACCTCCTTTTGTAAGTTACCCTTATCTTATCAGAATACAAAAGGAGGTTCTTATCTATTTTCCAAACAAATTCTCACAATTTTCTCAAGATTTCGGCAGGATAATCTGAAAACGGATCCGGTTATCCTCGCTAAAGGCAGTGATCTGCCCGCCATGCAGCTCGATGATCTCTCTGGCAATGGCAAGACCGATACCACTTCCGCCTGTCTTTGTACCGCGTGAACTGTCAAGCCGGAAGAACTGCTCAAAGATACGCTGCAGCTTTTCCGGGGGTATGGTATTGCCCTCATTCTCAAAATCAAGTTCAATCTCCTTATCCCTGTCTGTCAGACAGATCCGGATAACAGTAGACGGAAAGCTATAATTCAGTGCATTGCGCAGCAGATTGTCAAAAACCCTCTGCATCCGGTCTGAGTCACACACAAACCTAAAATCCTTCGGCAGCGAGGTCTCACATCGCAGATCCTTTTCCTGCAGCATTGGCTGAAATTCAAAGATCACCTGGTCCAGCATACGGGTCAGGTTAATCTCACTCTTTTCCAAGGTGATGTGTGTCAGATTATACCTCGTAATCTCAAAAAATTCGTTGATCAGATCTTCGAGCCGCTCTGTTTTCCGGGCGACAACACGGATATAATGCTGTCTTGTCTCCTCCTGCAGATCCGGCTCATCCTGCAGCAGCTGAAGATATCCCATCACCGACGTCAGCGGCGTTTTTAAATCGTGGGCAAGATAGACGACCAGATCATTCTTTCTCTGTTCCGCCTCATCCGCACGAAACTGCGCCTGTTCCACTTCCTTTTCTACCATCTCATACATCTTCCGGTAATCATAGATCAGGATAATGATAATCCCGGCAGCCAGTCCGAACAGGAAAAAAATTCTTTTGTTATCATTCAGGAAATGCAGCATCGGATAAAATGTATCATTCTTGCTCCAAATAAACGTGGAAAGATACAGATAGCAAAACAGGCCAGTAAGACAGATACTGGCATATGCCGCGATAAAAGCAAGAATCTTCCTGCCTGTATTCCGATACCGTTTCCATGCCCTCTCATTCAATCTTATACCCCACTCCCCACACTGTCCTGATAAACTTTGGCTTCTTTGCCGACTCCTTCATCTTTTCCCGGATCCGCCCGATATGCGTCATGACGGTATTGTTACTGTCAATATATTTTTCACCCCAGACCTGCTCAAACAACTCTTCGGAAGACACAACCTGTCCCTGCCTCGAACACAGATAAAACAGGATCGAAAACTCCAGCGGCGTCAGTGACAGCTTCTGTTCATATAACCTTGCCTCATGAGTGATGCCGTTCATATACAGACCGCGGATATCGATTTCCTGATCCTGCTCCTGTTTTTCTTCTGCCTGCTGGTTGTATTTTTTATACCGCCTGAGCTGCGTTTTGATCCGGGCAACCACCTCGATCGGTTTAAACGGCTTCGTAATATAGTCATCCGCTCCCAGTGTCAGTCCGTTCAGCACATCACTTTCCTCATTTTTCGCCGTCAGCATAATAATCGGAAAATAATATTTTTCCCGGAGCTTGCGGCAGAGTGAAAAACCATCCACGTCCGGCAGCATCACATCCAGTATAACCAGATCCGCTCCCTTTTCTTCAATATACCGGACCGCCTCTCTGCCGCAGGTGAAAACCTCCACCTCACAGTTCTCATTTTTCAGATATACTGTTAATAAATCCAGGATTTCGTCCTCGTCATCCACGATCACGATCTTGTCCCTGTCTCCCATATCATCCCTCCCGTTTATACACTAAAACCGGAAATCCCTCTGTCCCTCATGAATATTTCCAATGTATTCCTTTGCCTTTTCCTTCACCACCGGATTGGTAATGACCTCTAACTGCTCCCGGATTACCTTCTCTCCCTTTTCTTTTGTATCCGGGGAAGCGTAATCTTCCAGATATTCCTTCAGCGTCATAAGGGCATTGGGCTGGCAGCAGTTAACGATCTGTCCTGACTTGAGCAGCGACATAAAGCGGTCTCCAGTGCGTCCCTCACGATAGCATGCTGTACAAAAGCTTGGTATATAGCCCATACCGAGCAGCCAGTTTACCACCTCATCCAGCGAACGGCGGTCCGTCACATCAAACTGCGCCGAGTTTTCTTCCTCCGGCTCTTCTTCCACATATCCTCCCACGCTGGTCCGGGAACCACCACTGATCTGGCTGATCCCCAGATCCAGAACCTTTTCTCTCACCTTCTGGGATTCACGGGTAGACACGATCATGCCTGTGTAAGGCACTGCAATGCGGATCACAGCCACGATCTTCTGAAAGATTTCATCCGATATCGCATTCAGCTCGGCCGGATCAATATCATCGGCCGGACACACCCTCGGAACACTGATCGTATGGGGACCCACGCCAAATTTAGCTTCCAGATGCTCTGCATGCATAATAATGCCCGCCAGCTCATAGCGGTATTTATCCAGACCGAACAGGACGCCGCATCCCACATCGTCAATCCCCGCCTCCATGGCACGGTCCATCGCCTCTGTGTGATACGCATAATCACTCTTCGGACCAGATGGATGAAGTTCCTCATAAGCTTTTTTGTCATAGGTCTCCTGAAACAGTATGTATGTTCCAATCCCGGCATCCTTCAGTTTTTTATAATTTTCCACGGAAGTAGCGGCAATATTTACATTAACACGGCGTATCGCGCCATTTTTATGTTTAATGCTGTAAATCGTATGGATGCTCTCCAGTATATACTCAAGAGGATTGTTTACCGGATCCTCTCCCGCCTCAATGGCTAACCTTTTATGTCCCATATCCTGAAGGGCAATGACCTCCTGCCGGATTTCCTCCTGTGTCAGCTTCTTGCGGGCGATATGCCTGTTTTTGATATGATAGGGACAGTAAACACAACCATTGATACAATAATTTGACAGATAAAGCGGGGCAAACATAACAATGCGCTTGCCATAGAACCTCTCCTTAATCTCCTTTGCCAGCTTCTCGATCTCCCTGTTTTCTTCTTCCAGTTCACAGTCCAGAAGTACCACAGCCTCCCTATGCGTGATCCCCTTCATTTGTCTCGCCTTCTCAAGAATAGCGCGGACCACTTCTCTGTTGTTTTTGTTTTGTTCTGCATAAGCTAGAGATTCCTGGATCTCGGCATCATTTATAAATTCTTCAGCAATACTGGATTTCGCATCATATTTCGGCATAACTATCCCTCACTTCATTTTTTTGCACTCATATAAACTTTTCCGTTTTTCATCTTTATACCTTTTCGTTTCATCAGTTCACTGACTGTCAGAATATCATAATCATTTTTGATGAGCCACGGCACGATCTTCTCTACTGCTTCTGCTGTCGGGGCGTGGATATCATGCATCAGGATAATATCTCCGTCCGACACCTGTTTCTTCACAGCCCTGAATGTCTTTTTGGCATTCATTGTCTTCCAGTCCAGTGTATCAATATTCCAGTAAATCATTGGATGTTTCAGTTTTTCACGCATTTTATCACTGATGGCGCCATAGGGAGGACGCAGCAGTCTGACATCGCCGCCGGTCAGCTTTTTGACCAGATCCGCCACACGGTCACATTCTTTATTTACCTTTTTCATCGGAAGTTTACTGAGATCAGCATGATTCCATGTATGGTTTGCGATCTCACATCCCTGTGCCAGTTCCTGTTTCAATATATCCGCACCGGATGAAACGCGGGTTCCCACAACAAAAAAAGTCGCATGGGCATTGTACTTCTTTAATGTAGCAAGAATCTTAGGCGTATTCACCGTACTTGGTCCATCATCAAAGGTAAGTGCCACTGCTTTGGACCGGACTTTCGGTGCCGGTGTCGGTTTCACAATGGAATCCGGGGACAATGCGCCGACTGCCTTTACCTCATCTGCCACTTTTCCTTTCACTGCTTCCGATGATGCCGCCTGGGAAGCATCTACACTTGCCGCTGTCGCCGCCAGATGCGCTGTCTGGTCTGAAGACTGGCCCGACCACTGGATATAGCAGATCCCAAATGTAGCTGCGACAACAAGAACAACAGGAACAGCCCACTTTAGCAGAGAAAACGGAGTAAACCGGACATGCCTTTTTCTCCTTCTGCTGCTCGCCCGTCTTCTCCGGTAAGAAGAACGCCTTCTTGAATTTCTGCTGTCATAACCTTTTAAATAATCCATCACTCTTCACCTCGTTATACTTTATGTTCTCGCATTCACTCTTTTGCAAGCCCAGTATAGCACTAATTTTTCTCTTTTTCAATGTTCTTTTTCTTGCGTTCCGGTTCCTTCCGGTAATATTCCGTCTCCACCGGAACCTCTTTTTTTGCCAGTCTCTTGTTGGACCATCGTTTTACCCAGCGGTAGATCATGGCAAATATTGGTACTGCACAGATCATACCCAGAAAACCAAACAGAGAGCCAAAAAAGAGGATGGAAAAGAGGATCCAGAAACTCTTGAGCCCGATGGAATCCCCCAGAATCTTTGGTCCCAGCACATTCCCGTCAAACTGCATCAGTATTATGATCAGGATGAGAAAGATCACCCCTTTGGACGGGTTTGCGATAAAGACCAGGACCGCACTGGGGATGATACCGATGTACTGTCCAAAAAACGGGATTACATTGGTCACACCGATGATCACACTGATCAGCAGTGCATAAGGAATATTGGCAATGCTCATGATGATAAAGGTCAGCATCCCCACCACAAGTGAATCCACGATCTTCCCACTGATAAACTTGGCAAACACCGTATGTGTCTCCCGGAGAACCTCCAGCATCCCGTCTCCCCTTTTCTGGGGAAGCACAGCAAAGATCAGCTTCTTTGCCTGGGCACAAAAATTCTCTTTCCCCGCCATAAGATAGATGGAAACGATAATACCGATAAACAGATCGATCAAAAGACTCATGGCATTGACAACCCCGTCTGTCAGCATGGAGAGCAGCTTACTGCTCTCTGGCAGAAGATCATTCTGTAACCATGTGATCAGTTTTTCATACATCGTCCCTGAAAAGTTTTCAAAATATTCTGCCAGCTTCGGGTTTGAGCGGAATACATTGTCCCCCCACTTAACTACATTTCTATAGTATTCCGGGAGATTGGCAGCCAGGCTGGATATACTGTTGATCACTTCCGGCACTACCATCATGATCAGTCCGAATATAACGACAAGTGCCAGAACCAGCACTACCGTAACAGACAACCCGCGGGCAATCCCCGCCGCCTTCTTTTCCTTTTTGACAATCTTCTGCACAAGCGGGACAAAGACAAATTCATCCATCGCATTGACCAGAGGGCTGAGGAGAAAGGCTATGATCAGACCGATATAAACCGGCGTCAGCGCCCCATTTACTGCGGAAATCACTCCACCAAGCACCCCCAGGTTATCCAGCAGTGCTTTCACAACAAGAGCGGCAGTGACTACAAGAAAAGCCGTCACTCCCGCATACCAGTATTTATCAAATTTGGAATTCCATCGTTTCATATTTTAGTTCCTCCGCATCTGCTATTAGTGTATCACAGCGGATACGAAAAAACCAGAATTATTTCATTTTTGATTTGAATATCAGGCTTGCCAGATACCCCATGATCAACGCTCCTGAAATCCCCACGGCGGCACTTTCCAGACCACCATAAAAAGTACCGATGAACCCCTGGCTGTCAACAGCCTCTTTCACTCCCTTAAACAAAAGATGACCAAAACCGATGAGTGGGACGGTAGCTCCTGCTTTCGCCCAGTCAGCAAACGGTTCATACAAATGAAAGAAACTCAGGATGGCGCCGGCACATACAAGCCCTACCATAATCCTGCCCGGCAGTAATTTTGTATTATCCATAATGATCTGCACAACAGCACAGATCGCACCACCAATCAGAAATGCAATCAGATAATCCATTATTTCACCTCCATTTCTTTGCCCGATACTGCCTCCAGAACAACACCATGGGCAATACCAGGGATCGAATTTCCTTCATTGAAGCTCACTGTGGAAAGCAGGGCACCCGTTGGCACAAACAGCACCCTCTGCCATTCATTTTTCCGCATCTTCTCCAGAATATAGCCACACAGCGTAATGGCGCTGCACCCGCAGCCGCTGCCACCTGCATTCGTATCCTGTTCCTTGTTGTAATAGATCTCAGTCCCGCAGTCAAAATGCTGCGGCTCGATATCATAGCCGTACCCCTGCATCATATCGACCAGGATACGCTGTCCTACCGTACCGAGATCTCCTGTGATGATCCGGTCATAGTACCCAGGTCCCACTCCCAGATCCTTGAAGTTGTGCAGGATCACGTCCGCTGCCGCCGGCGCCATACACGCTCCCATATTCATGCTGTCTTTGATGCCATAATCCGTGATGATACCTGTCGTGATCCCCGCTACTTCCACATAGCCGGTCTCTTTTCTGCGCCATCTCGCCTCCGAGGATGCCAGTACGACTGCCCCGCTGCCTGTCACCGTCCAGGTTGCAGAATAAGGACGCTGGCTGCCATAAGCAAGCGGATAGCGGAACTGTTTTTCTGCGCTGGCAAAATGGCTGGATGTCAGAGCTACAACATAATCTGCATAACCGCCATCTACAAGGATCGATCCGATAGCCAGGGATTCACCCATTGTACTGCACGCACCATATACACCAAACATGGGGATATTAAAATTCATGATTCCAAACGATGTGGCGATCAGCTGTCCCAGAAGATCCCCCGCCACCAGATAGCGGACCTCCTTCGGTTCCAGACCTGCCTTGCGCAGAGCCACCTGGGTGGCAAGCTGCTGCATTTTACTCTCTGCCTCCTCCCACGTCTCCGCGCCAAAGAGAGGATCGGTCTCAATCATATCAAAGTATTTTCCGAAGGCTCCATTTCCTTCTTTTTCTCCAGCCACACTCCCGGCGCCGATCACCACCGGCGGCTTTGCAAAAAGTATGCTTCGTCTGCCCACCATCTTGTTCTGACTCATAAAATCCCTTCCTTTCAGGCATACTACTATTTGTATCATTCCTGAAAAAAAGGGATTTTATACATTAAATCATCTGTTTTCTTAATTCTTCTTTATGCTGCAGCCGGTCCTTGATCAGATCACTGATTTTAAGAAATTCATCGACCAGATCCGGGTCAAACTGTGTACCTTTTCCTTCTTTGATAATCTCCATCGACCGGTCATGGTCAAATGGTTTTTTATAGGGACGCTGCGACGTCAGTGCATCATATACATCGACAACACTCATGATCCGGGCCTCAATCGGAATGTCTGTCCCCGAAAGCCCCACCGGATAGCCCTTGCCATCCCAGCGCTCATGATGGTACAACGCCATATTTTCTGATATCTGCAAAAATTCGTTTTCGGGAAAAATCTTGCGGATCTTGTGGAATGTAGCCCCTCCCAGCTCGGAATGCGTCTGCATATACTGCATCTCACTCCGCTCAAGTCCGCTCTGTTTCCGCAGTACATTGTCATCAATACCGATCTTACCGATATCATGCAGGGGTGCTGCCCGCACAGAGAGCTTTACAAACTCCGGCGTGACCTCATCTTTATATTTGGGAATATTTTGCAGGACTTCTACAAAAGCTTCATAATAAATCAATGTGTTTTTAATGTGACCTCCTGTCACACCATCTCTTGACTCTACCAGCTCTGCAAACCCGGAGGCAAGCATATGCTGCATCTTCTCAACCTCTTCTACCTTCTGCTCCACAATATCCTCTAATTCATTCTGATAGGAATAGAGCTCCAGCTGCGTCGCAATACGACGCTTCATAACCGGTGCAACAAAAGGTTTCGTGATAAAATCTACTGCCCCCAGATTAAATCCCTTGACCTCGCTGACAGGGTCTGCCACCGCCGTAAGAAAAATAACAGGAATGCTTTTCAGCCTGCGGGTACTCTTCAGCTGGGTGATCATCTCATAGCCATCCATCTCTGGCATAATAATGTCCAGCAGAATCAGATCCGGCAGAACTTCTTCCATGATCTCAAAACCCTGTTTTGCCGAAGTCGCCTCATACAGTGCATAATCATCTTTCAATACTTCGCGCGCTGTAGCAAGATTCAGACGCGCGTCATCAATCATCAAAATTTTTTTCTTATCCATATATATCAAGACCTTCCCCTTTAAATGAAAACCCTCTCAGGCTACAAATATGCCAGTGCCCCTAATTAGAATTGTAACACAATTTTGTAAATTTGACAATGAATTTTCACAGTATTTTTATAGGGTTCCTGATGCCGTAAAACAATCATATATACGAATAAGGATCAGCCGGTCAGTACCTGTCTATAATATTTTTCACTGACGAAAAATATCCTCTTCCAAACAGATTCAGGTGATTCAGAAGATGATACAAATGATACAGATCCCGGCGTTCGTCGTAGCCCGGCTGGAAAGGCGCCGCCTCCTGGTAGGCATCGTAAAACGCCCTGGGAAACCCGCCAAAAAGCTCTGTCATGGCAAGATCTGCCTCGGCATGCCCCACATAGGCAGCCGGATCGATCAGCCATGCTTTCCCATCTGGTCCGGTCATCACATTTCCCGACCACAGATCGCCGTGCAGCAAAGAGGGATGCTCCGGTTCCACGAGCCGATCACCGAGATGCGCCAGCAGCCTGTCTATCTTCTTCTCTTCTGCTGTCCCGAAATAACGGGATGCCCTCTCAAACTGCGGCATCAGACGGCTGTCACGGTAAAAATCAATCCAGCCTGTACTGACCGTATTCCGCTGAGTCCCCGATCCGATGTAATTGTCGGCGGTAAAGCCGAATTTGCCTCCCGATACAAAATCCGCTGTTTCCGCCTGGTGCATGGCAGCCAGCTCTCTGGCGAATACCGCCCAGTAGTCCGGGATCCTCTGTCCCGGCTCGATAAAGCCCAGCATCAGAAAGGATTTCCCCGCCCCTTCCTCATCCGTCCCGGTGCATAAAATCTCCGGTGTCCCGATTGCTCCTGTCTGTGCCAGGGCATTCAGACCGGATACTTCTGTCTGGAAAAAGGAAAGGTTCTCTTTCCTGTTGCTTTTCATGAAGATCTGTGTCCCGTCAGTCAGTGTCAGACCATACGCCTCGTTAATGTCCCCACCGGCGATCCGCCTGCTCTGTGCCAGCTCCGCTTTACTGCCGGATATACCGGACAACGCCTCACTGACTGATTTGTAATGTGGTACTGTCATCGTCATATGTACGCCACTTCCTTTCCCAGATCATAGTATCCCTACAGGCATCCTGTCATATAGACAGGAAGATAGACGATTCCATCTTCTTCCTTTCTGTCCCCGGTATGAAGAACGTAAGGGATATATGTCTGCTGTGTATATTTTGTTCTAAACTTATTCAATGAAGTAAGTGTATAGTTTTTTCCCGATTTTACCTCGATCGGCGATATATTATGACGATTACTGATCCTGCTTTTAGCAATCAGGAAATCGATCTTCATCCGGGATTCCCTGTCCTCCCTGGAGGAGTTTGAATAAAAGTACAGTTTATGACCTCCTGCCGCCAGCATCTGCGCCACTATATTTTCCATGATCATACCCTTTTTTACCTCCAGTTTGTCAAATAACAGTTTCTTGTATATTTCTTCTGCCACGATTCCGTTTTCATCAAACGCATGGCTGATCAAAAGTCCGGTATCCGCCATATAGCATTTCATGGTAAGACGGTCCATATTCATCTTTAATCCTACATTTGGCTCTGTGGAATTAAAACAGGTATTTATAATCATGGCATCTTCCAGCCAGAGAAAAGCTTCTTCGTATTCACGGAAACGAACATTTTTGCCAAGCGAACTAAGACGGAACTTTTTCTCATGGCGATTGAGCTGCGCCGGGATATCATCAAAAATATTTTCAGCTTTCCATGCGTATCCCTGGGCATGTTTTACAATATCGGCCCGATATAAAGTGAGGATATCCCTTTTAATCTGGTCCACTTCATCAAAGTCCCTGTTTTGTGCATAATGATCCACTGCCTGGGGCATTCCGCCCACGATAAGATATTGTCTGAAATAACTCATTGCCTGCCGGTGCATCGCCTGACCCATTTCGATGCCTTTTTCAAAACAATTCCGGATCAGCGGCATAAGCAGTTCATTATCAAGCGCCCACAAAAATTCTTCAAAATCCATCGGATACATTTTAATATGACGCTCTTCCGAGGGGATAACAATATCTCTTACGTTCTTATTGATTGATACAAGAGAACCAGTCTCTATAACATCATACCGCCCATCTGCCACCAGATATTTGACAGCCGTCCTTGCCCGGGGAAACATCTGTACTTCATCAAAAATAATGACAGAAGCTTTCTCATACAGCCGAACATTATAAAATGCCGAAAGATACATAAAAAAAGTATCCAGATCACCCAGGTATTCTTCAAATAATCTCTTTACCTCTTCACTTGCTATATTGAAATCAATCAGGATATAAGAACGGTATTCGTTTTTGGCAAATTCCTTTACGATGAAGCTCTTGCCCACCCGTCTTGCGCCATCAATAAGAAGAGCTGTCTTACGGGCGTGTTTCTGTTTCCAATCAAGCATCCTATCATATAGTTTTCTCTTCATATCGATATCCTCTCGTCACTGTACTTCCCACCTCTAAACGCAGAATATCACGTTTTCAAGAATTTTGCAAGCCCTATTTCCCACGTTTTCAAGAATTTTATAATCCTTATTCCCCACGTATTCAAGGATTTTTCCATAAATGTACCATCTTCCCGGCTGCCATCAGCACCAACCAACCAGTTTACCGATCCAGTAAAGCAGGCCCAGGATCCAGCTGCAGAACACGCCATACAGGATGACAGGACCGGAAATCTGGAAAATCCTTGCCCCTACGCCAAAGACCCAGCCCTCTTCCTTGAACTCAATGGCAGGCGCAGCCACGGAATTGGCAAAGCCGGTGATCGGTACCAGGGTGCCTGCCCCCGCAAAGTTTGCCAGCTTCTGATACAGATTCAGCCCGGTAAACAGTACACTGAGGAAGATCAGGGAAAGCGTCGTATACAGCGATGCCGTCTCCTTGTCCATCCCGGTCATCTGATACAGATTGGTCAGCAGCTGTCCGAATGTACAGATCAGCCCGCCAATGCCATATGCCTTGCAAAGATTGATAAACCAGCTCTTTTTTGGTGTATTTTCCTTTACATATTCATTGTACTTCTGATCCCGCCGTTCCGGGGCATCTTCCCCGATCACTTCTTTGATATTTACCTTATTTTTATCCATTTCCATACAACCTCACTTCATTATTGAAAAAAATATTGAAATAATGTGCCTGTCATTTTCCCCAGGGCGATAGCCGCTACAATAATCGGGAATCCTTCTTTTAACTGGATCCGGTTTACCATGATGGGAAGTACGCGGAGCGTCTCTGCCAGCGCCATATAGAGGCATCCTACAAACATACCCGAAAAGAAACCGAATACCAGCACCAGCACGACCGAAAGATGTGCCGGAAGCCCAAACAGGATCCATATATTTCCTATCGTACCGCCTAATATTATTGCGTTTTCGTAACAAATAATATGATCTGCCGTATTTGTCCTGGCCGCAAGACGGGGGATGATCCCCAGCATCGTGATAAAGGCAAATACACCCGCTGCCACGGTAGCGCCGCTGCAAAGTCCGATAAAACACAGTACCGCCTGCTTAATTAACATCAATCGTATGTCCCTCCCTGGAAGCAGTAGAGATCAACGCCTTATTTACCTGCTCCTCGTAGGTGCGCATCTCCACCTGGATCGGAGTCGGATCGTTTTTGATCTTTCTTCTGCGAAAATGATTGTAAAAGATCAGTATGCCTGCCGGAAGACCAATCGCATAGCTGATCTCCAGGATTGACCCGCCCTGTTTTGCTGTCCCCATAATGATCTTGTAAACCTTATCAAATACTGAGCTTACACTGACATCCTCATTAAATGTCATGATCGTAAAAGCCGCCCCGAAAAATGCTACCAGACTGACAAATGCCGCCTTGGCGAACTCCACGGCCCGGGACTTCTCTTTCTGGTCCGGCTCCTCCAGATCGACGATAAAATCTTTTTCTCCGATATTCTCAATCTGGATGCTGGGATACACCTTATGTATCCCCTCGAATACTTTGCCAATCGTGAACATCGTCTTTTGCTGACAGTCCTTTGGCAGAGTATAAAAAATCTCCTGTTCCAGCTTCTGTACGACGTCTTTATTCGCACAGTACAGCGTGGCGATGTCCTTAAATGTCAGGGCACGCTTCTTTACCGGAATATTCTGTTCGATCTTTACATACAAAATATCTTCCATTTTCTGATACACTCCTTTGCCGGTACAGCATCGCGCTGAACCATAGTTCCCTGTCCTTTGTCCGGCATTCTGTCTCTGCCGTTATCCTGGGACCGGTAGTATACAATGATCCCCACTGCCGCCACTAAAACAAGAGCAATGGTGATAAGGCCTGCTTTTTTCATGGAAACACTTCCTTTCGCTATTACCATTGCCCTTTTATTACATTCTTATCCATTATTTATGAAAATTTTTTCCTCATGGAACGCAGGATCTTTTTTTCCATACGGCTGACCTGGACCTGGTTCATATTCAGGAGGTCCGCCACCTGTGTCTGGGTCTTGTCATGAAAATACCTGAGTTCGATGAGCCGCCTCTCTTTTTCCTCCAGTTCATCCAGAAGCTGCCCCAGCATCAGACGGTTCAGGACGATCTCGCTCTCATCCCGTTCTGACGGAATCCGGTCCATCAGGGAAATCTCACTTCCCTCCTTTTGAAAGACGGTCTTGTGCAGCGATTCTACCTCATTGCCTGCCTCCAGCGCCAGCACGATATCCTCCCGTTTCAGCTCGGTAGCCACACTCAGCTCCTCCAGCGTCGCCTCCCTGCCAAGTCTGCCTGCCAGAATCTCTGCCTCCCTGCGGATCCGGTATCCATTTTCTTTCAGCGTACGGCTCACCTTTACCATACCGTCATCCCGCAAAAAGCGCTTGATCTCACCTGTTATAAGCGGAACGGCATAGGTAGAAAACTTTACTTCAAAATCAAGATTAAAGTTGTCCACTGCCTTGATCAGTCCGATGGCTCCGATCTGCCCGAGATCCTCCAGGTCATGTCCCCTCCCTGTAAAACGGCGGACAATACTGTATACCAGCGGCATATTCTGCTTTATCACCTGTTCTCTCGCCAATTTATCCCCTGCCCGTGCCTGTTTGATCAGTTCTATGGTTTCCATTGGCAGACTCCCTTATGACAGATTTAATGCACTATAAATTGTCTTGCGCATACTGACGGTAGTTCCCTCACCCTCACTGGAAATCACTTCCAGCTCATCCATAAAAGCCTCCATAAAGGCAAATCCCATGCCCGACCTCTCCATCTCAGGCTTTGTCGTATAAAGCGGCTCCATCGCTTTATCGATGTCAGGGATCCCTACTCCTTTGTCACTGACCTCGATGCGCACGATATTACCTTCTATCTGGCTATGTATCGTTATTTTTCCCTCTCCGCCCTCATACCCGTGTATGATGGCGTTCGTCACGGCCTCCGAGACAGCCGTCTTGACATCTGAAAGCTCTTCCAGTGTCGGATCCATCCGGGCGATAAAAGCTGCCATCACTGTCCTAGCCAGACTCTCATTTTCAGAACAGCTGTCAAATACAAATGTAATTTCATTCTTCTTTTTCATGCTTCCTGTATCCTTTCTTCGTATTTGGGAATGATCCGGTACAGCCCCGACATCGCAAAAATCCGGTCCACACCATCCCCGATCCCTGAGACATAAGTTTGTCCACCAAGAAAATTCATTTTGCGGTACCGTCCCATCACCATCCCGATCCCGGAACTGTCCATAAATGTCATCCCGGTAAAATCAAAGATCAGCGTCTTGAGATTGCCCTTTTCAATCTGTGTATCTACTGTCCGGCTCACCTGCATTGCCATGTGGTGATCCAGTTCTTCACTGATGTGCAAGATGAGTGTGGAGCCATTCCGCTCCAGTGAAAATCGTTCCATACTATTTCGTCCCTGCCTCCCGAATATCATTTTTTATATCGCTCAACGGCACCAGTTTGAGCCCGCCGTTGAACTAAAAAAGACCTGCAGAAAATCATGCTCTTTTTTTTCTGTAGGTCTCTTATTTGGATTTTTCTATCGTACTTTACGGCGCCGCCGTAGGGGCTGCCGATGTCTCACCCAGCTGGTTCAGATACTGCTGTGCCTGTGTGGCAAAGCTTGTCGTTCCATCCTGTTCAAGTGCTTTTTTATACCATTTCTTTGCCGTCCCGGTCTTATTTTTGCGCTGGTAACAGCGTCCCAGATACAGCATGGCTTCCTGATTGTCTTTATCGACGGACAATACTTTCTTAAATGTGGCGATTGCTGTATCGTATGACGTATACATCTCATTGCGCCCCTGGCGCACCATTGCCTGGATCTCCTGTTCCGGTATCGTCGCAATCTTCGTATAAATACTTTTCGCCTCGGAAGAATCAAAATCTGATTTCTTACATTTTGCCACAGAAACTGCCGCCTGGATCTTATCATTTTCAATATAATATTTTATGCCGACCAGAAGTCTGTCATAGTTCTCCATTTTTTCCAATGCTTCTGTGTCGCCATCCTCGATCTGCTTCTTTAGGTTCTTTACCTCCGAGTCCAGGGATTTCTTCTCCTTTTCCAGCGTCGAGATCCGCGTCTCCTGCACGGCAAGCTGACTGTTGGCATCGGATATATCACCGCCCTCTGCCATCTCTTTCATATAAGTAGGACGGATCAGAACAAAGCACACGACGACGCCGAGGATCGCACCAAGGATCACATAGACGACAGGCATCATGGAACGCTTCTCCTCTTTGTAGCTCCCGACTGGTGTTACATTGGATAATGGATCCTTTTTGGGTTTTGAAGGATTTCTCGCTCCGGCATTCCGGCTGCGCTCTGCCGTGGCAGCATGCTCTTCTACCTCCCGCAGATAACGCAGGGTCGTCGTATTATTATAATCAATCTTTCTGGCACGCTGCAGGCATTTCGCCGCTCTCTGGTAATCCTCCGTCTTGATATATAACAGTGCCAGAAGCTGCTGCGCCCGCACAAACCGGGGATTGAGGCTGA
>CAJUDA010000040.1 GCA_910584875.1 uncultured Eubacterium sp.
CAGGTCATTATGGAGGAATCCGTGATGGCTTTTTTATTTTACAAAAAATGACACCATATTTGAAATTTTACTATTTTAATATACAAATATATGTTAAAATATTTATTAAGATATTTTTATGAATTTATAGAATAAAAAAATTATATATAAAATTTTCTGAGAAAAGGAGTTGATACGAAATGAAGACCGTATACAAATGTGGAACGACGGACAGCATTATTGATGGGGTGGCGGCAGAACTGAGGGACTGTACTTTCATTGTTTATTGTGCGGATGATAAGCGGTTTACCGAGATAAGCAGCGGGCTTCGCACCAGGATGCCGAATGTCAGTATGATAGGGACGACAGGTTTTATGCTAAATGAAAGTTCAAGCTTTGCTGAGGGGATTTCCGCTATCGGCTTTCTTGAAAGTGAGGTGGAGGTGCGTGTGGGTGTTCTGTACCAGATCGATACCTGTCCGATCAAATATCTGTCTGAACTTTCCAGCGCTGTAGATAGTATCAGCCGGAAATACAAAAACAATATCTGCTTTGAGTTTGCCACCGGTTATGAAGAGAAGGTGGTATCCACGATGAAGATATGCATGGAAAAAACGGGTATGCGTCTGATTGGTGGTACGCCGGGCAACACGATGGATGGCAGCCCCAAAAAGGTGGCATGCAATGGAGAGGTACTGACCGATGCTGCCGCTTATGCCATTATCGGAAGTAAGATAGGAAAAATTGAAATATTTAAAGAAAACTTATTTCACAAGATTGAAAATACGCATAGTGTCACAAAGGTTTCGGCGGATGAACGGACCGTTTACGAGATAGATGGACGCAAGGCAATGGATGTCTACGAAGAGGAATTAGGGTATACAAAGTCTACGGTCAATGAAGGAGTTTTCAAAAACCCTCTGAGCCGGATCGTGGGGGACGACTATTATATTACCGCTATTTTCAGTTTTAATCCTGACCGAAGCATTTCTACTTATAAAAATTGTCAGAAAAACGATCTGATCTGTTTCACGGAGATTGAAGAGGACTATAAAAATTTTATGCGTGATAATATGCAGCAACTCACGTCTTCCCGGGAAGTTGCCGGAATCATGTCCATCAACTGTATCCTGCGGTATTTATTTTTTGAAAACAACAACTATACCGGTGAGTATGCCCAGATGATGAACTCGATGGCGCAGGGTTGTCACTGGGGCGTAGTCAGTGACGGTGAACAGTATGTGGAGCAGCACATCAACCAGTCGATGGTCTGTGTTGTATTCACAAGAAATAATTAGGAGGGACAGGCATATGTTTGGAAAGAAAAATGAAAAAAGTACGATCAATACCGCTCAGATTCAGTTGAGTCCAATTAGTGAAGCGGTTGATTTTCTCAACAGGAAACAGCATAATATGAATCAGGAAGACACGCAGACGATGAGGGATATGAGCGCCATCGAAAAAGTTGCTGGTGAGATTCAGGACGAGTCCAGGACAATTACGGGCACTGTCAGCCGGTTCAATGAACAGTTTATGGAAATCATCCAGGTCAACAAAGACCTGCAGGATATTGCGGATACTATTGTAGATACCAGTTCGGAAGGCAGTGGGAAGATGTCTGATCTGATCAATGAAGTTTCCCATATTAAAAGTTCAATTAATGAAATTCACGAAGTTTTGGACAGTTTTGTCCTTGCATTCAATGAGATACGAAATGCAGCAGAGAGTATTACCGACATTGCATCCCAGACAAATCTTCTGGCTTTAAATGCAAGTATTGAGGCGGCCAGGGCAGGCGAAGCAGGAAAAGGTTTTGCGGTTGTTGCAGAGGAGATCAACACTCTTGCCTCCAGTACCAAGAAGCTTGTCGACGATATCAGCAGTACGATGTCCAATGTGACGACCAGGGAGAGCCAGCTTCTGGAAAGCTTTGATGAAATGAACAACCTGGTTGATGGCAATATAGAGAATGCGAAGGATACACAAAAGACAATTCAGAATTTCAACCAGATCGCCCAGGAGGTAAGGAACAAGACAAGCCTTACCGTTTCCCATGCACAGTCGGCGCAGAGGGAGGCAGAGAGCATTCAGACGGAGCTGGAAAAGGAGACGGCAGCATTCTCTGATCTGGAAGGAGCACTCCTTAATCTGAAGATGCAGCTTTCCCGCAGGAGTGTGCTGTTTGAAGATATCAAAAACATCCTTGGACAGATTCCTTATGTATGCGAGGAATATGATGGTAAAGATACGATTATAGAGGAGTGATCAGGGCGATCCGTTTTGTCTCAAGGGGGGGATTACAGTGGTAAAAAAGTACGATTACCGTACGATATGGGAAAAAACTAGAGGGAGGTGCGATCATGGAGAAAAAATTGAAAATTATTTTAGACAACTGTCCACAAAATCACAAATGTCCTGCTGTAAAAATCTGTCCGGCAGGAGCTTTGAGCCAGAACGGTTTTGAGGCTCCCCGGATTGATTATGAAAAGTGTATAAAGTGTGGTAAGTGTTCCAGTTTCTGTCCGAAAAAAGCATTGGTATTGAATTAGATTTCCTCACCACAGTGTACATAATGCAGCTGCCCGCCCAGGATTTCTTTCATAATGTCATAAGCGGGAAGCCCGGTACAATGGCAGGTATAAAATACGGTATGATACCGCTTTAATTCATATGCCGTATTCCGGATATTCTGGATTTCGTCGTTTGTATAGTCCGTTTTTTTCATCATATGGAATCCGCTGACCATCACATCCGGTTCTGATTTGTATAATTCTTTATAGCGGTCAAGAATATTTAGGACCCCATTGTGTGCACAGCCGGAGAAGAGGAAGGATGTTCCCGCATCTTTGATCACCAGGCACAGTTCATGGGCAAAGGGATCCTGTATATAGTGGTCTCCAGCTTTTTTCAGCAGGCGCTTATTGGTATCCGGTCGATTTCTATTTCCGGTAATATTGCAGAACAAAAAAAGGTTTTCATCGATCTGGGTTGTCTGGTTTACATACACGAGCTGATCCAGTTCTGTGATCTCAGGATCAATACCGATATAACGGTATCCTTTTTCTCTGCCGTCGAAGGCGTAGTAGTCTCCGGCGGCATCCTTATGCAGATAGATTCTGGCGGTGTTGTTTACCTTTGTAAAAGGCAGGATTCCTCCACCATGGTCATAGTGACCATGGCTGAGGATCACGGTATCGACTTCGGCGAGAGAGATACCCAGTTTTTCGGCATTTTCAAGAATAGCTGCTGATGGACCGGCATCCATCAGCAGTTTATGGGCTGCTGTCTCAATATAGAAGCTAAGTCCGTGTCCGGTGATGCAGTCATTTGCCCCGGATGTATTTTCAATTAAATTAATAATTTGCATATATACCCCTCCTGCTTTGTCCTGCGGCCATCCGTGATAATATAATATTATATACTCCCCTTCTTTGATCTGCAAGTGATAATATCCCGGATTCATTCCGTTGAGCTAAAAATATCAGCGGATTTCATTCTGGATAAATTTTGCAAATCCATTCTGTCCTGCTGCATTTAAGTGAATGCCATCCTGATAGAACCAGTCAGGATGCTTTTTTGCCTCATCGGCCCATGCGATCAGGTGTACATTCCGGTTTTTCTTTACCATCTCCCGTATGGTCTGATTTACTTCTTTTTGGAATTCCAGTTCTTTTCCATAGGCATTGATCCAGTAGATAGTGCGGTCTGTGCCCAGATAATCTATCAGTTCCTGACCAGTGGCAGGGTTAAATTTCCCGTTTGTGCCGAGCGAAATAATCACTATTTTTCCCAGCTTGTTTTTCTTCTTCAGTTTTTTTGCCACATCCAGTCCCTGATAGACCTGCCGGGAGATTTTGGCGTCGATCGTAACATTCTTTTGCAATTTTTTAAAGGCAGGGGCGGCTCCCAGAAAAACAGAATCACCGATCACAGAGATCATATCCTCCGGGCCGTCTGTTGGAGTGGGGGATTGTTCCGGTAAAGCGGAGGTATGCTCTGGTTGTATGCAGGCATCTGATGGGGATTCCTCCTGGCACAGTGCCTGTTCATTCCGCCTCAGTTCCTGTTCCAGTTCTGACTGATCCGATGCGGGTGCATTGATGATGCCATAGCTGCCAATGACTGTACAGACCAGTACAAATAAAAGACTTATAAAGAATTTTATTTTTTTCATGTTGTCTTCCTCCGCACTAGTCAGGCAAGTGCTAAAATGATGAGCGGATAGTGCCACAGATAGATCGCGTAGCTTTTTTTCCCGAGCAGTGAAAAAAGAGAAATATCCGGTAATCTTCGAAACAATGTATCATGTTTTTCAGTTAGGATGATCATACAGGCAAAAAGCAGACTGACGGAGAACATACCTCCCTGATAGAGAAACCGCTGTTGTCCGTCTATGGTCAGAAAAAGGATGCACAGTATGATCAGGAATGCAGGGAACAGTATACGGGTACGCTTTGATGCCGGCCGCCGGAAAATATTTTGTGCCTGACCGGCTGCGCCCAGAAATATTCCAAGTAAAAGGGGAAATGCCATCGTATCCGTTCCATAGTATACTCGTGACGGGTCGCTGCCGGGATGATAGAGAAATAGCATTTTTCCTGCGGAAATCAGGGCAAGGAGCAGGAATAAACAGCACATTTTTCCGCTTCCGAATTTCCGGCAGCATTTCTTGTAAAGGAGAAAGAGAAAGGGCCATAAGAGATAAAACTGGATCTCGATGGCGAGAAACCAGAGATGTGTAAATGGGGATGTACTTGTCACATGTGAAAAGTATGATGTGTTCTGGCTGATCTGCCACCAGTTGTTATAACCTAAAAAAATGCTGCTTATTTCCTGACGGATACCGATCATCCGACTGCTGTGTGTCAGCGTCAGGTAGCAGCACACGGTCATTACCATGGTGAACAGGGCTGGTAGTATTTTAAGGATTCGTTTTTTGTAATATTCCCATATGTGAAAGCTCCCCTTTTTCCAGTTCCATTCACTTGTGGTAAACATCAGGTAACCGGAAAGGACAAAAAATAAAGGTACGCCGAGAAATCCACCGGGAAACACAGAAGGAAATAAGTGATACAGAACGATTCCTGCAATGCCGATCCCCCGGAGGATGTCCAGACCTTTTCGATTTTTTTTCTCGTTATTTTTCATTGTAATCAACCTCTTTCTTTTAATCTGCAGATTGCAAATGCGTTTAAATTGTAAACCAATTATACAACTATAATTCTACAGTGCCAACCATTATAATTGGGCTGTGACCAAAAACTTGAGGCAAAAGTTTTTAAAAAGTGGGAAAAATCTGCAAATTTTTGGCTAATTTGGAAATTGTTAATTATAATACTATATAGTATAATAGGAAGGAGATGATAAACGAAGGAGGTATTCTTCATGGAGCAAAAAAATCTGACAGCATTGGAAGTTTATATCAACAAAGTTTATACGATCGTTCTTCTGGCAGTACCCGGAGCCTGTCAGGCAGCCGGCATACTGTATTCCCTTGAAAAATTTCTCGGTCTTTTTCCTACGGTGGACTGGATGATGTTGATCATTTTTGATGTGACCTGTCTGTTATATCTGGCAGTTGGGATTTTCTTTGTTAAAACAGGTTACGATGGACAGATCGTTAGACCTCAGAAATTAAAACAATGTAAAATATTCCTTGTAATCATAATGTTTACCCAGTTCAATTTTATACTATATATGATACCATCGTCGGAGTTCTGGGCGTTTGCATTTTTGTTTACTGTTGCGACGGCGCTGTTTCTTGACAGCCGGATGGTTTTGATTACAAGTTTAGAGATTACCCTTTCCCTGATCGTGTCATGGGGCATACGGGGAGAAACTCTGCTTCCTCACAGGGATTCATTGTTTATCCCGAATATGGTAAACCGTTTTGTCTGCATACCATTGTCCCTGCTTTTTATCTGGCTGCTTACCTGGCTTGTCCAGCGGTTTCTTGTCAATGCCAAAAAGGATGAGATGGAAAAGAATAATGAGCGGGTTCAGGGCGTACTGCATTCGGTTTCTGGATTATCGGAAAAATTAGTCAGGGCTGGTGATGTATTGCAGACGATAACAGCGAGCGAAAGTGCTTCTGCCGAAGAATTGTCGGCGACCAGTGAGCACCTGCTGACGAATAATACAGCACTGACAGAGAAGAGTGAGGAGAGCATTGAGAATCTCAATGAACTTCGCCAGTGGGAAACTGTTGTCAGCCAGCATGTGACTGAGGTGGAAAACAGTTCAAAAGAGCTGTTGGAACAATCAAGAATCAGTGAACAGCGGCTGTCTTCTCTGAGAGAGATCAATGCAGAGGTTTCGGAGTCGATGAACAGTACGAATCAGGTGGCGTCAAGGCTATCGGAAGCAGTGCAGGAGATCGGAGTGACACTGAATATTATAGGAGAAATATCTTCTTCCACCAACCTTCTGGCATTAAATGCTTCGATCGAGGCGGCGAGAGCCGGTGAGGCTGGAAAAGGCTTTGCTGTTGTAGCTTCTGAGGTGGGAAATCTGGCAAATGATACCAAAGAATCACTGGAGAAGGTGAAAGAGGTGATTACCAGGGTACAGCAGAATGTATCGGATATGACGGGATTTGTGGAAGAAAACTCAAAAAAATTAGAGCAACAGAACGATTATTTTAATGAGGTATTTCATGGGATCCAGGATATGATCCAGGTCCTGCATACATCCATCGATAATATTAATTCAATGGGTCAGGCTCATGACAAGCAGTCCGAAGTGATCAGAAACACGGTGGAGATTAACGAAGTTATCGCAGAAAACATTCGAAATGAAAATGAAGAATTTTCAGGTATCAATGGTATGGTTGAAAATAACACAAAGGATATCACACAAATGACAGAGCAGGTAGCGGAACTCAATCAGATGGCAGAACAGATCAAAAATTTGCTGATGCAGGAGTGATATTACCGTACCTCATCGATGCTGCTGAAGGACCAGGCATGGATATTGATTTCGATAACAGGGGTGCCGCAGTAGTCACACACCTTGGCGCCAAGAGAGGACAGGGGGGCACCGCAGTTTGGGCAGTTTACTCCCAGTGCATGATCGAGTTCATTTTCAATCAGACTTCGGTCCTGGATATAGATCAGGTCGACATTGTATTTGGTCTGATATTTATATGTCTGGGAGCCTTCGATTGGCGTGGCAGAAGGGATCGCAGTATTTGTAATATAGTGATAGCATTCTAAGGCAGACTGGAAGGTGATGATGCATCTTCCGGCTGTCTTTTTGTATTGGCTGATCTCTGTCCGGTGGATTTTGATCTGTTGATAATGCTCCTGCTGCTCCTGTGCCGCGAGCATCTGAATCTGATTTTCCAGCTGGTTTTTTAATTCGCTGTTTCCATCCTGCAAAAGAGAAGGATTAGCTTCCGTGACCGCCCGCAGGTAGCTGGTCAGTGTATTTTCTGCCCGGTCCTTCATTTCATCGTACTGGAAATTGGGGAAATCAGAAACAATTTTGGGCAGGAGCAGGCTGGTCATGGCAGACACTGATCTGGGGGTCGTTGAATATTCCTGCTTCATCTGTTTTGCCGCTTTCGTGATATCAGACGTGCCAAACAGGGCACGGGAGACTTCCCGCGCTCTGTTCCGCAAATGGGATATTCCGATGTATATGGCGATGATGACTGCCAGGATCAGCAGTAAAATAAGGATGACTGGTAAATATTTCATAGATTTCTCCATTCTGGACGCAGATAAAGTATCCGTTTTACATTTTTAGATATAGAAAGGCAGCGATTATGGCAATGACCCCTAGTGTGGCAAGGATGATCTTCGGTATAGAAAGGGGTGTTCTGCCAGCGACTTTGCCCGTCTGTCCGTTTACCATAAACTGGTATACTTTGTCCTTGTATTTAAAGTTGGAGATCCAGACAGGAAGCAGCAGGTATTTGTAGGTAATATTGTGAAATTCGGTTGTCACTACAAGGCTGCGTACATGATCGGCAGAATGCTCAAGCCTGATCTCGCTGGTTATATTGCGTTTTAATTTCCGGTAGATCGCTTCTTTGGCATTTTGCCATGCATCCTTCAGTCCGAGGGAATAGCGCTCTGCCACAAAGCCGGCGATATATTCCGGTTTGTATGTTTTGTTGTTTTCTGTGTCGAATGGTTCCAGTTTGCGAAGGATGGATATATCGTGATTCCTGGAAGCGAGAATCAGTTCATCGTTGATAAATTCATCGTATGTACCGGATGTATGGTACCAGTCTGTTTCAGACTGGGTTTCTCCTTCGCTGTCTGTGTAAGTGCGGGTGATGCCATATTCTCCCTGATAAGAAGAAAAGGTATCCGAATCAAAGGTCCAGTAAGGCAGATAGATACCTTTGAACCGTTTTGGTTTGGCACTGTCTTTGGCAAGTTTTGGGCAGAACCATCTGCGACGGATCCACTTTTTAAAGGAGGCGGATGCCTGTTCATCACTGATTGAAAAGGGGACGACACCTCCCGGTGCCATTGTATTCTGGTCGTTCGCATCCATGACCTGGTTGGAACCACAGAATGGACAGACCGCAGAAGTCTGTAAGGCATCATAGATGGTCTCAGCGCCGCATGCGTTGCAGATAACGGTTTTGGTATTCATCCCCCAGTTCTGGTTTTCCGTGTGCTCTGCTTCAAAGAAATCCAGTTCTTCAGCTTTTCGGGGAACTTCCTCCTGTACCTGGATTGTTTCTTCATAATCACAGTATGGACACTTCAGATTACCGGTGGCAGGATCAAAATCCATAACGCCGCCACACTGGGGGCATTTTTTATCGGTTTCTTCCTCTGTGTCAACAAGATTCATATCATTAAAATCGTCCATTCGGTTTTTCCTCCTTCAGTAGTGGCTCCTCTTATTGTATGTCGTTCTCATCAAAAACATCACCACACTCCGGACAGAATTTCGGTGGATGATGTGGATCTTCCGGCTGCCAGCCGCATTTGTCACAACGGTACAATGGTGCATCCGCCGGTTTCTTTGCACCGCATTCCTGACAGAATTTCCCCTGATTTATCGCACCGCAGGAACAGGTCCAGCCGGGTTTGCCGGTTGGTTTCTTTGTGCCGCATTCGATGCAGAAGTTTCCTGTATTGACTGCGCCACAGGAACAGGTCCATGATCCGGCAGAAGCAGTCTCTGCCACAGACTGGGCGGAGGTGGGAGGAACCGGATTTACCGGAGGGGTGGTATTTTGCTGTTGTCCCATGGTAAAAAGGGAATTGGCATCCATACCGCCGGCCTGGTTTGCCATATTCATACCGGCAAATGCCATCATAGGCCCCGTGGCTGTATTGGATGCGGCAGATTTCATTGCCTCTGCCTGTGCTCCCACCAGTGTGGCAGCTGCCATATTGGGGTTTCGCAGGACGGCTGTCTTCTGAAGATCCTTGATCATCTGCTCATCTTCTTCCGATGCCTTGATCGTATTGACACCAAAGGAGACAATACGGATCCCCCGTAAGGTGCCCCACTTTTCAGACAATACTTTGTTGAGTGCGTCCGCGACTTCCATCGTGTGTGCCGGAACGGCGCTGTAACGGATCCCCATAGCGGAGATCTGGGCAAATGCCGGCTGGAGCGCTGTCATTAACTCGGTCTTTAACTGGCTTTCGATCTTATCCCTGGTGAATTCTTCGGTAACATTGCCGCATACATTGGTATAGAAAAGGATCGGATCAAAAATCTGATAAGAATATTCACCATTACAGCGGACAGAGATATCGGCGTCCAGTCCAATGTTTGTGTCTACGACGCGGAATGGCACAGGATTCGCCGTGCCGTACCGGTTGCCCATGATCTCTTTGGTATTAAAGAAATAAATACGCTGGTCTTTCCCGGTATCACCGCCGAAGGTAAAACGTTTGCCGATCGTAGAGAACGTCTTCCCGATGTTCTCTCCCAGGTCACCGTGGAGCAGACTGGGTTCTGAAGAGGTATCATAAAGAAATTCACCCGCTTCGGCACAGAATTCCACTACTTTTCCCTGATCAACGATGATCATGCACTGACCTTCATTTACGGCAACGACAGAGCCGTTGCTGATCAGGTTGTCGTTTCCCTTGTTGCTGGTTCCAAATCTGCTGTTGTTTCTTCTTTGTCCCTTTACAACAAGTACATCGCTCTCTAAAGCGTCGCAATAAAAATATTCTTTCCACTGGTCAGCGGCAACACCGCGGATCGCACCAGAAATTGCTTTGATTAATCCCATATAAATCCTCCATTTTCAATACATTATCGTAAATATTGTAATAAATTGTCAGTTATAGTCATTATACATTCTGTGTGGGAAAATGTCTATCATTATTCTTAAAAAAATATAGAAATAAATGGTATCAAAATTAAACAAATCTTAAATGGTTACCCAGTTGAATTTTAAAGGAACATTCTTTTATATTAGGGGAAAGAATGCGGTTGCAGATCGATCACGGTGTAATACAGGATACGGGGGAATGCAGATGAAGAAAATCAGAAAAGAAATGGTATATATTCTGTTGATAAGTCTGATCATCATGTCTGCGGGTCTGTTGTTTAATGACAATGTATGGTTTGATGAAACCTATACGCTGGCGCTGATCCGGCATGATGTTAGCGAGATCACAGATATATTGAGATCGGATATGCACCCGCCTCTCTATTTTGCCGGGTTAAAACTGTTTTGTTCTGTCTTTGGCTATCATATCATTGTCACAAAACTGTTTTCTGTCATTGGTTTTGTCCTTTTGCTGTTGCTGGGGATTTTATATATCAGGAAAGATTATGGGGATCAAATTTGTATTTTTTATTTTCTCATAATCGGAGCGGTCCCATTTTCGTTTTATTTCAGTGTTCAGCAGCGGTGCTATTCCTGGTCGATGTTCTTTGTGACCTGGTGTTTCCTGGAAGGAATGAGACTGGTCAGACACCGGCGCTGGACCAATGCGGTTCTTTTTGCTGTAGCTGCACTGGGCGCGGCATACAACCATATTTATGCGCTTATTGCTGTGGCAGGGACCGTACTCTGTCTGAATGGGTGGATATGGTTCAGACAGAGAGGACTATGGCGGAAGATCGTTGTGGCGGATTTCATTATGATACTGGGTTATCTGGGATGGCTGCGGATTCTGCTGCTGCAGACGAAGAAGGCTGCTGAAACATTCTGGCAGGTGTCTCTGGAAAAAGATTCCCTTGTCGTACTGGCTTTTACAGTGGTTCTATTTACATTTATTTTATTCTGCGGAACGTGCCGTTTTCCTGTGATCTGTGGCATGCTGACGATTCTATTTGTGCATGTGGCCGGGTTTGGTATTTCTCTTCTGGTACGGCCGTTGTATGTTGCCAGATATGCGTCACCGCTGCTGGGTGTCTTTGCGGTCACGGCTGCTGTTGCTATCGCACCGTGTAAGGAAAGACTGCGAAGCAGAGTCTCGGGTTATCTTATGATCGTACTGATTGCCGGATATATAGTGGGGGCTGGTTTTGAATATAATGGCTCGCTCAGGAATTTCAGACAAGATTTTGATCAGGAGGTATCCCGGGAGGATGTTTTTTTGTACAATGATTCCTCTTTTGGGATCATGTCATATTATTATCCGGAGAACAGGCATATCTGTACATACTGGCAGCCGTGGTTTGCTGCTTTTGCATGTGTGGAGTACGGGACAGGGGATGATCTTATCACACTAATACAGACGGATGCACCGGTCTGGTATGTTGCGAACGAAAAGACAGAAATTCCAGCATGGGTACAGAAGTGGAACGGCAAAAAGGAGTTTTCGTTCCGGTCGGACTTTAATGAATTCGGAGTTTGGAGACTGCAGTGAAAACATGTATAAATCTTTTGACCTCTGTGTTATACTAAATAATAGCAGATCAAAGGAGATGACAGGATGGAACAGAAAAAAAGGAAACCATGTGAGTCAGCGATCGAACAGGTTTATCAGGTAAGACCGGAGCATCTGAACGGGGCGCAGAGACTCTTTGGCGGGAAATTGATGGAATGGATCGATGAAATTGCAGGTCTGGTTGGGATCCGGCATTCCAATGGAAACGTGATCACGGCAGCCGTTGACAATCTCCGGTTTATCCGGGGGGCTTATCTCGGTGACCTCATCGTCCTGACCGGCAGGGTGACTTATGTGGGAAATACTTCCATGGAGGTGAGGGTGGACACTTATATAGAAGACTTCCAAGGGATGCGCCGTCCGATCAACCGGGCTTACCTGACCCTGGTCGGCGTTGAGCAGGATGGCAGTACACTGAGACCGGTTCCGGGCATCCTGCTAGAGACGGAAAATGAGAAGGCGGAATGGGTTGCTGCCGAACGCAGAAAGGAAATGCGGGAACAGAGAAGGAAAGAGGGGTTTTAGCACATTAAATCAGCACAGGGTGGGAATGAAATTTCACTATTCAATTCCAAATTCTTTTGCATATTTTATAACTCCGCATATATCGGCGGCATCTTCTTTTATTCCCGCGAAGGCAAAGTGAGGATGTGCAAGCAAGCTTGCATCATCCGAGCGCGCCCGCGAGGGTCAAATACCCCGCCCCTTTGGGGCGAATCTTGCCAAGGAACCGAAAGGTTCCTTTAGAAAACCTAGGTCATGCCCCGTTGCTCTGCAGCGGGGTATTTGACTTTGCAAGCCATAAAGTTTACTCTTGATACATCAAAAGGCGGTTTGATACCAAAATTGTCAGCCGGTACATATCCTGCTTTCGGATAGTATTTTTCGCTGCCCAGTACAATCGAATATTCATATCCCAATTTGTCAGCAATCCTATGTCCCTCTTTAATTAAAGACATTCCTATCCCCATTTTTTGATATTCAGGCAGAACAGACAGTGGGGCTAATGCTAAAACGGTATCCTCTCCGATTTTGGCTTTTGTAAACATGATATGCCCCACAATCTTTCCGCCTGTTTCAGCAACTAAAGATAAATCGGGAATAAACGCTTCCCCTTTTCTTAATGCGTCTACTAAATCGTGTTCATTCCCGTCAGAGTGTTCGGCATTGTCGAATGCAGATTTAACCACAGTATATATTGTTTTATAGTCCTTAAATTCTTCTTTTCTTATGAGCATAATTACCTCCATAAATTTCTTCCTCCCTCCGCATTATTTTCTTCCAAATGCCAGACGCTGTCCTTCAGCAGGGCAGTAATGGTGCCCCTGATGCAGAGGGAAATATTTCACTGGCAGCTCTTGTTTTTAATTTCTGATAAATAGTGTTCGCCCCAGTCGCACAGGGCATCCAGTATGGGGGCAAGTGTTCTTCCCTGTTCCGTGAGGCAGTATTCCGTCTTTGGCGGCACGACAGGATAGACGGTGCGGTGGATCAGACCATCCTTTTCCAGCTCCCGTAACTGTTGGGCAAGCATTTTGTCCGTTGCCTTTGGCATTTTTCGGTGCAGTTCGCTGTAGCGCAGGGTACTGCTCATCAGATGCCACAATATAACGGCCTTGTATTTGCCACCGATCAGGGAGATGGTAGCCTCCACAGGGCAGGTAAATCCGCTGCATGGTTTTGTCATGTTTTTTCTCCTTTATTTCCGCGAAGGTTTGAAGTCCCACTTTCCACTTTACTTACCATTTGGGAAGTATATACCTAAAAAGTGCATTCTTGTCAATTTGTCTGTTCATGATACAATTATACTATGACCGGTCAAATAATCAAGAAGGAAAGGAAGGATACGAAAATGTCAGTATTAGATACAGCAAAAGCACGTTATTCTGTCCGTGCCTATACAGATCAGGCAGTGGAGGATGTAAAGCTGCAAAAGGTTTTGGAGATTGCCCATGTAGCGCCAACAGCAGCAAACAGGCAGCCGGTACGGCTGGTGGTTGTGAGGAGCAGTGAGGGGTTGTCAGCGGTTTCAGAATCGGCAGATATTTATGGTGCCCCGGTGGTGGTTGTAGTATGTGCAGATATAAGCAGGGCATGGAAACGCCCGTTTGATGGTATGGTGACGGCGGATATTGACGCTTCCATTCTCACCGACCACATGATGCTGATGGCAACAGAATTAGGGCTTGGCAGCGTATGGATCTGTTATTTTAAGCCGGATGTATTAAAACAGGGGCTTGACCTGCCGGAAAATCTGGAACCAGTCAATATCCTTGCATTGGGGTATTCGGCGGAACCGCCGGTGGACAAAGACAGACACAGTCAGACGAGGTTACCGATGGATGAGATCGTGCAGTACAAATAGGAAATAGAAAGAATAAAAAAGTACAGAACAAAAGTTCGATTTTGGTCTGTACTTTTTTTGACTTATGTGTTATA
>CAJUDA010000041.1 GCA_910584875.1 uncultured Eubacterium sp.
AAAGGAAGAAAACGATGATTTTTCGGGAAGTGGTACAAGGACGGGCGTATGGGAGCTACCGCCACCCTACAGCAGCTTATTAAGTGATTGCTCTGGATATTATCATATAAATATTGAAAAATTTTATTATGTATGTTACTATTTGGATATTGAAGCAGACTGAGGTGATGGGCATGAGAGATTCAGAGAGGATTTATCAGTATTTACAGAGGGAAGAGAATAAGCTGTCTGACAGTCTGGAACAAATAGACAGGGAGCTTGAAGGATTGGGCGACAGGCAGAAGTCCATTGTGATTAAATTGATCAAAGGAAGGAAATATTATTATGAACAGTGGCGGGAAGAAGGAACGATCCGGTACCGGTCTCTTGGCAGAGTTTATCCCGGGGCCGTGTACCGGGAGGAGAAGGAGATTGCCAGACGAAAGGAACTTCTTACGCTGAGGAAGGACAAACAGATCCTGAGAGAACAGTTAATACAGGTTATGGGTAAAATGGAAAAGCAGTGCAGGGAGGAAAAAATGCTGGATGACTATTCTTTTGAGGTGTTCTGGCGGGACGAGATCACGGCGCGGGTAGCAGTGAAAGGCAGCAGGGTGCATATTTCACGATATTGCATTCATCCGCTGAAACAGCTTTTTGCGGGAGAGCATATGACGAGATACCAGTTAAATAGGATTCTGGAACTGCGGTGCTTTGAAAAAGGGAGAGCCGACATCCCGCAGATTCTTGACCGGCTTGGGTTGAATGAATATAATCCGCAGGAACTGATAAGGAAGACGCACGGGGTATCCCATAATGATTATATCTGGTTTCGTTTTCCTGGTGAGAAGCTGACGGCGAAGGATGTATTGGTGAGGTAGACTATGTTTCGGGAAGAAGTGGATGAAGAATATATTATCACACAGGAAGGTACGAGTGAAGGGACGCAGATAAAATATAAAAAAGATGGCTTCTGGTATAAAAAGGATCATAGAGGACATGAGGGGCTGGCAGAATATCTCGTATCAAAGCTGATGACCTTCTCTGATCTGGAACAGACAGACTATATACGGTACGAACAGGGATACATCAATGATGTTCCCGGATGTCGCAGTCAGAACTTTCTTGGAGATGGAGAAGAACTGGTCACCCTGTACCGTCTGTATTTTAATGAATTTGGGAAGGATTTAAGCCAGGTACTGGCGGACATGGACCGGATGGAGGAAAGGGTGGAATATGTCCTGCGGTTTGTGAAGCAGAGCTGTGATCTTGATATCCGGGATTATCTGACAAGGGTGATCATGCTCGATATGATCGTCCTGAATGAAGACCGTCATCTCAATAATCTGGCGGTGATCTTTAAGGAGGATCATTTTATATGTGCACCGATTTTTGATAATGGAATCTCTCTCCTGACTGCCAGCCAGAGTGTAAACTGGAATTTTCCGCTAGAAGAGAATGTGAGAAGAGTGATCGCCAGACCTTTTTCAGGATCTCATGAAAAAATGTATGAGTATCTTGGCAGGGGCTTTTCGATTGACTGCAAGAAAGCGCATGTATGGCTGGATACGGAACCTGTTTCCAGAGAAAAGGAGGTACTGGAATATCAGCTTAAGCGATATGAGAAAAAGGGGATTTTGTGAATGGAAATGCAACAATTACTGTAATGCGATCGTTTTATCTGTAATAAAAGAATTTTGAGGGGGAATATGAAATGAAGTTACAAACAATACGGAGTACCTTGCTGCCATGCTTTCTTATCTGTCTTTTGATATCTGGTATGTTTACTTTTTTAGTACCTGCACGGGAGAGCCGGGCACAGGAAGAGGAGAATGCGGTAGAAACTGAGACCAACAATGGGGTGATCTATACTTATGTAGATCTGAAGGAATATAAAAATTCTGTGGAGATTATTGGCATTGATATAATTAAAGAATCTTCTACTCTGAAAATCCCTGAAAAATTAAAGGGGAAAAAGGTGGTTAGTATCAGCCTGCGGGATGAGCGGCGGGATATAAGTCCGGTAACACCTCATCAGTATGATGCGGCAGTTCCAATCAAAAAAATAATCCTGCCAAAGACGATACGTCCGTTGAATAGTGCTGATACAAAGAGTAAGAGTCTGAGGCTTACGGATATAACACGTTTGGATTATTTTTCCAGATTGGAGAGCATAGAGACTGTTCCTGGCAGTAAATATGTAAAGGCAGAGGATGGGATTTTGTACAGTGCAGACAGGAAGGATATGATCGCTTATCCCCAGAAGAAAAAATCAAAAACTTACCGGATGCCGTCCAGCGTGGTATGGTCAGCGGGTATTTTTAGCAACCCTCATATAAAAAGGATTATTTTTTCTAAAAATAAAAAATTCAGGGAAGTCTATGTAGAAGATTGTGACAGACTTGAAAGTGTTTATATGCCGGATAATATAACGAAAATAAGTAATTTTGGTTTTTCCGGAGATATCAGCTTAAAGACAATACGGTGGAGTAAAAATCTAAAATCGATCGGCTATGCTGCCTTTGAAAACTGTAATTCCCTTACAAAGGTGAAATTGCCGGGCAGGGTGAGGGAGATTGAAGAACGCGCCTTTCACTGGTGTGCCAGCCTGAAAAAGGTAACGTTACCAGATTCCGTCGCTTATGTCGGAGACCGTGCGTTCAGCAAAGGAAGAGGGAAGAAAAATCCAGAGATAAAGAAAGCGCCGTACCTGCTTTCCGTGGAAAATAAAAAGGCAAAAGAGGCATATACCAGGGATCCGTATCATTATACGGAATCATCGCTGCGATATATCGCGGTGGTGACGGTCACAAACTGGGAGAAGATCCGCTATTACAATACTATGTCTGTCCGGCATGTGAGGGCAAAGACAAAGAACATGTCCCTTCGTCCCAGGAAAAAGAAGGGGATTTTCATTATGCCGGATACCGGAGGCGGGGGTATGAAGCACTGGAAAGTAAAACCTGACATATTGAAATTTACCTCGTCCAATCCCAAAGTGGCGAAAGTGACAGAAAGGGGAGTGGTAGAGGCGAAAAAAAGAGGAAAGGCAGTCATCACGGTCCGAATGAAAACCAGTTCCGCAAAGTGTAAAGTGAAGGTGACGGTGAGGTAATGATATTAAATACAGGAAATCGTACAGATATTCCGGCGTTTTACAGTGAATGGTTTTATAACCGTATCCGGGAGGGCTATGTGATGACACGGAATCCCTATTATCCGGAACAGGTACTCCGGTATCGTCTTGACCCGGAAGTAGTGGATATCCTTTGCTTCTGTACCAAAAATCCAGAGCCGATGCTTGGCAGGCTTGGTGAACTGGACCGGTTTCGTCAGTTCTGGTTTGTCACGATCACTCCTTATGGCAGGGATGTGGAACCGTATGTCCCGGAGTGGAGGTCGGTGACAGAGTCTTTTTGTTTCCTGTCAGAGAGGCTGGGAAGGGAAGCTGTGAGCTGGCGTTATGATCCTATTTTTATTTCTGAAAGGTATCCGGTTACGTTTCATCTGGAAAGCTTTGAGAAAATGGCTGAGAGGATGGAGGGAGCGGCAGATCACTGTGTGATCAGTTTTATCGATCTGTATGAAAAGACAAAGAGAAACTTTCCCGGAATCCGGGAGGTGCGGAAAGGAGAGAGAGAGCAGATCGGACAGGAATTTGTGCGGATCGGGAAGAAATACGGGATCGGGATCCGTTCCTGCTGCGAGGGAACGGAACTGGCGTCCTATGGCGTAGATGTGTCCGGGTGCATGACAAAAGATGTACTGGAGAGGGCGATCGGGTGTGTATTGGAAATACCGGGGAAGGGGTATCAGAAACGGGAGGGATGTGACTGCCTGCTGGGCAGTGATATCGGGATGTATAATACTTGCGGACATGGGTGTCTGTATTGTTATGCCAATTATGACAGGGGGACGGTGGAGCACAACAGGAGACGTCACGATCCGGAATCCCCTTTCCTGACAGGAGGATTTTGTCAGGGTGATATCATCAGAGAGGCGAGACAGATTTCGTGCTGCAGCGGTCAGAGGAAGCTAATGTGATATTACAGACAATAGGCGGTGTACAGGGGGACTGCGTTGCTCTACCATTGGTTTACTTTGTGTAAATAAACCTTCCGAGAGGTTGTCAATTATTCAAAATTATTTTACAATCATAGTAAAAATCAGTCAGGAGGAATGAGCATGGACAACCAGAAAATGGGAAATTTTATCTTTATCATGAGAAAAGAAAATAAAATGACACAGAAGGAGCTGGCACAGAGATTACATATCACGGACAAGGCAGTATCCAAATGGGAGAGGGGTCTGAGCTGTCCGGATCTTTCGCTTATATCCGGTCTGGCAGAGGTTCTGGGGGTGACAGTAAACGAACTACTGAATGGGGAAAGGGAGAACACCGGGACAACAGCAAAGGCGGAAAAGGTTGAACCAGTGCTGCAGTATGCAGATGAGACCACTAAGAAGAAAGTCCGGTCGCTAAAGATTCTCTTTGCGGATGCCTGGTCGCTTATTTTGCTGTTGGGGATACTTGTATGCAGTATTGTTGATCTGGCGGTTTCAGGGACGTTTACCTGGTCGCTTATTTCAGATAGTTCGATCCTGCTGGCATGGTTTGCCGGATATCCGGTTATCCGATCTGGGCACAAGGGAGTCGGAATCTCACTGGCAGCTGTAAGCATTCTGATTTTTCCATATTTGTATGTGCTGCATCTTCTGGTTCCATCCGGCGGACTGTTGCTGCCTGTCGGCATGCGGATGGCGGTGATCGCTGTCGTGTATGCCTGGATCATATATGGACTTTTCTGTATGTTAAGAAACAGGAAATATCTGGCAGGAGCGATCGTTTTTGTTTTGTATATTCCGGTTCAGTTTCTGGTGAATTTTTGTCTGTCTATTACTATTTCCGAGCCGCTTATGGATGAATGGGATATCCTGTCTGCTGTTATCATGGTTGTGGCCGCGGTAGTATTCTGGAGGCTGGATGCAAAAGGGGAATAGTATGGCTCAGCAGAGCTTCCCTTCCGCCCAGCCAAATTTCTTTCCGGAAAGGAGAAATTTTTTTAAATTTCTCTGGAGCGTTGTGTTTTCAGATAGTTTATCTAATTCGGGCGTTTCACCGGGAAAGACCCAGTCCAGGACTGCCATACTTTCATAGTCTACTGAGACAAGATCGAACATTTTTTGAAAATGGATCAGATTTGAGTGCTCTGGCAATAATTCTGACAGTGCCGGAGACAGCATCCAGGATTCGCAGTACCAGTCCGTGCCGCTCCAGTCAGGAAAATATTTGTTCAGGAACTCCCGGAAGCTGTGAAAGGAAGCCTGAATCGCTGACGGTTCCATACAGGCATCAGATGGGATATGGATGTAAATTCTTTTGCTATCCGAAGGAATCAGTTCGTATTCCAGTTCACCGATCCGGAATTCCTGCATGGCAAGCTGGCGGGGAAACCACCACGCCCAGGTAAAAGCATAGTATCCATATGTTTTTTTGTGTTCATAGAGAAAACGCGTACAAAATTTCATCGTATCAGCAAATACAGAGTCATGGATGGATTTTTCCTGATAATGTTTCCAGGTATCGCAGGCACAGTGCAATAGTACGTTGAGAATATGGAATCCGGATGGATCGTCACCAATCCTTTTCCTGATCTCACAGATCGCGCTGTCCCATGAATCCCGCCGGTTCAGTTCATTCCTGATTGTTTCATCGGATACGATTTTTTCTACATTATTATCGTTTTTTAAAGATTCCGTAACTTCAGATGGTAATTGTAAGAGTTCACATAATTGTTCAAATGTCATTTTAATCCCCATACCTTTCCTGTACCTGCAAACTTTGGACCGCAGGCACAAATTTGTACCGTTGAGTTAAGTATACCAGTTATGGCAGAGAGGTGCAATGTCAACTGCCCATATTGTTTCTTCGCCAGTTTTTTCAGGTAGAAATGAAGGTGAAAAGATGATATAATAAAATATAAAAGTTTATGGGGAGGACAGTCATATGCGAGCGGTAGTATTTGACATGGATGGACTGATGTTTGATACGGAACGTGTCTGTGTACAGGCATGGGATTATGCCGGGGACAAAATGGGAATCGGAAAGGCAGGGTTTATGGTGTTAAAGACGCTGGGGATGAATGCCGTTCGGACAAAAGAAATGTGGAAGAGGGAGTTTGGAGAACAGTATGACGCAGAGGCATTAAGGAAATACTCAAAAGAATTTATGACTGCATATTACAAAGAAAATACCCTGCCGGTTAAGAAGGGCCTGCATGTCCTGCTGGAATACCTGAAGGAAGAGGGTTACAAAATGGCAGTGGCGTCTTCCTCCCGGTATACAGAGATCAGGGAGAACCTGCGGGATGCCGGGGTGACAGACTTTTTCATGGCAGTCGTAGGCGGCGATAGGATCAGCCGGTCCAAGCCGGAGCCGGACATTTATCTGAAAGCATGTGAACTGCTGGGAGAGAAGCCGGCGGACTGCTATGCGCTGGAGGATTCCAGAAACGGACTATTGGCGGCGCACCGGGCGGGATGTATCCCTCTTATGGTGCCGGACCTATGGGAACCAGATGAAGAGATACAGGAGATCATAGCAGGAAAATTTGATGATCTGGCGCAAGTGAAGGATTATCTGGTCCGGCTCGGTACAGGTGGGAAACAGTGATGAAACATGGTGGTTTATATGAAAATAGCTATTATAGAAGATGAGCAGGTCCATGCAGAGCTGCTGGCGGGATATCTGCGGGACTGGGGCGCTCAGGTAGATGTACATGTAATGATACAGTATTATACCAGTGCTGAAAATTTTCTGCTGGAATGGGAGACAGAACGCGATTTCGATGTCCTGTTCGTAGATATCCAGATGAAGAAAATGAACGGTATGGAGATGGCAAAATCTGTCCGCAGGAGAGATGTGGATATCAGCATTATTTTTACGACGGGGATATCTGAATATATCGGGGAAGGCTATGACGTGGGGGCAGTGCATTATCTGTTGAAACCGATCAGCCGGGATAAGATCAGGGAGTGCATGGATAAAGTGAGGGAGCGAAACCGCGATATCCATTATTTACTGGTCCATGCCGGCGATGAAATATATAAACTGGCGGCAGAACGGATCAATTATGTAGAGGCGAGAGGACATGGCTGTGAGATTGAGATCGCGAAGGGAAAGAAGGATAAAAAAGAGACAGAACGGATTGAGGTTTCGGAGAGCATATCTGAACTGGAACGCAGGATGGGAGACTGGGGCATGATCCGCTGCCACCGCTCTTATCTCTGCGGACTTGCGAATATTCATCATATCGGAAGAACGGAGATTTCTTTTGACAGTGGCAGCCGTATCCCGGTCAGCCGCAGGATGTACAAAGACGTGAATCAGGCATTTATCCGCTACTTCCGGAAGGAAGATTAGTATTGATGTACAGAGCAAAGGAGAATGGGACTATGGGATGGTATTATATCGTACTGATCCTGCTGGCAGCAATGGTTCTCATCATTTTGCTGGCTTTTCTCATGAGCCGCTGGATGATCTGGTGGATGGACAGGCGTACCCTTCTTTATCAGAGCGACCTGCTGCAGAAGCATTGTGAAGAGGTGCACAATATGTACCGGCAGACAAGGGGCTGGCGTCATGATTATCATGACCATATCCAGACGATGAAGGCATATCTTGCCATGGGACGGCTGGAGGAGCTTTCGGATTTTCTTGCTGAACTGGACAAGGATCTGACTACGGTGGATACGGTGATCAAGACGGGAAATGTTATGATCGATGCTATCCTAAACAGTAAGATATCACTGGCTAAGACAAAGGGAATCTGTGTGGAGGCAAAGGCTGTCGTTCCAAAGGAACTGGAGATGACTGTTTCTGAGGTTGATCTGAGTCTTGTGATCGGTAATCTTATGGATAATGCCATGGAAGCCTGTGATAAGATTCCGGATGCGAAGGAGCGGTTTATACGGATATATATTGACATACTGAAAGGACAGCTTTACATTTATATTATGAACTCCGCAGACCGTATGGGGAAACGGACGGGAAGAATCTATGAGTCAACGAAAAAGGGAATTGATCATGGTTTTGGATTGATGCGGATTGATAAAGTGGTGGACCGGTATCACGGGTATCTGGAACGCCAGGATGAAGAGGGCGTATTTGTAACTGAGGTTATGCTTCCGCTGTGAGTGGCGGTTGAAAGATAGAAAAGAAAAGGAGAGTGCGTATGAAACGATTTGTCTGTAGTGTCTGTGGTTATGTTTACGAGGGGGAAGAGGCACCAGAGGAGTGCCCGGTCTGCCATCAGCCGAAAGAGAAGTTCCGGGAGGAACCTCTGGAAGATACGGATGCGGGAGACGGCAGCAAGGCTGTTCCAGATCAGAAAAATGACAGTGTCATAACAGGATCCGAACCGCCGGAAAAAGATCTGGAGTATGACAGGAATCTTTACCGGGTGGATGATTCCTGCCGTTATATGGAAGTGATCCATCAGATGGCAGTGACGGGAAAGACGGTCAGTGGCGCCATGGGGACGAAAATGCCGATGCCGGACTGGGATGATATTCTGCTTCTGGGGGCGCAGCTGAATCCAGCGCCGCTGGATGAGGACGATCCGGTTTCTACAATGACCGTAATCGGGAAGCATGCAAAGAAGCCGATGATCCTGGATCATCCGGTCTATATTTCCCATATGTCTTTTGGAGCATTGTCCAGGGAGATCAAGGTAGCGCTGGCAAAAGGATCTGCCATGGCGAAAACCGCCATGTGCAGCGGAGAGGGCGGTATCCTGCCGGAAGAGAGGGAGGCATCTTACAAATACATCTTTGAGTATATACCGAATAAGTACAGTGTTACGGACGACAATCTGCGGGCGGCAGATGCGGTTGAGATCAAGATTGGTCAGGGGACGAAACCAGGTATGGGAGGTCATCTGCCGGGAGAAAAGGTGACAGAGGAGATCGCCCGTCTGAGAGGGAAAAAACAGGGAGAGGATGTGCAGAGTCCCAGTAAGTTTCCGGAACTGAATTCCAAAGAAGATCTGAAGGAAATGGTGACGATGCTGCGGAACCGCTCGGATGGAAGACCCATCGGCATTAAGATCGCTGCAGGCAGGATCGAGAGAGACCTGGAATATTGTGTTTATGCGGAGCCGGATTTCATTACGATCGATGGACGGGGCGGTGCGACAGGATCCAGTCCGCTTCTGCTGCGGGAGGCGACTACGGTACCGACCGTTTATGCCCTGTACCGTGCCAGAAAGTATCTGGATACCATTCATTCAGACATCTCTCTTGTGATCACAGGAGGTCTGCGCGTATCAGCAGATGTGGCAAAAGCCCTCGCTATGGGAGCCGATGCGGTAGCAGTGGCGAGTGCGGCGCTGATCGCAGCCGCGTGCCAGCAGTACCGGATCTGTGGTTCCGGCAACTGTCCGGTGGGCATTGCGACACAGGATCCGAAACTGAGGGAGAGACTGAAGATCGAACAATCTGCCCGGAGGGTGGCAAATTATCTGAATGTAACGAAAGAAGAACTGAAAACATTTGCCCGGATCACGGGTCACCATTCCGTACACGACCTGAATGTGGACGATCTGGTGACACTGGACAGGGAAATCTCAGAATATACGAATATCCGGCATGCATAGCCTGGCGGCGCAAATCTGAACCCGGTTTCCGCCTGGCGGTGCCGGGCTTTGGAGGGAAAGGCAGGGGAAGGGAACATGACATATGAGGAAATCAGCTGGATTATTTTCAGTTATATGATACCGGTCGCAGAAATTATGATGGCAGGTTATTTCTTCTGCCGTCTTGTAAGGCCGTTTATGGAGAATAAAAGAGCAGTGTATTATGCCGGTGCGGCGTTTTTCTCTGCCATGCTCATACTTTTTTTGATTCCTCTGGCCTTTAATGTTTTTGTGGTCTATTTCATCGGTGTTACTGCCGCCTTTTTTGTCATGTGCCGGACAGACCGGAGAAATTATGGACAAAAGGCATTTCTTGCTGTGACTTTTTTTGCTGTGCGCGGATTTGTTGCTGCTATCGCAGAAATCTTATACGATCACCTGTACAGTTTTGCTGAACGCACGGATTATATGGCAGGGCATCCTGGTCCCGGTATGTGGTTTGTCCTGTATGTGGGTGTGTGTATTTTTTATCTGGCGATGGAGTTTGTGATTATCGCTGTCAGCGTCCGGTGCATTGTCAGGAATTATGTATATAAATCTGCCGCATTGAAAAAGAGGGAGCTGCTGATGCTGGCGATCCCGCCGCTTATGGCAACGGCAGGGTATGTGGTCATCTGCTGCTACCGCTGGTTCTATTTGTCAGAATGTGAGAAATTACCAGGTTTCTATGATAGTTTATCCCTGATCTATTATTTTGCTGCACTCATCATGATCGTGGTGGTCATTGTACTGTATCAGAAGATCAAAGCGGGACAGGAGGAAAAACTGCAAAAGGAGCTGCTTGCTGTACAGATTGACAATATCCGGACGCATATTGGGAAGGTCGAACATTTATATCAGGATATCCGCAGCATCCGGCATGATATGGCGAATCACATTGTTACACTGGAAAGGCTTTATGCCGGAAATAAGACAGAAGAAGCAAGGGCATACAGGGAAAGGCTGGAAGCAGATCTTTCTGCAGCAGCAGGCGGGATCAGAAGCGGCAATCCTGTGACCGATGTGATTTTATGGGAAATGCGGGAGGAAACAGAGAAGAAGCATATCCGGTTTGATATGGATTTTCATTTTCCTGTTGATGCGGGTGTAGATGCCTTTGATATCAGCGTGATACTGAATAATGCGTTACAGAATGCACTGGAATACATGGAAGAAGAGGAGGAACCATATCTCTATGTCCGTTCTTACCGCAGGGATAATGCCTTTATGATAGAGACTGGTAATCGTTTTACCGGTACTCTGAGGTGGGATGAAGAAAGCGGTCTGCCAGTGACGACAAAGGAGAGTCAGGACGCCTATGGAGCTGGTCAGGTCCATGGTTACGGGCTGGCTAATATACGCAGGACGGCAGAAAAATATGCAGGGGATATTGCGATCGACATCCGTGATGATATGTTTTATCTTAGTGTTTTGCTGATGACGGAGCCGGGTTTACAACAGAAAAAGTCTGTTCTACATCATTTTACTTGATCTCAAAAATAAAACTGTCGAAAGAGATAGTGAGAGATTTGTAAAATAATTGTAGCCAGGGAGGAAAGAGTGAAAAATAAATTTTTCACTCAGGAAGTTTGTGCGCACACGCCCAAACTTCTTTATGCACAAAAGGCGTGTGCAAATGGAGGGAATTATTATGATGAAAATCAATGGAGTGGATGGGACAAACACACAGGCAGGGACAATGGGAATGGCACAGGCAAATGATCCTGTGAGCCAGAACATCAAAAACCAGATCGCTCTTGCACAGAAAAAACTGCAGGAGCTGTCTTCCAATACGGAAATGCCTGCCGAGGACAGGATGAAAAAACGGCAGGAGATCCAGCAGGAGATCACGTCCCTGAATCAGCAGCTCAGGCAGCATCAGATGGAACAGCGAAGGGAGAAGCAGATGAAGGGGGCGACGATGGATGATATGCCTGGCGGCGGCCGGAAGGCGGCAAAACCAGGGCAGCAGGGCAGCGGTCTGTCACAGACGAATATGCAGGCACTGATCTCTGCGGATACCTCGATGCAGCAGGCAGAGGTACAGGGCAGTGTGGCGACGCAGATGGAGGGAAGAGCCAGAGTGCTGAAATCTGAAATAAAGATGGACAGCGGCAGGGGCGCGGATACCGGGGAAAAACAGGAAGCCCTGGCTGATCTGGAAGCGCAGGCTCAGGCAGCATCCGCCGGTCAGATCTCATCCCTTGCAGAAGCAGGCAGAGACATAAAAGAGTCGGCGAAGGAAGACAAAGACAATGCGAAAGAGGACGATACAGAAAAAGAGCCGGGATCCGAAGTGGTGAAGGAAGAGACAGAGAAGGATCCTTATCCGACTGTGGATGTTCTTTTGTAAATAGCTCAACGGCGGGTTCAATTGGTGCCGTTGAGCTAAGAATGACAGATGGAAATGAATGGGGCTGTCGCTTGAACGATTGAAAAATCGTGAAGCGGCAGCTTCCTGTTTGATTTTTTTGTTTATATTCACGTTATTTTATTAGAAAAATTGTGGAAAATAGAACACTCTATCTCAATTTGAATTGCGCTTCTTGACATACTAGATACAAATGAATATAATATAAAGCATGTTATATAAAACAATTTATTTTATTGTGGAGGTGTGTTATGCCACGCAGCGTTCAAATTACAAAAGAAAAAATTCTCACGGCAGCGTTAGACGTTCTAATCCGTGAGGGATATTCCGCAGTGAGCATAAAAAGCATTGCGAGAGAATTAAACTGCTCTACACAACCGATTGCTTGGCAATTTGGCAATATGGATAACATGAGGGAAGCTCTGACAATGGAAGCTGTTACCTACGCAAATAAAAAAATGATGCCTACTTCAACGGACTGTATAGAGGCGTTTTGGCAGATTGGCTATGGATATATCAATTTAGCATTTGACACACCTAACCTATTCCGTTTTGTATATATGGGTGAAAGCAAAAACTATTGCAGAGGTGGATTTAATTCTATCTTAACAGACAAGGGAAATGCTGTTTTGATAGATAAATTGTATCCGTATCTTAATATTAGCAGAGAACAGGCGGAAATGCTGTTTCAAAGAATGATTGTATATACGCATGGAATGGTATCTTTGGTTGTAGCAGGTGTAT
>CAJUDA010000042.1 GCA_910584875.1 uncultured Eubacterium sp.
GAACGGCACGTACTGGTGGTGTGAGAGGGGAGAGGAAAATCTCCCCTACTCGATTTACAATTTATTTACATCTCCTGTGTAAAGTGAAAGTGTGAATGAAACTACGGATTCGTAAAAACCTCATTATGTAGTTTCTCGCAGCATATCGAAAACGATATGCTGCTCTATTTACACAAAAGAACGCAAAAGCAGTGTTCTTCACAAATTGTTTGTGCCGCCTGTGGTGGCATTGGTGAAAATGTAAATGGTCACAAGCGGAGGGAGGCGGTGGATATGAAAAAATGTCGCTTTTTTTTGCTGGTTTTCCTGATTTATTTGTCCGGCTGCAGTCAGAATGAAGGAGAATTAATCGTTGTCAGGCATACCGCTTATGAAAAAAGAGCCTATGAGACAACGGAAGTCAGAAAGGGGGAGCTGACGCCGACCGTTTCTTTTACCCTGTCCATGACAGCGACGGAACATATCCAGTATCAGGTGACAGATGCGGAGCTGGAGATTCAAAAGGTGGCAGTCTCTGTTGGGGATCGTGTTAAAAAAGGAGATCTGCTTCTCGCATTCCAGTCGGAAGAACTTCAGGAGAGACTGGCGGAATACCAGAAAACAGACAGGCAGAACAGGCTTTTGATCCGGCATTACAAAAAGTTGCAGAAGCTGGAAAAGTCAAAATCTACTGATCTGGAAACCGATTACGGGAAACAGATAAGGGATTTACAGCGGGAGCAGGAGGTAACGCAGTTATATATCAGGGAAACGAAGGAAAAGATCAGGAGAAATCAGATTTATGCTAAGAGGGATGGGATTATCACCAGAATAGACCCCAAACTTCGTCAGGGGACATATCAGCCGGGACAGTCACTGATGACAGAGACATGCGGTTCGGGGGAGTATAAGGCAGAGACGGAGAAGAGCGTGAAACTGCCGAAGGGGACTCTCATACAGGCGGCGGACGGCAGTCATACATACCAGCTTCGTGTGACAAAAGAGAAAAGAGAGAAAAACGGAAAGAAATTGTATTTTTTCAGACCGGTGTCTGATATGGGCGATGTGGGTGAAGAGACGGTACTGACTGCCCGGTGGAAGAAGAAAACAGTAGCGGATTGTATGTATGTAAAGAAAACAGCAGTATGCCGGGATGGAGGAAAGTATTATGTCCGGCGGATGGATGAAAAGGGATATTTTGAGACAGCAGAGGTTTCGGTGGGACAGGAAGTGGGAGAGTATATCGTGATCACGGGCGGTTTGTCTGAGGGAGAGAAGGTGAGGGCAGTGTGAAAAATAATGCCGATGCATTTATTTTTCACACAACGATTTGTAATGAAGCGCCACAAATCGTATTGATGCACAGATCAAAAACAGCTGCGCTGCTTTTTGATCGTGCCTCCTCCGCTGGCGCTTCGGAATGGAGGGCAAAATGAAATGTCTGAAAAAATATCTGTCGGTTTTCATGACACTTGTATTGATACTGACAGGCTGTGCGGATCCGGCAGCCGGAGGGCAGCCGGCGCTTCGTGAGCCAGTGAGCCGCAGTTCTGTCTGCAGTCCGGTCGGAAAGGGCAGGATCGGAGCGACAGAGGTATTGCCAGCAGTTGTCGTTCCGACAGAGTATGCACATTTTTATAAGTCGGATATGGTATTGGAAAAAATCAATGTAGAGGTAGGAGACTATGTAAAAAAAGGGGAGCTTCTGGCAAGTGCAGATACTAGGGCGGCAAAGAAGAGAAAAAAAGAGCTGGAGGAAGAACTGGCACAGGAGCAGAAAAAATTTCTGCTAAATGAAAAAATCACTGCCGGAAAGCAGGAAGAAATGGAGCTTTCCGGGGAGAGAAAAGCTTCTAAAGGACAGACGGAAAAGACAGAAATCGCAGTTATGAAAGAGAACGCCCGGTATGAGAAGCAGCTCTATCAACAGAGGATCGCAGATCTGAAAACCCAGATCCAGGCAGAAGAGGATAAAATCCGGGAGGGTGCGCTGAGGGCGTGTCACAGCGGTTATGTCACGTATCGGAAGAGTCTGTCAGTGAGCCCGGAGGCTGGGGCAAACGAAAATATCATAGCAGTGGCAGACCGGAAGGAGAAGTATCTGGAACTCACTGATCTGTCAACGAAGAAATATCCGTATTCGGATTATGAAGTGAAGTATATTTTATCCGGTGGGAAAACGTATCCGATAAAGGAGATACCGTATTCCAGGAGAGAACTGGCAGTGGCAGACCGGAATAAGACATATCCTCCGGTGCGTCTCAGCTGTCCGGATGGAGCGGGATTATCATTGGGGGATACCTGTCTTGTGTATTTCAAAGAAAAAAATACGCCGGAGGTTCCGGTGGTGGGAAATGAATCCCTTCACACACAGGGGGAAGATTATTATGTCTATGTCAGAGGCGACGGAGGAGAGCAGGAAAAACGGATTGTTACGATCGGGGAACGGGATGAACATCTGACTGAGATCAGGAGTGGATTAGAGGAGGGTGAGATGGTCTGCTATTCCACAAATACGGTGATGCCGGTGGATTATAAGACTGCGGTAGTGGAGCGTACTGATTTTGAAATAAGGAGCCGTACCGGTTCCTGCCAGTTTGCGGATGCCAGTTCTTATGTCCAGCTGTCGGACAGGGAGGGACTTATCGTAAAATGTGTAGTATCCAAGGGGGACAAAGTAAAGAAGGGGGATCCTCTCTATGTTGTGGACACGGGGACCGGCAAAGCGTTACAGGCAGAGCTTTCTTATGAAATCCAGAAAGAGAAAGAAGCTTACCAAGAGACGCTGAAAGGAATGCGGAAGCAGGCTGCTTCGGAACGAAAGGGAAAAAAGGGAAAGATCCGTGCCGTGATCAGAAGAAGATGGCAGTATGAGAGGCAGCTGGCAGAGTATACACATACCTGCACGATGCGGCAGTTGCAGGCACAGCTGCGGGAAGCCAGGGAGGGGAATGACGGCAGCGGCAGAGTCACGGTATATGCACAACATAGCGGCAAGATAGAAAACTGTCAGATCAAGGTGGGGCAAAGGATATCCGGGGGTATCCCTGTACTGACGATCCGGCGGCGCGACCGGAAACGACTGCTGATTTTTTCGATACCGACAGCTTCGGATGGATTGCAGGAGGGGCAGAAGGCATACGCACAGATCCGAAAAAGACTGGCGAATGTAGGTGAGAACATAGAATTTTCGTTATACGGGAAAAGGTATACCGGAGTATGTACCGGATATACGGTTTTTGCGGAGGATAAAAGTTCTGAAAAGATTCCCGATAAGGTATATCTGACGACGGATAAGGGAAAAAGCTATCTGGGCGGGAATGAAAGATCCGGGTACAAGTATCCGGGGTATTATGTGGAACCGGAGAAGGAAGAATTATTGGAGAAGCCGTTATCGACACTGATAGCGACATATTCTTCGGTCAAATTGCGGAATGTGCTGACCGTTCCGGTAAAATGGATCCAGAAGGACGATCAACAGGGGAAAGGCGAGTATTATGTATGGTGTCTGGTAAAAGGCGAACTGGTTAAGCAGTATGTGACACTGGACCCTGGATTGAATGATGGGGCAGATCAGGTGATATTTTCCGGTCTGGAACCAGGGGATCAGATTGTGGGATCATAGCCCGGCGGCGACACGGGACGACAAGGGGGGACGATATGGTATTGTATGTCATAAGAAAAATAATCAATAGAAAATGGCTCAATCTCTGCCTTCTCACGGGGATTATCCTCTTTACCGCGGTTTTTGTCTGTCATCCGGTCTTTGAGAAGGGAGCAGAAAATAAAATCCTGCAGCAGCTTTTTGCCAATTATGCCAAAGACAACAACCGTTATCCGGCGACGGTATCATACGTCAGCAGCAGCGAGACAGGATTTCGTTCCCTGCAGGAAGTTTATGATACTATGGACGCCATGGACAGGGAATGGCAAAAGAGAGTGGATGCCGGTATCGTAAGTTCGATGCAGTATGTCAGTCTTCCATCAAAGAATGGCAATAGCAGCCTCGGCGGGAGAAACTGGATGCTCAGTGTGGGAAATCTGCGCGATATGAAAGAACATATCCGGATTGTAAAGAGCATGGATGCCGAACCGGATCAGGGGGTATTTCCCTGCCTGATCAGCGAGAGTACGATGGATGCCTATGGCATATCGGCAGGAGAAGTGATCACATATTCTCATGTGACAGATAAAGAGGGAAATCCGGTGCGCTTTGTGGTGCAGGGCATTTTTGCCATGGCATCTGAGACGGATCATTACTGGTATAAGACACCGGCAGAATTTGAGCATGTCCTGTTTGTTGAACCAGATCACTTTGATGCCCTTTTATCAGGGTATGGATTTATGGCACTTTCTTTTGAGAGTCATACCCTGCTGGACCATAACCGGATCACATGGCGGAATGCTGCAAAATACCGGCGGTATGCCGAGAATTGCAAGGATCAGGACAGTTCTTTTTCATCGGATCTTATTTCTCTTCTCAGGCAATACGAGGATGAAAAACAGAATGCCTCTTTTATTTTGTGGGTGCTGGAACTGCCCTGTCTGGTATTGCTGCTGCTTTTTATCTATATGGTTTCCGGGCAGATATTCAATACGGAAGAAAACGAGATCGCAGTCCTGCGCAGCAGGGGGGTGACCCGGGGACAGATTTTGCGGGTCTATCTTCTGCAGGCGGGGATGCTGGCAGCTTTTGGTGTCGTGTGCGCTCTGCCGGCAGGGCTTTTCCTGTGCCGGGCAGTGGCAGGTACAGATGGATTTCTCTCTTTCACCAGTAAGGATATGTCATTATACCGGATCAATGAACAGGTGTTTTTTTATATGGCGGCGGCAGGTCTGGTCATTGTATTTTTTATGACGGCTCCGGTATGGAAACGCTCTGATATCACGGTAGTCCGGCAAAAGAAGAGAAAGGCGCTAAAGGGAAAAAAGCCGGTGTGGGAAAAAGTTTTTCTGGATGTGATCCTCCTGATCCTGTCGGTCTATCTTTTGTATAATTTTAAGAAACAGAGCGTTTCCTGGGATGCCGGGATATTGACAGGACACAGGGATCCCCTGATATTTCTGAATGCCTCTCTGTTTGCGTTTGCCTGCGCGCTTATTCTGATCCGTCTTACCAAATATCTGATGCATCTGATCTGGAGGATGGGGCAGAAGAGATGGAACCCGGCTTTCTATGCTTCCTTTCTGGAAATAATCCGTACCTTTTCCAAAAGAAGTTTTCTGGCTGTATTTTTAATCATGACAGTGGCAAATGGAATCTTTGATGCCAATATGGCGAGGACGATCAATCAAAACGGTGAGGAGCGTCTGCGGTATGACACAGGCTGTGACCTGCGTCTGCAGGAGAGATGGGAGGAAGTCTGGTATTTTAAAAACCAGGAGGAAAAGAGATACTATGAGGAACCGGATTTCGGGATATATACAGATCTGGTCGGAAAAGGGCTTTGTGAGAGTGTGACAAAAGTTTTGCAGGACGACCAGGCAGCAGTGTGGGCGTCAGGAAACAAGCAGCAGTGCCAGCTGATGGCAGTCCACACAAAAGAATTTGGACAGACGGCAGAACTTCTGGATGGGATCAATGAAAAACACTGGTTCTATGCGCTCAATGAACTGGCAGGGAAGGCGGACGGTGCGATCATTTCCCGCAATATGGCACAAAAACTGGGATTGTCGGTAGGGGATGAGATTTTTTATGCCACTGGTCAGTCTTCTGGCAAGGAAGGAGAAGAAGATAGCCACCGTGCTTCCGCACAGGTCTGTGCTGTCATTGATGGGTTCCCGGGATATGACAGGTATGGACAGGATCAGGAAAGGTTTCTTTTGGTCACAAACTATGCGGAGGTCACGAGTCAGTTTGAACAGACGCCTTATCAGGTCTGGCTGAGACTAAAAAAGGGGATTGGTCCGAAACAGGTGCGTGACCATCTGGAAGAACATAACATCCGGCTGGAATCTTGGCAGAGTCTGCAGCAGGAACTGGAAGAAAGGGAGGCATCACCCCTGATTCAGATCACAAATGGGTTGTTTACAATGAACTTTCTGATCTCTCTGTTTATCTGCTCCGGCGGTTTTCTGATTTACTGGATCATGTCAATCCGGGGACGGGAACAGCTTTTCGGCATTTACCGTGCCATGGGTATGACAAGGCGGGAACTGGCGGTTATGCTTTTAAACGAACAGTTTTTTGGATCGGTAGTACCTGTTCTTTCCGGGACAGCGGCCGGACTGCTGATCACCAGACTTTTTACAGGGCTGACCGCTCTGATCTATCTGCCAGAGAAACATACGATCGCAATACGGATCTATCAGTATGGGTCAGATATGGTAAAACTTTTTGCCGTGCTTGGTATGGTGATGCTTGTCTGCCTGTCTGCCCTGTGGGGGATCATGAAGAAGATAAAGATTGCGCAGGCTCTCAGAATGGGAGAGGAGGACTGAGTATGGAAATGTTGATTCACGCAGATCATCTGACCCGTTCTTTCAAACGGGGCGATGGCATCTCATTTGATGCCGTACATGATGTGAGTCTTGATTTTAAAGAGGGAAAGATCACAATCCTCAAAGGGAGATCAGGATCCGGCAAAACAACGCTTTTGAATCTGCTCAGCACGCTGGATGATCCAACCGGGGGCGGCTTGATTTTTCGGGGGGAACAGGTTCTGGATATGAGCCGGCAGCAGAAAGAGAAGATGCGCCGTCTGCAGATGGGGTTTGTGTTTCAGTCCATTGCTTTGATCCCTGTGATGAGCGCATATGAAAACATAGATTTTGCGCTGCGGCTATCGGGATATAAAGAAAACCGGGACAGCAGGATCCGGGAGCTGATGGAACTGGTGGGATTAAAGGGGCGTATGCATCATATGCCGGGTCAGCTGTCCGGCGGTGAACAGCAGCGTATAGCGATCGCCAGGGCAGTGGCACATCATCCGGCGGTTGTGTTTGCAGATGAACCGACGGGAGCACTGGATACGTCATCCGGCATGGCGGCGATGTTGCTGTTTCGGCGGCTGGTGGAGGAAGAAAAAACAACCGTGATCATGACGACGCATGATCCGGGACTGATGGAGCTCGGCGATGCCGTCTATGAAATGGTGGATGGCAGTGTATTCTCATCAGAAGTTTCAGGAGAACCGGCAGAGGAGCGGGGGGAGGATGGTTCATGAAAAGAAAAGAGAAGGAAGAGGAGAAACTGATCGTCTGTGAGGGACTTGTCAGGATCTACCGTACAGAGGAAAGTAAAGTGATGGCGCTGCAGGGGCTGGAGCTGGAGATCAGACGGGGAGAGATGCTGGCTCTGATCGGCAAATCCGGAAGCGGCAAATCAACGCTTCTCAATATGATCGGAGGGCTGGAAACTCCATCCGCAGGGCGGCTGTATGTGGAGGGGCGGGATCTCGCATCGTTTACGGCAAAAGAAATAGAAGCTTACCGAAAGAGGAAGGTGGGTTTTGTCTGGCAGAACAGCGCCAAAAATCTGATGCCATACCTGACGGCACAGCAAAACGTAGAGATGCCCATGTGTTTCGCCAGCATATCCGGCCACAGGCGGGAGAAAAGGGCGATGGATCTTTTGCGGGAAGTGGGGCTGGAGGGGCATGAGGACAAATTTCCCCATCAGCTGTCCGGCGGGGAACAGCAGAGGACAGCCATCGCGGTCGCCCTTGCCAATGATCCGCAGATCCTGCTTGCCGATGAGCCGACAGGTGCGGTGGATACCAGGACGGCACAGCATATCCTTCGCCTGTTTCACCGGCTCAACAAAGAACGCGGACTGACGATACTCATTGTAACCCACGACAGGGAACTGGCAGGACAGGTAAACCGGACCGTAAGGATATCTGACGGGAAGATCAGTACAGAAAAGATTCGCAGCATACCGCTTAGCTTTACGGATCTGACGGGGGATGAACCCGTATCCGCACATCAGGAGGAATATGTCGTGCTTGACCGCGCCCGCCGCCTCCAGCTCAGTGAGGAAGTGCTGGAACGAGCGGGGATTCGGTCACATAAAGTAAAGGTGGAAGCAGAGGCGGGGAAAGTGGTGATCACGCAGGATGAGGATAAAGAAGAGAAGTGAAGAAATCTGCTCCGCATTTTTGATTGTAGAATTGTAAGGTGGTGTATGGTATACTATTTATGCTGATGGAGGGATTTAAACGTTGCTGGAGGGACTTGTACCATGGGAACGGGAATTATTATATGTGGTTTGAATGGCTGTGGAAAGAGTACATTAGGAAAAGCTCTTGCAGAGAAACTGCATTTCCATTTTATCGATAATGAGGATTTGTATTTTCCTAAGACAGACGCAAATTATACCTATGCTTCTCCACGCAGTCGTGAAGAGGTTGAGAAGTTGCTCTGGGGAGAGATAAGGGCACATGAAAACTTTGTTTTTACTTCTGTAAAGGGAGATTATGGAGATTGTATCTCCTCGTTTTTTCAATACGCTATATTGATCGAGGCTCCAAGGGATCTACGGATACAGCGGGTTAAAAATCGTTCTTTTCAGAAATTCGGTGAAAGAATGCTATTAGGTGGAGATTTGCATGAACAGGAAGAAAATTTTTTTAATTTTGTTAAATCTCGCCCGGAACATACTGTTAAAGAATGGGTGAAGTCTTTACAATGTCCTGTTTTACGAATAGATGGAACAAAACCTATTGAAGAAAACGTAGATTTTATTATGGAGCAGACATTATTTTGATGCTTTGATGAAATCCCGTTATCGGCTGTGATATGGCTGATAACGGGATTTCTCAGTCATTAGTCGCTTTTTTCTTCTGCTCTGGCTACGAGCCGGTCAAAATCACTCTGATATGTTCTGTCTTGTAAAACACGGAATTTTTCAAATTCACTTTCTGCAAACGCTTTTGCAATGGCAGCAGTTACTTTACCTTTATCATGTAAAATATCTTCTTCGTTAAACTGGAGAAATGCATCCAAACGACTCACCCAGTCCTTCATATACATAATGTTTCCACGCCGTGCCTGTCTTTCGGCATAGTCCAGATACATTGTCACGATCTCATTCAGATTGGTCATTTCTTCTTCGTGTAAGTAGTTTTTGGCAATCGAAACATCCGACTTGCGAATACGCCCCTTTGGAGCATTTTTCCAAGTTGTTAAGCCCATGTTTGATTTTGTGCTATCGGCTCGTCCATAAACAATTTCAGCTGCTGTATGGTGAGTGACAGCATAATGGAGCTTGTTCTGTACAGTAGCAAAAAACTCTTTTGTAACAGGGCTATTCACATCATAGTCAGCACTGCACTGGGAGTAAATATCTGTGATCTTTTGATAGAAACGGCGTTCACTGGAGCGAATATCACGAATACGCTCCAACTGTTCCTCAAAATAGTCTTTGCCAAAGAGGTTTTCCGGTTCACGCAGCCGTGCATCATCCATCACATAACCTTTGATAATAAATTCTTTTAATACCTTATTTGCCCAAATGCGGAACATCGTAGCTTTTTTTGAATTAACACGGTATCCAACAGCAATAATGGCATCCAGGTTGTAGTAGTTTATATTGTATCGCTTACCGTCTGCCGCAGTTGTTTCCATTTTGGAAACAACTGCTTCTTCTTGCAATTCGCCGGATTCAAAGATGTTTTTCAAATGTTTTGAAATAGCCGCCTTTTGCACTTCAAATAATTCCGCCATCTTTGCCTGCGTCAGCCACAAGTTTTCCAGATATAAAAGGATTTCAACTCGAACTTCGCCATTATCCGTTTTATAAAACAGGATTTCCCTTGTTTCATAAGGGGTCAGCCCGTATTCTTCGTTCATATCCATTCCCTTCCTATTCATCACTTTTGTTTCTCGCTCTGCTTTTAACAGATGTAACCATCTTGCTGGAATCAAATTTATTATACGAAAAAATCATGAACTTTTCAATCTTATGAAAGATAAAAATTTATGGATAATCCGCAATGAAGTGGTTACAAACGGCAGAACTTGTGATACAATTCTTAAGGGATTTTGTTTCCCTTAAAAATCATCAAATCACAATCGGGATTTCTGAATGGAGGATTATTGATATGAACATTGAGAATACAAATTGGGAACAAAGCGTTGCGGGTGTCCTGATAAAAGAAAATAAGGTTTTACTGGCCCGCCATACATACGGAAACGGAAAAGGCATGTTGATTATACCAGGCGGTTACGTAAATTATGGCGAAACACCTCAACAAGCCTTAAAGCGAGAATATATGGAGGAAACGAAAATAGAAATAGAGCCACAAAATATAATTGGCATTAGGTTTAATATGCATGATTGGTATATTGTATTTAGTGCAAAATATGTTTCAGGGCAGGCACAATCGGATCATGACGAGCACAGTGAAGTACTATGGCTGGATATTGAATGCGCATTGTCAAGAGATGATGTTCCTGAACTCACTAAAAAATTGATTGAGAGCGCAATATCAAAACAATATGGACTGCAATATGCAGATTATAATGGAAATGGAAGTCATGCGCCATATTCTCTATATATAGCAACAACCCCCGATTTATCGGTCTAATAAAAGTCCGGTAAAGGGTAGCGGCGACAGGATTTTAAAAGGAGGACTAATGTGAAAAAAAGGATTGCAATAGGTGCAGTTGTTTTGATTTTTTTTATTGTAATAAGTTTTGGTGCCGCAAGGTTGTTTTCTGATCACAGTAGGGTAGCAGATGGCAGGTACCAGATTCAGAATAATGCGGCGTATCCCGATGCTTATATTCTTGTGGAGGATGGACAGGCACAGTTCTTTCATATTGATTTAAATGAGTTGTATAAAGATAGTATAGTTGAAAAATATCTTTATTCCCGCGAAGGCAAAGTGAGGATGATGCAAGCAAGCTTGCATCATCCGAGCGCGCCCGCGAGGGTTAAATACCCCGCCCCTCTGGGGCGAACTTGCTAAAAAGAAACTAGGTCATGCCCCGTTGCTCTGCAGCGGGGTATTTGACTGTTTGAAAAACCATCAAAATCAGAAGTTAACGGCTTTAGAGGAAAATCAGATAAAAGATACGATTGATCTTAACGCACAGTTTTGTGAAACTAAATTTGTACTGGATTATAGTGAGGAAAACTACAACTTTTGTGATGAGAAAGGATTATATCATTATAATTTTGGCTTTATTACAGAGGATTCCTATTTATCTTATGAATATGATTGGGAAAATCGCAGCATAACATTGGACCGTGAAGAGACAGGGTTGATTGAATTTAAAAGATAGTTACATAAGGAGCATCTGTATGATTCAGATTCATCAAGTTAGTATCAATTACAAGGAAATAATAATGAGTGTTAAGCGGTCAATGATGCAGTGATCCCTGCACTTTGAAGTTGCGCGATCTTACCAAATAGCGCATATAGGTTGGTTGCAGTCTGTAAGCTCAACGGCTATACTGATCATACAGCGCGGCGCAAGAAAGTGAAAGGAGAATATGTAATGAGTTTCGGGAAAAATTTGCAGTTTTTAAGACATCTGAGAGGAAATATGACACAGGAGGACCTTGCTGAAAAAATGAATATCAGCCGTCAGACCGTATCAAAATGGGAGCTGGATACAGCACAGCCTGAAATGGACAAGGCGATCGAGCTTTGCAGACTATTTAATTGCTCGCTGGACAATCTGTTCCGCGATGATATGGTCGTCTGTGGTGAACCGTATTCAAATTTGCGAGTCGAGACCGTCCCTGCTTTCCGTTATATCAAGCATGCCATTATAAGTCCTGATCCGGAGAGTGACGCTATTGACAGAGTACGTACGATTGCCCGTAACTGCGGTGTGGACAATCCCCGTGTCATTGGCTGGGATTTTCCACATGTGTCACAGGAGCAGGCTAATGTGTTCAATATGCATGGTTACGAGGCGGCATGGATCCTGCCTGACGGGGTCGTTCCCCCTGGGATCGAGATACATGAGCAGGCAGCCCACAGGTATGCGGCAATACACATTGGAGAGCCCTTTGGCAATCCTTTTGTGACCATTCCTGGCGCCTATAAAACGCTGATGGAGTATATGCGCGTGAACGGTCTGGAACACACGGACAAGGATGTTATTCCCTGCTTTGAAACTGACGGGGAGAGTATGGATATTTATATTGCCTATAAGTAGCATATTTGATTGTGACAGATGTAAGATATTAGTAGACGATAGAGTAATGATTTGGGTGCTATGGCTTTGGTCGTAGCACCTGATTTGTTTTGTAGAGAGATGTTTGGGAGTATGGATTGAAGAATAACAGTCATTTATATGAATGAAATTTTAAAAAAATGGAAAAAATGAAGATTTTATAGAGTATTTGTTCTTAAAGTGCTATAATCAAAAATAGATTTTTGTGGCATTTCACAAATTGGAGTATGTAAAATAGAAGAAGTAGTGAGAAATGTGATGAGTTTGGACAAAATCTCATATTAGCCATAAATTTAATTCATACCAGAAAGAGAGGCATCTGAATGATACCATTAAAGATAGAAACTTT
>CAJUDA010000043.1 GCA_910584875.1 uncultured Eubacterium sp.
CTACACTATAGCCTACACTCTTTCCCTACACGACGCTCTTCCGATCTGATCATCAGCTCCTTATTGTCCCCCTTTAATTTCTCATACGCATCCTTACTGAAATAACAGGAATGCGCCTTCTCTCCATGGATCAGCAGAACAGCACTGCGGATCTCGTCACTGTAGCAGAGGATCGGCTGGTTCAGAAAAGACATGCACCCTGTCTTATTCCATCCGTTATTTGAATTCAGGGAACGGGTGTGATAACCCCGTGGCGTCTTATAATAATCATAATAATCTTTTACATAAAATGGGGCATCCTCCGGCAGTGGATCCACAACCCCGCCTCCCAGTTCATAGCTGCCATTCTGATAATCCATGGTGCGCTGGGCATTGAGTGCCTTCCGGGTCTCATACCTGTCATCCGGATTGTCATTTTCATCAAAATAGCCCTTCGCATTGACTCTGCTCATATCATACATCGTCGAGGCTGCCGTCGCCTTAATCCTTGTGTCCAGCGCCGCTGCATTCAGCGCCATGCCGCCCCAGCCACAGATCCCGATAATGCCGATCCTCTCCGGATCAGCATTGTCCCGCACAGAGAGAAAATCCACTGCCGCCTGAAAATCCTCTGTATTAATATCAGGAGACGCCATATAGCGCGGAATCCCGCCGCTCTCTCCGGTAAAGGACGGATCAAATGCCATCGTAAGAAACCCATGCTCTGCCATAGTCTGGGCATACAGTCCCGCTGCCTGTTCTTTCACAGCGCCAAACGGACCGCAGACAGCGATCGCAGCCAGTTTACCCTCTGCCCCTTTCGGTTCATACAGATCGGCTGCCAGTGTAATGCCATAACGGTTGTGAAACGTCACTTTACAGTGGTTTACCTTTTCACTTTTCGGAAAGGTTTTATCCCATTCGCTTACTAATTCTAATTCCATATTCTCTGTCATATTGCAATACCTCCTACATTTTTCTGACTATATTATAATCGGTTGACTTTTTTATTGCTAATAGCTATAATTTATATCATGATATGAATTTTTGGAATGTCTTTCACAAAGTCATCCTGTCCCGGAAAAGCAAATCAGGAAGGAGAAACGATGGAATTAAGAACGATGAGATATTTTCTGGCGGTCGCCAGGGAAGAGAATATGACCAGGGCCGCAGAACTGCTGCATGTCACCCAGCCCACTCTGTCCAAACAGTTAAAGTCACTGGAATCAGAACTCGGGAAGAGGCTGTTTATCCGTCACAGCTTCAGTATACAGCTCACTGAAGAGGGCATCCTGCTCCGCCAGCGGGCAGAAGATCTCATACAGATGGCAGATAAGATCACATCTGAGTTTCTCTCACTGGACGATGTGTTAGGCGGTGAAATATATCTGGGACTGGCAGAATCCTGCCAGATCCGGTATCTCGCTGCCGAGATCCGGTCTTTTAAAAATTCTTACCCCGGTCTGAGATATCATATTACCAGTGGAGATACCGAACAGGTAACCGAAAAACTGGACAAGGGAGTTCTGGATTTTGCCGTACTGGCAGAAGAACCAAACGCTGCCAAATATAATTATCTGAAATTCCCCCAGGCAGATATCTGGGGCGTGATCATGCCGGAAAACTGTCCGCTGGCAGAAAAGCAGTCCGTCAGCGCCGACGATCTCGCCGGGCTACCGTTATTCTGCTCCGAACAGGGCTGGAACAGTGATCTGCCCAGATGGTGCGGAAACAAGATGGACAGGCTCCATCTGGAAGGTTCTTTCCGGCTGTCCTATAATGGCTCTCTCTTTGTCAGGGAGGGTCTGGGATATCTTTTAACATTTGATCATCTGATCGATACCAGTGCAGACAGCGGTCTCGTTTTCCGCCCCCTCACGCCAAAATTAGAGAGTGCGATCTATCTGATCTGGAAAAAATATCAGGTTTTCACACCGATCGCGGAAAAACTGCTGGAACGGCTGCAGAAACGGTTCACAGCAGACTAAATTTATCTTACTGGCTCATTTTTTTCAATTTCTCAATGTCCAGCACAGGGGCCTGCCCATCAGAGCCGATAGCCCGGCGGACCCTGCTGAGCAGATCTTCATCGACAAATGGTTTCAGTATATAATCACATATACCCAGTCTGGCGCTCTCAATCACCGTCTTTTTATCCTCGGCACCGGTAAGCATAATAACCGGGATATCCGACCGGTCACTCATCGAACGGATCTCCCGCAGGGTCTCAAGACCATCCTTGGGATTCATGCGGATGTCCAGCAGGATCAGATCCGGCTTCTCTGTCTGCAGGTATTTGATCGCCCTCATCCCCGAATTCACCGTGATCACTTCATAATATTTCTGCAGGACATCCGAGATCCGTGACAATGTGATCGCCGTATCATCCACCGCCAGAATCTGTTTCCTGGCATTTCCGTTTTCTGTCTGAGCCATTTTACTTTACCTCCCTTTCCAGTCTGTCCAGAAGCTGACGCAGCAGCTCCTCTGCATGATCATCTTCGTACAGCTTTAGCTGCTCCTGTATCTGCCGCAGGCTCTCCTCCACATCCTGCGGCATGCGGTGGAGAAGAACCGCCTCCACCGCAGCGGCACATTCCCTGGAGCGAAAATGCTCCAGATCATCCAGTGCCTGTGCTACCTGCTCCTTTAACTCCGGCAGGGGCAGGGACGGTTGTTTTTCTGTATCCGCTCTCCCCTGTCTCTTCTTTTCCAGAAACTGCCCGATACGGAGCAGAAGTTGGTCATATGCCTCCAGCAGATGAGGCAGCTGCCGGGCGATATACTCTGTGTCGCCCCTTGCCGCCGCATCCTCCTGCTCTTTCGCCATAGCTGAAACATCCATGGCACCGATATTGGCCGACGCACTCTTCAGTCCATGCACCTCCGTCTGATAATACGGGATATCCGTCTCAGCAAGATCGCGCAAAAGACCAGCTTTGCGTTTTCCATCCAGATAATAGAGTTCCAGCAGATCTGTAAACGCCGCCTCATCACCGGAAAAATAGTGCATCACCGCATCCATATCCACACCCTCGATCAGAAAAGCATCCGGATCCAGGGTTGTTTGCTCCTGCCCTCCCTCTTTTGCCACCCTCCGTTCTTCTGGGATCCAGCGGAGCAGAAGCTGATTGAGTTCCTTCCTGTCAAGCGGCTTGGCAATGAAATCCTGAAAGCCACAGTCCAGAAAACGCTCCCGCATCCCTTCCATAACATTGGCAGTCAGCGCAACAATAACAGGAGACGTGCCGTTTTCACCACAGTCATTGCGGATCACATCCACCGCCTCGATGCCATCCATCATCGGCATCATATGATCCATAAAAATAATGTCAAATTTTCTGGAACGGACCAGATCTATTGATTCCGGACCACTGCCCGCCTCCGTCAGCTGAAAGTCATAGCCCTTCAAAAACCCTCTGGCAACTTTACGGTTGACCGCATTGTCATCTACGATCAGTACACTGATATCCGGCGCTGAAAACGTTTCCAGGATCTCCCTCTCTGCCTGTGGATTATCCGGCACTTCTGAAATCGGCCGCCGGTCTGTAATCGTCTGGGGAATGGTGATCGTAACCCTGGTCCCCTTACCATATGTACTCTCTACATTGATGCTGCCATCCATCAGCTCCACCAGATGTTTTACTATGGCAAGCCCCAGACCGGTACCCTCCGCACTCCGGTTGCGTTTGGCATCCACCTGCCGGAAATCTTCAAAAATTTTGTCAAGATCTTCTCTGCGGATACCACAGCCCGTATCCTCCACACAAAAGGTCAGCCGCTCTTCGTCCTCATTCTCTCCTGGTTGTCCCGAGATCCTCGCACAGACATACCCTTCCTGTGTAAATTTAATGGCATTGTTAAGGATATTGATCAAAATCTGTTTGATCCGTCCCTCATCCCCATAATAACGGCAGGGAAGGGTATTGTCACATTCGTATTTCAGAAGCAGACCCCGTTTGGAGGCCGCCATATCCATCATGGCCATCACCTCACCTGCCACTGTTTTCAGATGGTAATCGGTGCAGACAAGTTCCATTTTCCCTGCCTCAACTTTGGACAGATCCAGAATATCATTAATGATCGCCAGCAGATTTCTGGCAGCAGACTGCACATCTTTCGCATGGGAATAAATATCCGTATCCCTGCTCTCCTCCATGATAATATCATTCAGCCCGATAATAGCGTTCATCGGCGTACGGATCTCATGGGACATGTTCGCCAGAAACTCGCTTTTGGCTATACTTGCTTTCTCTGCCTGCAGCCTTACCTGTTTGATTTCATTGATATACGCCTTGATATCTGTCATGTCCAGGATCAGGATCACGCATCCCTGCTTTCTGCCGCTCTCATCAATGATCTGTTTGCTGTGGCTCTCATAATGCCTCTCATTAATAGAGAAGCTGTGGGGGACATCTTCCTGCAGCATCTCCTGCCGGAAATCCTCTAATGCACGGATGTTTTCCCCCAGTTTGTGAGCCGGAAGGCTGGTGAAGATACTGGCGGCCGCCCTGTTATAGCTGACCAGCCGGTTGTGATCATCCAGCGAAATGACGCCGTCACCCAGGCTCTCAAGAACTTTCTCTGCCGCCAGATGCCGGAAATCATAATTTCGCCGGCTCCACACTACAATAACTACCATGGACATGGCGATAGCCAGCGTCACCGGAGTCAGATCAAACACTTTTATCAATTTAAACACATAAGCAGCCAGCACTAAAACAGGCACAGAGGAAATACCGAAGATTGTCCAGTATTGACGATTGATCTGCTGATCAGACCGGAGGCGGATCGCACGTATAAGTGTGCGCATACAAAGAGCATAGGGAATAAGGATTCGGCTCAGTAAAAAAACCACATACAGGGGACCATAGGTAATGCTGACATAATGATACCCGTCTGCCGCTGCCACCCACTGGACCTCCTGGTAAAACAGACCGTTCCAGTCAAAAAATACAACAGGCAGCACAAAAAAACTGATCGCACCAAGGATCCTTAACAGCAATTTAGGGGGGACCGCATAACAGTATATGTAGATAAACCAGCAATAGCACAGGGGAACAAAAGCAGAGCCGACATTCTCTACCGTCACTCCCGCCATGGCGGCATCGACAGTTTTTGCAGTCAGCTCTAATAAGTAGCCCACATTTTGTACCAGTGAGCCGCACATTATAAAAATCAGCAGTTTTTGTTCCCTAGCTCCATCCCCATTGAGTAAAAGCATCAGGGCAACACAGATCAACAGTATGCCCAGACACTCTAATGCAATCACTAAATTCACCATAATTTCTTACATCCGCCTATATCAATACCTACGATATCTTTCCCTTTAATGTATTAATAATAGACTATTTTCCCTGTGATGTCAAGAAATCCTGCGACTTAAACCGTCCGTTTTTTTACCCATTTATTTACTGATTCTTGCGATGGATAATCCGCTTTTTGTTTCTGCCATAACACACAATCCCCGTCAAGTCAGCAAGCCCCCATCCAATCGGGATAGACCACCATATCCCGACAACTCCGATTGCCGGAACTGCAGACAGCGTGTAAGACAAAGCAACACGGGTTCCGAGTGAAATAACCGTAAGAAGTACGGAAACCGCAGGCTTCCCAAGCGCACGGAAAAGCCCGTAAAACAAAAACAGACACCCAATCCCACAATAAAATGGTCCGATCGTATGTAAGCATCGTACTCCTTCTGCAATAATCGCTGTTTCTTCTTTTTCAATAAAAATGTGCATGAGCGGCTCTGCCAAAAACCACAAAACAAAGGAAGCCAGTGTGCAATAAAAAAGTACCGTCATAACAGCATAGCGGATTCCTTTTGTAATCCGTATGGTCTGCTTGGCCCCCACGTTTTGTGCTATGAAGGTGGAAAAAGCATTTGCATATTCCTGAACCGGCATATAGGTAAAAGCATCTATTTTTATCGCAGCGGCAAAAGCCGCCATCACTGCAGTTCCAAAACCGTTTACAATCCCCTGCACCATAAGAATGCCCAGATTCATCACTGACTGCTGCATACACGTCAAAACAGAATAATTCGTGATTTCCACAAGACTCTTTTTCCTTATCCTCAAATGCCGGAATGCGTCCCTGATCTCCTGGTTTTTCATCAGTGTATATGCCCCGATTCCAAGACCGGAAATGTATTGGGATACAATGGTTGCAACCGCAGCTCCGGCAGTTCCCTGTCCATACACAGCAACAAGCAGAATATCCAGCCCGATATTCAGCACTGTGGATATGCCCAAAAAGACCAGCGGAATGACAGAATTACCCAGCGCCTTCAAATACGCCCCAAAGAAATTATAAAATGCAATCGCCGGAATTCCCCAAAATACAAGAATCAGGTAATCCCTCGTGATTTCCACGATTTCTGCGGGTATATTCATCCATACAATAATCCCGTCTACACTCAAAAGCGATATTGTCATAAGCAGGATCGCTATGGAGGCTGCCAGTAAAAATGAAGCGCCAACACTATTTTTAAGCCCTTTTTCATCCTGTCTGCCAAAGCACACGGAGAACACGATCCCGCTTCCCATACAAAGCCCAAGCAGAACAGATGTTAAAAACGTCATAAGTGCAAATGCGGAACCGACAGCTGCCAGAGCGTCAGAACCCACATAATGCCCCACCACCCATGTATCCACAATATTATAGCCCTGCTGCAGTATATTCCCAAGTATCATGGGCAAGGCAAAGAAACACATGGTTGGAAATACAGAACCTTTTGTCAAATCCTTCTGTCCCATAGGACCGCTACACCTCCATCCACCAGCTGCCCCGCAATAATAATAATTTTCATTTTGATTGCTTTTCAGTATACCATGTGCTATCCTGTAAGTAAACATGCAAAAAATCATCTCTGTAATGAGTTTTTTGCACAATAAAATCAAAAGAAATGAGATTGGGGAGGTGAATAGCGTGAAAATGCCTCAAATGGTATTATTTGATTATGGTCAGACACTTATTGCAGAACAGAAATTTGACGGTGTAAAGGGAACGGAGGCTGTCTTACAGTATGCTACAAGAAATAAATATCATTTGTCAGCAGAGCAGGTGCAAGCCAGGGCAAATGATATTAAGCAGGAGTTTGGAAGATTTGATCCTGAAAAAAGGCACCTATTTCAGATTGAAATACCCAATACAATGTTTACGCCTTATCTGTATGAATCGCAGGGAATTGAGATTGCATTAAGCAACTCTGAAATTGATACGATATTCTGGAATGCCGCTTCTCCGGGAGTGCCAACAGAAGGTATAACAGATTTTTTAGGATATTTGAAAAACAAAGGTATCCGCACAGGAGTAATCAGTAATATTTCTTATGATCCTTCTGTAGTTGCCGATCGTATCAACAGACTGCTTCCGGATAATTCTTTTGAATTTATCATTACATCAAGTAATTTTATGTTCCGCAAACCAAACAAAAGGATATTTGATCTGGCTTTAGAAAAAGCCGGATTACAACCGGATGAAGTATGGTATATCGGGGATCAGTATGAGTGCGATGTGAAAGGCTCTTTAAATGCCGGACTGTTTCCAATATGGTATATAGGGGCGATTGATTTGCCATACACAGCAGATAAAAATATTTTGACAGTAACGAACTGGAACGAATTAAAGCAACGAATGGAGATATAATACAAGAGTACAGGCTGTCCTATCTATTTTACCGTGATTTTAATTTTCACGCTGATGCCGTTTAATGCGGTCGCATTTATTATCACCAAAGCCAACCGTTTCGTAGCGATTTTGTATCTGACAATATCAAATGAATGTAGGATGACATGGTTAGATTCCCCCTTTCGGATTGTTCACATGATTTTCTGCATACAAAAAAGCAGCAATCCATTTGTAGAATTACTGCCTTACTTTTTTTATTTTATTGTAACAGGTTTATACCGGCTGCAGTTCTTCATCCGCCAGTTTTTGAACTTCTTCCAATGGCAGGTCAAAATATACTGCAATTTCTTCTAAAGACAACTTACCTGCCTCAATCAATCTCAGTGCAATTTCCTTTTTTTCGTCTGTTATCATATCTTCCATTGCTTTACACATCGTGGATATTCCCTCCTTATCTTCTTTATAGTATCTTGCGGTATCTGCAAACACGGGATAATTCATATCCGCCGGATTGGTACATGAAAAATCGTGCATCAACTTCCCCAGCTCTGTGTTATCCTGAAAGGATGCATTCACATATAGTATATGGGAACCATCGTCAAAAAATTCTCCGGCTTCCCGGATATAACGGTCGATATGGTAAATCGGCTTATCTTTTCCGATGACATCGGTTTCCGTTATAAAAATAACATACGTCTCTGCCAGATTCTCTACTTCCACACCAGCGGGCAGAATATCGCTGTCAATCAGGCTGTTGTTATATCGCGCCCGTTTTGCTCCGGCACCTTTCCCGGCACGCTGAATCTCGATGTTGTACTTTTTCCCTTGAGAATCGGTGGCATAAATATCAAGCCTGACTGACCTGCCTTTTATATTTTTCATGCTGTACTGCGTAATGACGTTCTCAACCTGAATATCCGCCCTCTAACACAATGAGGAGTACCAGTTCGATCGCTTCCTTATTTTCCTCAAAACACTTCGTCATGAAATCGTCGTCCAACAGACGGAATCCCCGGATTCGCTGTAACATTTCCTCGTGTTTTTGTTCTACGGTTTTTCTCTTCCCCAAAAAGTTCTTCTACCTGCTTTCCCTTAAATTTTTATAGTACAATCGTACCACAGAACACCCTGTTTATCAAATACTTTATTCCTACCGCAACGGTGAAAAATAACTTGGTTATCCACAATCATGGGGTGGTTTTCTCCCCTTTATCACTTTTTTGTGGATAATTATCAATTAATCATTTGACTATTGACAAATCTGTATTTTGATGCTATTATATCGAAAAATCAACATATGAAAAGCGATGACGGAAACGAGTAACATAAGAATAGCAGACAGAGAGAGCATCATTTGGTGGAAGATGCTTATGTGAGTTGTATGTGAAAACCATTCCCCAGCTGTAATACTGAAAGTAGAAGTAAGTATTACCGTACACCTGCGTTAAAGGTTAGGGTTTGTTGGAACCTGAAGTGAAAAATTAAGGTGGAACCGTGCGATAAGCACCCTTAAAGATACATTATAAATATCTTTAAGAGTGCTTTTCTTATGTTGATCAAAAATATTTTATTCAGGAAAGGAAGAAGTAACATGAAAATTAAAATGAAAGATGGTTCCATCCAGGATGCCAGTTTTGAAGAAGAACTGGGGAAAAATGCCTTCAGGCATACAACGGCACATATCCTGGCTCAGGCAGTAAAAAGGTTGTATCCAGGCACAAAATGTGCAATAGGTCCCTCTATCGCAGATGGATTTTACTATGATTTTGATTTTGACTTTCATTTTTCGGAAGAAAATTTTGCGGAAATCGAAGCGGAGATGAAAAGGATCGTCAAAGAAAATTTGCAACTCAGACACTTTACAGCAGACCACAAAAAAGCAGTGCAGATTATGGAAGAAAGAAATGAACCGTATAAAATGGAAATGCTGAATGAGCTTTCAGAAAATGAGGAAATCAGTTTCTTCCAGCAGGGCGAATATTTAGAAATGTGTGCCGGGCCTCATGTGGCATACACCAGTGCCATAAAAGCGTTTAAGCTGTTGTCTGTTGCCGGTGCATACTGGCGTGGTGATGAAAAAAACAAAATGCTTACCAGGATTTACGGCACATCATTTCCAGGCAAAGATATGCTGGAAGAATACGTAAACCGCATGGAAGAAGCAAAAAAGAGAGACCACCGGAAACTGGGAAAAGAATTAAAATTATTTGCGATGACAGAAGAAGGACCGGGATTTCCTTTTTTTCTTCCCAAAGGACTGATAGTAAAGAACCTGCTGATTGACTATTGGAGAAAACTGCACACAAAAGAAGGGTATGTGGAAATATCCACTCCAGTCATACTGAACCGCCAGCTTTGGGAGATCTCCGGACACTGGGATCATTACAGGGATAAGATGTATACAACTTCGATTGATGAAGCAGATTTTGCCATAAAACCTATGAGCTGTCCGGGCTGTATGCTTGTATATAAGATGGAACCCCGCTCTTATCGTGAATTTCCGCTGCGTATCAGTGAGCTGGGGTTAATACACAGAAATGAAAAATCAGGCACGTTACATGGTCTGATGCGTGTTCGTTGTTGTACACAGGACGACGCCCATATCTTTATGATGCCGGAGCAGATACAGGATGAGATAAAAGGTGTTGCCCGCCTGATCGACGAAGTATACTCCTATTTTGGATTTAAATATCATGTAGAATTATCTACAAGACCGGAAAATTCCATTGGAAGTGACGAAGACTGGAAAATGGCAACAGATGGGTTAAAAAGTGCATTACATGATTTGGGACTGCCATATGTTGTAAACGAGGGCGATGGAGCATTTTATGGTCCGAAAATTGATTTCCACCTGGAGGACTCAATTGGAAGGACATGGCAGTGTGGAACAATTCAATTGGATTTTCAGCTGCCACAGCGTTTCGATGCAGAGTATATCGGAGAGGATGGAAATAAACACCGTCCCATTATGATACACAGGGTAGTATTTGGTTCCATTGAGCGATTTATAGGTATCCTGATTGAACATTTTGCCGGAAAGTTTCCATTATGGCTTTCACCAGTACAGGTAAAAATATTACCAATCTCGGATAAGCATATGGATTATGCAAAAGAAATTGAAAAAGCTTTGAAAAAAGAAGGATTACGGTGCGAAATAGATGGAAGGGCTGAAAAAATCGGCTATAAGATAAGGACGGCAAGTCTGGAAAAAATACCCTATATGCTTATAGTGGGCGAGAAAGAATTACAGACTAACAGCCTCTCTGTCCGAAAAAGGGACGACGGGGATTTGGGTAATATGCCAATCGACCAGTTACTAAAAATTCTTTATGAGGAAGGAATCTGAGAATAATAAGGACTCGGACCATCCCAAAGTTATGTAAACCTCCAAACTGGTATAAGATGTAATTATCAGTTTGGAGGCTTTTCTATCTTTCTTGCATCATATCCTTCTGTCGGATAGCCCGTTGCTCCAATTCCACTAACACTCATTTTACAATTCCTCCATTGTTATCATTATTTTGCAGCTCCTCTGTCATTCAGATCCACCACTGCTCCCTTGTAATAAGTCCAAGCAGACCACAGAGGCACTCTTTTAAGTACCTCTGCCAAATAAAGACGTAAGAGATATTCATATCTACTCACTACAAACATCCATATCAAATTTTTATATCCAGACCTTCTGTTGTACCTGATTTTCCAGACACCATTGAAGTAATATTTTCATCCGCAAAAATCTTATCCAGCAATCCTTCCGAAATAGGTTTTCCAGAAGTCCAGCCAGGCACTTCCGCTTTTATAGCAGCTGTAACCTTCTTTGAATTTGTAATAAGCCCTTTTTACATCTTCTAAAACATGCTGCTTCATCTCATCCGACACAGGAATTATTTTTTTGCAATCACTTCTTCCTGTCACACACATTCCCTCCACGCCATAGGAATTTTTATAATGCCCAGAAAGTAAGTCTACTAAAGTATTTCTGCCGCCAATGCCAAAATGTCTTGATGAAGCAGTATGGTTAAATCCATCTGCATGCTCTTTCCATCTTCCTGCAATTTTTCAGACAAACTTGTTTCCGTTTCTGCCCTCTTTTCCTTTATCTTCTCTATGCTTACCTGAAAACATACATCTGCCTGCCATTATGTATAAAATATGGCAGACAGACCTTTTCAACCAAGTGCCTCTATCCTAAATGTTCATATCAAATTTAGGATAATAAGCATCATCCAGTCTTTCTTT
>CAJUDA010000044.1 GCA_910584875.1 uncultured Eubacterium sp.
ACGCTTCCAAGAACGACCTATGGTCGTTCTTGCTCCGCACGAAAAGAACTTTCCTAAACAATAAAAAAGCAGGATACGGGAGTCGGACCCGCCTCTTCAGCTTGGGAAGCTGACATACTACCGATGTACTAATCCTGCGTATTTGAAACAACCATATAACCATTATAACAGTTTTTTCAGAAAAATCAATTCCAGTTGATTAATTTTTCAAAAAAATTTATAATTATGATGGCTGGCTGATATACGCAGCAGAACATTCGTTACGATCACAGAGGAGGACGGGTATGCAGGAGATCATCGTGGGAATCGTATCCGGGGCGGTTGTCGCTCTGGTTCTTGGTATCATATTGTACAAGATGCTGTTGGGATCCATGGAGGACAAGCTCCATCATTATATGGAGGCGCTGCTGAAATACCAGCAGACGATGGGGAACAGCCAGGTTCAGCAGATTGCCAGCCTGTCCGGGAAAATGGAACATCTGTCCGGCAGCGTGGGGCATCTGGAGCGTTCCCTGACAAACGTAAAGACAAGGGGCGTCTATGGAGAATGGCAGCTGGGGGCGATCCTGCAGGAGATCCTGACGCCGGAGCAGTATGATACGGAATGTATGGTAGTGCCGGGCAGTCAGAAACGGGTAGAGTTTGCGGTCAGGATGCCGGGGTATCGCGGGCAGACAGTCTATCTTCCCATTGATTCCAAATTCCCTCTCGATGCTTATCTCCAGCTGCAGGAAGCGGTGGCAGAGGGAGACCCGGAGACAGAAAAAGATGCCGTGGATCTGTTCCGCTCCCGGGTAAAACGGTTTGCAAAGGAAGTGCATGACAAATATATCATGCCTCCCTATACGACAGATTTTGCGATCCTGTTTCTTCCCTTTGAAGGAATTTATACCGAAGTGCTCCAGCTTGGCATCCTGGAGGAACTGATGATGAAGTACCGGGTCACTGTGGCAGGTCCGAGTTCGCTGGCGGCGATCCTCAACAGCCTGCTTGTAGGATTCCGCAGTGTGGCACTTGAAGAAAAGACGGGTGAAGTATGGGAAGCGTTGTCCGGTGCAAAGGGAGAAGTAGAGCGGTTTGAAGAAACACTGGGCAGCGTTCAGAAGAGACTTGACCAGACGACCAGAGAGCTGGAAAATCTGGTGGGCGTGCGTACCCGCAGGCTGAAAAAGAAACTGGAGATTTTTGAAGGAGGGAACGAACTGTGAAGCGAACCTGCGATCGATGTGGGAAGGTATTTGAAATATCAGAGGCAGAGATTGGATATTATGAACAGCAGAAACAAAAAATCCCCACAAGCTGCTACGCGTGTCGGCGCTCAGAGCGTCTCCGCCGGACACTGCCTGTCGTGCCGAAAGGGGTTGGCAGGTTTGGCAGAAACCGCTTCGGGATCGGACATGCCATGCCGGGTATGTTTTCGATACTGCTTCTGACCGCTGTTTTTATGCTGGGGCGCTCTTCTTTTAATGGCGGAGACACGGTCAGCCGTCAGCCAGGCACGTCCGTGACGCAGCCGGGTGCGGTTTCCAAAACATATATATTTAAGAATTTTGATCAGCTGGTGCAGCAGTTTGAAACGTATGGAAAAGCGATGGGATATGATTCAGAAGAAGAGTACCTTGCGGCAGCCAACGAGGTGATCGCAGATCCGAAGTCCGTTCACAGCACGAAAGACGGGGAAGAAAGCTACGAGCGCAGGCAGACCGGGGAACAGGTCATCCTGTCGGCAGATGGCTTTATCCGTACATTTCGCCGGCGAAAAGAAGATGAGTGAGGTTTAGGAAGCATTGCAAAATAGACATGAGGAGGGCAAACGGTATGCAAGAGATTAGATGGGCAGTTTTAGGTACAGGTGTCATTGCAAATGAAATGGCGGCCGCACTTAAGAAAAATGGGAAAAATATTTATGCTGTCGGAAATAGAACTTATGACAAAGCAGTTACCTTTGCCGACAAATATGGAATTGAAAAAGTGTATGAGGATTACAACGATATGTTTTCGGATCCGGAGGTTGATGTGATTTACATTACCACTCCACATAATACTCATATGGGATTCATGAAAAAAGCGATTGCCAATGGGAAACATATTCTTGTTGAGAAGTCGATTACATTAAACAGCAGTGAGCTGGATGAAGTAATTACACTGGCAGATGAAAAGGGTGTGATCATTGGTGAAGCCATGACCATTTATCATATGCCAGTATATAAGAAATTGAGAGAAATACTTGATTCTGGGAGATTAGGAAAAGTCAACCTGATAACAATGAATTTTGGAAGTTTCAAAGAATACGATATGAGCAATCGGTTTTTCAATAAAAATCTTGCGGGGGGTGCCATGCTTGATATTGGGGTTTATGCACTTTCATTTATCCGATGGTTTATGGACGAAAAGCCAGCGAGACTTTTATCGCAGGTAAAGTCTGCGCCAACAGGAGTGGATGAACAGGCGGGATTGCTGCTTATGAACGAAGAGGGACAGATGGCATCGGTTATGCTGTCACTTCATTCAAAACAGCCAAAGCGCGGCATGATTTCCTGTGAAGAGGGCTACATTGAAATTATGGAATATCCCAGAGCGTGGGAAGCAACGATTACCTATGCACAGTCTGGAGAGACAGAAGTGATCAGGGAAGGTGAAAATGCGGACGCTTTAGCATACGAGCTGGCGGATATGGAGAGGGCGGTCTCAGGAGATGCGGAATGCATGCATCTTGAATATACCAAAGATGTGATGGATATGATGACAGCTTTTAGAAATGAATGGGGATTCAAATATCCGGAAGAAGAATAAATGCCATTTCAGAATTTCGGCACTATTGCAAAATATCATCTTTTGTGGTATTCTTTGCTTTGAGCGGTATTCGTAGGAAACTGCATCAGGTGATAATGTGTTGTCACTGGTTACGGAGGTGATGACATGGAAATAGGAATCGTTGGTGCCGGCAGGGTTGGCTGTTCGATTGGAAAATATCTGAAAGAACACGGTGCGGCTGTTGCCGGGTACTACAGTAAAAGCAGAGAGAGCGTGGAATTTGCCGCGACTTTCACAAACACGGCAGCCTTTCCATCCCTTGAGGAACTGGTAGAGGCAGTCAGCATGATCTTTATCACAACGCCGGATGATGAGATCCGGCCGGTGTGGGAAAAGATTGCAGGACAACCGATTCGTGGGAAAATAATATGCCATTTCAGTGGCTCATTGTCATCCGTTGTATTCTCTGGCAGAGAACAGGCTGGTGCATCCGGCTGTTCTGTCCATCCTATGTATGCGTTCAGCAGCAAAGAAACATCCTGGCAGCAATTAAATCAGGTACTCTTCACCATGGAAGGGGACAGTCATGCGCTGGATCGTGTCGATCTGGTATTGGCACAGGCGGGAATCCGGCACTTCGTTATCGATTCCGCTAAAAAAGAACGGTATCATGCGGCGGCGTCCATGGTCAGCAATATGATGATCGGTCTGTATCAGATGAGCATCGATATGCTGCAGGACTGCGGCTTTGAAGAAGCAGCGGCGCGCCTTCTGGTGGAGCCTCTTGTGCGGAACAATATAGAGAATCTGCTTGCCACATCGCCAGAGCAGGCGCTTACCGGTCCCATTGAGAGGAACGATGTGGAGACGGTCAGGAAACATCTGGCGGTACTGACAGAGGAGGAGAGGGAGGTATATACCAGTCTGGCACAGAAACTGGTAGAGACAGCCAGGAGAAAAAATCCAGACAAAGAATATGGAGAGATCCTGAAAGTAATAGAAAAACCGCATGGAAAAGAAAATGCGTGATCGGAGGACAATGTGAAAAACACAGTAGTAACATTTCAGCAGGCAAAAGAAAAGGGTGAGAAGCTCACGATGCTTACGGCGTATGATTATTCGACGGCGAAGCTGGAAGATGAGGCAGGTGTAAACAGTATCCTGGTAGGGGACTCCCTGGGAAATGTAATGCTTGGATACGAGGATACGATATCGGTGACGATGGAAGATATGATCCATCATGGCGCCGCTGTGGCGAGAGGGGCGAAAAATGCCCTGGTCATCATTGATATGCCGTTTATGTCTTATCAGACATCGGTATATGATGCCGTGGTCAATGCCGGACGTCTGATGAAAGAGGGACGTGCGGGGGCGGTAAAACTGGAAGGCGGCGTAGAAGTATGCCCGCAGATCCGGGCGATCGTAAATGCCGGGATTCCGGTGTGCGCCCATGTGGGACTGACTCCCCAGTCCATCCATGCCTTTGGTGGATTCAAAGTACAGGGAAAATCCGAGGCGGCGGCGAAAAAAGTGCTGGAGGACGCCAGAGCAGTGGAAGAAGCCAGGGCGTTTGCCGTGGTGCTGGAAGGCATCCCGAAGAAGCTGGGGGATCTTGTGAGCCGGGAGCTTCGCATCCCTACGATCGGTATCGGCGCAGGAAACGGCTGTGACGGCCAGGTGCTGGTATATCAGGATCTTTTGGGGATGTTCTCTGATTTTACTCCGAAATTTGTCAAGCGGTACGCCGATCTGGGCACGATTATGAAAGAGGCGTTCCGCTCTTATATCGAGGAGGTCGGCAGCGGGGCATTTCCGGCAGCGGAGCATGAGTATCAGATCGATGATGACGTGATCGAAAAATTGTATTGAGAAAGGAAACCGGAGCGATGAAAATAGTATCAGCGGTAGATGATGTGAGACAACAGGTGAGAGAGTGGAGAGCCGGGGGGCTCAGTGTAGGACTGGTACCTACGATGGGGTATCTCCATGAGGGGCATAAGAGCCTGATCGACAAGGCGGTGGAGCAGAATGACAGGGTTGTGGTGAGTGTCTTTGTCAATCCCACCCAGTTTGGACCGGGAGAGGATCTTGCCACCTATCCAAGAGATCTGGACCGGGATGCCGCACTGTGTGAAGAGGCGGGCGCTTCCCTGATCTTCCATCCAGAGAAAGAAGATATGTATTTTGACGATTTCTGCACCTGGGTCGATATGGACGGACTGACGAAGGGGCTCTGCGGCAAGACAAGACCGACGCATTTCCGCGGAGTGTGTACGGTAGTCAGCAAGCTGTTTCATATTGTGCAGCCGGACCGTGCCTATTTTGGGCAGAAGGATGCGCAGCAGCTGGCTGTGATCCGGCGCATGGTACGCGATCTCAATTTTGATCTGGAGATCGTCGGCTGTCCCATTATCCGGGAAGAAGACGGACTGGCAAAAAGCTCCCGCAACACCTATCTCTCCCCGGAAGAGAGAGAGGCGGCGACGATACTTCACAAAGCGCTCGTGCGGGGCAGGGAGATGATCCAGAACGGCGAAAAGCAGGCGGATGCCGTGGTGAAAGAAATTACAGAGATCATCCAGTCAGAACCGCTGGCAAAGATTGATTATGTCGAGGTCGTGGACTTTGACCGCATCGAGAGCATCCAGACGATAGAGGGGACGGTGCTTACCGCCGTGGCAGTCTATATTGGCAAAACACGTCTGATCGATAATTTTATCATTTCACAATAAGGAAACGGACAGGTATCAGAAAAAAGGAGGAACCAGTAATGACAATCCAGATGCTAAAGGGAAAGATCCACCGCGCTGTTGTCGTACAGGCGGAATTGGATTATGTAGGAAGTATCACAGTTGATCCGGTGCTGATGGAGGCGGCAGGGATTTTTGAATACGAAAAGGTTCAGATCGTGGATGTGGAAAACGGCAGCCGTTTTGAGACGTACACGATAGCCGGAGAGCCGGGGAGCGGCATGATCTGTCTGAATGGCGCAGCGGCCCGGATGGTGCGGGAAAGAGACCATATCATTATTATGAGTTATTGTGAAGTGACGCCGGAGGAAGCGAAGGGACATAAGCCGAAGGTCGTATTTGTGGACGAAAAAAACCAGATCAAGAGAGTGTCCAACTATGAAAAACACGGACAGCTTTCGGAGTGACAACAGCAGGGAGGAGAAAATGTTACAGGGAAAAACAGTAGTCCTTGGGGTGACGGGGAGTATCGCTGCCTATAAGATCGCGAACCTCACCAGTATGCTGACGAAGCTGCATGCCGATGTCCATGTACTGATGACAGAAAATGCGACAAATTTCATCAATCCCATTACCTTTGAGACATTGACAAACCATAAGTGTCTGGTAGATACGTTTGACAGAAATTTTAATTACAACATTGAGCATGTGGCGCTGGGAGAAAAAGCGGATGTCGTTCTGGTCGCACCGGCATCTGCCAATATCATTGCCAAAATGGCACATGGCATCGCCGATGATATGCTGAGTACGACGCTGCTCGCCTGCCGCTGTAAAAAGATTGTGGCTCCGGCGATGAATACAAATATGTATGACAATCCCGTCGTCCAGTCTAATATCCAGATACTGAGGGACTTTGGGATGGAGGTGATCGAGCCGGATACCGGTCTGCTCGCCTGCAAGGCAGTCGGCAGGGGAAAGATGCCGTCGGAAGATACACTGCTGGACTATATTCTGCAGGAGATCCAGTATGAACATGATATGACAGGGAAACGTGTGCTTGTGACGGCGGGAGCTACCAGGGAAGCCCTGGATCCCGTGCGTTATATCACCAATCATTCCACGGGAAAGATGGGATATGCGCTTGCCCGCACAGCCGCACGGCGGGGCGCCGCAGTGACGCTTGTGAGCGCAGCCAGAGGACTGGCGGCTCCCCTGGGCGTCCGTATGATCCCGGTGGAGAGCGCACAGGATATGTATGAGGCTGTCCGCAGCCAGGCAGACGCTCATGATATCATTGTCAAGGCAGCAGCCGTCGCCGATTACACCCCGGCAGAGATCAGTGACCAGAAGATCAAGAAAAAAGAAGGGGACACAGTGCTTTCCCTTGTGAGGACGAAGGATATCCTTGCCTGGCTTGGCGAACATAAAAGAGAAGATCAGTTTGTGTGCGGTTTTTCCATGGAGACCGAGAATCTTGTGGAAAATTCGCGGGCAAAACTGTATAAAAAGAAGGCGGATATGATCGCCGCCAATCATCTCCGGCAGGAGGGCGCCGGATTTGGTACAGATACCAATGTAGTAACGCTGATCACAGAGGAGGATACGGAGGAACTTCCCATCCTGTCAAAAGAAGAGACAGCACGTTGTATTTTTGACAGGATTTTGGAAAAAATGGGATAAGGAGAATAATTCTGGCACAATTCCATATAATGTTAATAGAGTGGCTGCGTATGTCCTCTGGGACAAAGGGGCTATGTAGTTCCAAAAATTGACAAAGGACACAGGATATGGTATACTGGCAGAGTAACTGGCGACATATTGTGTCCTGATAGAACGGAGGGAACTTATATGGTAAATGCTAATGTGGGCAATGTCCGGCGTGCAGTGGCAAAGCATGTGGGCAGCAGGGTTCAGGTAAAGAGTAATCTGGGTCGCCATAAGTATGATGTGACAGAAGGGGTTATCACTGAGATATATCCGTGTATCTTTCTGGTGGAAGTAAAAAACGAGGCAGAGGACAGCTGCCAGAAGGTATCATACAGCTATACGGATGTGATCACAAAGGATGTACAGCTTAGATTGTGTTGATCTTTGGATAGAGGACAGAAGCCATGGGCAAACCCGGACCGGGAATGTTACATGGCTTTTTTTGTACTGGTTCTATTTTGCCGGACCCGGGAATATATTCTTTATATACATAAAAAGGACGAGGGGGCATTTTTTAGTGAGACTGATTACACAACGTGTGCATATGAATAAATGCAACTGCCGGGAAAGCCGGCAGGTCACACTGGATCGTGATTTCAATGTGCCGGACGCCAAACCGGACGCACTGTCGATCATGAAAGAGCAGGCAGACGTGCAGATCGAGGAGGCGCGGATGCTGGACGGCAAAGCTAGTATTAAAGGAGAGCTGGTTTTCCAGATCCTTTATGCGGTGGACGGTGATATGCCGGTCAGTGAGATGAGGGGGAGCATTCCTTTTGAAGAGATGGTGCCTCTGCCATGTGCGGACCGGGATGATGAATTAACGGTTCATTGTACGATCGAAGATCTGCGCAGTGAGCTGATCAATTCGCGCAAGCTGGGACTGAAGGCGATCTTCAGTCTGGAGGTGTCAGCAGAGACAGTGTGCGACGGGGAAGGTGCCGTGGATCTGGAGGAGGCAGATAATGTATTTTCCCGCAGGAAGACGCTGGATATATCCCGTCTGGTATTTACCAAAAAGGATACCCTCCGGGTGAGAGACGAGTGGAAGATACCGGGAACCAAAGACGCCATCGGACAGATCCTGTATTCGGATTTCCGGCTGGGAGAGATGGATACCCGTGTCAATGAAAATGAATTGACGGTAAACGGCCAGGCGCATCTTTTTGTGATCTACCTGAGTGATAGTGAAACGCCCGAGATGAATTTCTATGACAATACCATGCCCATTGAGGGACGTATCGACTGCAGCGGTTGTGATGCCGATATGGTGCCTCAGGTCATCACGGGGATACACAGCCGCGATCTGGAGATTAAGGATGACGAAGATGGGGAAAGCCGTGTGCTGGATGCCGAGCTTGTCATTGATTTTGATATCAAGGTATATGGTCAGGACCAGCTGGAACTGCTGACGGATTTTTATTCTACGAAGGAGAAATGCCAGCCGGTATTTGAAGATTCTTATTTTGAGAATCTGATCGTACAAAATAAGAGCCGCACACGGATCAGCGGTAAAATCCCCTCGGCAGAGGGCCATATCCCCCTGCAGATCTGGGACGTCAGTGGTGAACTGCGCATCGATTCAAAGGAGCAGCAGGAAAACGGGGTACAGGTAGAAGGCGTCGTGGATGTCAGTGTGCTGTATCTGACAGAGGATGAGAGAATTCCGCTTGTATCGGTAAAAGGGGTGATTCCCTTCTCGCAGTTTGTCGAGGCAGAGGGTCTGAATGAGAGCAGCAATGTATGGCTGCATGGTTCGCTGGAGCAGATCAGCGGAAGCGTTACCGGGGATAAGGAAATCGAGATCAAGGCAGTGGCAGCCCTGGATCTGATCGCATTTGAGCGCATTGAAGAACCGATCGTCGTGAGCTTCGACAGTGAGCCGATCGACTGGAAGGCGCGCAGCCGGGAACCGGGGATCATCGGGTATGTCGTTCAGGCGGGCGAAGAACTGTGGGACATTGCCAAGAGATTTTTTACTACGACAGAATCCATTATGTCCATCAACCAGATGGAAAATGAAAATCTGGAGGAGGGGGATATCCTCCTGATCTTAAAAGAAGTGGCGCCGCAGTAGGAAACAGGCGCTGTATACAAGCATAAAACTCAGGGAACGCCTTTGATGATACAAAGGGTTCCCTGGGTTGTCGTTGTATATTATTGAAATAAATCGATGTTATACTCCAGGTTTGAAATAGTCACTGGTTTCTTCTATTTAGATAGAGGGATTATCGCTATTTTCGGCACTGGTATCTTCAAATAAAAATATACTTATCACCAAGGTTTCCATTTAGTATAAACTGGATGATACCAGGGGCAACCTGAATCTCCATTGTCATATACTTTAGCTTTTTTGTTTCTGGCATGACGGCTCGGTTTTATATCTGTGCAGATACTTTTTTAGCCATTTTTTTGTAGGGGATGGCAGTGACTTCATAGCTCAATGGACTGTAAGTTTTTTTGCTGCCTTTTTTCTATGTCAGTTTTAATCGTTTCTCCTGGCAGCTTTTGCCCGGACTTTGACAGGGGCAGGAAGAGATATGGTCTTTGCCTGGATAATGGGCGGGAAAAGAAGTATAACTATTATAGTATTAAAGGGAATTAAAATAAGTATTTTTCTATGTTTCATTATGTACTTCTTTTTCTATAAATTTATCTAAAGATAGTATTGCCCCATAACTTATGGAGCAATACTCTTATATCATTTATGCCCCTGGGGCACTGTAATAATAAATCCATCGTGGAGCTGTTTCAAAATAATTTTCGGATTGTTTT
>CAJUDA010000045.1 GCA_910584875.1 uncultured Eubacterium sp.
GAACGGCACGTACTGGTGGTGTGAGAGGGGAGAGGAAAATCTCCCCTACTCGATTGAATAGGGAAATTCGGGCTTTATGCTTGAACTTCATTTTAGGATATGGTATGTTATAAAAAAGACTTTTCTTATAAATAACGTCATAAAAATGGGAGGAATATGAGGATGGAATTATTAGACCAGTTGAAAGAGTATGGTGTAGATGTGGATACCGGGGTGGCACGGTTTGTTGGGAAGCAGGATCTCTATGTGAAATTTTTGGGGAAATTTTTACAGGATACCAGTTTTGAAGGAATGAAAAACAGTATCGAACAGAAACAGTATCCGGAAGCATTTGAGTATGCGCACAGCCTGAAGGGCGTCTGCGGCAACCTGAGTCTGAGTCCGGTAACGGAGCAGGTTTCTGAACTGACAGAGATTTTGCGGAATAAAGAAACATTGTCAGATAGTGAGCAGCAGAAGGTACAGGAACTGCTTGACGCCATGACAAAAAGTTATGGGGATGTGGTACAGATACTGAAACAGCATCTGGCGTAGCAGGCAGTCGAACATTTGAAAAAGAATGACATTTGTGGTAAAATAAGACATAACAGGATAATTGGAGGTTACGATCATGCTGGATGTATGCCTTTTGGGAACCAGTGGTATGATGCCGCTGCCAGGGAGGGCACTTACTGCGTTGATGACCCGGTTTAATGGGAGTAGTCTGCTGATTGACTGTGGGGAAGGAACACAGGTCAGCATCCGGGAGCAGGGGTGGAGTATGCATGATATCGATACGATCTGTATTACGCATACACACGGCGATCATGTAAGCGGTCTGCCGGGACTTCTTCTTTCCATGGGGAATGCAGAGCGGACGAAGCCACTGACGATGATTGGTCCCAAAGGGATGAAACGGGTTGTGGAGTCATTACTGGTGATCGCCCCCGGGCTCCCTTTTGAGATCCGTTATCAGGAACTGACGGAGAAAGTCCATAATATAATGATATATGGGTATGAGCTGGCAGCGTTCCGTGTAAAACATACTGTTCCCTGCTATGGATACAGCCAGATCATCCACAGGGCCGGCAGATTTGATGTGGAAAAGGCGAAGCAGAATCAGGTGCCCGTGCCAGCATGGAACCGCCTGCAAAAGAATGAAACAGTGACAATGGAGGGAGTGGAATATACACCGGATATGGTGCTGGGAGCGCCAAGGAAGGGGTTGAAAGTAACGTATTGTACGGATACCAGACCAGTGCCGGAGATCGCACAGATGGCAAAGGGATCGGATCTGTTTATCTGTGAGGGAATGTACGGGGAGCCGGAGATGGCGGCGAAAGCAAGGGAAAACCGTCACATGACATTTACAGAGGCGGCAGAACTGGCGAAAGAGGCAGGGGTCGCGGAATTATGGCTGACACATTTTAGCCCGTCGCTGGTGCGTCCGGATTTGTATATTAAAGAGGCAAGGGATATTTTCCCTTATACAAAACCGGGAAAGAACCGTAAAACAAGAACTCTGGTATTTGATAAGGACTGAGACAGACAGGAGGGATGTTTATGGGGAAGAGGAAGGGCAGCAGCAAAAATAAGATCATTATATTTGTTTTTCTGATGATCCTTGTTGTAGTAGGTGCGCTGATCGCTTATTATCAGTTTATGAAAAGACAGCAGGAGATGAATTCAGATCAAAAACCGGCAACCGAAGTTGAGAAGCTGATCGCCAAGGATATAGAAAATGGTTATCCGGAGACTCCGGCAGAAGTCATGAAGCTGTGGGGCAGGATCAATAAGTGCCTGTATAATAACAGCATGGATGAGGAGAAGGTAGAAGCACTGGTGAAGCAGCTCAGAGTAATGTATAGTACAGAACTTCTGAAACAGAATGAAGAAGGGGCGCATATCAAGGCGTTAAAAAGTGAACTGGAGGAATTCTGGAAGAAGAAAAATAAAATTGTCAAATACGATTCCGATGCAGATTCTAACGTACGGTATAAAACAGTAAACAAACAGGAATGTGCGTATCTCCGCATTACCTGTCTTATCACCCGGAAAAAGGGCGGTTATATGCAGGTTTATCAGGACTTTATTCTGGGAAAAGAAGACGGCAAATGGAAAGTGATCGGTTTTCAGGAAACAAAACAGGAACCGGCATCAAAAGAAGATGTGAAATAGTAAAGAATAGAGGTAAGTTTTGGATAAAAAAGAAGTAACCGTTCTGGCGATAGAGAGTTCCTGCGATGAGACGGCGGCGGCAGTTGTCGTAAATGGCAGGCAGGTTCTTTCTAATATCATATCATCCCAGATCGATATTCACAAACTGTATGGAGGCGTGGTACCGGAAATCGCATCCAGAAAACATATAGAAAAAATCAATCAGGTCATAGAAGAGGCTCTTGGAGAATCCGGCAGGACACTGGATGACATGGATGCTGTTTGTGTCACTTATGGCCCTGGATTAGTGGGAGCCCTGCTTGTCGGTGTCGGAACAGCAAAGGCATTAAGTTATGCGGCAGAGCTGCCATTAGTGGGCGTCCATCATATTGAGGGGCATATCGCCGCCAATTATATTGCGAATCCTGACCTTGAGCCGCCGTTTTTATGTCTGGTGGCATCGGGAGGGCACAGCCATCTGGTTATTGTTAAGGACTATGGCGAGTATGAAATTCTGGGGAGAACCCGTGATGATGCAGCGGGAGAAGCTTTTGACAAAGTTGCCAGGGCGATCGGACTCGGTTATCCGGGCGGTCCCAAAATCGATAAGTTGTCTGCTGAGGGGAATCCGGAAGCGATTGAATTTCCCCGGGCTTCCATTGAGGGGGCGCCCTATGATTTTAGTTTCAGCGGTGTTAAGTCGGCGGTTCTTAATTATATGAATGGCTGCCGGATGAAAGGAATCCGGTATTCTGAGGCAGATATCGCCGCCTCTTTTCAGAAAGCGGTTGTGGATGTGCTGGTCAGTCACACGATGCTGGCAGCGCAGGACCACGGTATTGCGAAAATAGCCATTGCAGGAGGAGTTGCCTGCAACAGCGGGCTGCGCAGTGAAATGAAATCTGCCTGTGAACAGCAGGGGTATTCTTTTTATATGCCCACACCGTTATTGTGTACCGACAATGCGGCGATGATCGGTGCCGCCGGATATTATGAATATCAGAAGGGAGTCCGTCATGGACTGGATCTGAATGCTGTGCCCAATCTCAGACTGGGCGAGCGGGGAATCTGAGGAGTTTATCGGGACTTCTGGTGGACAGGGTTTAAAGCTTCCAGGGTTTGTTGAAAACTTTGAAATTACTCTTGACATTTTACAGGGAGGAATGGTATACTGTTCAAGCAGTCTTGGAGAGGTGTCCGAGTGGTTTAAGGAGCCGGTCTTGAAAACCGGTGACTCCGAAAGGGGCCGTGGGTTCGAATCCCACCTTCTCCGTTTACAATTATCAAATTGTATATAGAAAAATATATTCAGCTATGGAGAAGTACCCAAGCGGCTGAAGGGGCTCCCCTGGAAAGGGAGTAGGTCGTTAATAGCGGCGCGAGGGTTCAAATCCCTCCTTCTCCGTTCGTTGTGTGCATGGGATATACACACATAAAATATGGAAAGCAGATAAGACAATGCTTTCCATATTTTTTTATTGAAAACCCTGATTTGTGTTTCCGGGATACTGCGGCTGCAATGGTTTGAGGAACGTTTATTTGAGAAATCTGTCGGCAGGATGTTACCAGACGGGGGATTTATCTGAGCAGGAACAAAGATTTTAAAAAAATGTATTGACAAAACTCGACCTGTTTGGTAAGATACTAACCGTTGACGCAAAATAGTAACGTTTTAAGAAATTAAAATAAGTGAAAAAAAGTGTTGACAAGCAGGGAATATTTTGGTAAAATAATATTCGCTGACGCACAGAAGAAAGTTTTTATACAAGCTTTTGGGTGTGCAGATAGCAGTGGTATATGATGGGATTATATGCCACATTGAACCTTGATAACTGAACAGTGAAACAACCTTGAAAAATTCTAAAAAACAAATTTTA
>CAJUDA010000046.1 GCA_910584875.1 uncultured Eubacterium sp.
ATATGGCGATCGAAGCAAAGGCAGACATCATCAACATGAGCTTCGGGGTGGATACGTATTCACAGGCGCTGGCACAGGCAGTACAGGATGCCGAAGACGCCGGGATCCTCGTGATTGCCGCCGCTGGAAATACCGGATCTGCCGGTGATGCGGGGACAGTATCCACCGTACAGTACCCGGCGGCGCTGGATGGGGTGCTGGCAGTCGGCTCAGTAGATAAGCGGGGGGAACGGGCAGACAGCAGTGCGACCGGGACAGAAATCAGTCTTACGGCGCCAGGTGAATTGGTAAAGAGCACCGGGATGTTTGGAAACGGAGAGGTTGTGGAGTCAGGAACAAGCCTTGCCGCGCCCCAGGCAGCCGGGGCAGCAGCACTGATCCTGGAGAGAGACAAAGATGTATCCCCGGACTTTGTCCGGGAACTACTGACAGCATCTGCCAATGCCTATGGCGAAGCGGACGAATACGGGGCAGGACTGATCGATGCCGGCTATGCGCTGGAACACTATGATTCCTTTAAGAAGCAGTATAAAGAAACGAAAGATATGGATGCCGGCATACCAGAAAATAAGGAAAAGGTGCCTGTGTTCAAAGATACGGGATGTGTGAAGGGGTGCTGGAGTACGGATAACCATGAAAAACTGGTAAAGAACAATAATGAATATGTAAAAGAGGGCGCAAGATTTAATGATAGTAGAGAAAAACGGTATGTCACGGAGTGGAATAAAAAAACTAATAAACCCAAATATTTTCGCTACCGGGGCATGAGAAACAATCCGTGGTGGCATGGATATTTTCAAAAAACACAGAATGGCAGCTATCTGTGTAACTATGTCGCTGCCTATCTCTATGAGACAAGGCTGGCAAATGCGATTACAAAAGGCGGTACGCCCCCGTGTCCCGGATTGTCCGGTACGATCAAAAAGGAAATAAACGATGACATCGCCAAAATTGACTGGAAAAACCTGTTTGATAAAGCGCTGTCTAAGAAACAAAAGAGAGACTTTCTCTGGGGGATGGCGATCCATCACTTATCCGACACCTTTGCCCACAGCGCTGTAGTAAAAGGAGAAGTGATCACGCATAAAACAATCAAAAAAGTCATAAATGGAGAAATCAAGGAAGTAAATGTATGGGAACACGCCGACAATGAACTCTATTATCCAAAGCGGTGGGACTGTGCGTCCCAGGCAGTAGCCAGTGCCCTCAAGAAATATAACTCAAATACAGACGGGAGCTGGTCGGATTATTACCCGGTATGTACCCAATACACATTTCAGCTTGCGAATATCTATGAGAATATAAAGGCAGTGTTCGGGGAGGGAGCTGCCTCAAGTTTTAAAAACAGATCCAAATCATATAAATAGGTGGGGAGGACAATATGAAAACAAAACATTTTATACGCCGGTATCTGACTGCCAGCCTGCTCCTGCTGTTCCTGTTGACAGGATGTGGCAATACTGCCGACAAACCGCCAGCCAGTGAAATAGTGGGAAATGAAAAATCATCGGGGAAAGATATGGAACCAACAGCGACGCCAGAGCCGGCAGAAACACCAGAACCGACAGAAGAGGTGCACATAGAAGAAGAATTTGACCCGCTCCCACCCGGTCAGAAATATGGGAAAATCAGTGTGAGCAGGGACAGGAAAACCATCTATGTCCATGGCTGGGTGGATCCATACGATTTATCAGACCGCAGGACGAAAAAAGCGGAGAAGATCGTATTCTGCGAAGATGCGGGGATCCTTGCGGAAGAATGTGATTTTGATGGTTCCATAGATGCTTCTTATGCATCGTATCTGAATAGTGCTCCTCTGGTGAAGGAGGTGGTCGTGGAAAAAGGAAACCCGTTTCTGTATGCCAAAGACAGTATGCTGATCAAACGGAAGGGAGCCGACCAGTATACCGATGGTGATCAGCTTATCTTCTGCGTTCCCCGCAAAAAGGGCGCTGTCCGGGTGCCGGAAAGTGTAGAGTGCATTGGACGCTGTGCCTTTATTGGTTGTTCCGGCATAACGTCGGTCCGTTTTCCGGCATCATCAGCTCTCTATGCAGGCTGTTTTGCGGATATGAAATCCTGTAAAAGTATCCAGGTAGATAAAAAAAGTAATAAGGACACCCTCCTTTATACAAAAGATGGAGTCCTGTATAACCGTGAATTCCTGGAATATTCCCGGGTGGTCGCCTATCCTGCCGGAAAGACAGACAGGGTCTATAAGGCGCCAGAAAACACATGGGAAATTTCTCCGTGTGCGTTTCTGGGTGCGGATCATTTAAGAGAAGTTTACCTGCCTTCCAGACTGAAGAAAATCTATGAATATACATTTAGTGATTGTAAAAATCTGAGGAAAGTGGTCGTAAAAAACAAAAAAAAGATTTCCTTTGTAGATGGAATGGCATTTTTTAACTGTCCCAATTTGAAAGAGCACGTGAAGGATTAGGATTGATTAGTATGGGATTGATGATTAAAAAACAACAGAAAACTGCCTGCTTACAGTGTTAAGATAAATACAGGAAAGGGGAAGCCGGGTGATCCCTGCCCGGCAAAAGATCACTATGAAAACGAAACATCTAAAACGCCGGTATCTGACTGCCAGCCTGCTCCTGCTGTTCCTGCTGACGGGATGTGGCAATACTTCCGACAAACCGCCAGCCAGTGAAATAGCGGGCAATGAAAAAGCATCAGGGAAAGATATGGAACCAACAGCGACGCCGGAGCCGGCAGAAACTCCAGAACCGACAATGGAGATTGGCATAGAAGAAAAATTTGACCCGCTCCCACCTGGTCAGAAATATGGGAAAATCAGTGTGAGCAGGGACAGAAAAACCATTTATGTCCATGGCTGGGTGGATCCATACGATTTATCAGACCGCAGGACGAAAAAAGCGGAGAAGATCGTGTTCTGCGAGGATGCAGGGATTCTTACGGAGGAATCCGTTTTAGATAGTTCCATAGATCCCTGGTATGGATCGCGTCTGCAGGATGCCCCTCTGGTGAAAGAAGTGGTCGTGGAAAAAGGAAACCCGTTTCTGTATGCCAAAGACGGTATGCTGATCAAACGGAAGGGAGCCGACCAGTATACCGATGGTGATCAGCTTGTCTTCTGCGTCCCTCGCAAAAAAGGGAGTGTCCGGGTACCGGAAAATGTAGAGTACATCGGACGCTGTGCCTTTTTCGGCTGTTCCGGTATAACGTCTGTGCGTTTTCCGGCATCGTTTCTTTATAATGCCTGTTTTGCGAATATGAAATCCTGTAAAAGTATCCAGGTAGATAAAAAAAGTAATAAGGACACCCTCTTTTACACAAAAGATGGAGTCCTGTATAGACGTGAATTTCTGGAATATACCCGGGTGGTCGCCTATCCTGCCGGAAAGACAGACCGGGTCTATAAGGCACCAGACAACACATGGGGAATTTCTCCGTGTGCATTTCTGGGTGCGGATCATTTAAGAGAAGTTTACCTGCCATCCAGACTGAAAGAAATCAAGGAATATACATTTAGCGATTGCAAAAATCTCAGGAAAGTGGTCGTGAAAAACAAGAAAAAGATTTCTAATGTTGAGGAAAATGCTTTTGATAACTGCCCCAATTTGAAGGAGCATGTGAAGGATAAAGACTGGTGACAGAGGGATTGATGATTAAAAAACAACAGAAAACTGCCTGCTTACAGTGTTAAGATAAATACAGGAAAGGGGAAGCCGGGTGATCCCTGCCCGGCTATGAAAAATCGCCCTGTGCAAAGCGTCGGTTTCTCACGACGCTTTTTTATTAGGAAAGTTCGCTTCGTGCGGAGCAAGAACGACTTATAGTCGTTCTTGGAAGCGTCGGTTTCTTACGACGCTTTTTTTAGGTATGACGGGCATGCCGTCAGTCTGTGGTGAAAGTCCACAAGGGGCGTAGTTGCC
>CAJUDA010000047.1 GCA_910584875.1 uncultured Eubacterium sp.
TCCGGGTCCTGGATGATGAGAACCGTTCTCCGGTCAGCCGTGTCATAGAAGGAATCTATATGGCGATCGGGAAAAAAGCCGATATCATCAACATGAGTTTCGGTGTCGGTACTTACTCACATGCCCTGAGACAGGCAGTACAGGATGCCAGAAACGCCGGGATCCTGGTTATTGCTGCTGCAGGTAACACCGGATCAGCTGCCAAAGCCGGTACGGATTCCACCGTGCAGTATCCCGCCGCCTTTGATGAGGTACTGGCAGTAGGTTCCGTCGACCAAAAAGGAGATATCGCGGACAGCAGTGCCACGGGTACCGAAATCGATCTGGTAGCACCGGGAGAATCCGTCCGCAGTACCGGGATGTTTGGCAGCGAACAGGTAGCATCAGGAACAAGCCTTGCCGCACCCCAGGCAGCGGGAGCTGCCGCCCGGATCATGGAAAAGGATCGGAATGTCTCTCCTGACTTTGTCCGGGATCTCCTGTGCGCATCGGCAAACAGCTATGGCTCCCCGGAAGAATATGGAAGTGGTCTGATCGATCTTGATTATGCACTGAAACAATATGATACCTTCAAGAAAAATTACAAAAAGGGAACTACGGGAACAAACATACATAACAAAAAACCGGTTACCATATTTGAAGATACCGGCTGCGTGAAAGGGTGCTGGGCGACCAAGGATCATGAAAAGATAATAAAGGATACCAACAAAAAATATCTGAAAGACCTGAAAATGGGGGCACGTTTCCCGGATTCCCAGGGTGCTTATTATGAAGCAGGAAGAATAAAAGAAAATGGTAATTGGAAAACATTATATTTATTCCGCGGGATGAAGCATAATCCGTGGTGGCACGGCTACTATAAACGAAGTCTGGTAAAAAATTTCTCCTGCAACTATGTCTTTGCCTATATATTTGAAACGCAGCTGGCAAATGAGATGAAAACAAAACAAGCAGTGGCAATGCCGAAGAATTCTGCCCATGCAACTGTAGCAAAGTATATAAAAGACAGTATCGGGCGGATTGACTGGAAACGGCACTATCATGATACCGTACCTACCAGAGAGCAGAAACGGGCATTTATGTGGGGGATGGCAATGCACAGCCTGGCAGATGCTTTCGCCCACAGTACCTGTTACAAAAATGGAAACAGGATTACCCATGACGATGATGCAGCAGACAATACAAATGACTATCGCGACCAGCGATGGAAGCATGCGGAAAAGGCAGTGAATGCCGCCATCCAGCGCTATCATCAGGGAACGGAAAAAAATCCATTGCCTGGTACTTACAAAGAATTTTCTGCTGCCAGGGACGCCACAAAATATCGGATGATCAACATAAAACAATATGTCACGGAAGTTTCCAATGCGTCAGAAGGGAAAAAATATCAGAATGTGTCAATTTCCAAAAAATAGACTGCTGAAAGGAGCCAAAAATGTATTTTAAGTCATTTATAGAAAAACCTCAAACTCTACTATTTCTTTGCTTTATAATAACTCTTTTGACTGCCTGCCAAAATAAAGAAGGAAGAGAATCCCCTGTTTCACTGACACCATCACCTACAACAGATGAACAGTCTGCTGGACAGCGAGATACTGGTTCTCAGTTAAAGGGCAATATTTTATATGTACATGGAAATTATGATGGAGAATTCGAATTTGACACAGACAAAGAAAATACACTTGGTGTCATTTTATGGTATACCGGACACAAAGACGCAAAAAAGATGGTGATCGGCAAACAAGTCCACTTACAATGGCTGGAGGACGATCTGGACACCGAGCAGTCCAACTACACCTCAAATGTGGCGATGTGTCCCCAGCTCACAGAAATCTGCGTTGAAGAGGGGAACGACATGGTGTATGCCCGGGATGGCATCCTTTATAAATACGAAAAGGACAAAAAGGATGGTCTGCTCGCCTGCCCGCCTGCCAAAG